>NZ_LWSK01000064.1 GCF_001642955.1 Rubripirellula obstinata | reverse complement strand
GCGGGGCGTAACGCGCGGGGCGATGCCCACGCGGCTAAACGAACTAAACCGTGTTTTCCGGGACCAAAACTCTTCACGGCGTGGGGCAGCCATCCGGGTGCTCGCGCACCCGGCAGGGAGCTGCCGGCCCTCCGGGCCTAACACGCAGTAACTGATGCGACGTCCCGAGCGAAAGGCGACTCTAAAAAGTCGTACGTTCCTTACGGCAGTGCGCAATGTTGCCGTAACTCGCTATGGCTCGCTACGGCCTACGTTTAAGGATCATCAATAGGAGTTCTTAAAGCAGCTTTTGTAGCAGTACGACATCTAGCCATTGGTCGTCCATGTGGCCAACCTCTTTTTGCGTGCCGATCACTTCGTAGCCGAGTCGTCGATGAAAGTCGATACTCCCTTCGTTGCCGGCGACAATGCGGGCCATCAAGTAGTGGATCGATTGCTGCTGGCAAGTTTCGATGAGCGCTTCCATCAACTGGCGGCCGATGCCCCGTCGCTTGGATTGATCGTTGACGTAAACGGCGCTTTCCAATGAAAAGCGATAGCCGTGTCGAACGCTAAACGGACGTGCGGATGCCCAGCCATCAAGCTGGCTTGAAAGAGAGTCTTCATTCTGGCATGCGACCACCCACAGTCCACTGTCGCTGCCATTTAAGAGCTGGCGTGTTTGGCCAATCGTCCAAGGATCTTTATCAAACGTGGCTCCACCAATGCGGACATAGTGGTTGTAAATCGACGCGATGCAGTCCGCATCACGATCATGTGCCTGACGAATGATCATCAAGAAGTACTCAGAGGTTGGGAAATTAATCTTTGCTCCCATAGCCAAACCAGCGATTGCGAAATCAACCGCTCATGATCATCGGTCGGAACGCCATCATGTTCTAAGCCTTCCATGGAAACAACTTGGTTTGGACCACCGTAACCGCTGATCAATCGATCCTGTAATTTCGGTGGCACCAGTGTATCTGACATCGATTTTAGAAAGACCGCTGGTGTTTTTGCCAGCGGTGCGGTGAACTCTGCGTTCATCTCGTCAATCAAGCTGTCGACGATCGGGTCAATGTACTTTCCCATCGGATACTTTTTTGCGATTCGCTTGACCACTGGAATCAAAGGTGGTGGGTTTCGAAGAATCAATCCGGCAATTCTTTGTTTTCGATCATTTGCCGCCAAGTGTAACGCCGGGTTGCACCCGAGGCTATTTCCGCAAAGCCAGAGGGTTGCGTCAGCCGCGTGCCGATTGAGAACGGCGTCAAAAAAGCTTGTGGCTGCCGCCGGCATTCCTGACAAGCTTGGGCGACCGCCGCTTCCACCGTAACCGGGCGGATTCCACGTCAGCACTAACCCTGAAACGTCGCCTGCGGAGGTGCCACGCAGTAGATTTCCAGGAAACACGCTCGATCGCTCGGCTCTTCCTGATGTGCCTGGGAACTTGACGACCACCAGGTCATGCTTATCTTTTTCGACACCAAACCGATGGCTGAAATACTCAATCGCATGCCCACCAACCGCGACGGTCATCCTCTGTTGAGTGCCCGGGTCCAAGGCATCACGACTGGGACGCAGCACCATGCGGTCGAGCAGGTAACGCCGGAAAGTTTGAGGTGAAATCAAAACGATAGAACCCGTTCAGGCAGCATCAGTGAACTCGCTAGATCAGTGAACTCGCTGGCCTGGTTGAGCCCCCTCATCGACGCCCAGGATGAAGACGTCCGCGCCACCGGGGCCTGACGCCGCCACCATTCCCTCGCTCATTCCAAATCGCATTTTGCGTGGCTTCAAGTTGGCGACCATCACGACCAGTTTTCCGACCAATGCTTCGGGTTCATACGCCGCTTTGATTCCGGCAAACACCTGACGACGTTCTTCGCCACCAAGGCTAAGCGTCAATTTCAACAGCTTGTTTGCCTCAGGCACGTGCTCGGCGGTGATCACCCGAGCCACGCGAAGGTCAACCTTGGCGAATTCATCGATCGTGATTTCATCGGCAAGCGGTTCCTCTTTCAACGGAGCATCAGAGTCGTTGAACGGATTCGCGGTAACGGCGTTTTGGTCGTCGGCCGCGTTGTCTTTACTTTCTTCAATCATCTTTTCTAAACTTTCTTTTTGAACTCGATCTAACATTCGTTTGAACTTCGCGGGCTGGCAACCCAGAAGCGGACTTTGACTCTGATCCCAGCTAACAATTTTTTCACCCAGCAATTCGCCGCACTGGTCAGCCAATTCGGGAAGCACCGGTGACAAATAGATTGCTAATTGCCTAAACAGGTTCAGTGCAACCGTGCAGACGTCTCGCAGTTCATCCTGGCGAGTTTCGTCTTTCTTCATTTCCCAAGGCTTGGCATGTTCGACGAATGGGTTGGCCGCGTCAGCCAATTCCATGATCAACCGCATCGCTCGGGCGTAATCACATGCTTCGTAAGCTTCGGCGATCTTTTCACCGGCTGCGGCTGCGTTGACGAAAAGCCCGCCATCGTCCGGGTAGGTTTCCGAAAGCCCGGTGGAGTTTGCAAACTTGCCAACCCGGCTGGCCAGATTGACGACCTTGCCAACCAAGTCGCTGTTGACCTTGTCGACAAACTCATCCATCGACAAATCCAGATCTTCCACCCGAGGCGTTAGCTTGGACGCGTAGAAGTACCGCAGGTAAGCAGGGTTGGAATGCTTTAGGAAGGTTTCCGCTGCGATGAAGGTGCCCGTGCTCTTGGACATCTTCTCGCCGTTGATGGTGAGGAAACCATGAATATGAACTTTGGTTGGCAACGAGAATCCAGCCGTTTTTAACATGCCCGGCCAAAACAGCGTGTGAAAGTAGGTGATGTCCTTGCCGATGAAGTGATGGATTTCGGTGTCTTCACTGTTCCACCAATCAGCAAGCTTTTCGTTGTTTGCGTCACACCATTGCTGAGTTGTCGCGACGTAACCGATCGGTGCATCGAACCAAACGTACCAGTAGTTTCCCGGGGCGTCGGGAATCTCGAAACCAAAGTAGGGTGCCGGACGGCTGATGTCCCAATCGCGAAGATCGTCTGAAAGGAAATGCCCCTTCAAGTAGTTCGCGATCTCGGTCTGCAACGCACCCGATTGATCCACCCATTCGTTCAAAAACCCATGCAGCTTTTCAAGCTGAACGAATAAATGAGTCGCCTCGCGAAGCACCGGAGTGGCACCGCTTAACGTGCTCTTGGGATCAATCAATTCCGCGGGGCTGTAGGTGTGGCCGTTGTTACAGTTGTCGCCGGCTTGATCGGTCAGACCGCAATGAGGACAGGTTCCGCGGACAAAGCGATCCGCCAAAAACGTTTCTGCTTCGGGGTCGTACAATTGCTCGATCGATCGCTCGGTCACCAAATCGGCGGCCCGCAAGGACTTCCAGAACTGCCCGCAAAGGTCGCGATTTTCGTCGCTGTTGGTGCTGCCGTAATGGTCAAACTCGATTCCAAAGCCCGCGAAATCACGTTGGTGGGCTTGGCTCATGTCGGCGATCAGCTCTTCCTCGCTACGCCCCTCTTTCCGAGCACGAATCATGATCGCGGTTCCATGCGTGTCATCCGCACACATGTAAAGGCAACGATTGCCAATCAGTTTCTGGAATCGCACCCAAATATCGGTTTGCAAGTATTCCACCAGGTGCCCGATATGAATCGGACCGTTGGCGTATGGCAGGGCGCTGGTGACTAAAAGGCGTCGGTTCATAAGGCGAAAGTCGGTCGTTGCGATTCGTGACAGATGAGATTGGCCGAGATTGTAGTCTGGTTGGTCAGAAACGACGATGGAGGACAAGCACCTGCAAAAGCGGTGCAGTAGAAGTAGGCCGTACTTCGCTCCGTTCACTACGGCCTAGATCTAATACGGCCGAAAGCAACTGAATAGCTTTCCTGAATCCTTTGGATAGATTTATTCACTGAAAAAGCCCAAATCAAGCTTGTGCAGACCCCAAACGGCACATAACCTCTCCTTCTTGCAAGTGATTCTCAATAACCGAAATCACTTTCAGGCAAGCCAGCCAGCGATCAGCAAGCCAGCCAGCCAGGACTCTCCACTCCTCTCTATTTGGCTATCGCTGCGAATTTCCGCAGCGGCTTTGAAAGATCGCTATGAAGAAGATGCATCGTCCCCATTCTGGGTTCACGCTGGTTGAATTGCTCGTTGTCATTGCCATCATCGGCATTTTGGTTGGTTTGCTATTGCCGGCCGTTCAATCGGCTCGTGAAGCGGCTCGACGCATGAGCTGTTCCAACAATATGAAACAAGTCGTTTTGGCGGTTCATAACTACGAATCGGCGATGCGTCAGTTGCCGCCGGTTTGGACCAAGCCGGCCAACAGCGGCAGCGGATGGTCGCTGCAAGCTCGGATCCTGCCGTTCCTGGAAAGCTTGGCCTTGGATTCAGCGATCGACTTTTCCGATGGCTACGACGCATCCACTTTGACGATCGCAGGTGAAACGCTGCCCGTGTCCAGTTTTCGAGTGCCGGCGTATCAGTGTCCAAGCGATCCCGGCGACACGCAGCGACTCGGTGACGACGGACCTGAACATTATCCAATGAACTACGCCGCCAACGTCGGAACTTGGTTTGTTTACGATCCCGGCAACTTTGATCGAATCGGTGACGAAATCGTCGGCGAAGGAGCGTTTACTCCCGCACAGACTCGTAAGTTCCGCGATTGCCTGGACGGTCTCAGCAACACGTTGGCCTTTGCCGAAGTCAAATCATGGACGCCTTATCTACGTGACGTTGAACTGCCGGGCGATCTGAATATGCCGATGGTTGAATCAGAGATCAGTGCTCTTGGTGGAAGTTTCAAGACGAACACTGGACACACCGAGTGGGTCGATGGTCGTTCGCACCAAGCAGGTTTCACCACCACGTTCACGCCCAACACCCGGGTGCTGCACGAGAGCGGTGGTGCGGTTTACGACATCGACTTCACCAATTTTCGCGAAGGCAAAACACCTTCAAATGTAAGCGATCCGGCGAAGACCTATGCAGCGGTGACTTCGCGTTCTTACCACACCGGCGGCGTTCAAGTTGGAATGCTGGACGGCAGCGTGCGTTTTATGAACGATTCGATTGATCGCGAGCTTTGGCAGAATCTATCAACGCGTGCGGGTCACGAAGTGGTCAGTGTACCTGAGTAAAAGTAGGCGAAGCATTTGCTTGTTTAACCGCGTGGGCATCGCCCCGCGCGTTGTGCTGGCCCGAACGCGCGGGGCGATGCCCAACGCGGTGCTTACTTAGCCCCGGATGGGGCGTCAGCACTCTGCCGGTGGCCATTGGCCACCGGTAATCAAACCAAAACCATGATTTGCCCCGGAGGGGTAATAGAGCCGGAATTTGGACACTTCTCGGTGAAGTCTACGATGCACCGCGCAGCGGGGGAGTTCGGGCGGCCGGGAGGTGGCGCGCGTTGCTGCGAATTCTCTCCCTCGCTTTGGCTCGACCTCTCCCGCGGGGCTTGAGAGGTGGGGTCCCTTGAAAATTACGGTCTATATGCAACTTACAGAAACCTAAAAGGTATCGCTCACCGAGAAGTGCCGAAGTCTGATCGCTTTCGCCCCATCCGGGGCTTCGGTTTTTGCTTCGTTTGATTCCGTGGGTCAAGACCCACGGCACCGTGCTTTCGCCCCATCCGGGGCTTCGGTTTTTTGCTTCGTTTGATTCCGTGGGTCAAGACCCACGGCACCGTGCTTTCGCCCCATCCGGGGCTTCGGTTTTTTGCTTCGTTTGACTCCGTGGGTCAAGACCCACGGCACCGTGCTTTCGCCCCATCCGGGGCTTCGGTTTTGCTGCGTTTGACTCCGTGGGTCAAGACCCACGGCACCGTGCTTTCGCCCCATCCGGGGCTTTGGTTTTTGCTTCGTTTGACTCCGTGGGTCAAGACCCACGGCACCGTGCTTTCGCCCCATCCGGGGCTTCGGTTTTTTGCTTCTTTTGACTCCGTGGGTCAAGACCCACGGCACCGTGCTTTCGCCCCATCCGGGGCTTTGGTTTTTGCTTCGTTTGACTCCGTGGGTCAAGACCCACGGCACCGTGCTGTCGCCCCATCCGGGGCTTCGGTTTTTGCTTCGTTTGATTCCGTGGGTCAGGACCCACGGCACCGTGCTGTCGCCCCATCTGGGGCTAAAGCGATGCCCAACGCGGTTTAACGTTTTGGCAAATGCTTTGTAGCGCTACCTGGCGGGATCAGCTACGGTTCGCTGCTGACTTGGTCTGTTTATACTCTCGGTATGACTTCCTCCAAACCTGTCGATGCATCTTCTGGCGGTTCGAGTTTTGAATCGGTGATGGCCGATTACATTGAGCGGACCGAAGCGGGCGAAACGCCGGATCCTGCCGACTACCTGCGACGGTTTCCTCAGTTCGCTGATGACTTGCGGACGTTCTTTCAGAATCATCATTGGCTGGCCGAGCCAGACGCTGCCGATATTTCAAATTCGCTGATCGGGAAAACGATTGGCACTTATGTGATCGAATCCGAGATCGCTCGTGGGGGCATGGGCGTCGTGTATCGAGCACGACAAGCGGGTTTGGATCGGCCGGTGGCTTTGAAGTTGATTAGCACCGGTGTCTTGGCCAGTCGTGAAGAGCGACGTCGGTTTCGTACCGAAGCCGAAGCGGCGGCCAGGCTGCATCATCCGGGAATTGTTGCGATCCATGAAACCGGGGATTGGCAGGGCTATTTGTTTTTCTCGATGACGCTGGTGGAAGGTCCAACGCTTCAAAAATTGATTGACGATTGCCCCTGTGAATTTGATTGGGCCGCCGCCATGTCGGTCTCGATTGCGCGTGCGGTCGGCTACGCCCACCAAGCCGGAATCCTGCACCGCGATCTAAAGCCGGACAATGTATTGATGTCCGATGACGGGCGGCCGATGCTAACCGATTTTGGGTTAGCCAAATGGCATCGCGATGGAACGCTGCTGACGCAAACCGGCCAGGTGCTTGGCACGCCAAACTACATGAGCCCTCAGCAAGCGTCCGGCGATGCGGCGATTGATCAAACTAGCGATGTGTATTCGTTGGGCGCGATTTTGTACGCGTTGTTGACCGGCACGCCGCCGCACGGCAGTGGCTCGGCAGCCGAGATTTTGCAAAGCGTTCTGCATGACGACCCGATGCCCCCGAGAGGTTTACGTTCAGAGATTCCCGCGTCGCTGGAAAACATTTGTCTGAAAGCGATCGCCCGCGAACCTAACCAACGATACCAGTCTGCTGACGCGATGGCGGATGATTTGGAATGCTGGATCCAAGGCAATCCGGTTGCGGCGGACCAAAGCGGATTGCTGGGGCAGGTGGCTAGAGAGTTGCGTCGCGACCAGCACCAGCGACACTTCGCGGCCTGGAGTCGAACGCTGCTTTGGATCGGTGGAATCATCTTTTTGGCTCATGCCATCATCACGACACTCGATGCATTGGACTATCCGCGGTGGCTTTCTTTTTGGACACCCAGGTGGTGCATGATGGTTGCGATTGCTTGGGTGATCTATCGAGCCCGTGATGGTCAATTGACCCCGCGAACGATTGTCGAGCGACCGGTCTATTCGATCTGGTTGGGTTACCTATCATCACTGGCTGCGATGAACTTGCTGGTCTTTATGAGTGTCATTCCAGCCGAGGCAATGTTTCCCGCCACCGCAGTGCTGAGTGGTTTCGGTTTCCTATCGATGAGCGGTCACGTTTGGGGCGGTGCAGCAATCATCGGGCTGATGTTCATGGTGACGGCTCTGGTGCTGCCGTTCTTGAGCGTGTTCGCACCCATCGTCTTTGGTGCGATGTGGTTGGTCGCCCTGATTACTTTGTCAAAGCATTACCAGCAGCAAAGGTGACCCGTGGTAATCGGTAAACGCCACCATCCACCTCCACACGGCCTACGTTTAGGGATCGCCGAGTAATTCGTGGCAAAGAGTCCCGTATGTGAGGACTCGTAACCTCTTCCACTACGACACTGATTGTTCACGTGATGCTAAAGTGCCGTGCTGCTCTTCAGCACGGGTACCAGCAACGCCATCACCACACCTAGCACCAAGATCGCCATCACTAACAACATGATGGGTTCCAGAAGCCGGACGAATAAATCGAGGCGACGGAAGGTGACTTTTTCAAGCGAGTCGGCGATTTCAGGCAGGACCGTATCCAGGGAATTGCTCTCCTCACCGACGCTGATCATCTCGATGACCGATGCAGGGAAATAGCCTGACGCTCGCAAGGGTGACGCCAAGCTTTCGCCGCTTTTGATGTTCTCAGTTGCGTCGGTAACGGATCCGCTAAGCAGTTGATTGCCAGCGGCAGTCGAACTAATTTCAAGCGATTTCAAAATCGGTACACCGTTACCGAGCAGTGTTCCCAACACTCGGCAAAATCTTGCAACGGCCAGGTTCATCAAGATATTCCCCAGCACGGGAATCTTCAATTTCCAACGGTCCAAACGGTTTCGGCCTGCGTCGGACTTAAAATGCAGGTGCAATGAAACCACGCCGGCGACTAGGCCAATCAGCAGGATCCAGCCATAGCTTTGCAGCAGCATGCTGAAGTCCAACAACCACTCGGTCATCTTTGGCATCTCGCCCTTCGCCCGTAGTCTTTCAAAAAGCATGTCGAACTTGGGCACAAAGAAAACCAGCAACGCGGACAAGACAATGCTGCCGACTGAAAACAGGAAAATCGGGTACGCCATCGCGCTAACGGTGCGGCCTTTCAAATCTTCTTGCAGTTCGGTGAAATCGCCGACGCGATTCAGAGCGTCTTCCAGGAACCCGCCTTCGCTACCGGCGCGGACCATGTTGCATCCCATTTCACTGAAGACACGAGGGTAACGCGCCATCGCATCGCCCAACGTTTCGCCGTCTTCCACCTTGCCGCGAATCTCTTGCACGATTTCTTTCAGCACAGGGCTGCTGGATTGTTCGCCCAAAACATTCAGCGCCCGAACCATCGGCACGCCGGCTCTTAAAAGCGACGCAAGCTGGCTGTAGAAGACGGACATCGTTTGCCCGTTGACGTTCTTTCGCCCGCCAGGAATCAACGACAGTCCGCCACTCGCCGATGCGGCCTCTTTGACTTGAACCGGGAACAGCGACCGTTCCGACAGTATCGACGCCACGTCACGTTCGCCGCCAGCTTCTAGCGTTCCAGTGACCTGTTTTCCGGTCATGTCGCGAGCGATGTAGGTGAAGTTTGGCACGAAAGAAGTTTGAAGAGTGAAGAGTGAAGAGTGAAGAGTGAAGGGTGAAGGGTGAATGTTAGGGCAAATCGCCCTTGGTGACTCTGAGGACTTCGTCGATCGTGGAAACGCCTGCGATCACCTTGTCAAACGCGTCCATTCGCAATGTTCGCATGCCACCTTTGACGGCTTCGCGGCGGATGTCCCAACTGCTGGCCCTTTCTTGAGCCTGGGTTCGGATGGCATCGTTGGCGACCAGCAATTCGTAAATCCCCAACCGACCACTGTAACCAACACCGCGGCATTCACGGCAACCGACGGCTTGGAAGATCGGTTCGCCAGTCATACGATCGTGAGGGAAATCTGGTGGTAGGTTGGCATCGCTTGGATCGACTTGCTCTTTGCAGTGCGGGCACAGACGGCGAAGCAAACGCTGGGCCATCACGCCTTCGACTGTACCGGCGACCAAGAACGGTTCGACGCCCATGTCGCCCATCCGCGTGAATGCACTGGCCGCATCGTTGGTGTGCAGCGTGCTGAAGACGAGGTGACCGGTCAGCGAAGCTTGAATTGCACTTTCGGCGGTTTCCAAATCTCGAATTTCACCGACCAGAACCACGTCGGGGTCATGTCGCAAAATACTTCGAAGCGACGCGGCGAACGTGAGTCCAATTTTTGGGTGAACTTGAATTTGATTGATCCCGTCAAGCTGATACTCGACCGGATCTTCGGTGGTAATGATCTTTGTTTCAGGGCTGCGGATTTGCAGCAGGCTGCTGTAAAGCGTCGTCGTTTTACCGCTACCGGTTGGCCCGGTCACCAACACAATCCCGTGCGGCAGTTCAATGATCTTGCTGAACCGGTCATAGATCTCGCGTGACATCCCCAAGCTTTCCAGCTCGAAAACCATCGACGCTTTATCCAAGATCCGCATCACCAAGCCTTCGCCGTGAATCATTGGAATGATGCTCAAGCGAATGTCGACTTCGCGACCATGGACTCGCAGCTTGATTCGCCCGTCTTGCGGCAAACGTTTTTCGGCAATGTTCAAGTGCGCCATGATTTTCAGGCGACTGATGATGGCTGCTTGAAAACGATTGATCTCGGGCGGCGTCGGTTGAGTGTGCAGGATGCCGTCGATGCGAAAGCGAACCAGCAGTCCATTGCTTTGTGATTCAATGTGAACGTCACTGGTACGTGACTGAATTGCTTCGAGCAGAATCTCGTTGACCAGCCGAACGACGGACGCTTCCTGCGCCATCTCGCTCAGCTCGCTGCCATCGGTCTCGATTTGCTCAAGCAATTCGACGCCGTCCTCATCGGCTTTGGCGGCCATCAAACCTTCGATCGTTTCGCTACCAACACCGAGGTGCCGATTCATTAACCGAGCAATTTCTTCGCGCTGTGCGACCACGGGAATGATGCTGCGTCCGGTCGCAGCACTCGCTTCGTCCAGCGGGTACAAGTCCAACGGGTCGCTGGTCGCGACGATGATTGAATCGTCGTCAAAGCCGATCGGGAAGAGTGAATTTCGATAGATCAACTTTTGAGGAAAGTTCTCCAAAGCCGACAGGTCGATTTCAGTGGTTCTCAAATCGACGTAATCCAACCCGATCTCATCCGCCAATGCACGCAGCGCGTCGGGTTCGCTGACGTAACCGAGCGTCACGGCCGCCTGCAGCACTCCACCGGCATCCGATTGCATGCTTTGTTGCAATTGATCGTCGCTAAGCAGTCCGCGGCGTTTCAGGATCAGTCCGGCTTGCATGAGATTCTAGATCGATCGGGAAGGAAAATGGAAACAATGCTTCGTTGTGGGCGAGGTGTCGGTCTCAAACTCGTTAACGTCCACCGCCACCACGTTGTCCGCCACCACCGCGTTGCCCTCCTCCTCCACCGCCGCCGCGTTGTCCACCGCCACCACGCTGTCCACCACCGCGAAGTGAACGAAAGAAATCGATGCGTTGTTGAATGTCAGATGATGTTGAACCGGTTGAACCTTTGCTAGATCCACCGCGACCGCTTGAAGTTGATTTCGCCGACGAACTGCCGGACTTCGCATCAGCGGAGGTCGCGTCAACGCCCAGAATCGATTCCAACGCAGCTCTCATCACTTCTGGATTCACGTTCCCGCCCAAGGTGTAAGTCGTCACTGTTTCTTCGGTGGTCATTCCGCCTCGATCAATTTCTTCGACCAAGTCGCGAACTTCCGCGTAGTCAGCCGGCGTTGCCACGACGACCAATGCGTTGCTTTTCACATCAACGGCAATGCTGATTTTGGATGGTTCACTGGTCGCCTTGGAATCGCTGCCGCCGCCACCGCCGCCGCGTCCACCCCGCAAGGCATTAAAGAAATCTTGCGGGGAAGGTTGCTTTCCACCACCGCCGCCGCCATTGCCGCCGGATTGTCCTTCGATGCGATCACCGAGCACTTCCTTGACCACCTTTGCAACATCGGCAGCATCTTGATAGATGACTGGAATCAAGGCTGGCCGACCTTTGGTTTGAACGTCTTCGGGGCTATCGGCACGGTCAATTTTTTCCAGAATCATTTCGATCATTCGCAGGTCCGCATCGCCGGCTTGAACGATCAGTGCGTTCAGCCTTGCGTCAGGCACAATGCTGACGCTTCCGCTGGATGTCAGGATTGACTTCGATGACGACGCACCTTCATCGCTACCGCCACCAAGCCCAATCAGTCCACCCAGCATTCCGCCGCCAAGACCGCTGGCCATGCTGTCCACCGCACCCGCGATGCTGCTTTCGTTGCCGCCAAGAATTTTCGACACCAACTCGGCTGCTTCGGCTGCTTCGGCGTACTTCAACCAGTAGATCGTCGGCACGTCCGAGGCTGCTGCGTTGGGGGCCGCGATCGACTGCATCAATGTTTCAAAAGCATCGAGCGCTTCGGTGTCTTCGGAAGCGATCAGGATTCCCGCGGGCGTCATTTGAATGACGATGTCACCGCCACCAATGCTAAGCGTTGTTTGATTCGACTCTTGTTGCTTCGATTCCTGCTGAGTCAGCGTCTCTGCATCGTTCTCGCTCACGAGCGTGTATTGACGTGAAGCCTTGCTGTCGCGAATGCCGGCATCGAGTGAGTTATCCAGTGGGTTGAATTGCGGCTTATCATTCTTTTTTTGCGGCCGAGTCGATCGATTGCCAGGACGTTGTTCTTCCGAACGTTGGATTCGTCGTTCAGGAATTCCGTTGTCGGAAGATTGCTGCGACGACTCGCCCATTGGACCGATCATGCGAATCGCGTTGCTGCGTCCGGTGATCGGCCACAAACTTTGGACCTGCATCAATGCTTCTTTGGCGGAACGTCCGGTGTAGGGCAAAATGCGAACCTTGTCGCTCATGCCACCGACGCTGTCGGTTCCTTCCAACTGAGTGATCAACTGACCGACTTTTTCAATTTGGTCAGTCGTTCCACGCACCCACAATTTCCCGGTCGCGGGATCGCCATCAACCGTTGGTCCATCGCCACCTTCGGCGGTGACACCAAAGAATTTGTTGATCGTTAGTAACGCCTGAGCCGGATCGAGACGCCGCAGTTCAAAGATCTTGAAATCTTGTCCGCTCCCTTCCAACTCGGCGATCGATTGAGCGATCAATTCTTGCGTTTCTGGGAGAGCCCGCGCGACGATCGACTTGGTCCGCGGATCAATCGCGATCCGCGCGTCGGGTGATCCGGCCAGCAGTGTTTGCAGAACGTCAAACACGGTGGTTGTGTCGGCTGAGCTAACCGCGTGAGTTCGCAGAATCGGCAGCACGACTTCGGTGCCGTCTGCATCAGGAATTCCGACTGGCGAATCTGCTTTTTGAATCACAGCTTTCAGCAGCCCTGTTTTTCCTGATTCGCCCGTTGCGTAAATTCGGTCGCCCAGAGGGCCGATTGAGATGCGAATTTCGTCGTTACTGTTTTCGCCCATTTCCAAACCAAGCAGCGGCCTGGCAATTTCTAACAACTCTTCGGCACCACGATTTTTAAGCTTGATTTCAGTCACTTCGGTTTCCGCTGCTGCGGCATCGCGAAGCAAGTTGCGAATCGCGATCAGTTTCTTCGCGGTCTCGGTCACTTTGACTTGCCGAGCACTTTCCAAAACAACGACGCGTCCCCACGGACCGATCAATTGCCCCAGTTCTTCTCTCGCTGCGCCCGGCGTCAAACTGCCCAGCGGAAACACCGACGTCACGATGTCGCTAACGCCCCGTTGATCCAATTCATCCGGAGTGACTTGTTCGGCGATCTCGCTGATCAACTTGTCGGCGTTGTCAGCCTCCAGATCGATCACCTGCAACAACCGACCGCGACGAACCAACGAATAACCTCGCTTCATCAGCGACATGTTCAAGATGTCCAGCGATTCCGAAATGGAATACGTTCGCGTTGGATCGGCGAACGAAAACGTGCCCAGCGGAACTTGGTCTAACTGCAGGGACAGGTCAGCCTGTTCCGAAAACCATTCCAACACGCTCCGCCAATCCGAACCAGCAAAGTTGAACTGCAGATCGTTCGAGGTCGCCAGCGAATCAACGGTAACATCGGCTGCCTGTGCCGATGCGTTTGTTGGCACCGCAAAACCGGCAAGGACCAGAACGCAGCAGGCCAAGGGCGCTCGCAGGATGCTGAATGAGTTGCAAATTTGGAGATGGTTTTTCATTTGCGTCAACAGGGAACCAAATTTAACCAGGGAAAATGAGGTCAAAAGATCGGTTCTGAAAGGATTTGAGGAGTTTGCATGCGGAGGCAACATTTGGTTCATTATCTTAGTCAGCGTGACAGGTTTCCGACTGACAAGTCAGCAAAAGTCAGGCTCTGACGACGCCTAAATCGCCCACCAAGTGATTCAACCCCTGTAATATGTCGAAGTTTTGCCACCAAACCGACTTTTTAAAGACTTGGGCGGCACCCATGCGATTGGTAACATGTGCCCTCATCTGACTCTTTCCTCAAATTCTCATATCGATGCTCAAAAAGCAGAAGAATAAGAAGCTGATCCTGAATCCCGAACAACAGGACGCGATGAGACGGGCGGGCCGGGTCAATGCCCAGCTAATGGATTACCTAAGACCGCACGTCAAAGCTGGCACGTTGACGAAAACCATCGACGAATTGGTCGTGGGCTGGACGCAAGACAACGGGCATGTCGCCGCCACGTTGGGCTACCAGAATTTCCCCAAAAGCTGCTGCACCAGTATCAACGACGTCATCTGCCACGGGATCCCCGATGATTACGAATTGAAGGACGGTGACATCATCAACGTGGACATCACCACGATTGTTGATGGATGGCACGGTGATCAAAGCGAGACTTTCTTTATCGGCGAAGTTTCCGATGAGAAACGCGATGTCACCCAGTGCGCGTTTGACTGCATGCACAAGGCGATCAATGCGTTAACGCCCGGATGTAAAGTTGCCAAGATCGGCGAAACCGTTGTACCGGAGGCACAAGGTCGGGGTTTTTCGGTCGTTCGAGAATACGTCGGACACGGTCTGGGGAAAAAGTTTCACCTAGACCCGTCGATTCCTCACTTTCCAAATCGCCAAAGCCGTATCGATCGTTTGTATCCGGGGATGTGCTTCACCGTCGAACCGATGATCAATGCGGGTAGCCGTTTCACGAAAAGCGATAAGCAAGACGGTTGGACCGTGCGAACCAAGGACGGTCGCCCGTCAGCACAGTTTGAACATTCGGTGTTGATGACCGAAGACGGCCCGGAAATCTTGACCTACACCCAACATGGCCCTAAACCAGGGCATGTGTTTGAGTCCGCAACCGCGATGGCGAAGTGACTAACGCCCAACGCCGTAAAGAGTTTTGGCACCGGACACTAGTTCGTTTAGCCGCGTGGGCATCGCCCCGCGCGTTCGGGCCAGCACGACGCGCGGGGCGATGCCCACGCGGGTAAACAATTTAGAAACGCCCTTGAATGACCGGAATGATCCCTACGACCGATCATGTGCGTGCGTGGTTGTCAGTGGTCCGAGCCAAAATGGTCGGCTGTTGGCAATTTGCGTGTTAAACTGCGGCGACTTATCAGTCTCTTTGTAAACCAAGGAGATTGTTTCTGAATCTTTATCGCGGATCTCGGTTTGCAACTCTATTATTTCCTGCTGGTCATTCTGTCGCTGGCTTGCGGTTCGCTTCCGCCCAAAGACATCGACTGGGCCGCGGCGATCACGGCGAGTGCTTGCATGGTCGCCGGCTGGATCTTGCTGAGCCACATTGCGGCGCGGACAGTGTCCAATTACGTGATGGCTGACAAGTTGCAACCGATCGCGGGTGCCGAGTGGTTCGAGAAACAAATGGCTGCGTTCCGCTGGTTAGGATTAGGCGTCGCTGTTTTCTGTCTAGCCGGATTCGGGATCGCTCGAGCCGTCGATTCAATTCCGGTGGTTGGCGGATCGATGTTGTTGCAGGCCTTGGTCCTGTTGACGCCAGCGGTCGCGATGACCGCCGGCACATGGTCGGCCGAACATTGCTACGGAGTTCGTCTGAATTACACCGCACCCGGTTTGACTGGTTACGTAAAAGCGATCTGGCAATCATTCCGCGGCGGCATGTCTTGGTTAGTGATTCCAGTCTTAGTGCTACTGGCGGCCTCCGATTTGGTTGGGATGTTGCCAATCAGCGAGGAATCCACGGCCTGGGTTTCGCTTGCCGGCGTCTTGCTGTTCGTTCCACTGGTCATGCCTTTGCTGATTCGACAACTGTTCAAAACGGCTCCGATGAATTCCGACCAGCAAGCGTGGATTAGCGATTTGATGCGAGCCGCCGGTGCAGGCCGAACGCGTGCAGTTCGCTGGGACACTGGATCGGTGCAGTTCAATGCCATGGTCGCCGGTTTCGTGCCACCGATCCGAACGCTGTTTCTATCGGACCGATTGCTCGATGAATTGCCCACGCCGCAAATCGCGATGGTCGTTCTGCACGAAGCTGCACACTTGAAACGCAAACATGTGCCGATCCGAATTTTGGCGGTACTGCCCGCTTGGATCGCTGGCACCTTTGTCACACGGATTGCGGATCAGTATTTACAAACCCCTGAATGGGCGATGGCCATCGGCAGCGTCGTCGGCATCCTGATGACGCTGGCAGTGTTGCGAATGATTTCGTATCGCACCGAATACGACGCGGACGTGACGGCTTGCCGAATGGCGGAACAGTTGTCGGGTCAGTTCCACCAATTGCCAAACAATTTCGCCGGTGCATCGGATGCACTGTCATCCGCCTTGATGCGAGTCACCTTCGATCACCCATCGGCACGCAAAGCCACATGGTTGCATCCAAGCGTCGCAGATCGAATTGCATGCATGCGAAAGAACGAACAAATTCTCGGGTTACCAGCACGCTAGCTAAGTAGGCCGTAGCGAGTGGAGCGAGTTACGGCAGGCGCGCAAATGCCGTAACTCGCTCCACTCGCTACGGCCTACAAAAGGCCTGCTAGCTCATATGCCTGCTCCCCCAATTTTCGTTCAAGTTTGAATTCGACTTGACCGACACGCCCGCCGGATAGTAGTTCCGGTGCATGCATTTTCTTCAGCGCCTGCTACCGATTCGAATTTCTGGGCGGAAACTGCGCGCGGGAGTTTCACGCGCGGTCGTGATGACCTTGCTTTGCTTTTCTATTGGAATTGTCGTTGGCCAACGATCCACATTAGCTCAGTCCGGCGTTCCACAAACCAATCTGGTTCCGATTGGCCCACCAAGCGGAAACTTTGCCAGGCCTGGCGTTCCCGGCAATCAGTTTCCAAGCACCACGCCACCGAGTTTCCAGACGCCCAACTTTCAAGCTCCGCCAAATTTCAATCCACCAAATTTTAATCCGCCCGCTTTCAATCCGCCGCCACCGACCGCTGGCGGATTCGGAAGCTTTGATCCCTACGCGTCGGTTCAGCCCGGTAGTCCCGGTGGCAACTTCGGTGCGGGCGTCAACATCACGCCGATCGGGCCGCCAACGCCGATATCACCAGGTGGCGGATTCACACCTGGATTCAACAACCCACCGTCCACCGGCGGCCTCTTCGGTGGTCTGTTCTCGCGACCAGCCTCGGGACAACTCAATGCACCGATCATCAACTCGCCGCCGATCGGTGGGCCTGTTTTCGGTGGCTACGACAATGCAAATGTCTACGGACAACCTGTCCCAGGTTTGCCGAGCAACGCGTTTCCATCTTCCAGTCCAACGACTTTGTTCCCCGGCGGCATCATGCCTGGCGGCAGCATCTTTAGCGGCGGCAATCCATCGAATCAGTTCAGCGCCTATCGTTTGCTTCAAGGCCCGCGGCTTCGACACACGTTCGTCGGATCGGGTGACGACGATGACGCTTTGAACACCAACGACACGGACGTTTCCTTGGTGTTCGCATTCCCAAACTTCTTGTACTCGACCCAACCGCTTTACGTTGTCCCATCGTTCTCGCTGCATCTTTGGGATGGTCCGCGAAGTTCCACCGGCGCTGACTTACCGGCATCGGCCTACAGCGGTTTCATTGACGTTGGTTGGAATTCAGATCCCAACCAAATTTTCAGCACCGAGCTTGGTGTTCGTGTCGGTGCCTTCACCGATTTTGATACGTTCAACGGTGACAGCATTCGTGTTCTGGGGAAAGCTCTTGCCAACTTTCGGTTAACACCCAATTCAACACTCAAGGGCGGCGTTTATTACCTGGACCGCAACCGCATTAAATTGGTGCCGGCGGGCGGATTGTTGTATCAACCCAATCCGTACACGCGACTGGATCTGTTTTTTCCTCAGCCCAAGCTTGCACAGTATTGGCGAACGATCGGGACACGTGACGTCTGGTGGTATGTCGCGGGTGACTACGGCGGCGGTTCATGGACCATCAATCGCGACAATGGCAAGGGCGAAGACAGCGTCGATATCAACGAGCTTCGCGTGCTAGCTGGATTCGAGTGGGGCCAATCTGACGCAATCCGCGCGGGCCGTCGTACAGGATTCTTTGAAGTCGGCTACGCCTTTGAACGTGAACTCGAATACCGCCGAAACCCAGCGGACGACCTCGATTTGGATGATGGCATCATCTTCCGCCTGGGCATCGGTTATTAACCTGATCGATCACGATTGAATCGATCAAACGAGTTTCTTGGCCGTTGCCCTGCTAATAGGCCGTAGCGAGTGGAGCGAGTTACGGCATCATGGATACGCAGCAACCCGCATAGGCTGTGAATCAATGAGCCATCCCAAAACTTGTACTTCAACTTTTTCTTAAACCTCAACTATCACGACGAAAGTTTAGGTTGAAGTTCAAGTTTACGTTTAAGAATGAGATAACTTCACAGGCTAGCAGCGTAAGCAAGGGATATCGTCAATTCCTTGCTAACGCTATGGGTTAGGGTTTCAGTGCCCAACCCAGCTTGAAAAAGTGAGTTGCCCTGGACAACCGGCGAATACCGTTGTTCATGCTTGACTCGATCGATACACTCAGAGCATGAATTCATATGCTTTTAAGTAAGACTGGCTTGATGCGGCAAAAGTTAAAGACGAAATGTTGGAATCGGCGTTTCGAGGTTCTGGAATCGCGTCGCTTGTTAGCTGCTGAGGTTTTGCCATTTGCTGCCAGCGAAACATTGGTTCTGCAACAGGAGATTGATTCAAAACCACTCGATGTCGCCAGCTCGGCCGTCGAAAAACGACAAGCGACCGATCACTATTTTGTTGACGGACAATCCATCGAATTGTCGCGGCTAGACAATCGCATGGCACTGCGTTGGAAAGACGGGATTAACCGCGAGCTGCCGAAGTTCATTCAACCGATTCGGACGGTCAACGACGTCTGGATGGTTTACGAAGTCCCCGGTTTTTCGGCTGTCGGCCCCAACGTTCAGAATTGGATGAGCGGCCATGAAGGCGTCACCGGGGAAGTACCGGTGTTCTTAAACTTGGCTACCGATTCCGAAGCAGTCGTATTCGATGAAGTCATCGTCGCGTTGGATGATGATACGGATCCGGAAAAGTTCTTCTTAGAGCAAACGCAAATCAGCGACTATCGACGCCTCGATGGAACAACGGACCAATTCGTTGCCACGGTTCGTGCCGATGGTTCTGCGCCGACCAAAGCGGTCAGCGATGCGTCTCTAAAACTTGCAAACGGTCTCTCCACCGATACCAGAGTCAGATGGGCGACACCCAACTTCTTTCAATCTTGGAAGACCTACTCGACCCCAAACGATCCGCGTTTAAGTAATCAGTGGCACGTGATCAATACCGGGCAAGGTGGTGGCGTTGTCGATGCAGATGTTGATTTGGATGAGGCTTGGGATATCAATGCGGGTGGTTCCCCGAACATTGTCGTCGGTGTGGTCGATGACGGAGTGGCGATCGACCATGAAGACATTTTGAATTATCGAAATCCAGGAGAAATCCCCGATGATGGATTGGATAATGACGGCAATGGGTGGGTGGATGATGTGTTCGGCTGGAACTTTGTCGCCAACAATAATCAGTCCAGCTACACCAGCGAGGATCCGCATGGCACTTCGGTTGCGGGCGTTGCCGCGGGAACGGGTAACAACGGGGTTGGCATTGCCGGAGCGGCCTATCAGTCAACGGTGCTGAGTGCTCGCATTTTTGACAGCGGCAATGTCGCCAGCGATGCCAATATCGCTGCCGCAATTTATTACATGAGCGGGCGTACCGCCGACGGTACCGGCAGTTGGCGATCGGCCGATGTGGTCAATCATTCATGGGGCGGCGGTGGCCCGAGTCCCGCAATCGAGGACGCGCTGCGATGGGGAACGACCCAAGGCCGACAAGGAATCGGTGTGACCCACTTGTTTGCCACCGGAAATGAATTCGGTGCGGTCAGCCAACCAGCGGTTCTGTCAGCGACGATTCCAGGAGTGATCGCGGTCGGTGCGACCAACAACTTCGCGGAAAGGTCTAATTACAGCAATTTTGGTGCAGAGGTTGACGTCGTCACACCCAGCAATGATTCGCGTGCAGGGTTCTTGGCAATCGACACCACCGATATCCCCGGCACCGAAGGTTACGCATCCGGCGACTATACCGGAACCGGTTCGTCTGGTTTTGGCGGAACCTCCTCCGCCACGCCATTGGCGACCGGAATCACGGCACTAGCGTTGGCTGAATTGGCCGAGCAAGACATCGCATTGACGCCCGCCCAAACACGAGAATGGATCCGAACAAACACGGACTTAATCGGCGGCGTTTACGATACCGCAACAGGACACAATGTTGAATTTGGTTACGGGCGATTGAACGCAGGAAAACTGCTCCGCTCAATCGGCAAAGCAGAAATTTCAGTGACCAGTTCTACCGACGATTTGGTTTCTGGATTCAGCGTTGTCCAATCCGAGGACACGTTTGTTGGTGATAGCTCGCGACAAGGCCTGAGAATCCGCAACCAGGGAACGTCACCGCTAGATCTTAACTCGTTTAGCTTGACTGAAGGAGCATTCAGTATCGTGACCGGCGCAGATGGTTCGACGGTCAGCGACACGGTGCTCGATATCGGAGAAGCGACCACGATTGAGATTCAATTTAGTCCAGACGTCAACGTGAATCACACGGCGACGCTGACGATCGCTTCGACCGATGCCGATGAATCTGCGTTCGAGGTATTGTTATCCGGACTTGGTGTCATCGCATCGATTGAAGGCTTCGTTTTTGAAGATGCAAATGGCAATGGAATTCGCGAAACGAGTGAGGCGGGCGCTGCAGGTCAACGGGTTTACTTGGACACGGATCTAAACGGAGAGTTCACATCTTCCAATCAAACGTTCGGTTCGACCGCTGCGGTTACCATTGAGGATCTGCTTTCGGTGGAGTCCAGCATTGAAGTTTCAGGTGTCAATGAACCCACCGCCATTGAAGTGTTGGTTGATATCGATCACACCTTCGTTGGTGACCTGAGCTTGGATTTGATCAGCCCTGATGGAACTAGCTTTCGATTGGCATCACAAGTCGGCGAATCGGGCAACGGATTTGACGGCACCGTGTTCGCTGACGATGCCGACGTTCCGATCGAAAGTGGCTCGCCCCCGTTCCAAGGCCGTTTCCGACCGCAGGATGTCATTAACCAAGCACTCCTAGGAACGATCAACGGCGACTGGCGTTTGCGAGTCAGTGACGATTTTGGCGAGGATGATGGCACGTTGAATCAATGGTCCATCCAATTCAAATCTAGCGAACCATCGGTCCAATCCAATGCCGATGGCAGGTATCGTTTTCTGAATCTCGACGCTGCCAGCTACCCTGTCGGCCTAGCCGTGTCGGAATCCTGGGTAGCCACCTCTGCATTGACTCAGACGGTGATCGTCCAACAGGATCAAACGTCGGGTAACATCGATTTTGGCGTCGCAAAACGCAACCGATTTTATGGAGCGTTCTACCGCGACACCAATGGCAACAACATTCGCGACGATGATGAGATTGGTGTTGCGGATCAGATCGCGTTCAATGACGCCAACTTCAACGAGACCCTGGACATGGGAACATTCGTTTCCTTTGCCGATTCGCCTGACGAACCAATTGTTGACCTCGACGTAGCAGTCGCGGTGATCGAGGTCGCCGGAATCGCAGCGAACTCGGTTTTGGACTTGGACGTCCAGGTCGATCTCACGCACACGTTCACTGCCGACCTGACACTGTTGCTGGAATCCCCCGCAGGAATCCAAGTGCCTTTGTTTATTCAGCACGGCGGAAGCGGCGAAAACCTCACCGGCACCATCTTTGATGACGATGCATCACAATCAATCGCCGCCGCTTCGTCGCCGTTCACAGGTCGGTTCCAACCCATTGGCTCGCTGTCGGATTTTGAAAACGGTTTGATCAACGGAGCCTGGACGTTACGCGTTTTCGACGTTGCACCGGCTGACGTTGGGACGATCGATCGCTGGGAATTGATGTTCACCACCGGTGAAAATATCGTCACCTCTGACGTGAACGGAAACTTTTACGTTGACCTTCCCGACGGCCCAGCCGAAATACGATCTGAGATCGATAGTGATCTGACAATTTCGTCGCCCAGTGATGGCTTGCTGGCTGCCGACGCAGTAGGCCTGCCCATCTTTAGCAATGGATTTGCCATCGCCCCGCCGGCGCAAGTCGAGGACATCATCATCAACCAGGGTGATTCGCAGCGATCGGGCATCGATCAGGTTCGGATTGTGTTCGACCGTGTTGTCGATATCGATTTGGAAACAGGCGATGTCTTCCAATTCATCAACGATCAAGAACAACGAGTTGCAATTGATATTCCTGTGTTGGATCATTCCAGCGGAACAACCATCGTTGACATCACCTTCGCCCCTGGCGAAACGGTCAATTTGGGTGGCGGTCTGCTAGATGGAAATTATCGCTTGGTCATTGATGCCGAACGAGTCAGATCGAATGGGCTAGCGATGGATGGCGACCGCGATGGTGTTGTCGGAGGCGATCATATCTTTGGTGCCAATGATGCTGACAGATTCTTTCGCAAGTACGGTGACTTTGATGCCGACGGACAAGTTGGCTTGAGCGACTTTGCGACGTTCCGAAGTGTGTTCGGCCTGTCTGTCGGCCAAGCGGGTTACGTCCGCAGCATGGATTCAGGGATGGACGGTCAAATCAACCTAAGCGACTTCGCCGACTTCCGTTCCGGTTTCGGGCAATGAGACGATTGAACACGAAGTATCACGAGCACACCATTTTTTTGTCGCTAATGTTTTTGTCTAAATCCTCCCATGCTCGCTCCTAGGCTGGCCAGCACACTACACATTCCAGTGAGAGCACACTACGCATTCCAGCGAAGGTTAGACAAAAAAATTAGCGACAAAAAAATTGGGAGCATGAAGCCCGAGTGGAGTTTTCTGAGGCACGGCCTGGGTTTAATTCACTGTGTCGTTTTCGTGAAATCACTCGCTGTCGCTTAGCACTGCCATGAACGCTTTTTGGCTGATCTCGACACTGCCGATCGCCTTCATTCGCTTCTTGCCTTCTTTTTGCTTTTGCAGCAGTTTGCGTTTTCGCGAAATGTCGCCGCCGTAGCATTTGGCGGTCACGTTCTTTCGCATCGCACGAACCGTTTCGCGAGCGATGACGCGGCTGCCGATCGCAGCCTGAACGGCGACCTCAAACATGTGTTGTGCGATTTCCGCTTTCAATTTCTTTGCCACCGCTCGGCCACGTCGATCCGCATCCGCTTTGTGGCAAACAATCGCCAGCGCATCAACTCGGTTGCCGTTGACCATGATGTCTAACCGGCACAAATCGGCGGCTTCAAAGCCAACCATTTCATAATCAAGCGTTCCGTACCCTTTAGTACAACTCTTGATCTTGTCATGCAAATCGTAAACCACTTCGGCGAGCGGAATGTGGTAGGTCAGCATCGTGCGATTCGCACCCAGCACTTCATGGGCACGCTGGATGCCGCGGCGTTCCTGGCACAACTTCATCACCGCACCGATGTACTCGTTGGGCACAATGATGCTGCAGCGGACGATCGGTTGACGAAATTCTTCGATGTCGCCTGGGTCAGGAACATCTTGCGGTTTGTGAATCGTTACCGTTTCGCCCCGTTTATCGACAATTTCATAAGTCACGTTGGGAGCGGTTTGGACCAAGTCGATGTCGGCTTCGTTTTCCAAACGCTGCTGGATGATTTCCATGTGCAGCAAGCCCAAGAAACCGCACCTGAATCCAAAGCCGAGAGCGTCGCTGGTTTCGGGTTCGAATTCAAAACTAGGGTCGTTGACCGACAACCGCTCCAACGCATCACGCAGTTCTGAAAAATCTTGGCCGTCGCTTGGGAACAAGCCACAGTAAACCATCCGTTTGGGGCGAGCGTAGCCGGGCAATGCCGGTGCGGCTTTATCACCAAGAATCGTTACGGTGTCTCCGATATGCACATCACCGAGACTCTTGATGTTGCAGATCAAATAACCGACCTGTCCCGCCGACAATTCCTCGCAACCTTGACGATGGGGAACGAATTGCCCCAATTCGACCACTTCGTGGGATTGGCCGGTTCTTGCAAATTGGATTTTCTGTCCTTTGCGAACCGTTCCCTGCATGATGCGAACGTAGGTGATCGCGCCGCGATAATCGTCGTAGTTGGAATCAAAGACCATCGCCTGTAACACCGCGTCGGGGTCGCCGGATGGTGGTGGGATTTGTTCGATAATCGCGTCAAGCAAACCGTCGATTCCGATGCCTGTCTTGGCGCTGACGCGGACGCATTCTTCGGGATCGGTGCCGAGCGAGTTCATCATTTCTTCGGCAACTTCGTCTGGCCGCGCGTGAACCAAATCGATCTTGTTAATCACTGGGACAATGGTCAGGTCGTGTTCAATCGCGGCATAGGCATTCGCCACGGTCTGTGCTTCCACGCCCTGAAATGCATCGACCAACAGTAATGCACCTTCGCAACACGCTAGCGCCCGCGAGACCTCGTATTGAAAGTCAACGTGACCGGGCGTATCGATCAGGTTTAGCTGATAGGTATCGTTGCCACGTTTGAATGTCATCGCCACGGCGCGAGCTTTGATCGTGATGCCGCGTTGACGTTCCAGATCGAGATCGTCCAGCAATTGATCTTTCATTTCACGGCGAGTCACGGTGCCGGTGTGCTCGAGCAAGCGATCGGCAAGCGTGCTCTTGCCGTGATCGATGTGGGCAATGATACAGAAGTTACGAATATGAGTTGTCATGTTTACTTTGTTTGATGTTCTTTTCGAGCGTAACCAGCCACGCCCAGATATCCTGCGTTCGCGCCCAAGGTGGCAAACTTAATCGTGGTCCCAGCGTACACGTTCGCGAAAGTTCTTCGCTTAAATTCCGCACGAACGCCGTCCAAGAATCGTTGACCAAGTTCACACCCTGGGCCGCCAAAATTCATGGCACCGCCCAGCACGATCGAACCAGGATCGGCCATGTGGACAATCGACGTGATTCCAATTCCCAGCCATTTCCCAGTTTCGTCAACAATTTCTAGCGCCAGTTTGTCGCCCTCCATCGCCGCTTCGTAAACCTTCTTGGCCGTCAATTCCGAATCGTTACCGCCAAGCATTCCTGAAATCGAACTTTCGGCACCTTCGGTCAACCGTTGCCGCGTTCGTTGCACCACGCCGCTGGCCGAAGCATACGCTTCCAGGTGTCCTCTGCCTCCACCCCAAATGCACAATTGGGCATCGGGCGACGGGTCAACGATCATGTGTCCGCATTCGCTGCCGCAACTGTTGACGCCGTTGACCATTTCATTGTCCAGGATCACGCCGCCGCCGACGCCGGTCCCCAAAGTCAACAGCACCATTGATGTGTTGTGTCTGCCGCTTCCCAGCCAAAATTCACCAAACGCCGCTGCGTTGGCGTCGTTCAGAAAGGAAATCGGCCGTCCCAGCCGCTCGGTCAGCGCGTCCACAATCCGATACCCCCACCAGGAAGGCAGTTGAGGCGGCTCGACCAGCAATCCTTCCTTCAAATCCATCGGCCCGGGCGAACCGAGTCCGATGTGAGGCACTTTTCCGACGACACCGAGGCTCTTTTCAATCTTTACGACAGAATCACGAATCTGATCCATCGCCGCGTCAGGGCCTTCGCCTTCGCGGGTTGGGATTTTTGTAAACGCAACGGTTTGACCGTGATCGTCGACTAAACCAAGCTTGATCCCCGTGCCACCAATGTCGATGCCCCAGTAAAAAGGAGCGGTGGAAACCGACACATCGATCAATTGGGCGTCATAGGACATATTGGTTCCGCTGAGGTTGTTGGGGACTGATACTGCAGGAGTATAGAAACGGCTAAGCTTTATCACAACGAGCTGGCCGCAAAGTAGGCCGTATTGAGCGGCGCGCAATACGGCAATTCCGCAATGCCGTATTCCTCGCCGTGTTTCGTTCTGCTCAATACGGCCCACAAAAAATGCAATCAAAAGAATCTGTCCCCCCGCGAATCGTCTTTCTGACCGCCGGCGCTGCGGGCATGTATTGCGGAAGCTGCATGAACGACAACGCGGTCGCCAAGGCATTGATCGGTCAGGGCGTCGATTGCCTGTTGCAGCCGATCTACACCCCGATTCGCACCGACCAGATCAGCATCGCCAGCGACCAAGTTTTCTTCGGCGGCATTGAGGTCTATCTGGCACAGAAATTTCGATGGGCTCGGAAACTACCCTCACCGCTACGGCGTTTGCTGAATTCACCATCATTGATTCGGTTGGTCACCCGGCGGACCGGATCGACCGACCCAATTCTGCTGGGTCAGCTAACCACATCCATGCTGCGTGGGACCGATGGCAATCAGGCCAGCGAGGTTCAGCGATTGGTCGATTGGTTGGCTGACGAAATTCAGCCAGACGCAATCGTCTTGAGCAACTTGTTAATCGGCGGAGCGCTGCCGGCGATCCGCCAACGGTTACCCGACGTTCGCATCGCGGTGATGTTGCAAGGTGATGACATCTTTCTGGACCATCTGCCGCAGCCCTACCAGAGCGAGGCCATGGAGTTATGCCGGAACTTGGTTTCGCATGTGGATCACTTCATCACCCATAGCCAATTTTATTCCGACAAGATGGGTGACCGGTTTGAAATTCCAAATTCAAAACGTGTTGAGTTTCCGTTAACGATTGATACGTCACCATTCGATGGTCTGCCCGACCGAGTGGCTGCCGATTCACATTCAACCGGCAACACACCAGCATTCAAGCTTGGTTACCTAGCACGCATTGCACCTGAAAAAGGACTGCATCACCTCGTCGAAGCGTTTCTATCACTTGCGGATCAAACCAACATTGAATTGCACGTCGCCGGATGGTTAGGGGAACACAATCAGGATTATTTCGATGCACTGAAAAGCAAAGTTCATGCTGCCGGTCTAACAGATCGTTTCTTTCATCACGGCAGCCCATCACTAGCTGAAAAGGTCGCCCTGCTGGGTTCGCTAGACGTGTTTTCAGTTCCCACCGATTACCACGACCCCAAAGGATTATTCGTGCTGGAATCCTTGGCCGCCGGTGTGCCCGTGATTCAGCCGCACCACGGCGCGTTTGCAGAATTGATCAACAAAACCGGCGGTGGAGTGACCTATCCACCGGGTGACCTAGAAGCTTTTGTCGCCGCCATCAAAGCAATGATGGACGATTCGATGGTCAGGGGAAACTATGGAACAACCGGCCGCAGTCGAGTGTTAGAAAACCATCGCACGGAGCAAACGGCGAAGCGATTAACTGACCTGCTGTTGTCTGGCTAGTCGATTTAGTTCAACGGCCCGCTTCATTGCTAGATGATCGCTCTGATTTCGCGTCCCTAGACGCTCATCGCGTCTCTAAACGCTCATCGCTTGGGTCAGCAGTCGATCAAAGGAGGCCGCGAAAGCTTTTTTGTCGCGGTCGCCGTAGGGTGCGGCTCCGCCGGTTTCGATACCGGTTCCGCGAAGTTCGTCCATGAAGTTTCGCATCGAAAGACGACTGGCGATGTTCGCCTTGTCGTAGATGTCGCCGCGTGGGTCGATCACATGAACATTCTTGGCAACCAGATCGGCTGCCAGTGGTAGGTCGGCGGTGATCGCCAAGTCGTTGGCGTCGGCGTTGTCAACGATGTATTGGTCAGCCACGTTGGCACCGTCGCGAACCATAATCGATCGCACCATCGGCGCGTCGGCTGGCGTGGCTAGTTTTCGGTTGGCAACGAAAATCGTTTCAACATTCAAACGCTTTGCAGCTCGCGAAACAATGTCTTTGACTTCGCGAGGTGCAGCGTCAGCATCAACCCAAATTTTCACTGATATTTTTACTGTTACGTTTACTACGCGGCCATACGGACAGGTTTTGCCACCCGAGATGATTCTTGTGCAATGACTTCTTCGGCCAACGATTGGTAGTCGGCCGAACCATTACTTTCGGGCGAGTAATCAAAGATTGATTTCCCAAAGCTGGGTGCTTCCGCCAAGCGAATGTTTCGACGAATCTTGGTTTCAAAGTACTTGGCTCCGCGGAAAAATTCGCGTGTGCCTTCGCTGACCGTAAAGAATTCGTCCAGGTCGGTGCTGACTTCGGCAGCCAACCGGGTGTTGGAATCGTACATGCAAAGCATCACGCCTGATAAACGCAAACCACTGTTCAGCCGACGTGAAACAACTTCGATGGTGCGAAGCAGTTTGCTTAGGCCGTGAAGCGCTAGGAAGTGCGGTTGCAACGGCAGGAATACTTCACCGACTGCGACCAAGGCATTGACGGTCAGAACGCCCAGACTGGGTGGACAATCCAAAATCAGATAATCGAAATCTTCTGGATCGTCTTCGACGCGGTCACGCAAAATCATTTCGCGGCCTACTTCGCCAGCAAGCTCCAATTCAGCAGCCGCCAGGTCCAAGTTCGCCGGCACGACACAAAGGTTGTCATTGATGCTTACACGAGCCTGTTCGATGGTGGCTTCGCCGCACAGGATCTCGTACATGCTGGCTTCGCCATCGACGGCGGTGATGCCCAGGTGCAACGACGCGTGTGCTTGCGGATCCAGATCCATCAGGCAAACCTTCTTCCCCGCGTTGGCCAGCGCTGACGCTAGATTCACCGAACTGGTGGTCTTGCCAACGCCGCCTTTTTGATTGATCACAGCAATGGAACGCATGGGAATTCCTTTTGTCCTGAGTATTTGAAGACGCTTGTAGTTGCTCAAACGACTGGGAATTGTTTTGAAACGGAAACGGGCCGCTAGGCAGCTTCGCTGATTTGCATCGATTGGTAAGCCATCAAGACCTCGTACAAATCCGAATCAACCTGGACGGTATCGTCCGCGAAATCGCTCAACCACGCTCGGTTGCTTTTCGACGCTTCGATCAACAACGGCACGATGGTGGAAAGCGGAATCGTCACCGACTTTGGCTGGCTAACGCCGCTAATGCGATCGAGTTCGCGTTGGCGTCGTGATTCGGAAGTTTTCTGTTCGGAAATTTTCTGTTCGGACGTACGAGATTCGGACGTGGGAGACGGAAACAATCGCAGGGACCGATTCGGCATCAGGCTTGGCTTTCGGGTCGGGAGGATTCAGTTCATGGGAGGTAGTCGAGAATGGATCCTGTCAGCTAGATCAATCCATCAGGACTGGCACCACGCTCTATCAGTTACATCGACTTTGCCGGTTGGGCGGCTTGAACGGAAACGCACATTTTTGTTCAAGCTTTGCCAGAACCTGGGTTTCACGCGCAGAGGCCGGCATTGATTGATAGTCGCCTTTCGCTCCGCGAAAGCAGCGTTCGACCTCTAAAAAGAATGAAGACGAACGCTACTTTCGCGGAGCGAAAGGCGACTATTTGCAAGATTCGCAACCCCCGCAGCGATCACAATCATTCGCCGGTGCTCAACCTGTTGCTGTTCCAAGAACAGCGTAGAATGCACCGCGCGGCCCGATGGGCACGCGGTTTGACGACTCTGCTTGATTTCATTGGTCCCTATGCACACCCAAAACAACGATGGCCAAGACTGGGACGATGATGATTGGTACGAAGACGATCCGGACACGGACGATGATTGGAGTGACGATTTCGATTACGAATCGTTCGTGGAACAGAATTTCGCTGACCAAGTCACCAACACTTCGACCCAGCCTATTTGGCGATGGGTGTCGGTAGTCTTGTTGATCGTTTTCGCATTCACACTCTTTGCTTCCATGTTCAGGTAAATGTCCGCCGTGACGGTTGAAATCAATGGCCAAGTCGATGCCCGAGGTGTTCGTTGCTTGGAATCGCTAGTTGGCGACCGACAAATTAAGACGGCTTGGTATGGCGAAGAATTGCAGTCCACCAACACGCGCGCGGTTGACGATCTGCGTCGCGGTGTGATCGACGGGCAGCACTTGCCTCGGATTTATTTGACGGACTTGCAAACCGGTGGTCGCGGTCGTCAAGGACGCACTTGGATCAGCGATAAACAAAACCTAGCGTTCTCGATCGCGTTTCCAATCGCTCCGTCGCTGGCCAGCAACTTGGGGCTGCAATCCATTGCCGTCGGTGTTGCAATCGCGGAAGCCATCGAACATGAATTCGCTCCGATCAAAACAAAACTGAAATGGCCCAATGATGTTTGGATCGATGGAGGAAAATTTGGCGGCATCCTGATCGAACGCGTCTCATCTGTCGCGGATTGCATGGTCGTTGGCGTGGGGTTAAACGTCAGCAGTGCGCCGCCTGCTGAAGAAATCAGCCACGGTGCGGCTGCGAAGTCTCTGGCAAATTGCTTGGGCAGAATGGTCAGTAAATGGGAGGTGCTCGACGCAGTTGCCCGGCGGCTTATCGATATCCAAGTTGATTTAGAACAAGACGCCCAATCGGTGATCCAATCTTTTCGCCAACGATGTTTGCTGACCAACAAAACGATCTCGTATCAACATGACGGAACAAAGCAGAGCGGTCTCTGTGAGGGGATCGATGATTCGGGCGGGCTGTTAGTTCAGCAAGGGGCTGAAATAAGAACGATCACCAGCGGCGAAGCAACGCTGGTCCGTGTTCAGGCTTAGTCACGTGGATGCAAAGCAACTTCTCGAACTTCATCTCAACCAGCGTGGTTCACAAACTGCATTGGTTAATTCTGAAGGTCACCCGGTTTCTTGGTCGCAGTTTGGCGATTGGGTTGGGGCCAAAGCTGACGAACTGAAACGAGCAGACTTGTCGAAACCGATTGTTTATCGATCGAAGAATACGGTCGATGATGTCGTGACGGCGATCGCGATTGCGTGCGTTGGTGGTACCGACGCGCCGCTGGACAATCGGTTGCCATCGAATGAATTCGATCGGCGAGTTGAGTTGCTGAAAGCGAGCAGTCCCGGAAGCAAGACGATCTTGTGGACGAGTGGAACAACCTCGCAACCGATGGGCGTGATGCAGAGCCATGAAGCCTGGCTGGACAACGCGGCGGCAAAACTGAAAGCCGTTCCCCAAAATGTTGACGATGTCCGGTTGACGGTTCTGCCTCTTTCCCACGCCTACGCACGCACCTGCGATCTTGGCACTTGGTTGATTTCTGGCTGCGCGTTGGCGGTGGACCTGGGGATGAAAGGGCTAGTGCGATCTGTCAGTGCGGTAAACCCGACGCTGATGAATGTTGTTCCATCGATGGCTTACGAATTGTTGAAACGTGATGTCCCTGGGTTGGATCGCCTGCGATTGCTTGGGGTTGGTGGTGCAGCACTTTCCGACGAAGCGTTCGGTGCCTGGAAAAAACGTGGCGTGACCGTCATCCAGGGCTACGGATTGACCGAAACCGGCCCGGTGATCGCCAGTGCGACGCCCGAAAACGCGACAGCCGGATTGGTCGGCGACTTCGTCGATGGCTGGCAACACGAAATCCGCGAAGGTGTTCTTTGGGTGCGTGGGCCATCGCTGATGCAAGGATACTGGCAAGACCGCGAAGCCACCGATGACCGTATCGATGCCGCAGGTTGGCTCGATACCAACGACCAAGTCGAAGTCGATCCCAAGACGGGGCAGCTTCGAATTCTGGGTCGCAGCGACGACGTGATCGTGCTGGATAATGCCGTCAAGATTCACCCAGCGTTATTGGAACGAGCGGCTCAGCAGATTGTCGGTGTTCGACATGCGATGCTGATTTTGCGAGATCAGCTTGAGCTGTGGATCGACGGCGAACCGGCCGCCGAAGAACCGCTGCGAAATCTGTTGCTGCAGCATCCTTGGCATCCCTGGGGACACAGCACTGAAGTTCGGTTTTTTGATCGTCCATTGACAATCGAGGCGGGCGAACTGACGTCAAAATTGACCATTCGTCGGGCCGAGATTGTCGATCGACTTTCGTCTTAAACCGATAGCGGCGTCTCGTGGGCTGATAGCGGCCTTCAAGACTGCATTCTTTGCCGTTGCGACGATTCGCACATGCCGTTGAAAAACTTGGCAACGCCGGTGACAATACCGGGCTTGGAAACGAGGCGGCATCAGCCTCGTTGTGTTGAATGTCCCCCTTTCTAAGCCAAATTTTAGAGCCATGAGCGATTCCACCATCAAGCCAGGCGTTGTGTCGGGCGAAGCCCTTGATCGTTTGCTACGTCACGCCAACGAAAACAATTACGCCATGCCGGCTGTGAATGTCGTCGGGTCCAACAGCGTCAATGCCGTTTTAGAAGCCGCCGCGGCCGTGAATTCGCCTGTGATGATTCAGTTCTCCAACGGCGGAGGCGTTTTCCAAGCTGGTAAAAGTTTGTCCAACGATGGCCAAGCTGCCGCGATCGCAGGTTCGGTTTCAGGCGCTCATCACGTCCACGCCATGGCCGAAATGTATGGCGTCCCAGTGGTGTTGCACACGGATCACTGTGCAAAAAAACTGCTGCCTTGGATCGACGGACTTTTGGATGCAGGCGAGAAGCATTTCGCCGCGACTGGCAAGCCACTGTATAGCTCGCACATGCTGGATCTTTCAGAAGAGCCGCTGGAAGAGAACATCGCGATCAGCAAGAAGTACTTTGAACGCATGAACAAGATGAACATGCTGATCGAAGTCGAATTGGGGATCACCGGTGGCGAAGAAGACGGTGTGGACAACACCGACGTCGATAGCAGCAAGCTGTATACGCAGCCTTCGGAAGTCGCCCAGGTTTACGAAGAACTGAACAAGATTTCGCATCGCTTCACCGTCGCGGCAGCGTTTGGCAACGTCCACGGTGTCTACAAGCCAGGCAACGTTAGCCTGCAGCCGATCATCTTGAAGAACTCGCAAGAGTACATTAAGGAGAAATTCGGAACAGGCGATCTTCCCGTCAACTTTGTGTTCCACGGTGGTTCAGGATCGTCTCGCGAAGAGATCCGCGAAGCGATCGAATACGGTGCAATCAAGATGAACTTGGACACCGACATGCAGTGGGCAACGTGGAAGGGCGTCCTTGATTACTACAAGGAAAACGAAGGCTACCTGCAAACGCAATTGGGCAACCCAGACGGTGCCGATGTCCCCAACAAAAAATACTACGATCCTCGCGCTTGGTTGCGTAAGGGAGAAATCTCGTTCGTCGATCGCTTGAAATCAGCGTTCGAGGACTTGAACTGCATCAACCGCTGCGAAGGCTTGTCTTAAGCTTGAATCACCAGCCGTAAACTCGTTCCCAGGCAAAACCTGGGAACGAGCGGCACTTCTAAATCGTTTAGCCGCGTGGGCATCGCCCAACGCCGTGAAGGGTTTTGGTTGCGGAAAACGCGTGTTAGGAACGTACGACTTTTTATGGTCGCCTTTCGCTCGGGACGTCGCATCAGTTACTGCGCAATAGGCCCGGAGGGCTGGCAGCTCCCTGCCGGGTGCGCGAGCACCCGGATG
>NZ_LWSK01000063.1 GCF_001642955.1 Rubripirellula obstinata | reverse complement strand
TGGGCATCGCCCCGCGCGTTACGCCCCGCATGGACGCGCGGGGCGATGCCCACGCGGTTAAACGGTTTAGAAACCCTTCACGGCGTTGGACTGAACCCTGGCGGTATCAGCTACGTTTTACAACCGTCTGTAAATCAACAAGCCGTGTAAAGTAACGGTTATGAGATCGATCCTTGATGTCTTACGCGAATTGCTGCCCCAGTGTTTCGAGCCGTCTGGTTTCGAGCAATCCAATGCGAACGGTCGGGTGGAGCCTGTCGGTGGCGGATCAATCAGTGACGCTTGGCATGTTTGGTTGCCAGATCAGCGACAGCTTTTTGTAAAGAGTAACAGCGAAGACTTTCTGCCGAATTTTCAGGCGGAAGAACGAGGGCTCGCTGCGTTGTATGAAGCAGCCCAGGACAATGATGATTTGAAAGTTGCTAGGCCGTTGATGGTTGCCGCGGCGCGATCCCGATCCTGGTTAGTGATGGATTGGATTTCTAGCGATCGACCGGCGAGTGATTTCTTCGGTCGGTTTGGACGTGGGTTGGCAAAGCTGCATCATGCGACTCTGAAACCGTCCGATGATCAAAATCGAATCGGTTGGCCAGCGGATAATTTTCTGGGGTCGGCAAAGCAGGTCAATGCAAAGGCCGAGAACTGGCCTGGGTTTGTTGCCGAGCATCGGATCGGGTACCAGATTCGTTGGGCCGTGGATCAAGGATTGGCGGATCGAGCGCTGGTTCGTGACTGTGAATTGATCATGCAGCGGATGGATTCACTGCTTGACGGTCGGCAGGACACGACGTCGTTGCTGCACGGAGATTTGTGGAGTGGGAACTATTTGGCCAGCTCCGACGGCGCGGCGGTGATCATTGATCCGGCGGTCTATTACGGATGTCGCGAGGCAGAATTTGGGATGCTGAAACTGTTTGGTGGCTGTCCGGATGAGTTTTACCGGGCTTACGATGACGAGTTCCCAATGGCTGATGGTTGGCAAAAACGTGTCAGTGTCTATGTTCTGTATCACCTGTTGAATCACTTGAACCTGTTCGGCAGTGGATATTTGTCGCAGTGCAAATCGACTGCGGCGGACGTCCTTCGTTAAGAACAAGTGATTTATAGTCGCCTTTCGCTCCGCGAAAGTGTGCTCTGACGTACTTTCGCGGAGCGAAAGGCGACTATCTTTAGTCACCCAGCCACCTGAAATCTGACCATGCTTGCCGCTCGTATCATTCCTTGCTTGGACGTTCATGAAGGACGCGTTGTCAAAGGAACCAATTTTGTAAACCTTCGCGATGCGGGTGATCCTGTCGAAGTCGCACGGCGATACGAACAGGAAGGTGCCGACGAGTTGGTGTTTTTGGACATCACCGCTAGCCACGAACAGCGCGACACGATCGTGGACGTGGTTCGACGGACTGCCGAAGAGATCTTCATGCCGTTGACGGTCGGTGGCGGTGTCCGAACGATCGAAGATGTGCGCACGTTGTTGTCAGCAGGCTGCGACAAAGTTTCGATCAACTCGGCCGCATGCCAGGATCCTGATTTTGTCGCACGTGCGGCTGATCGTTTTGGCAGTCAGTGCATCGTGGTCAACATTGATCCCAAACGCGTGATCAAGGACGGCGAAGAAGTCTGGGAGGTTCACATCAACGGCGGTCGCAAACCGACGGGATTGATGGCGGTCGAGTGGGCCAAGAAAGTGGAATCGCTTGGCGCGGGTGAAATTGTTTTGACCAGCATGGATGCCGACGGGACACGCGATGGTTACGACATCGAAATCACTTCGGCGGTCAGCCAAGCGGTCTCGATCCCGGTCGTTGCCAGCGGTGGCGCGGGTGGACCGCAGCACTTGGCGGATGCGATCAAGTTTGGAAAAGCCGATGCAGCCTTGGCGGCCAGCATTTTTCATTTTGGTGAATACACGATCGCTGAAACCAAGCAGGTGATGCGAGATGAGGGGATTGCGGTTCGACTTTGAGTGGCACCAAATCTTAAGCTTCAACTTAAACTCGAACCTAAACTTCTTAACGAGAATGAGAAATTGAGTTTTAGTTTTAGTTTAGGTTTAGGTTTAGGTTTAGGTTTAAGTTTGAGTTTAGGTTTTTGGTGGGTATGGAAGTCCTCGATCCCAGCGGCCGGGTTGACCTTACCGGCCTCTCCGCCTACACCAATGTGGCGGAATGGACGCCGCTTTGTTGATCCTTTTTCCGCCTCTTTAGAAGCTTTCGCCGTGACTGATGTTGTCCCCATTCGCACCGCTCTGATCAGTGTTAGCGACAAATTGGGTCTCGCCGACCTTGCCGCCGGTTTGCAGGCCTCTGGCGTCGAAATCTACAGCACCGGTGGTACTCGCCGTCACCTGGAAAAATCCGGCATCGACGTGCTCGATGTGGCTGAGTACACGAAATTCCCAGAAATGCTGGACGGCCGCGTCAAAACGCTGCACCCCAAAATCTTTGGCGGCATTTTGGCCATCCGCGATCGCGATGATCACATGGATGCGATCGAAGAGCATGACATCGTGCCGATGGATTTGATTGTCGTCAACTTATATCCGTTCGCTGCCACGGCCGCTCGTCCGGGTGCGACCCGTGATGAATGCGTTGAACAGATCGACATCGGCGGCCCATCGCTGGTCCGCGCCGCCGCAAAGAATCATGGCGACGTTGCCGTTGCGACTAGCCCGCAACAGTACGGCGAGATCTTGGCGCAGTTGGATGATGCTGGCGGCACAACATTAGAACTTCGCAAACAACTAGCAGCGGACGCTTTTGATCACACGGCAAACTATGACCGCGCGATCGCGGACTTTTTGTGCGGCGACACGATCGGTGGCGATTTCCCAACCAGCATGAATTTGTCGTTCAAGCGAAAGACGCAATTACGTTACGGCGAAAACCCTCATCAGCGAGCCGCCGTCTACGTTGATCCGACCGTTCGCAGCGCCAATTTGGTTTCGGCTCGCCAGATCAGCGGCAAGGAGTTGTCCTACAACAATTTGCTGGATTTGGATTCGGCATTGGAAATTGTGCGGTCGCTTGGATCGCCAGCGGTTTCAGTGATGAAGCACAACAATCCGTGCGGCGCGGCGACGGACGAAACCGTTGCGGAGGCTTGTCGCAAGGCGCTTGATGGCGATCCACTCAGCGCGTTTGGCAGCGTTCTGGGTTTCAACCGGACGGTGAATCGTGACACGGCTGAAATGTTGTGCGAGCCAGGTTTGTTTATCGAGGCGATTGTGGCACCGGACTTTTCCGCTGAAGCCGTCGGCTTGCTGACCACGAAACCAAAGTGGCGTGACAACGTGCGATTGATGCAAGTCGGGCGTTTGGATTTGCCAGCGTCGTCGATCCAACGGCGGTTCGTCAGTGGCGGCATGCTGGTCCAGGACGCCGATCGCATGACTAGTTCACCATTGCAATGGAAAACCGCAACCGAAACGGAAGTCGATCCCGAATTGTGGGACGACATCGCGTTCGCTTGGGAAATGGTTCGCCATGTGAAGAGTAACGCGATCGTGTTGGCGAAAGACACCTCGTTGGTCGGTGTGGGTGCGGGGCAAATGAGCCGCGTGGATAGCGTTGAAATTTCGATCGACAAAGCAGGCGACCGCAGCGACGGTGCTGTCCTCGCTTCCGACGCGTTTTTCCCGTTCCCCGATTCCATCGAAGCGGCAGCGGACGCGGGCATCGTGGCGATTATCCAGCCCGGTGGTTCACGTCGTGACCAGGACGTCATTGATGCGTGTGACAAGCACGGGATTCCGTTGGTGTTGACCGGGCGTCGGCACTTTAAGCATTGAGTTTTTTTATTCAGCGATAGGCGGGGTGAGTCCACGGCGGGGGGCCGCCATGCTACTTTTCGGCCCGAGCGTTGTGCTAGTCCCGCAGCGCGCGGGGCGATGCCCACGCGGTTTAACGATATGAATCCCAATGCCGTATTTCGCTGAGGCTCAATACGGCCTACTTTTGAAAACGATATGACCATTCTTGATGACATTCTGGTCAAGACGCGATTGACGATCGCGGCTGATCAAGCAGCGACGCCGACTGCCGAATTGGAAGCACGCGTTGCCGACATGCCGCCGACACGAGACTTTGTCGCGGCGCTTGCGGCGGGTGATCAAGTTCAGTTGATCGCCGAGGTCAAGAAAGCGAGTCCATCGGCAGGACTGATTCGCGAAGATTTTGATCCCGCGTCTTTGGCGCTGGCGTATCAAGATGGCGGAGCGGCTTGCATCAGCGTGCTGACTGACGAACCCTTCTTTCAAGGGTCACTGGACTATCTGCGGCAAGTTCGCGCGGCGGTCGATTTGCCGATCTTGCGAAAGGATTTTATTGTTGATCGTTACCAGTTGTTGCAGGCTCGAGAAGCCGGTGCGGATTGCGTTTTGCTAATTGCCGAATGCCTTGGCCCTGATGAAATGAAACGTTTGCATGACCAGGCAACTGAATTGGGAATGGCGACGTTGATCGAGTTATTTGATCCCGAGAATTTGAAACCAGTGCTTGCAACGGGGACTCGTTTGGTGGGGATTAATAACCGCGATCTACGCACCTTCAAGACCACGCTTCAGCACACCTTGGATCTTTGTGCACAGATTCCCAGCGACCGATTGGTGGTTGGCGAGAGCGGAATTCGCACTAACGAAGACGTTCTTACACTAGGTCGGGGTGGTGTAAAGGCGATATTGGTGGGGGAATCTTTAATGCGGCAGTCCGATGTGAGCGGTGCAACCCGCGCGTTGCTCGGGAATCCCTGAAATCTCTGCGTTTCAGTCGCGATTGGCGTCTGTTCAAGCGGTTACTGGGGATTAAGATCGATCGCACTGTGAACACTGATGTTGCCGTCACCGACCTGCCCGCCAACGAACTCGCCAAGAGGATTGTTGTTGGCAATGCGCGGATTGCCATCGTCGCAGCGATCTTTTTCTGCTTTGGCGTTTCAGCAACCGTTTGGCGAACCGTTCACCAGTATCAATCACCGGGTGCGTTTGATCACAGCCAACAAGGAATGTGCGATTTTCACAATGGACTGTACTTCCCGGGCCAGGCATTGATTCAGGGGGAGAGTCCGTATGGGCCGCAGTACGCCGATCAGTATCCGGTCGCTCGGCAGATTCCGTTCTTCTTGCCATCGGTGTTGCTGCTGCATTCGCCGCTATCGCTATTGCCATTGCATGTTGCGGAGGTTTTCTACTTTTCGTTCACGGTGCTGTTGATCCTGGGGATCTCAGCAATGGTCGCGTCTCTGTTAGCCGAGGCTAGGTCGACGCACCGAATAAGACTTGATCACGTTTTAGCGATTGCGGCGGTTACCATTCTTTCACGCGGCGGCCACATCACACTGTTCGATGGTTACTTTACGTTCGAGCTAGTGTTGGCAACTTTCTTGGCGATCCATTTTGGAAAGCGAAAGCCGTTGGTTGCTGCTGTCGCGCTGGCGTTTGTTGCATCCAAGCCGAATTACATTTTGGCACTCGGGTTCTTGTTGCTGTTTCGCGGCAACGTCAAGGCAGTCATCTGGGGTGCGGTATTCACTGTCATTGCTGCGGGTGTGCCAACATTGTGGTTGGCTTACAACGAAGGTGGCGGTGACCTTGGTGCGGGCCTTGAAACCTTGCGAGCACAGATCGAACAGAGCCAAGAAATTCATCGAGCACAGAAAGATGAATCGCCTGTCTACTCATGGACCCGAATTGATTTATTGGCGATTGTTGCGAAGTGGATGGGCAGTGATCCTCGCGAATTTCTGCACCTGGTTGTGATGGGATTGATCTTGGCTCCGGTGCTTTGGCTTCTGGACAAACGCCGCCGCCTAGGCATCGATGACGGGCTGTTGGGGATGACTGGGGCACTCATTCTGACCACAATGCTGGTCAGCATTTATCACCAGTCCTACGATGGCTTGCTGCTGATCGCTCCGCTTGCGGGGATCTTCTTTGGGGTGCAGGCAAAGACTTGGCGAGGCAAACCGGCTTGGGTTCGCTGGGTCGCTGCGATCTTGATGCTGGCACCGCTTTACAACTATTTATCCACACGCGTTGTGCTGGGAGCCTTGGGTTGGGGGCTGGAAGCAGGCGATTTTACGGGAGCCAGAATCTTCACCAGCATCAATGGCGTTGCGCTCGCAATTCTGCTTGTGCTGCTTTATTGCTTCGCAGTGCGGGAATCTAAACCGCAAACGGCGATTGTTGTCAGTGAATCTGATCGGTCTCAATAATCGTTAAAAAACTTGTAGTCATTGCATCTTGTGGAATGCGGTCACCCGAATCAAACTGTTCACCAGTCCAGGCACTGGGGTAAATTTCCCCCCGAATGAGATAGAGTTGCCTAGACGATCGCCAATAACACAAGCATTGCCCAAGCACAGCATGAGCCGCCCGAAGATGGACCCTCAAAAAGAAACAGTGTCGTCGCAACCAGCCAGCGACGTTTCCACAACGATGGACAGCAGAGATTCGATCCGCTTTCGTCCGTCAAAGATCTTCATGGCCTTGCCCGCCTACAATGAAGAAGAAGCGTTGCCTGAATTGCTCGAACGAATCGGCGAAGCCTTCGCTGATAGTAACCTGCCGTATGAAGTCATTGTCGTTGACGACGGCAGCAAGGATGACACCGCGAAAATCGTTTCCCAGATGTCATTCCAAATGCCAATTCACTTGGTGCAACACGAAGTCAATCAAGGTTTGGGTGTGACGCTGCGAGATGGTCTGCGAGAAGCCGTTGACCGTGCCGGCGAACGCGACATCATCGTCACGATGGATGCCGACAATACGCATCCACCAGGCTTGATTAACCGAATGGTCACGCTGGTCCACGAAGGTTGTGACGTTGTGATCGCATCGCGATTCCAGCCAGGTGCTCGCGTCGTGGGTGTGCCGATTGAGCGGCATTTCCTAAGCGTCGGCGCACGTGCGTTGTTCACACTCTTGTTCCCAACTCGCGGCGTTCGAGATTACACGTCGGGTTACCGGGCCTACAAAGCTTCGGTGATTCGCCAAGGGTTCGCCGAACACGGCGACGACTTTGTTGGCGAAACAGGTTTCTCTTGCATGGCGGACGTGCTGTTGAAACTGCGAAAGCAAGGCGTGTTGTTTGGCGAAGCTCCGCTGCGTTTGCGTTACGACCAAAAAGGCGGAGCCAGCAAAATGCAAGTCTTCAAAACGATGTGGTTGACTTTAAAATTGCTCGGTCGTCATCGCGTTGGAACCAAGTGAAGGTGAGCGAGTTGAATTCGGTTGAGAAGACAACAGACGCGGCACCACAGAAGTCTTGGTTGGTGATTGGTGGTGGAGTGATGGGGCTGAAGATCGCTCGTGATCTTCAGCAGCGCGGACAGAACGTGACCATCGCCGAGGCCGCGCCGACCTTTGGCGGTTTGACCAGTGCATGGACATTGGGCCAAACAGCCTGGGACCGTTTCTACCATGTGACACTGCTAAGCGATTCCAAACTTCGCGAATTATTGGATGAACTCGATCTGGAAAAAGAGATCGACTGGGTCGAAACCAAGACAGGTTTCTACGCGGGCGGAAAACTGCTTTCGATGAGCAACACCGCGGAATTTTTGCGGTTTCCGCCGCTTTCGATGATTGAGCGACTGCGGTTGGGCGGAACCATTTTCTTGGCGTCCAAGATCAAGAATTGGCGGCGGATGGAAAAGTTGTCCGTCGAAAAATGGCTGCGTCGTTGGTCGGGCAACGGAGCGTTTGAGAAAGTTTGGTTGCCGCTGCTAAAAGCAAAATTGGGCGAAGCCTACAAACAAACATCGGCTGCCTTCATTTGGGCGCATACCGCTCGGATGTACAAAGCGCGTCGTAGCGGCGCAAAGAAAGAAATGTTCGGCTACGTTCCCGGCGGGTACGCTCGGATCTTGGAAAGCTGGACCGACATGCTGGCACAGCGCGGTGTTCGTTTATTGGCGGGTCATCCGGTCCAAAGTATCCGTAAGACTCAGAGTGACGATGGAATCCTGGAAGTCGATTTTGGTGATGGCCGCGTCGAGAAGTTTGACAATGTTGTCTCAACGATTGCGTCGCCACTGATCGCGCGAAGTTGTGACGAGTTGACTGACGTAGAGAAAAAACAGCTAGAAGAAATCCGCTACCTCGGTGTCGTCTGCGCGTCGATGCTGCTCGAAAAACCGATCAGTCCTTACTACGTCACCAATATCACCGACACATGGGTTCCGTTGACGGCAGTGATTGAGATGTCAACGATCGTTAACTCCGAAACCCAACTCGGCGGCAAGCACTTGGTTTATCTGCCGAAGTATCTGCCAGACGACCACGATGGATTGAACGAAAGCGACCAGGACTACAAGGAAAAGTGTTTGTCGACGCTGGAGAAAATGTACGACCATTTTAGTCGCGACAATGTGATTGATTTCAAGGTGGCTCGAGCCAAGTATGTCGCGGCTCTCTCCACGATCGATTACAGCACTCGGTTGCCGCCGATTGTGACAAGCGTGCCGGGTTTCTACGCGCTCAATTCGGCGCACATTCTGGAAGGCAATCTGAATGTCAACGAGACCATCACGCTCGGCGAAACAAAACTAGAAGAATTAGTCTGGCCCGACTTTCTAAACCGCACTCTTCTTGCTTCCGCTGCGGACCACGGCAACCATCACGCGATCGACGGCAAGGACCTAGCCGTGTCGTCTACTTAGGAATTGTCCCGAAACAACTTCCGTACGTGGCGGGAAAGTTTTCGTAGCTGGGCCCGCCAGGGTTCAGTCGGGTACAGCTAATGATGGACTGAACCCTAGCGGGACCAGCTACGGGAAAATCAGGAAATCATATCGGGACAGGTCCTGGCCTGATGAAAATGTGTCGTTGTCAACTTCTGGCGACCCTTGAAAGTAGGCCGTAGCGAGCCATAGCGAGTTACGGCGTTGCGCAAATTGCCGTAACTCGCTATGGCTCGCTACGGCCTACATACTGGCGATCAGGGGAAATGTGCAGTTGCCACAATGCTTCACAGCGCTGCAGTTTGTGTTGTTTGCCATGGTGCAGCTTACCCAATTTGCTGCGTTGCAATGATTTTCATCAGGCCAGGCAGGTCCCTAGAATTGAGCGGGAACCGTTGGCGTTGCGGTCTACTTGTTCCGGCGTACTTCTGTGTGCCAACGACCCTCAGTTGGTGAGGGCATCCTCACGCTGACCTAACGGCCAAAAAACCTCGAAAAACCTGTTTCTCGGGTTTCAAGTGTCTTCGGGCGTTGTGCCTATTGGAAATTGCTGTTCCCGCTGATTTGGTACGCAATTCGCCGGGTGGTAGAGGGTATACCCCACCCTATTGCGTGGGGCATTCTGTGATGTTAGAAAACCCATAGAGGGTGCGGCTTTTGCCGGAGGGACTACTTCGGTACATCGCATGGGGGAAGCTGGTTCCTAAAGGGAGTGTCCGGTGTTTCAGTTGCTAAGACCAAGATCCGACGACATGATCGTTCGCTTCCGTCGTTCGGCTGGATTCACGTTGGTTGAATTGCTGGTCGTCATCAGCATCATTGGCGTCTTGTTGTCGTTGGGATTGTCGGGAGTCCAATCGGCTCGCGAGGCCTCACGCCGCGTCCAGTGTTCCAATCGCTTGCATCAACAGATCCTGGCGCTGCACCAATTCCACAGCATGTTTGACCGGCTGCCGTTTGGAAATGACAAGAGGCAGAGTCGGAATCAATCATGGTGCTCGGCGATTCTAGGACCGCTCGAGCAGACCTCGCTTGCCCAATCCTGGAACCGCAACGTCGCGTGGAATGATCCGCAAAAAAACGCATCGCTAGCCAAGGCAGTGTTGCCGGTTTTTCGTTGTCCATCATCAATTTTGAATGTTGATGGAGACACTGATTACGCAGGCGTCATGGGCAGCGCTCTCGCATCGTCGCGGTCCATTATCGGTTTCGATATCAACAACGGCGTTTTGATTCGATCAACCGACCGAAGGCAACATCCGGTTTCGCTTACCGAGGTGGTCGATGGTACCAGCTACACGCTTTGCGTTGTTGAGGTCGTCGATCGATTACCAGAATCACACGGAATGTGGGCGGATGGCGGGAACATCATTTCACATGACAACGGAGCCATCAACGTTGACAACAGCGGCGAGATTTTCAGCTTTCATCCCGGCGGTGCACAGGCAGGTTTTGCCGATGGCTCGATTCGCTACTTAACCGAATCGATGGACGAACCATTGCTCGGTGCCATTTGTTCTCGCAACGGTTACGAATCGGTCGAACGCTTATTCGAGTAAATCCACACCAACACCTGGGAACGTGCGACTTTTATAGTCGCCTTTCGCTCCGCGAAAGCAGCGGATTCGCTACTTTCGCGGAACGAAAGGCGACACTAATTTCCCGCTCGTTCCTTAAGGACGACTTTTACGCGAACCCAATAGGAGGCACACGACAAGCAGACCTGATCCGATGTCTACAAGTATTACCCAAGTTACTTCACAAAGAGAGAGTTTCAGATGTACAAACTATGTTTAGCTGCTCTGGTTGCATTCGCTTTTCCATCAATGGCAATGGCAGGCGGTGGCAGCTCTAAGACAAAAGGTTCAATCGAGGTGTTCAATGACTCGGACTCAACCGTTCTGGTCGCCGTCGATCCAAGCGACGTGTTGATTTCTTCAACAACGCTTGAAGAATTCATGGAACGAGGTGGACGTGTTTTGGATGGTGGAGAAAGAACCGAATTCAAGAATTTGAATGCCGGTAACCACGATGTTGTTGCTGCCTTTGCAAGTAGCAGTGTTACGGCAAGTAGCTTTGAGTCGGCTACGTTGAGGGTGAGTAACGGCCAGAAGCAAGTGATTCGGACGAGTGCTATTCTTCGGCCATCGGTCTCCTTGGAATAAGTCGAGATTGCATTCTGAATTTGCAAGGAATGAATGTCGGGGTCAGCGATACAGCGACAGCTTGGCATCGCTGGCCCTTTTTTGTTTTCATCATTGTGCTTCCGCCACTAGTTCCTTAATTCCATGCAGACGATTGCACTCGAATCTGGTTTAGACGAAACGAAGCCCAGACGTTTGGCACTCACTTCTTTGCTAAGCCGAGTGGCGACGATGACCGCGACGGCAGTCCTGGTTGGATTGCCTTGGTTGTATCCACATCTGTGCATTCTTGGCACGCTCGGTTGGACAGCTCTGATTGTCCAAACGGCACGGCAGCCTGTAAAAGCCGCCGCGTTGCAGGGATTTCTAATTGGGTCGGCGGCGCTGTCGATCGCGTTTCACTGGGCACCCTTTTCGATTTTTGAAACAACAAACCTGTCGGAAATCTGGGCTCGAATTGTGTTTGGTTTGTTGATTGGCTGGGAGGCGATCGCCTTCGGTTTGCTGGGTGTTGCATCAAGTCTGTTGTATCGACAAGGGAAATCCTGGCTTTGGATGCTGGTGCCAACTTGGGTCGTGATCGAGTTTTGGCACCCACAGGTTTTCGGTTGGGCGGTTGCTCATACGTATCTTTCCGTGATTCCGCTGATCCAAATCGCTGCCGTTGCGGGAACTGCCGGAATTAGCGCGGTGGTGATCTTGGCCTGTGTGGCGATCGCTAAGCTATGGCTCGATCATCAGACGCGGCGCGATTGGATGGAGTTTCTGTTTGCCACCACCATCGTTGTCGCGATCTTTTTTTGGGGAGCGGTAGAAAGCAACGCTTGGCAACAACGTGTTCAATCGAGCGAGACGATTGATGTTGCCGCTGTGCAAGTCAGCCCCAACTTTGTTGGCAGCTTAGACAAAACTCGTCAACTTTCGGATTCAGTGGAACCATCGGCTGACCTGTATGTCTGGCCAGAATCGACGCTGGGCCATTACCACAGCAGCCTGTCAGATTTTCGCGATCACTTGCAAGTTGTGATTAAATCAGAGGCCCCCAATCCCGCACTTGACCCTTACCCTGGTAATCCAAGTGAGTTATTAGCTGGTGCGAAAGTATATGAAGACGGTGGCCGCGACCAAGGGCCGTATAAGAACACCGCACTACTGATCGACCGCGATAAAGAAATCTGTGATCGCTATGTCAAACGTACGTTAATGCCGATCGGCGAATACGTTCCCGGCGAAACATGGTTCCCTCAAATGCGAGATTGGGCGGCTGTCGATACCGAATTGATCCGTGGCACAAGCGATGCACCTGTCACCATGAAAAACGGATGTAAGATCGGAGTCTTGGTTTGCTATGAAGATATGGTCGCAGCGAATTCAGCAGCGACTACTCGCGAAGGTGCCCAGTGTTTGATTTCACTGATCAATGGATCGGGATTCGATGACCCCGACACGCTGCGACAACATCTTTGGTTGTCGCAATTGCGAGCGGTTGAAAACCGTCGGGCGATGCTGCGTTGCGCCGCAACAGGAATCACTTGCCTGATTCATCCCGACGGGCAAATTGTGAAACAGATCCCGGTTGAACAGCCTGGCGTTCTTGCCGCGGTGGTTCCCATGGAAACGTCGCTGACGATCTACAGCCGTTTCGGAGACTGGTTTTCCCACCTCGCCACGATCGCTGTCGCGGTGATGGTATTGAAGTTTAGGACTTTTCGTCGCTCGACTTCTTCGACGGTGGTTCAAAGTTGAATTCTTGCCAGGTCACCGCTTTGTCCATCGGCTCGATCCGCATTACCAAATTGCCGTCCTGATACAAACGCACGGTGCCGGTGGATTGGCTGACGACGACACTGATCGCTTTAGTTTTTCGCGTGACCGCGGCGGCGGCCCAGTGGCGTGCTCCCAAGCCCTTGGTCATCGTCAGGTCTTCGTGGGACACTTCCAGCATTTGCCGGCTGCGCTCGATCACGCCATCACTGCCGACGACAAACGCACCATCAAGCTGCGCAATTTCTTTTGCGTCGTCTTGGACTTTCGCGTCCAGCAAATTGCGATAGTTTTTGTTGTAGCCGCGGAACGGATCGACGCCGCTGTCGTTGCTGTGTTCCAGCACTTTTCGAGTATCACCGACGACAAACAGCGTTCCCACCGGTTTGCCTTCGCGACCTTCCCGGCCAATCTGAGCGGCCAAATCAACGACGGCTTTCAGGGTTTGCAGCGGTACGCGGCTTTCGATCATTTGCAGATCGCGAGTCGTCAATCGCCGCATCCGCTCGTCAAGTTGCAGGTGGCTGATCGAATCAAGCCTTCCTTGTTGAAACCCGCTGTAAACCGCGACCACTTCGCCGTTGGTGCGAATGAATTCGTCCGCAGCAGCTTCCAATAAAGCGTGCTGCAAACGCTCCAGCATGGGAGCCTTTTCTTTGTTCAGTGCCAGCGGTTTCAGCCCAGCCTCGGAGGCGCCTTCCAAGTCATCAGCGGCATCGACTGCAACGATGACAGGCTTTTCGATACCGTCCGCCATTTCGGCGATTCGTTTCCAATCCAGGGATCCGTCCAACAGCAAGAGCAATGCGTCAGCGCTGCGTTTTTTGGCCAATGCGACGGCCGCTTGAACCATAGCGGCATTGTGTTTGGTTAATCGTTGGGTCGCCATCGGGCGGATATCCAGGAAAAGGACGGAAGTTCACTACTTCAAAAGTAATAATAACGAACCCTGCCCATTTCGCCCAGGATACATTAACCCTCAATCACCTTGGCGACGGCACCGCAAAGCTGTTCCATCTTGTTTTCGCTCATCCCAGCAACATTGATTCGGCCGCTGCCAACAATATAGATACTGTGTTCATTGCGAAGCTCGTCCACCTGCATCGGATTGAGTCCGCTGAATGAAAACATCCCGTTCTGATCTAGTAGGAACGAAAAGTCATGGCCAGCGCCGGTGGACTTCATCGTCGTTACAAATCGCTCGCGAAGATCCTTGATCCGAGTCCGCATTTGATTCAATTCGTCGTGCCACATCGTGGTTAAATCTGCGTCGTCCAGAATCGCTGCGACAACGGCCGCGCCGTGACGCGGTGGATTGCTGTAATTGCATCGAATCAAACGCTTCATTTGGCTTTGGACCGACACTGATGTCTTTGCATCGGCGGAAACGATCGAAAGGGCCCCCACGCGTTCGCTATACAGACCAAAGTTTTTGGAGAACGAACTGCACACGAATGCCTCGTCAACTTGGGACAGGATTTCAGCGATTGATTTTGCGTCTTCTTCCAAGCCCGTGCCAAAACCTTGGTAAGCAAAATCGATCAGCGGCAGCAGTCGTTTTTCGGACACGACGCTAGCGATTTCTTTCCACTGAGAAAGTGTCGGGTCAACACCGGTGGGATTGTGGCAACAAGCATGCAACAGCACCGCGTCGCCGGGTTTGGAACGAGTTCGCAGGTCTTCCAACATGCCCGCGGCGTCGAGTGATTTTTTGTCGTCGGCCAAGTACCGATACTCTTCGATCGGTAATTCTTCCGAAGCAAAAATCGCTTTGTGATTTGCCCAAGTGGGTGAAGGGATCCAGACGCGAGTCGGCCCCATCTGGTCAGCCAAAAACGCCGCCGCTTGTCGCAGCCCGCCGGTACCGCCCGGTGTTTGAGCAACACAAACCCGGGTCGAATCTATTTCCGAACCAAAAACTAATGTCCGAACATGGTCGCGATAATCCGGGCCACCATCGATGGGCAGGTAGCCCTTGGTCGCTTCGGTTTCCACCAAATGACGTTCGGCCGCTTTAACGCATCGCAAGATCGGCGTCTGACCCGATGCATCTTTGTAGACACCGACGCTTAGATTCATCTTGTCGGGGTTTTTGTCCGCTTTAAAGGCATCGGTCAAACCAAGGATTGCGTCTGGCGGAGCGACTTGGATGCCACCGAGGTGGGACGATGTGGCGGAGGTACTGGTCATGTCGATCGGCCCTTAAGTGGGCGTTGATTGCGGGAGTAAGAATAAGGGAAACGCTGATATCGAACCGCGTTCTGTCGGAAATCCTAATCCAAGTCAGGCTGGACCACCATCAGCGTCCTGTCCGGTTGTCAATTTACTGGGAACCGCGATGATATGACGCCCGGCTGGTTTCGTATTTTCCTGGATAAAACATGGCTCGCAAAGACTCTGGTTCGAAAGACTCCTCCACCAAAAGCTTTGACAGATCGCTACCCAGCGAAGCCATTGGCGAAGACGAACTGCAACGTCCTCAACCCGCCGACGATCCGATTGGCACGCCCGTCGATTCACAAGATCTTTACCGGATCATGCGGCATACGGTCGATCGTCTGGAAAAGGACAAAACGGCTCGCGGCGATTTGAAGATTCTGTCGCGGACGCTTCGCGAACTTCGTTACGCCTTCACCGTGTTTCGGCCCTATCGCCGTCGCCGAAAAGTCACCATTTTTGGATCGGCTCGAACCAAGCCTGACCATCCCGAATATCAGGCTGCTGTGGAAGTCGGAAAGCGATTTGCCGATCACGGTTGGATGGTCATCACCGGTGCCGGTGGCGGAATCATGGAAGCCGGGCATCGCGGTGCGGGGCGTGAAGCATCGATGGGATTGAACATCATGCTGCCGTTTGAGCAGTCGGCCAATCCCTACATCGAAGGTGATCCAAAATTGGTCACGATGAAGTACTTCTTCACTCGCAAACTAATGTTCGTCAAAGAATGCAGTGGCGTGGTTTGTTTGCCAGGCGGATTCGGCACCATCGACGAGGCCTTGGAAACACTCACTTTGATGCAGACCGGCAAGCAAACCATGTTGCCGTTGGTGTTGCTGGACCACGAAGGCGGCAGCTATTGGAAAGACCTGGGCAAGTTTATCGACAAGCATTTGTTGGACGGTGGGATGATCAGTCCCGAAGACGTCAACTTGTACAAGATCACCAATTCAATAGAAGAAACCGTGGATGAGGTCTTGGATTTCTACCGCGTCTATCACAGCATGCGTTACGTCAAAGATCGCGTCGTGATGCGGTTGAAGCAAACCTTAACGGACGAGCATCTTGAAACCATCCAAACCCAATTCGCCGACATCTTAGTCGATGGCAAGTTCGTCCAATGCGACGCGTTACCTGAAGAGAGTGGCGAGCCCGACCTGGCTGAATTGCCACGATTAACCTTCCACTTCAATCGCCGAGCACTGGGCAAGTTGCGAATGCTGATCAACGAGATCAATCGCGCTTGATAACGCTTTTTTGATCGGGCAATGGACTGCTTGAAGACGTCGCAAAGCAAACCAAGTCGGTTAGGACCGTCGGAACAATAAGTGGCGTAGCGAAACTCGCCAAGAGTTTCGGCAACTCGACAAACCAAAAGTCTTGGCGACTTTCGCTACCAATTTTCCCGCTACTCATTTTTCCCACGGTCGGTACCAACATTGATGCGTTAATTGGGCTCATCCGACGGTCGTTTTCTAAGCGTTGGTGAACGCAGCCAGTCACCAGGAATAAAATTCGGAATTTGGCAAAAAATGAAGGGCAAAAGATGGAAACCCGTTCTTCATTTGTATCCCCTCTATTTTCATTTTTTGCCCCCCATCTTTTGCCCTCCTCAAAATGGCTTGGGAAAAGGCGAATGTTGGTCAATGACGTGAGTTTTTTCCCTGCCGCTTGTTGGCGTTCCACTGTTCGGCGTTCGTGCGGCGAACGCTTCCGTCGGATGAGCCGAAACTAAGACTCTTCGCCCAGCCCGACCATTTCCAGCAACCGCAGTGCATTGGTTGTGGGGGAAACGCCTTGCCGCATTTTGTAGTCGAACGTCATTTGTTCGTTGCCTTCGGCGTCGGGGCGGATGGTTTCGCGGAAGTGAACGGTCGTCGCTGCTGATTGCATCGCGGGTTCATCGGCCAGTTCTAAATCGTGCGTTGTGATCGCTCCGATCGCCTTGGATTGAACCAAGTGATCCAGCACTCGCACCACTGCGATCTGACGTTCACGACTATTGGTTCCCTGCAAAATTTCATCTAATAAAAATAAACAAACGCGATCATTCATCGCTGCCATTTCGCGTGCATGATCGACGACGCTTTTTAAGCGATTCAGTTCCGCCATGTAAAACGAAACGCCCTGGCTAACGTCATCGCTGACTCGAATGCTGGTCGCCAGTTCCGTCGAAGCCAATTCAAATTGATCGGCACAAACCGGCGCGCCGCATCCTGCTAAGGCGACGTTTAACCCCACGCTTCGCAGCATCGTACTTTTGCCTGACATGTTGCTGCCGGTTACCAACAACAGGGTGCCCGGTGGACCGATCGTGACGTCGTTGATCACGCGGTCCGCATCCGCCAACAACGGGTGACCGATCGAATTGGAGCGAATCACGGCTTGCTCTGGATCGGCAACCCAGGTCGGCCGCGTCCAAGACGGGTAATCATCCTTAAGCGCCGCCAGCGACATCAGTGATTCCAATTCGCCCAATGCTTCAAACCAAGCCTTCGTTTCGGATCCAAACTTCAATTGCCACTGTTCCAATCGATTTAGCACACGAACGTCCCAAAGCGTCAGTGCTTGCAGCGGCAGATAAAGCAGGAACGTTGCCGCGGATTGACGAAGCGAACCCGCGCGGGCGACTCGGCCAAGATCACGCATTCCGACGACGGCACTGGTTTGCGAGTCGTCAAAAAGCACTCGCCGCAGCTTGGCGATCATGCCTTCTTGCGATCCGCTTGAATCGTTCTTCGGCAGCCAATCGGCCGCTGAGAACAATTCGATAAAGTCATCGACGAAGCGGCGATTCGCCATCGCGATCGAAAAAATTTGATGGGCGGGGCCCAGGAACACGGTCGTGATGATGATGTTGATCACGATGATCGCCAACACGCCGCCAAAGCCAATGCGTGTCATCGCTGGGGAGCCCATCAACATGACACCGGCCACGATCATGGCGATGAAGCCGATCGAAAGCCACAAAGACATTCGTGACCAAGCTTTCAACCAACCTCGTTTGGAAAGCCAAGTTTCACCAGTCGCCCAGTCCACAAAATGATCGGGATCACCCGTGCTTTCGGCAACCTGCCGGGCGAGCGTGTAGAAGCGAATCCGTTGGTCACGCAGCGGCGCGAGTGCATCGATGGCTTCGCTTCTCGCCTTAGCCGTTGCCTCGATCGCCGGACCAGCCAACCAGGATGCCAATGTCCGCACGCCAGGCATGGTCGCGGTCATCGACGTCAAGTGAAACAACGAAGCCTTGCCCAGTAAATCAAGATCGCTGGCGGTGTCGCGGCGATGGTCAGTCAATTCCACCTCAGCCAGTTGTGACGTCAATCGCAAAGTCGCCAGACGGTCCCAATCGCGATCAAGCCTGGCGATCAATCGTCCGATGACGCTGCTATTTCGCCGCAACTGCTTCATCGAATCGCGTACGGGTTCGTTAATGCCCGCGGCGACGTAAAACAGTGCAAACAGAACCGACCCGATCCATCCGGCACCGGTCACGCCGTTTTCACCAAGACTGGCGACCCAGAAAACGATCGCCGCAAGCACCAAAGCCACGCGGACTTTGCCCAGCAAACTGTCTTTGGATTCCAACTGAGCGACTTGTTGGTCAATGTCGCCAAGTAATGCCTGATAACGATCTTTTGCGGCGTTGTGATCCGACGCGGAAGCGAGCTTAGTCAAGGCTAACGGTACTCCGGCCAGCACGTTGGTCACCGCGGATCGAGACCACTTTGGTGGCAACACGATCTTGCAGGTTGGGGCGGAAAATGGTCAACAGCAACAATGGCAAGAACCATGCGATATACAGACCACCGCCGTAGCCATGCCAAAACTGCGCCGCCACCATCACCGCGGCAGACCCGCTAAGCAGCGTGGCAAGGTTCTTTTGAGCGGGCCAAATCGCGAAGAACACGCACAGAATCACAAACGCAACGATGACGGGCAAACGCCAAATCGGATCCAACCCCAACGCCCAGAACCCTCGCAGTTCGCTGGCGTCCTTATTCGGATTCAAAACACCAAACATTCGCTGCAAGTGTTCAGTGATGGTCAAGCTGTCATCGAACGACAAACAAACAATCAGCAACGCCAACATCGCAGTCACGCTGATCAAGAATCCGCGGGCACCTCGCTGCCAATAGAAACTGAACCAAAGCGGCAGTAAGAACAACGGGTAATAGACCAAGCCGCAAGCCAGGCCCATGAAAACGCCCGCGATCATCGGACGCCGATAGCTAAGAATCGCCCACAATAAAAGCGCCGCTGGAACAACGTGATCGACACGGCCGGTCATTTGTGCTGTGTAGGGCAGCATCAAATACAACGTCGCGCAGCCGACACCGGCTTGCAGATTGCCAAAGTGACGATTCGCGATCAACACGATGCCGATGACGATTGCAAGTTGAGCCGCGATGGCAAGCGTCTTGGCGATGCGGGCCAGGTTTCGCTGCGACGGAGTCAACTCCGACGACATTGGTGGTGATACGCCGCCCGGTGCATCGCTGATTGGCCGCGTTGGGATTGCGGGCAACATGTTCATCATCGCGTATCCAGGCCCAAGCGCGGGACCTTGCGTTACTTGAATCCGTGAATCGCTGTTGACCACGTTCGCCATCATAAAGATGAACATGGAAATGCCAATGAACGTCAAACCGCCGCTGGTTAAATTGGGGTCCAAGAGCGGACGACGGACCATTAATGGGTCCAACATTAATCGCAACAGAATCAATGCTTCGACGATGAACAGGTAAACAAATCCAACTCGCTGGATTTCAAGCGGAGTGATTCGCTTGGCTTCTTGTTCAGATTCCAATGATGGTTCAGCGGCTGGATCGGCAACGGCTAGGTTGTCGTTGTTGCGGTCTTCGTTGCCCCCGGTTTCATTGACCAGTGTTTGATTGACCAGTGTTTCATTGACCAGTGTTTGATCGACCAGTGCGAGAATCGGCAGACCGCTGGTTAGGGAACTTTCACGAAATCGCTTCTCGGATTTCCCGTAGCTGGGCCCGCCAGGGTTCAGACCATCAGGAGCGATAAACGACTGAACCCTGGCGGGCCCAGCTACGGCAGATATCGCCAAATACTGAAGTTGTTTCGGGACAGCTCCTAAGACGTCGCTAGACAAAACCGCAGACGAATTCTTCGATGCCTGACTGTCATCTTCTCGTGCTGCAGCTTCTTCAACTTGCTGAGCCGCCAACGATTCCGACTGAGCGAGCTGTTGGCGATATCCTTCGTGTACGATCAGCAGCCCCGGAGCCAGTAAAATCAGCAGGAAAATGTCGAGGTTACGAATGCTCCAGAAACGACGAAACACAAAGAACAACCCGATCGTTAAAAACGACGACATGTAGACCCACGTCGTGGGGTTGGGTCGGCTGTAATAGAGCAGGAAATCGCTCATCGATGCGGGCGCTCGGGCCTGTAGGTCCGGTTGAAATTGAACAAAATGATAACGTCGCTCGTCTGTCAAAGACGCGTCCGACAATGGTAACCCGCTGCGTAAGCAAGGGATCTGCGGCCATCCCTCGCTTACGCTTTCGGGTTACCATCAAGTCCCTGCATCGTCACTTCGCACTTTTGTCGGGTGCGTCGTCAAAACGCAGCTTAACACAATCCGGCTGGCGCAGAATCCCTTTGCTTTGAACCCGATTGCCCAACAAAACGAGATCTTTCGTGAACGCAATGAACACCGAAACAGCGACGCAGTGGATTCTGGATCAACAACAGCCCGCATTGGAACGCTTGATGGCTTGGTGCGATCAAAATTCGTGGTCCATGGATCAGGCGAATCTGGTTCAGATGGCTGACACGCTCGCGACGGACTTTGCCAGCTTTGGTGTCGAATTTGAAAGAGTCGATTTGCCGGATCTACGACTTTTAGGCGACAGCGAAGATTGGGACCGCGCACCGACCGGTCCCGCGCTGCTGTGGCATCACCACCCGGGTGCTGCCAAGGCCAAGCGAGTGCTGCTGATGATCCATTACGACACCGTTTATCCGGCGGGAACCGAGCCATCGACGTGTCGGCTCCATCAAGACCCAACGTCGATGCAGCAGCGGCTGGTCGGCCCAGGCGTCGCCGATGCCAAAGGCGGCATTGCGGTCATCGCCTTGGCGGTCGAGGCAATGTTGAAGTTTGGATTGCTAGACGACATCGGGCTATCGATTCTGTTGAACCCCGATGAAGAAATCGGATCCACGGCATCCGCGGCGCTGATCAAAGAATTATGTCCCCAATTCGGATCAGCATTGCTGTTCGAGCCATCGCTGCCCGACGGATCGTTGGTGGCAAACCGCAAAGGATCGGGGAACTTTTCAATCGTCGTTCGCGGCAAGAGTGCTCATGCGGGGCGCAACCCTGAAATGGGCCGCAACGCAATCGTTCGACTGGCTGAAGTGATCCAGCGATTGCAGAAACATCATCACCCCAGCGAAGGCGTCACGATCAACGTTGGAAATATCTGCGGTGGCGGAGCCCTGAACCGAGTTCCCGACCACGCGACGGCAAAGCTAAACGTTCGCGTGATCGATCGTGACGCCCAGTTGAAGGTCGAATCAGAACTGGAAAGCATTGCCGAAGATTTTTCGGGTGATGGATACGTCGTCAAAACGCTTGGCGAGTTTCATTGTCCGCCCAAACGAGTCGATGCTCGGATTGGTCGGATTCAGCAGGTTGTCGAAAAGGCAGCATCGTTGGCGGGCCAACCAGCGGTTCGCTGGCAGGACACCGGCGGTGCCTGTGACGGTTCCAAACTGGCCGCCTGGGGATTGCCGAACATCGATACCATGGGCGTGTGCGGCGGAAATCTGCACAGTCCCGATGAATTCATGATCGCCGATTCGCTGGCAACGTCGGCGGTGCAAACGATGCTTTCGGTGCTGTTGGCTGCCGCGGACTGAACCTAAAACCGTTCGCACGTTACTATGAAGGACACAATCATCACTCACCAACGGAGACACTTGTTCGTGGCCGCCCATCCTGAAACTCCCTTGCAGTCGGACGCCTTTCGCGCGGATCCGCGAATCGCTCAAGCACGTCAGTTGATCGCCGAAGCATTGGCGGATCACCAATCCAAATTGACCGACGTTCGGCCCACCGGTGCGGCTGCGGCAGATGCAAATCAGAAAATGCTCGATCGTTTTGGTAAAGCTCGCGGTGGTGCGACGTTTTGGCCTTACCTGTCGGCGGGTCTTGGCAACGGCCCCTTCGTCGAACTCGCCGACGGCAGCGTCAAACTGGATTTCATCGGCGGCATCGGTGTCCACGGTTCGGGGCACTCGCACGCGTCGATGGTTGATGCGGCGATCGACGCGGCCATCGAAGACACGGTGATGCAGGGTAATCTGCAACAGCATCCACCAAGTTTGACGATGAGCGAACGAATGGTGAAGCTGGCGTGCGAAAGTGGTGCCAACTTGCAACACTGTTTGTTGTCGACCAGCGGAGCGATGGCGAATGAGAACGCGCTGAAAATTGCGATGCACTATCAGTCTTTGAAGCACGTTGGGCAAGCCTTGAAGCAAGGTGGGCAGTCCACGAATCACGACGGCAAAGCTGATCGGATCATTGCCTTTGACAACGCGTTCGCTGGGCGAACCTTGGCTCTTGCGGCGCTGACCGATCGCCCCAACTATCGCATGGGATTGCCATTGACGATCGATGTTGATTACCTGCCGTTCTTGGACCCGCACAGTCCCGCGAAGAGTCAGCGTTGGGCGGTGGACGAATTGAAACGATTGTTGGATCGTCACCCCGGACGTTACGCCGCGTTTTGGGCGGAGCCGATCGCCGGTGAAGGCGGTTACTACGGCGGCAGCCACGAATTCTTTCGTGCACTCTGCGAACCACTGCGTGAAGCCGGCGTGCCGATCATCTTTGACGAAGTGCAATCGTTTTCGCGAACGTCGCGACCCTTTGCGTTCCAACATTACGGTCTGGATGAGTTTGCGGACATCGTCACCGTCGGCAAAATCACGCAAGTTTGCGTCACGCTGTTTGGCGAAAAGTTCAAACCCAAAGGACCGATCCTCAGCCAGACCTTCACCGGTTCGTCCTCAATGATTTCGTGCGGCTTAAAGATGCTGGACCTACTCGATGAAGCGGAGTGCTTTGGCGAGAACAGTCAAAACATGGCCCGCCATGAATACTTTGTGTCACGTCTCGAATCGCTACAGCAAAAGTATCCCGACCTGATTCGCGGTCCCTATGGCGAGGGCATGATGATCGCATTCACGCCTGGCGATGGCAGTTTTGATCAGGCCAAAACGCTGATGGAAACGATGTACGAAATCGGTATCCTCGGTTTCGTCTGCGGCGCTGATCCAGTGCGAATTCGTTTCCTACCACCGCCTGCGATCACGACCAACGATCACATTGATGCAGCGATCGAGTTGTTGGATCAATCGTTGCAGAAGTTTGCAGGTTTGATCAGCTAAAGGAGACGCCCATGTGGATTGTTCGAGCCGTACGCACATCCGACTTGGATTCGCTTTGCAGTTTGGTTGCCTTGGCGACTCAGGGGCTGACATCGCTGCAACTTGACCGCGATCAACTACTCGATCGCGTCGAACAATCCGTTTTTGCGTTCAGTCGTCGCGGCATGTCGCCGCGCGGCGAACCGTTTGTCCTGGTCATGGTCGAACCAGAATCGGGGCAGATCGTCGGCACATCGACCGTCTACGCCAAAACCGGTGGCTACCAACCGTTCTATGTTTACCAGCGAGTCGTTTCGCAGCATCGCAGCGAACAACTGGGGGTTGGACAAACTCGCGAGCGTTTGGAATTGCAGCGAACGCATGACGGTCCCACGGAAATCGGCAGCTTGTTTTTACGACAACGTTGTCGCGGCGACGGACGCGGGCGTTGGTTGTCGCTTGCCCGGTTCGCCCTGATCGCTGGGATGCGGCATCGATTTGCTGATCGAGTGATCGCAGAAATGCGAGGTCTGGCTCTATCCGATGGCACGGTTCCGTTCTGGGAAGCCGTCACCAGTCGCTTCATTCCAGTGAACTTCGCCGTTGCCGATACTCTTTCAACGGTATCAAAGCAGTTCATCGAAGAGATGATGCCTCAATATCCGATCTACGCGGACCTGTTGCCCGCCGAAGTCCGAGCAGCGATCGGCCAGGTTCACCCTGAAACCAAACCCGCCCTGGCGATGCTGCAAAAAGAAGGATTCGCAGAGACCGACCAAATCGACATCTTCGACGGAGGCCCAGTCGTGAGCTGCGAAACCGACAAGATCAAGGCGGTGCAAAGAACACAATCCGTAACCGTCGCAAGCGTCATCGACAAGCTTTCTAAAGAATCAGATCGCGTGATCTTGGTCAGCGACAAAGACGGTTTCACCAGTACGTTGACCTCCGTCGTTTCCATCGGTGACGAAGTGAGCATTGCATCATCCGCTGCTCAAGCTTTGGACTTAGATGTCGGCAGTGCATGCTGGGTGCTGCCGATTTAAAAGCCTGCTTTCAATCCTGCTCCCCTTCTCCTCCCGTACGAAAAGACCAAGCACCCAATTTTTTGACAACAATTTTTTTGTCTAAATCACCCCCACAACACGATCGCAACCAATCGCCATGTCAACGAAATTTAGACAAAAAAATTATTGTCAAAAAAAGGTGCTGAATAAGCTGCGCTCGGGCCAACGCTGAGAAGCATTTGTTTCCAGCAATACATGATGCCCACGCGGTTTAACAGTTCTGGAATGCTTTGCTGTTGACTTTTCACGCACCGGGTGTATTATCCGATCGGTACACCCACACACCGGACCGGTGCTTGCTTTATGTTCTTTCACATCGACCCCGCCAACGGACAGCCGATTTATTCGCAGTTGGTGCGGCAAATCAAGTTTGCGATCGCTGACTCGACGCTTCGTCCAGGCCAATTGCTGCCCAGCGTTCGGCAAATCAGCACCGATTTGGCGGTGAACCCCAATACGGTCGCGCGAGCCTTCCAGGAATTGCAGTCCGAAAATTTGATTGAAACACTGCGAGGCCGCGGAGTGATGGTCACCAAGGAAGCACCGGCGGCGTGTCGAAAGCAACGCAAGACGTTCATCGCCAGTCGCGTTAGCGAAGTTCTAAACGAAGCCCTCCAAAGTGGTATGTCCACCGAGGATGTCCGTCAACTTGTCGAGAAGCATTTGAAATGAACGCTGTTATCTCATCAGAACAATTGACCATGCACTTCCGAGGCTGCGATGCATTGCGTGGCGTCGACTTGGATATCCAGCCCGGAACGGTGTTCGCACTGTTGGGTGAAAACGGTGCCGGCAAAACGACGTTGATTCGTATTCTGACCGGGTTCCAGTCCCCGTCGTCGGGTTCTTGCAGGGTCTGCGGCATCGATCCGCTGTCGCAACCGTTGGAAATCCGCCGCCGAATCGGTTACGTCGCCGACCAACCCGCCCTGTATGACTGGATGACTGTTGGTGAAATTGGCTGGTTCACCGCTTCGTTTTATTCAGACCCCTTCTTTGACAAGTACCGTGAATCCATTCGTCTGTACGAGATTCCCGAAGATCGGAAGATCAAAAATCTTAGTAAAGGTCAGCGTGCCAAGGTCGCACTTGCGCTGGCGCTCGCCAACGATCCTGAACTGTTGATTTTGGACGAGCCGACATCGGGTTTGGATCCCATGGTGCGGCGAGAATTCCTGGAAAGCATGATCGGACGCGCGCTTTCGGGTCGCACGGTGTTCTTATCGAGTCATCAAATTTCAGAAGTGGAGCGAGTCGCCGATACGATTGCGATTTTGCACGATGGCAAGATCCGAGTCTGCGAACCGCTGGATCAATTAAAAGGGTCGATGACCGAGATCACAATCTCGGTGGAGGATCCGTTGGTCGCGACGCCAAGTTTTCCTGAGCCAGCAGAGATTCTGTGTGAAACAACGAGTGGACGAGAGCGACAAATAATCGTCAAGCACTTTGATGCGGCGATGATCGAAGGTATCGAGAGTTCCCAAAGTGTTGTTGGCGTGAGAGTGCGCGCCATGTCGCTGGAGGAAATTTTCATCGCTTACACTCGTGGCAGTATTACGTCGCCGGAGTCAATTGTTAGTTCACAAGATGATTCTCTTGAGGATCATCGAGCGGTTGAAACGGAGGTGTCGCCATGAACGCAATTCCGCGAGAAATGCGGGCGTTCCTTTGGCGTGATGCCCGCCAATTGATCCCCTTGGTGGCGATGCTGGTCGTGGTCACGACGTTGATCTTGACCCTGTGGTTGTTCACCGACGACAACTTCGATGGGTACGTGCCATCGGTTTGGATTCCACTGATCCTGCCGACACTTTTGGCTGCCGGTTGTGGTGCGATCTTGGTCGGCAACGAGAAAGAAACTCGCACGTTGAAGTGGATCGCATCTTTGCCTGTTCAGCCCGCCCGAGTCTTCCAAAGCAAGTTGCTGGTGGCGACCGTTGCATTGATCGCGATGTGGTTGGCCGCGCTGCTGTTGCTGGTGGGAATGAGCGTCGCAGGCAGCGATTCGATCCGAGATGTCGCATCGCTGACCAAAACGTCGATTCCTTGGAACGTTTCGTTTTGGGTCGTGCATACAATCTTCATCTTGGTTGCTGGGATGTATGCGGCTTGGCGGATCGAAAATGCCTTTGGCAGCCTGGTCGCCATGATTCCAATCGCCGGTGTTCCGATCAGTCTGGCAACGATCAGCTACAAGTGCTACTTGATTGCTTCCGGTCATTACTACGACCAGGAATCCGCCACCGCTCTTGCCACCCTGTTCACGCTGCCCGCGATAGCGTTGATGGTTTGGCTCGGCTACCGCGCAGCAATCCGATTCTTCGCCGCCGACCCGCCGCCACGTGTCGCTTCCTCTGCCAACGAATCACAGCAAGGACTGTTTTCGTGGATCGATCCTTGGAAGCCACCCGCGTCGGGAATACCATCCGCCAAGCCTTTTCGCATTAGTCTTGCCACGCTGCTGTGGCAGGCGTTTCACCAGAATCGTCTCGCCTTCATCGGGCTATCGGCATGCGTCTTATTGGGGATGATTTGCTTAGCACTGACGGCAACGCAGCGTAGTTACAACTTGGTCGGCGATTCCTTGAACTTGTTTTGGGTAGCTGGATTTTTCGCATTGTCATGGCTGGGTGTGCTTTCGTTTTGCGGTGACGGTTCCGCCAAGTCGCTGAAGTTCTTGGCCGACCGTGGTGTTTCGCCGTCAACGGTTTGGTTGGGGCGACACTTGATGCCGATCGCCATCGTATCGGCGGCGTTGCTGGTCTACGGTTTGAGTCAGCGATCGATTCTTGCCGGCGGTTATCTGCGAGCCGGGCCAATGTTTTCGATGGCCGTTATCACGGCGGTCATGCTGGTCATTTATGGCGTGTCGCAGTGGACCAGCATGATGATCCGCGTGCTGGGTGGCAGTGTTTTCCTGGCACCGTTGTTGTCGGTCGTCTGCATCGGATGGTTGATCGCTCAGTGGACGTGGATCGGAAGCCCCGTTTGGGTCATGGTGATTTGCATTGCCTTACCGTACGCGGTCACATTGATGCTGATGAAACGACACATGGACGATCGCCGTGACTTGCGTTTCTGGTTGATCAATTTTGCCGCGATCGCAGTTGGGATTGTCGGGCTTCCGATCGCACAATGCGCCTACCAGATCAGCCAATTTCCGACGATTTCAGAATCACGCAGGGCGGAGTTGCAATCAATGGCGATGAAGTTCGGCACTGATTCCGCTAGCCCGTTTGCAATCATGCGTGTCGATTGGAATGAAAACGATTACCTGAGTAAGACTTGGGACGGAAAGCCGACCGGCCAGCAAATCGCGAAGCGGCTTGACGCAATTCAGGATCGTCCGCAGGATTGGCTGGAGATTCCTAGCCGGGCGTCACAGCCACTTCAATTCGATACAAGCGTCTTGGAAGCATCGATTGGCTCGGCGGAATACTATCGGTTGCGAATGGTTGATGATCCAAGCGAAGCTGCCATGGAACAGTTTGAAGCGTGGTGTGAATTCTTGATCGAGTACGGCCAACGCATGCGATTGAGTTCGCGGCTATGGGATCAGGATGGAGCCGATGAGGTCGCAATCTGGCTGACCCACACGTTTGCAAAAACGGAAATGCAGCAGTTCTGGGATCGACCAACGACTCGCGAGGCAATGCAGTTTATCTCGGCCGCGGACGATCGAAACGAAGCGAGACGCCGTGCGGTGCTGGAATCATGGACGGAGTATCACGACAACATAGAAAGCGACAGTCCCTCGCGTTCTGACTTTGGGGGATATTACTCGCTTTTGGATTTCCAAAGCACACCCGACTTTCAACGCCCTTACCTCGTCGATCGTAGAATGGATGTGATCGCAAGTGTTGCGATTGAGATGATCGACGCGGCAGAAAACGGAGCCTCGACAATGCCGATGCGGCAGTTGCTGCATCAAGTCCTTTTCGACAACGAACTAGCGTTCGATTCAGGGCCGTATAGCGATCGATCAGCAATCTCGGCGATGTCGCCAAACTTCTCTGGCAACCCAAATCAAGCCCGCGTGCCTGCGGTGAAGTGGTACGGCCCCTGGGAACAAGACGCCATCACTCTGTATCGATCGTGGCAGAAAGCTGAATCAACTCAGCGACAATCAACTGTACCGGAGGTCAAGTGATGGGACGCCAAGCCAAAAGATCCACCGAGAAACTCTATCTCATCGCTGTCATCCTTCCTCCGGTACTGTTGGTCGGCAGCTTCATCGCCGACTTGTCTTTGCGATCACGTGCAAAGAAAGAAGTGATCAATCAGGTGGAATTGCTTTCGCCTCAAGTGCGAGGAATCTCTCAATCGCGTGACCGTTTGGAAGAAAAATTATCTCCGGCGACAACAGCAGATTTTCCGACAGCGGACTGGTATGTGATTGCACGATCGGGTGAGCGGTTTAGTTCTGCGTTGGTGCATGATGTGACCGATGCGAAAGAGCTTGTTCCGCCGGGGCAAGAGTGGCTGGCAGCACCGCTGATCGAAAAACTGGTTGATCAAGAGCGACCTCTTTTGGATCGATTGTCGCAGCTTATCGATGATGAAGCGGCATCTCAATCAAATCAAGATCGCCAAACGGATGTTCGCTTACCGCTTTCCATCCTGCCGCCTGTGCCAACCGACATGCTTCGTCGCGCCTTCCAGGTTGCCTATCACCGTGGAGAAATGGATCGTTGTTTGAAGTTGCTCGAACTAATGTTGGCAGCGTACGGCCAGCTTGGTAATCCACAGATCGCAGCATCCGCGGCTCGGCACTTTGTCTATCCGTTGTTAAAGCCGTCGCTTCAGTACAACGTTTGGAATGCAGATCAATTGGCGAAACTACGCGAGATCGCGGAACCGTTGGCAGATGTCCGTTCAAATTGGATAGCAACGATGGAATCAATGTTGGCACGGAAGCTGGATACGTTGTCTCTGGATGGATCGTCTCTCATCGACGGAAGCTCGGCAGTGGCAACCAATGATCAAGCTCCGTTTGAAACCGATCCGCGGCATATCCTGCAAGTGCTAGATTTTTATGAATCGATGATCGCGGCGAAGAATCCTGGGACAATGCAACACATCGATCGCGTGCGAGAGATCGACAATGACTACTACAACCATCAATTACCCGGATTCAGCCTGACCTCGATGCCGTTCGCGGTCGCTCTCGATTCCCCGGTCGGCCAAAGACTCGTCGGTGCCTACCGAGCTACCGATAGCTTCGAATCAGTAATCCAACACAAACTGATCATCGCGGCGATTGCCGTGCGACAGTATCAAGCGAAAACTGGCGACATGCCAACGCAGATTTCTGATCTGCGTAAAGTCGGTTTGACGAGCGAGGATTGGCGACTGTTTGGCAGCGAAACGCTTCTCATTGAAGGTTCAAACGAACTATTGAAGCTATCGACGATCCACTTGAAAGGTTGGTTGATGAAACAACGAAACGAAGCCACCAATTCCTCGATCGTCGTCCCGCGAACAACGTTGGAAATGTGGTCGGGCGCCGAGTGAGTTTTGATATGCCGTCGTCAATCACCGAGGTAGTTTCTTTGTGAGCCGCAGGCGCGTGAGAGAACGTCCAGCTTAGAAGGTGAGCGTGAATGCAGGGCAAACCAGCCAATTTAGCCGCGGAGCGGTGACAGCCCTTTGCCGGGTGCGCAGCACCCGGATCATGCCGCCCCATGTTTGTCTGAGCGTCGATCGATCGGCGGCTTTGCCGCCGATCGATCGACGCTCAGAGGGGTGTCGTTGCATTGTATCCGGGTGCTTCGCACCCGGCACCGAGCTTCCGTCCCTCCGAGGATGTGATTTTTTAAAATGATGTGCGAGCGAACGAAAAATATTCGATTCAAAACTACGGCTCTCGCTCTTGAGATTGCTTTCGATCGTGATCTTTGGCAACAAAACAGAAATCTCAGACACCATGTTTTCCGTCGTTTACAAAAAATCACAGCCTCTCCGGGACTAGCAGAGCCTGGCCGTCGTCAATCTTCGGTTAGGAAGTAGCGGAAGTCGCGTAGACTTTCGGCGTCCCTCTCGTAGCCGAAACTCTTGGCGAGTTCCGCTACCCGAAAATTGAGGTGACGCGGAATACTAGCAGAGCCTAGCCGTCGTCAATCACCCAGCAACGTCGCCAGTGTTTTGGCCAAGTCACGCAGGCCGTTGTCGTCGGCCAGGGTAATCTTTAACTGCGGTCGGCCGGCTTCGTCGCGATCGACGCACTCGCTTAAACGTTCCTGCAACTTGCTGACCTTTGCTTCGTCGGGTTCGTTTGCCTGCGTGCCGCCGACCAATTGCCCCGCCAGCGATAAGGCAGCCGAGATCAGGGTACCGCTTGCCTGCGACACCTTTTCTTTGCGGTCAGCCAAACGCAATGTTTCTTCCTCGACGCGGCGTTGTTGGCTTTCATCAATCGCGGCTGCTTTGGGCGCCAAGATTACCTCCAGACGACGTTTCAAATCTTCCATGCCCGAGACCATCGCAACTTCGTCGATCTCGCTATCGATGTTCAGCGACGCGTCGGCCAGTTCTTGCTTCGATGCCAACGTGTCGAGAAGTCGTTCCTCCAACGTGCTATGGTTGCCGGGACCGACCGTGACCAGTTTGTAAACGTGAACCGGATTCTTTTGCCCCATGCGGTGCGCTCGCGCAATGCGTTGTTCCAGCACCGCGGGATTCCAAGGCAGATCGACGTTGATGACCGTGTTGGCCGCCTGCAGGTTCAAACCCGTTGAACCCGCGTTGGTCATGCAGATGACACGGCAATCGGGATCGTTTTGAAAACGCGACACCAGCGAAGACCGTTTCTTCTGCGGCACCTGCCCATCCAACCGCACGAACTCTGCTCCCAGAGCGTCCAACCGCGTTTCGATCCGGTCCAGCATCCGACGCCATTCGCTGAAGATGACGATCTTACGAGTCGGATCTTCGATCAAGCCTTCCAACAAATCGCTCAACCGATCCAACTTGCTGGAATACTCGCGAGCGTCTTGATCGAGCAAGTACGTGCTGTCGCATGCCATCCGCGCATTGCTCAGACAGCTCATCAACACCAACCGATCCATCTCGGTCATGAACTTTTTGGAAGCGATCTGAGCCGCCCGTGCGACGTTGGCGTCTTGAATGTCCAGTTGTTCCTGAGTCGCTTCGATGCGAACGATTTCATCGGTCCGTTCGGGCAACTGGTCAGCAATTTCAGCGCGGGTGCGTCGTAGCAAAACGCCGGATAGTTTGCCGCGCAGTTCATCCAGTCGGTGATACGCCTGCGTCTTGCCGCGATCATCGACGACATGGTGTCGATTAAAGAATTGGTACGCCGGACCGAGCAATTGGTCATCGACGAACTTGGTCACGGTGTACAGTTCGCCCAGTCGGTTTTCCAGCGGCGTTCCGGACAACACCAATCGGAACGGGCTCTCCAAACTGCGAACCAGTTGGCTGGTCTTGGATTCCCAATTCTTGATCCGCTGGCCTTCGTCCAAAATGATCAAATCCCACGGGACGGTTTCGATCGCCGTGACGTCGCGGAGGACTTGTTCGTAGTTGCAGATTGTAAAGAACGCGTCGCCGTGATACTGCTCGGCGCGCTCGGCACCACTGCCCAGGATCAACTGCGAACTGCGCCCGCTGAACTTGGCAATCTCGGATCGCCACTGGCTTTTTAGCGACGCCGGACAAACGACCAAGACACGCTTGATGTCGGCAAGCTGCGACAGTAGTTCTGCGACTCCGATGCCTTGGATCGTTTTCCCCAGCCCCATGTCATCGGCCAGGATCGAGCGACCGGCACCGGCGGCAAACGCAATTCCATCGAGCTGGTACGGCAACAAGGTCGCGTTGAGCAAGCCTTTGCGTAATTCGTGCGACGAAGGATTCTTGCGGATTTTGTTGCACTCTTCTCGCACACGATCGCGAACGAGTTGTTGCCCGACAAAGGCTTCGGCATCAGGGTAAATTTGGACTTGGCGGCCAGCCTGTTCCAGAGCTTCGATCCGCGACAAGACTTGCTTGGCATCGGTCAAGACTTGGCCATCGACGTCACCACAAATTTCTTCGATGACTGAATCGTTTTTGTGCGGCAGATGAAAACGAATGCCACGGGTCGTACCGTAATCGACGGCCACTGAAATGCGGTTTCGTCGGTAGGGCTTTTCAATCTGTTTCTTGGAAAAGCGTTTTTTGACTTTGGATTGAACGTTGATAATGTGTTTGCAAGTTCGCAAATGATTGGTGCGAAAGTCGGGGCATGTGCAAAATGAATCGCCGGTTTCCATTCCTCGCAGTGCCACGCGGTACGTGCGTCCGGATTGTTTGCTGGTCACAACGTAATCGGTCCACGGCCGATCGTTATCGGAGCTGCGGACGATCATGGATTCCTCGTTGCCGCGTTTTTCTCGTTCGGCAATCGCGCGGACATGCAATTCGCCCGCGGTCAGATTTTCCAGCGGCACCGATTCATCGGGCGGCATCGCAAGTCCGAGTTCTGATTTGGCCGTCAACAGAAACTCAAACGCCGCACCGACGTGTTCACACGGCAATTGGCACTGGTCACAATTGGCTTGCAATTGCTTCTTGCGACCGGAAACCAGGGTAATCGTCGCGATCGCCAATCCACTTTCGAGTTCCGCATCTTCGACCCGCACACGAAACAGGTCGCCACCAAGGTAAACATCGCGATCGGACTGTACTTCAAAAGACCGACCACCTTCCTGGATCAGCTTCGCCCCGTCATCGCCTAGCAACTGACAAGCTTGATAATAGGTCAGCGACCCAAGCCGCTCGTGAAAGACATTTGTCTTTTTCTTGTGACCTTTTTTTGACTTAGATTTCCGATCCGCCGTTGTCGTTGCAGCCATTGCGATTGTCCATTGTTCGCGTTGCGTGTGTCCCACCCTGTGAAGAGGAAAATATATCACCCGGTCACGGTTCCATCTAGCGAGATTAGTGAATGCCTGGAGAATCAGTTTTTAAGGTGGGTAATCCCGTAGCGAAAGCGTTAGCGACCTGTCGATTGCGTGAGCCGCCATGGGCATGCTCGGGATCGATGCTAGACATTCTCGTAAGCGGCCGGGGGTACGTGAAGGGTTTTTAATCGTTTAACCGCGTTGGGCATCGCCCCGCGCGTCGTGCGGCTCCGAACGCGCGGGGCGATGCCCAACGCGGCTAAACGAACTAAGGAACGAGCGGGTAATAAGTGTCGTCTTTCGCAGTTCCTTTCTCAGGGGACGTCGTATCAATTACTGCCGGATTGGTGTCGTCACTCATCCCGAGG
>NZ_LWSK01000062.1 GCF_001642955.1 Rubripirellula obstinata | reverse complement strand
TTTCGCGGCGTAGCCGCGAAACCGAGCCAGATAAATGATGTGGGGGCAGCCATCCGGGGGCTCGCCGGCCTGTCGATTAAAGTGAGCCGCGACGCGTAAGCGGCCGGGCCTACCGCATTGCCCGAGGCCTCACCGCCAGCGGCTCACCATTATTGTTCGAAAGAAATACGTCGCAGTCACTCAATCGCGATCGCTTGATCTGCTACCAGCGTTGGGATGCCCATTCGGATGGGGTAGAGCCATTGCTTGTTTTCATCGACAAGCCCTCCGTCCACCACCGTTTCCACCGGTTGGTCCATGCGATCGCGAACTTTTCCATCGCCCTGTTCTATCATCTGATTCAGACGATTTGTCAGTGATTCGTCGGCAATCGTGAGTGCTCCACCACCCGTTGGGCAGCGAAGGAGCGAAAGTAATTTTGGGTCGATCATCAAATTTTCTCAGTACCGGATGCCAGTGGTGCCGAATGACACCATGAGGCATCTTCGTATTCAGTTCGTTACGCTCAAAAAGGCGAACACGCTGGGGGATGAGGTTGGACTCGCTTACCATCTTCCGAACCCGCGGCGAAGGATTGCCATGAACGCTCGGATCTTTTCAAAAGCCGCCCACCTGACCGGTGGTCGCACTGCCATTCGCGCAATCCTCGCTTCCCTAACGCTTTGCTGTATCAGCCAAGTCTACTGGACCAGCGCCAGCGCTCAAGCGCCTGCCACCAATTCACGCGGACTGTTCACGGATCCGCAAACCGGAATTGTCTATCGCCAGGTTTCTAAAACGGTCGAAAGGCCGGTCATTGAAACCAAAGTAGTAAAGCAAAACCAAACGGTTTACCGACCAGAAACGGTTACCGAAACCAAGCCCGAAAATCGCACCGTGTACACGCCGGTTGTTGAGTACAAATGGCAGCCAAGAATGCATGGTCGTTGGAATCCGTTTCAACAGCCTACCGTGGCTTACCATCACGTCCCCGAAACGCGTTGGGAAGCTCGCAACGAAGTCGTCAACCGAACCGAACGGCGGACGAAATGGATCGCTGAAAACCGAACCGTTGATGTGTCCCGGCAACAGGTTCGAATGCAGCGAGAGCAAAAGACTGAGCTAGAAGTGGTCGGCAAAGTCGCACCACCAGACCCAAGTCCAACGGATGCATCGAGCGCGATCGCTGCTAGGTTACGACCGCTCGACAGCAATGCCAGAGTCGCTCCATTGAATCAGTCACGAGTAGCGACGACGTATAGCACGCCGGTTTACAGCGCACCGAGTTACAGCGCACCGCAAATCGCCGCCAGCACGATTGGCCGAATGACCAGCGATCCGCCTCGGCGGAACTCCGGACAGAGCGGGATGCGAGCGAACGACTTGTACCCGACATCGCAAGTCCACGGGCACGCCTTGCCACCAACATCGGGCGGCGTCGGAATCGCGAACTTGCCATCGTTGCCGTTCATGCGTTAGCGTTTAGGAATCTGCCAAGAAACAAGTTCCGCAGGTGGCGAAATCTTTCGTAGCTGGGCCCGCCAGGGTTCAGTCGATGTAGGCCGGAACAAGCTTTGCGCAGTTCCGGCAATTCAATGCTGTACCATGCAATTGCCGGAACTGCGCAAAGCTTGTTCCGGCCTACGTTTGTTCCGGCCTACGTTTGTTCGGGCCTACGTTGGGTTTAACAATCTAACGTTGATTCACTGTGTTACCCACTGCCGCGATCGATGATAAGTATCGTATTGGGTCAGGCGCATTGAACGCACGGCGGGGGCCGCCATGCTACTTTGCTTGTCGGCAATGCCCCAATGACGGTTATTTTAGGCATGTAGCACTTCGCAATACGAACGAAAAAAAACCACGCAGAGCGTAAGCCGCTGCGTGGTTTGTTTGTAATCAGAATCGGTTGGCCTGGAACTACTTGAGTTCGACGGCTCCGCCTGCTTCTTCGATTTCTGCCTTGACCTTCTCGGCGTCTTCTTTCGATGCGCCTTCCTTCAAGGTGGCTGGGCAACCTTCGACCATCTTCTTGGCTTCCATCAGCGAAGCGCCGGTCAGGTTTTTGACAACCTTCACAACGTTCAGCTTCTTGTCGCCGAATCCGGTCAGGATCACGTCGAATTCAGTTTGCTCAGCGGCGGCTTCGCCACCTTCACCACCACCGGCGGCGACCATGACAGCACCACCACCAGCGGCTGGTTCGATACCATGAACATCTTTCAGGTAATCGCTCAGCTCTTTGGCTTGCTTCAGCGTCATTTCAGCGATCTTGTCGCCCATGGACTTGGATTCGTCGCTGTATTCGACAACTGCGGTTTCTTCGGACATCTCTCTACCTCGAAAACAGATTTAGTAAGTTCGGTTGATTTTTTGAAAACTATGGAAAGAAGCGTGGCGGACTACTCGTCGCCTTCGCCTTTTTGTTTGATCTGGCTGTTCAGCATCTTACCGGGGCCAAGCATCGCCGCACTGAGCGTCGCACCAGGTCCGAGAATTTGACCGACCAACATCGAAATTTGCTCTTCACGGCTAGGCCACTTGCTAACGGCTTTCAAACCGTCGGCATCTAGCTTTTCGCCATCCATGACGCCGCCACCGGCGACGAACTTCTCGTACTTCTCGCTGTCCTTGTCCAGCTTGACGATCTCTTTGACCAGCGACACAAAATCGGTCGCTCCCCAACAGACGCCTACTTGACCTGTCGCACCCTCAAAAGCGGGAGCGACGTTCGTACCTTCGGTAGCACGTCGAGCCAGCGAATTCTTGACAACCAACATGTGGATGTCTTTCTTCCCAAGCTCACCGCGAAGTTCGTTCGTTGTGTTTGCGTCCATTCCGACGCAACTGACCACCACGGCATCCTCGACCCCATCGAGCCTTCGTTGGATATCGCGTGTCACAAGTTCTTTGACGTATTTACTCATCGATTCACCTAACCTGCAACTCGGACACTTGGACTCATCGTCGCACAGATAGCGATGCCTTTGACGTAGGCACCTTTGACTGTTTGCGGCTTGAGGCCTTCGATGAATTGAATGAAGGTGTCAATGTTTTCAACCAGTTTTGTCTTGTCAAAACTGAGCTTTCCGACCATGGCATGAACGTTTCCGCCCTTGTCATTCCGGAACTCAACCTTCCCTGCTTTATATTCGCTGACAACTTTAGCGACGTCCGGCGTCACGGTGCCAGCACGTGGGCTGGGCATCAATCCGCGAGGACCAAGGACTCGACCCAAAGGTCCGACCAAGCCCATCATGTCGGGGGCTGCGATACAGACGTCGAAGTCAGTCCAACCGTCTTTGATTTTCTTTGCCAAATCTTCTTGACCGACCTCATCGGCACCCGCTTCTTCGGCTGCCTTCGCTGCGTCGCCCTTGGCGAACACAACCACGCGTTGTTGCTTACCGATTCCGTTTGGCAGAACCAATGAGCCGCGAATGATTTGGTCGGCTTGGTTTGGGTCAACGCCCAAACGCATGTGAACTTCGACCGTTTGGTCGAACTTTGCTTTGTCAAAAGCTTGCAAAGCTTCCACCGCCTGATCGAGAGGCAGTGGCTCCGCCGGCTGCTTTTCGAGTGCAGCACGATAGCGCTTAGATTTTTTTCCCATTTCAATTACCCAGTAGGGGGCACGACGCTAGGACCTGAATGGTTCAGATCAAACTTCTAGTTGGTCGGGTGGTTCGGCGACTTCACCAGTCCCTTAATCGGTCCAAAACAGGACCACGGCGGCAAGGTCTCCCACTTCCGTCAAGCTGGTTGGCTCAACAGGAAGGCAGAATGTGGCGAACTGCTAGCGAATCGTCAACGGCAATCAGGGCACCGAGCCGACATTTTCGTTAAATACGCCCGATCTTGTCGGGTTGGACGCCTACCAAACGCCAACATCTTTCAATTGCCCGGTCACCTTGCCCGCCCAATCCTTGTTGGCAGCAGGCGACGCAGGACTTGGATGCAGGATTCGATGAATATCGGCGTCGATCGAACGTTCCTTCACGACGCGTGCCAAGCATTTTTCTGCGTAAGCCCCGACGCCGATCACCCGCTGGGGCTGCATCGCACTGATCACTGATGCCAAATGCTCGTCGCAAATCAAGCCCAACGACTCGCGTTCTTCCGCGTTCAATTTATCAGGCGTCCGGTTCTTGCCCGAGGATTCCATGAAGACCAGCGGGCAGTAGTTGGCGACAAAATTCTGCTCGAAGAATGATTCGGGCGTCCCATATTTCTCTCCAAACAGACCCCACAACCTGCGGCCACTGACTTCGCTTCGCTGGCAATCAAAACCTTCGATCATTCGCTTGGGATGTTCGACCGGTGGCGAACCGACCGCCGTTTCGATCCCCATCCAATCGCGAACCGAAGCGATTTCACCAAACGGAACGCCGGTTTGAGCCATTCCCCAAGGCCCGGGGTTCATCCCCAAAAACAAATTGACAGGCGAATGTCCGGCGACCAGCGACAGGTACGCCTGATGCGATTTCCATGCATACCGAAGCGGGTTGTAGACGTGAGTAACCGGGGCGCCAAATTCTAGCTCGTCCACTTCATCACGCAGCTTCTTTGCCGCGCGAATCAATTGCTTGACCAAGCTGGAAGACGTTTGTTTCGTCGATGCTTTTTTCATCAGCAGTGTTTTTCAGGTGAGCTGTAGGCCAAATTAGCGTTACGCCCTATTGGCTGTACGCCCTATTTGAGCGGGGCGAAATACGGCATTTTTCGGCGACTCGCGGATAGACTGACGGCCCATCACGGTTGCGTTAGACGCCAAAGTACTCTTCGATGGCTTCGGCGATCGTTTCGTGCGACGCTTGCCGCTGAGTCCATTTTTCGATGCATCCAGCCAGCATGCCAACCTGCAAATCGACGCAACCAACGACGATATAACCTCGTTGCCTTAATTGCTCGACCACTGATTCACTGCCGACCAGGTCGATCACAAAAGTCGTTCCATCGTCGGCTGGCCACTCGTCAAAATCGTCTTCGTCAGGATCGGCGGAATTCATATCAGCTAGGACAATCAAGTCGGCCGAGGCAACGAGGTCGGCATCCACGTCCGCGACCGGAACCGTGCTGGCGGGGCTGTCAGAAAACAAATTCCAATGACTTGGCCAGCAAGCACGTTGTTCCTCGCTTGGCAATTCACCCAGCCATAATGCATCACTGATTGGATGCTTGGCCAGCCGAGTTTCCAGATACGCGATTTGCTGATCGCTGCCCACGAAACCAAGTTGCTCGTCTCGATACAAACAATTGATTCGCGAAACGGACGATTGAGTTGACGGTGGATCAACGGGCTGATCAGACGCTGGGCGAGTTTCTGGGCGAGTTTCTGGCTGGGCATCTGCCGGCGGTTGCAGAGCGTCATCGGTTGGCTGCGTTGCTTGGGCGTATCCTGAATACCACTTCGCGGCAGCATCCTGCAGGTTGGTCGCGATCATCACGCCCGCGATCCCCGTGACTGAGAAACCGTCAAGAGCTTTGGCGACGTTTTCAGGCGTGACGTCAAACGAGAGCACTCGCCATTCAAGCCCCAACGCATGCAGGCTTCGTTCGATCGCCAGTTGGCTTGGATTTCCTGCGATTGGATGGCCGATAATCGCAATGATCGGCTCCGTGGTACCATCGGTAAACATGGGATGAAATCGTTAGCCGCCGTACCCGAGAAATTTCATTGACAGATCCTTCGCCTGCCGGCCCAGATGATACCGGCGAGACAGCAAAGCGCCCACAACAGGCGATCGCAATCAGTGCCGCCAGCCTAATCGTGATGGTCGTCGTCATCGTTGGCGTTATCGCATGCTGCGTCTCGTTGATGCACGGCCTGAAAACCGACGAGTCCAAACAGGCCTACGGAATCGAGAAGTTGGAATTGACCAAGTTCTGGTTGAGAGGGTTCTGTTACGGCGGCGTTTCAGGAGCGTCGTGGGTGGTGATGATCATTCGGCGTCGTGGTTTGATGTTTGCCGCTCAAGCCGCAGTGGCATTGATCGGGGCATTCGTCATTGAACAGTTTTCGGATCACACCCTGGCCCGTTACCTCGCCAACACACTTGGGCTGGTTGTTTTCCAAACGGTCGGCTTTCACTTTTTTTCGCCGATCCAGTGGCAGTGGCGATCGCGAGCAGTTAACGCATCGCAAACCACTCAGGCAAGTCACCGCAACCAGTTCGCCATCTTTGACCTGATCGCCTGCACAGTCGCAGCGGCAACATTGTTCACGCTGATGCAACGCGTCGACCTTGGCAGCGATGCACCTTTCTATTGGATCGTCTTGGCCTGGGTTTGGATCATTATGCCGCTGGTTTCCTATTGCTGTTTTTCGATGGTCAGGCCGCAGACAACGATCGCCAAACGAGTTTCATGGTTTGTTCTCGGTCTGGTTGCCTCGACCGTAATCACGATTTTGGTTTCACTGGGCGAGTACGGACTTAACGCCAACACCGCAGGATTCGCACTGGAATACGCTGCATCAGGCTACGCACGAATTATGGGCGGCTACATGGCCGTTTTGATGGCGTTCACTTTGGCGGCATCGTTGGGCAAACCCTAGCCTGATGAAAAAACATTGTGCATTGCCGTAACTCGCTGGAAGCTCGCTACGGCCTACTTTCTGCTTTCAAGAGTCGCATCGGAGATGCTTGCTCGTTTCTAAAAGGTTCGGTTGTATCAGCTATCCGTGATCGAATGCATGCGCGGGCATCGCGTTGCCGATCCAACGTATGGACGGTGGCTTTCGCTACGTCGTAGTCACCAGTCCACAAACCGTTTCACGCTAATGTTGGATAGAGATTTCGTGCGCCGATTGACGACCATTTTGTTTTTGGCTTTGGCATCGGTCACTTCAGTCGATGCCCATCACCCTGATCGCGAAAACCAACCGGTTCGACCGCGGATCGATGTCATCGGCCCGATCGGGAATCGTTTGCCGATCTCCTACCGCCGTCGGTACAACCGGCCGACCAACATTGGCGGAAAGATCGCTTACAAGATCGCGCCGACCAGCCAAGAAGCGATGGCATGGCACGCGGCGACCCATCGTGGCGATTACAAACGCAAGGCTGGCCGAGTCGTGGAAACCTACTACTACGCAAAGCCGTACGACGTGTTGCCAATGGGAACGCGAAAGAAAATCAGCGCCGCAACGGTAGATTAAAAAGAGACGGCGAGCGATTCAGGACAATCTGTTCTGAAGTTATTCTGGAACAACGATTTGCAGCAGCGGTGACTCTTCTAGCGACCGTTCGCGGCTCTTGAAACGAAGCAACCGCTCGTCCCATTTCCCGGCGATCGCAAACGTCACGGTGTCTTTTTCTTGGCGCAGGAAATCGACCATTTTCGGGCCGCCAAGATGGACCTGCCCTGGATGCTTATCTAACGCCGCCTTGGTTAGCGTTGTTTTGACAAGGACGGGGAATTTACTGAGCGGTTTTGGCAGCTTTTCATTCGATGGCGAATTGATCCAGGCGATTCGGTCTTCGGGCCAGAGCCCCGCATCCTTAATTCCTATCACTCGCACCGTGGCCCCGACTGGTTGCTTGCCTCCAAAGAGGTTCAACACCAAACGAGCGTCTTGGATTTGATCGCCACTTCCTTTTAGTTGAGAGATGTCGAACCGCAGGTAGGTGTGGTTGACTTCAGTTCCGCCTTTGGTGCGAACGCCGAGACTGGGACGCAAGCCCATGTTGTCGTTGGATCCTTCCTGCACCATGGCATCGGCACCCCTTTTGTCGATCGTGCCAAAAGCGACAACTCGGGTTGGTCCTGAATAGGCGGTAACCGCAGGCTCTTTTGAGGCCTCTTTTGATGGCTCCGCTGAATTCTCCGGTTCAAGCGATGGTTTTTCAACAACAACCGAATCAGACGCGGTCATTGCTTGGTTCGGATTTTTGCTGTTTTTGTTTTCCTCTTTGCCCGCGGGATTTGGGGTCGCAGCAGGCTTGGGTTCGGGTTTGGCAGGCTCCGGTGCTGGCCGTGGTTTTTGTTTCGGTGTCGGCTTCGGTGTCGGTTTGGCGGCAACAGGCTTAGGTTGAGGCTTTTTTTTGTTCTGGTCGGCTGGTTTGGAAATAGATGAGCGAGGGGGTTGTTTTGCGGGGGGCTGTTTTGCGGGGGGCGGCGTATTTCCGCCTGACGGAACCATCACAATCGAGTTTTCGTTGCTGCGACCAAGTCCCGTAAAGAAGAACGTCATCAACGGCAAAGCAATCAGTCCCATGCAGGCGATCGCAATTAGGGGTAGGTGCTTTTGCAGCCCGGACGGTTGGGGTGGTGGTTTCTTCCGCGTCGGGCGGTTGCCGCCGACCGCATGCGGATTGACGGCTTGGTAGGCTCCGCTAATCGATCCCGGCTGACCAAGCGGGCCTGCTGGGATCGCCAGCGGGTCCATCGCGGGTGCCGGCAATTCGTCGATCCCAGCGAACCCGTTTTCAACCACTTGCGGGCTCGCCGACGCCGCAACGGGCGCGGCATCGGTGGTCGTGACTTGGTCTAAGCCAGCCTTCAATCGATTGATCGCTTGCGCAACTTCGGATTGCTGATGGCACGCTTCCTCGACCACTTTTAGTTCAGCTTCCAACAGCTTCGCCGACTGGAAACGAGAACGTGGTTCTTTCCGCAGCAACTTGTGAATCATGTCACGCAGCGGCTTGGGAACGTCCGGATTGACCTCGTCGATCGGCTTGGGACGGTGGGCCAAAATCGAAATCAATTGTTGGTGTACCGACTTGGATTGAATCGGCAATTTTCCTGTACACATCTCGTACAGAACGACACCTAGGCTGTACAAGTCGCTGCGATTGTCCAACGGATCTGACCTGGCTTGTTCAGGCGACAAATAGCCGGGCGTCCCAACCACGGACCCACGCCCAGCTAGTTGGTCCACCGGAGTGCTAGCCAAAGCCAATCCAAAGTCCAAGATCTTGATTCGATTGGTTTCCGCTTCGATCCAGATGTTCGCCGGTTTAATATCTCGGTGAACAATTCCGCGTACGTGGGCAGCTTCTAATCCACGTGCAATGTCGGTCGCGTACTGAATAACGGTCTCAAAATCGAGCAGTTCTTTTCGCCGATTTCGTTCCTCCAGCGTCTCGCCCTTCAGCATTTCCATCGCCATGAACGGCGTGCCGCCCGATTCGCCGACCTCAAAAATGGTCGCCACATTGTCGTGGTGAATCGCAGCCATTGCCCTGGCTTCGCTGATAAACCGTTTGCGGCTACCGGCGACCTCGGCAATCTTCTGATTCATCACCTTCAACGCAACACTGCGTTTTAGCTTGCTGTCCTCCGCCTTGAAAACGTACCCCATTCCCCCACGTCCCAGTTCACTGACGACGCGATAATGAGCCAGCGAACCCAGGTAGTCATTGCTGGTCGGAGGCGTCAGGAAGGGATAGGAAGAGGCGGTTTCGGGCATGAAGCCACGGATTGATTAGAATGAAGAAGAACGCTGCGTCGTTCCATTTACTATAACAGAGTTTTTCGCATGATTGACGTTATTGAGCAACGCGAAGACGCCTTTCATCGCTCGCCTTCGGTGTACATGAGTATACACGACGCGGCCGATATTTGACGTTTGAATTTTGCGGCGTTAGCCTATGAGCAACAGCGAAGATAATCCGCCGCCGAGATTGCAGACTTTTTGCTGTCCCGCCTTCCCGCCGTTTGTACCGTTTCGCCTCAAATTTAACGTAACAAACGTTCCCTGCCTAAGCATCCAATGCGACAAGCGAACCTAGGTTCAACGAATTCCCCGTTGACCTGATTTGTTTGATCCATCGGCTGTGTGTTGAGGAAATCTTACAATGAAACGTTCTGCCTTTCGTTTCCCAAGTCAACGCAACCCTTGCTTCGGCAACTCACTCAGCAGACGTGGCATGCTGGCCGCCGGTGCAATGAGTGGTTTTGGCTTAACGCTACCCGATTTGTTGATGCGTCAGGCCTTCGCCGAGCAAAAGACGTACGACGCGATCAAAGCAAAAGCGAAAAGCGTCATCCACGTTTTTCTGCCGGGTGGCATGGCCCAGCAGGAATCTTTTGACCCCAAACCTTACAGTCCGCTGGAATACCGGGGCGAGCTTCGGCCGATCAAAACCACTACTGGCGAACATTTCTGCGAGACCGTTCCGCAGCTTGCCAAACGGGCCGACAAGTTCAGCATCATTCGGTCGATGACCCATGGCGAAGCGGCTCATCCCCGCGGCGTCCACAACATGTTTACTGGATACAAACCAAGTCCGGCTGTTCAGTACCCCAGTTTCGGTGCCGTGGTCAGTCACGAATATGGCCCCCGAAACAATTTGCCACCTTATGTATGCATTCCGAACGTACCCAATGAATTTGCCGGAACGGGATACCTGCCAAGCAGCTACGGCGGATTCGCACTCGGCAGCGATCCTGCTCGCGGTGATTTCAAGGTGCGCGATCTGAATTTGGCTGGCGGAGTCGATGAGCAGCGGTTCCTCCGACGCAAGTCCGCGCTCCAGATCGTGAATCATTCTTTCGATCAAATGCATACCGCCGACAACGTTGGTGCAATGGATACGTTTTATGAACGAGCCTACGATCTGCTGGACACGCCCGCGGCGAAGGAAGCGTTTGACATTAACAAGGAAGACAACAAGCTTCGCGACAAATACGGCCGCAGCGAAGCAGGTCAACGTTTGTTGATGTCACGCCGCTTGGTGGAGGCCGGCGTCAGGCTGGTGACCATGACCTACGGACAATGGGATATGCACCAAAACTTGACCGGCAATATGAAGAAAACAATGCCGTCTCTCGATCAAGGGTTGGCCGCTTTGATTGACGATCTCTCTGATCGCGGCATGCTGGACGAAACTTTGGTGATGGTGACCAGCGAGTTTGGGCGTACGCCTAAGGTCAACACCGATGCCGGACGCGACCACTGGCCCAAAGTGTTCAGCGTGATGTTGGCCGGTGGCGGAATCAAAGGCGGAATCATTCACGGTGCCTCGGATTCGACCGCGGCCGAACCCGATTCGGATCCAGTTTCGCCCGCCGACTTGGCCGCGACGATGTATCGGTTGCTGGGCATTGTTTCGGACAAAGAATTGATGGCACCGGGTGATCGACCGATCGAAATTGTTGATGGCGGAAAGCTGATTACTTCCTTGATGGCGTAGCCGGCCAGGATTTTTCCTTTTGAAGCGAGTCATTCTGCAATGAAAGATGCCGCAATTCATATTCACTGGTTCAGTATCCGACCGGCCAGCGTTTTCGCGTTCAGCCTGATGCTAGGTGTGTCGTCCGCGATCGCTTCTTTCCCGCTGATCGAACAGAACAAACCGCTGGGCGTCGTTCGCGGCGAAGAGGCGACCATCGTTTTCAAAGGCTTGCGATTGGGCGATGCTTACGACGCGATCGCCGACCAACCGGGCGTTGAAATTATCGAAGTCAAAGCCATCAATGGCAAACAGGTATCCGTGAAGTTGAAAACGGACGCCGCGCTGTCACCCGGTCTGTATCCGATTCGAGTCGTCACGCGAACGGGCGTTTCAAACATCAAGCTGATCGGTGTCGGTTCGATGCCAATCACAAACGAGGTCGAACCGAACAACAGTTTCGATTCGCCCCAGAAAGTTGACTGGGATCATTCCAGAAAGTGTTTCGGGACCACGATCGAAGGGATCGCTGGTCGAGAAGATGTCGATTTTTACCAGTTCGATTTAAAAGCGGGGCAACGACTGACTGCTGAAATCGAAGGCATACGTTTGTCTTACACGATCAATAACCGCAATATCCTGGATCCCTTCATTGCCATTCTGGACGAAGGCCGTTTCGAGGTCGCGTCGAGCGATGATTCGGCGCTGTTAGCACAAGACGGCGTGTGTTCGTTTGTTGCGCCCAAAGATGGCGTCTACTCAGTGATGGTTCGCGACAGTTCTTTTGTCGGTGGTCCGATTTGTGGCTACCGACTTCACGTCGGCAGTTTTCCCCGGCCAGTCGCGGCGGTTCCAGTCGCGACAAAACCGGGTACCGAATCAGGCAAAAGCTTGACCGCTGAATTGATTTCGATCGATGGTTCGCGCAGCGAAGCGACCGTAGACCTGCCGAGCACTCTTTTGCCAACCGTGCCTCAACAATCCTCCACCGGACATGTACGCGTCACGGATCGCTGGGGCGTGACCACCGAAGACGAAACAGGCATCAGCCCCTCGCCGAACTGGATTCGCGTCAACGATTTGAAAATGATTACCGAGGTGGAACCCAACGACAGTTTCCGTAAACCTCAAATTGCCGAGGCACCCGCGGCGTTTTGCGGAGTCATTGAAAAACCAGGAGACTACGATTGCTTTGCTTTTCAGGCGAAGAAAGGCGACAAGTTTCGTGCTCAGTGCTTTGCAAGAGAACCGTTTCGGTCGCCGCTTGACGCGGTCATGAATGTGTTTGGTCCCAATTCAAAATCATTGTCGTCGGCGGATGACATTGGTACCGCGAAAGATCCGTCGATCGAGTTTACCTGCCCTGTCGATGGTCAATACACACTTAGAATATTTGACCATCTGCGCGGCGGAAGCGAGCTGCATCAGTATCGGGTTGAACTCACGAAGGCGGTTCCGTCATTTTCGATTGGCCTAAAGGAAACTCGCCGCGACAACGCAACCGTGGCGGCTGTTCCGATCGGTGCACACACTGCGGTAATGGCTCAGGTGACTCGCGCCGGATACAACGGCGAGATCGAACTTACGGTCGATGGCTTACCCGATGGCGTGACCGCAAAATTGTTTCCCATTCCCGCCGGACGATCTGAAATACCAGTCTTATTAACGGCATCTGCCGATGCGGATTACTCATCAAGTTTGTTTCGCGTTCATGGAACAGCTTCCGAAAAGAAGTCGGGCGATCGTTCGGTTGCCAGCCTGCCCATGTCCCAGCTTCACAAAATTGTCTTGGGACAAAACCGCAGAATGATGTTCGGCTATCGAACCGACTTCGCTGCGGCGGCCGTCACTGAGCCCCCGCCTTTCCAGATTGAACTCGTTCAGCCGCAAACGCCAATTGTGCGTCGTGGTAGCAAGAATTTGAAAGTCAAGATCATCCGCGATGAAGGGTTCGAGGATCAGGTTCAATTGCGAACGCTTTACAACCCACCAGGCATCGCGGTCAACAACAGCCGGAAGATTGAAAAGGGTAAAGTCGAAGCTGATATTCCGATGACCGCCAACGGAGGTGCTGCGATTGGGAAATGGCCGATCATTTTAGTCGCCACCTACAAGGGAAGGTTCGGGAACATCGCATTCAGTTCTCAAGCAATCATGTTGGATGTTCAGGCTGAGTATTTTGACTTTGAATTTCCTCGCGTTGCAGCAGAATTGGGGACAGAAGCGATCGTTTCGGTTGGCTTGAACATCAAACGCGACCTGCCCGAGAATGTGGAAATTGAATTAGCCGGACTTCCCGCTGGCGTGACCAGTCCGTCACCCAAACAAGCAGTTACATCGGAGACCAAAACGCTCAGCTTTCCAATCGTTCTGTCTAAAGATGCAAAGCCTGGGAAGCATAAAACCTTGGTCTGTATTGCTCGTGCAAAAATTGGTGATGAAGTCGTTGTGCAAACCAATGGCACGGGAGAGCTGAGGATCGACAAGCCGTTGCCGCCAAAGACGAATGCGAAAAAGGTTCAGGCCAAAAAAGTATCCAAGCAAAAGGCCAAGCCAAAACAAGCCAAGGCGCTATCGAGGCTCGAGCAATTGCGACAGATGCAGGAGCAAGAATGATCATGCTAAAAATTCGATACTTCTCCGCGAACGTTAGCATCTTCCCCCACCGCGCAGCGAGGGAGGCCGGACGTTTGATCGGCCGTCAGGGGAGAACGTTGCAGGGGGCAGTTTCCAACGCCGTGAAGAGTTTTGGTCTCGGAAAACACGTGTTAGATTCGTTTAGCTGCGTGGGCATCGCCCCACGCGTTCGGTGCCGCACGACGCGCGGGGCGATGCCCAACGCGGTTAAACGATTAAGAAACCCTTCACGGCGTTGGGCAGTTTCCCTCGCTTCGACGCGACCTTTCCCAAAGAGAGAGGCGCATCGCAAACACTGTTGCAATCTCTGTGTCTTCTGGGATTTGAAAACAAATGCATGGCTATTGATTTGCTGCCTGGTACTAAGGACCGTCGGAATAATTAGTGGCGGGAAAATTGGTAGCGAAAGTCGCCAAGACTTTCGGTTTGTCGAGTTGCCGAAACTCTTGGCGAGTTTCGCTACGCCACTAAGGTCCGTTGAAATAATTAGTGGCTGGAAAACTGGTAGCGAAAGTCGCCAAGACTTTCGGTTTGTCGAGTTGCCGAAACTCTTGGCGAGTTTCGCTACACCACTTATTGTTCCGACGGTCCTAAGCCTGATTTCTGCACCAGTTTCCGCGGCGGATCCCGCCGAAGCGAAGCATTCAAACCAGGGCCGGCAATCGACCGCGAAGCAATTGACTGACACGCTGGCGAAACAGTCGGCGGATCAATTGAGTGTTTATCCCCCCTCGATCCAGTTGGGTTCCGCGCGCGATTTCCAAAGTTTCGTTGCCATGATTCGGAAAGACAGCGGCGTGACCGTTGATGTTAGTAAAGAAGTTGATTGGTCGGTCGGCGACTCGAAGATCGTAAAACTGAATCAAAACACGGTTTTTCCGATCGCCGACGGCAAGACCAACCTCATCGCGTCTTACGGTAATGACAAGGTGCGTATCCCAATCGAAATCTCCGGTGGATCCAAGCGTCCTGCGGTTAGTTTCGCGAAAGACGTGATGCCTGTGCTGACGCGGTCAGGCTGTAACACTGGTTCTTGTCATGGTGCATCACGCGGGAAAGATGGGTTTAGGCTTAGCCTGTTTGGGTTTGATCCAGCGGGTGACTACTACCGAATCACTCGGGAAATTGGCGTTCGGCGAATCAATCTGGCACGCCCAAGTGAAAGCTTGTTGATCAAGAAATCGATCGGCGCGGTACCGCACACCGGCGGCAAACTGTTCGATAAGGACAGCGACTACTACGCCACCATGCTGGAATGGTTGCAGGATGGTGTTCCCGCAGATAAGGCTTCAGATAAAGCTGCGGGCAAGGCTGACAAGGATTCTGCGTCGTTGGAAGCGACTTCGCTGGCAATTTATCCGCCACAAGCGGTGATTCAAAGCAAGGGTGAAGGCGAGGTTTCGGGGCAACAGTTCGTGGCGATCGCAAGCTATGCAGATGGCACCACGCGGGACGTCACTCGGTTAGCTTCGTTTTCCTCTAACAATAGCAGCAGTGCTGCGATTGATAGCGATGGTTTTGTGACCGCGGGGCTTCGTGGCGAAGCCTTTGTGATGGCTCGTTTCGGAACTCACACCCAAGGCAGCCAGGTTTTGGTCCTGCCAGAGAACCTGAAATACGACGCTCCGAAAATTGATCCGCACGCAAACTACATCGATCAACTTGTTGATCGCAAATTGGGGCAATTGCGGATGCTGCCGAGCGATCAATGCAGCGACGAAGAGTTCCTGCGGCGTGCGACCATCGACATCGTTGGCTTGTTGCCGACCGAAAAAGAATTCCATCGCTTTGTAAACGATCCAGCCGATGATAAGCGGGCTCGTTTGATCGATCAGCTTCTCGATCGCAAGGAATTCAGCGAAATCTGGGCGATGAAGTTTGCTCAGTTGTTGATGATTAAAAGCACCAATCAAGTGAGCTACAAATCAGCCTACCTCTACGCGAATTGGTTGACTGATAAATTCGCCCGCAATGTTCCCATTGATGAAATGGTGCGAGAATTGTTGACCAGTTCGGGTGGCACATTCTCCGCTCCGGCAACCAATTTCTATGAGCTTGAACGAGACACGTTAAAAACTGCAGAGAATGTTGCTCAGGTCTTCATGGGGATACGAACTCAATGTGCCCAATGTCACAACCATCCCTTTGATCGTTGGACCATGGACGACTACTACGGATTCGCGTCGTTCTTTTCCCAGGTCGGTCGCAAGAACGCCGAAGACTACCGCGAGAAGATCGTTTTCAATCGCTTTAAAGGCGAGGTCAAGCATTTGCTGACCGAAAGACCTGTCCCGCCAACGTTCCTGGGCGGGGATCGGCCAAACACGAAGGGCAAAGACCGAAGAGTGGTGTTGGCCGATTGGTTGACGAATCCCGACAATCCGTACTTTGCCAAATCAATCGCGAACCGGGTTTGGGCGCACATGATGGGAAGCGGCATCGTTGATCCCGTCGATGATATTCGCATTAGCAATCCACCCAGCAATCCGGAACTGTTTGACGAATTGGGCAAGCGGCTTGTCGACTACAAGTTTGATTTTCGATCTCTGGTGCGTGACATTTGCAACAGCAAGGCGTACGGGCGCAGCACCAAAACAAATGAATCCAATGCCCACGATCAACGAAACTACGCATCAGCGACGATTCGGCGTATTCCGGCTGAAAGCTTGCTTGATTGCATCTCATCCGTCACCGAATCGCCAGACAAATTCAAGGGATTGCCGCTTGGTTCACGTGCGGTGCAAATTGCGGACGGGACGACATCAAACTATTTCCTGACCGCGTTCGGTCGCTCGCCAAGGACAACCGCGTGCGATTGCGAGGCATCGACCAGCCCTTCGCTTTCGCAAGCTTTGCACCTTTTGAACGGCAACTCGGTACACAACAAAATTGTATCCGGCAAAGTTATCAACCGTTGGCTGGATAAACAAAAGCTCTCACCTGAAACGATCATTGATCGAATTTATGTCCGAGCACTTTCTCGTTTGCCGTCGCAAGAAGAGAAGACAAAGCTGATCGCATCGCTGAATGATCAGAAAAACAAGATCGCCGCGTTACAGGACGTTTTCTGGGCAGTGCTTAATAGCCGCGAATTTGTCTTTAACCACTAAAAAAATTTATCCAATGAAACATCTGGTTCATCTCTCGTTCGGCTTTGCCTGGATGTCTTGTTTGGCAGTCGCGTCTGCCGACTCGGCCAAGGTGACGTTCGATGATCATGTCAAACCTATTTTGCGGCAGCATTGTTTTTCCTGCCACAACCAGGGCGAACAAAAAGGTGGGCTGGCCTTGGATTCTTACACTTCGTTGGTCGAAGGTGGCGGCAGCGGCGAAATTGTTTTTGACGATGGCGACTACGATGGCAGCCGATTGTGGCAACTGATGAACCATGACGATTCACCGGAGATGCCGCCAAATCAAGACAAAATTCCCGCAGACCAACTGGAAGTAGTCCGGCGTTGGATCGAAGCCGGAATCCCAGAGAATCTAGGTTCAAAAGCGAAGCCAAAAAAGAAGAACGCTCTCGCCTTTGTCGCCAGCACTGGTGGGCGACCGGACGGTGGCGGCGCGATGCCGCAGTTTAACACCTTCCATTCGCCAGTCGTGACTGATCGTCCCGCTGCGATCACTGCGATTGCGACGAGTCCCTGGGCACCGCTGGTCGCCATCGCGGGGCAAAAACAGATTGTCTTGTACCACACCGATACGGCTGAACTGCTGGGGATTCTTCCGTTTGACGAAGGTATTGCACAAGGGTTGCGGTTCAGTCGCGATGGCAATTTCCTGATCGCATCGGGCGGTGAACACAGCGTTCGCGGAATCGTTTCGGTTTACGATATCAAGACGGGGAAACGTGTCGCGGTGGTCGGTGATGAACTCGATACCGTCTTTGACGGAGACGCCAATCAATCGATGACTCAAATCGCATTGGGCGGACCAAAGAAATTGCTGCGGATATTTGATGCGGCAGATGGCAGTCAACAATTCGAGCTCAAAAAGCACACGGATTGGATTTACTCGGTTGCCTACAGTCCCGACGGAGTGCTGATTGCATCGGGTGACCGCAGCGGTGGACTTTGCGTTTGGGAAGCAAGCACGGGGCGGTTGTTCTTGGACCTGACCGATCACAAGGACGCCATTCATGGTCTTGCCTGGCGAGATGACTCGAATGTTTTGGCAAGCGCCAGTGCCGATGGGACCGTCAAGCTTTGGGATATGAATCTGGGGAAAGCTGTTAAGTCGATCAGTGTTGGCAAAGCTGTCCACGACGTATCGTTCGATCACCAAGGCCGATTGGTGACCGGTGGCCGAGACAAACAGGCAAAACTGTGGGACGCAACTGGCAGTCACCTGCGAGATTTCCCCACAATGAAAGAGGACGTTCTAGAAGTTGAAATTTCCCACGATGGAAAGCATATCGTTTACGGTGATTGGACAGGCGCGGTCATGTTGGTCAGCACCGCGGATCCCAAGACAACCGCAACCCTGGCCGCCAATCCGCCACCGCTCAGCGAGCGCGTCGGAGTGCTTGAGAAACAACTCAAGGCAATGCAAATAGAAATGAAGCCGATTCAGCAGCGGATGAACCAAGCCAAGGTCGTTGCGGATAAAAAGAAACGGGCCGTCGCAGAAATTCAGGCCAAAGTCACGGCGGTGCAAGCACAAGCAGATTTGGCGAACGAGCAGATTGGAAAACTGCAAAAACGTTTACAATCGATCGATGTTGCTATCCCAAAGATCGTCGCATCGTCACGTGACATGCAGGATCAGTTGATCGCAGTCCGCGTTGCTTCGAAGAATGCTTCAAAGAATGCATCAACAACAGATCAGAACACTCAGTCGAAATTAGCTGATGCAGAACAGGCGGCTGCAAATCTGTTGCTTGAGTTATCTGCGAAAAGAAAAATCCGCATTGAAATCTCGAATCAGACCGAGAAGCTACAGGAGCGATTTTTAAATCTTCAGCAGCAGGTGGTCAATCTAAAAAAGAGCCTACCGGAGCTTGAGAAATCGGCGGTGAAGGCTAGTCAGGCTTGGAAGTCCAGCAAGTCTGATCACCATCAGGCGAAGGAGCGACTGAGCAAAACGCGTGCTCAGTATGACCAGATGATTTCTGAATGACCGTGAGCTCGTAATCTCTCGTTTCGTGGGCTGGAAATCGTTGCTTTTGCACGACGCAGTTTTCTGGTGAGCGCAAAAATTTAGTGTTCAGGGCAGAGGGAATGGATGGATCTCGTTGCGGGTGCAGGCAAGCTAATCGGCGGACGTTTTGCAGCTTTGTAGGCCGTAGCGAGTTGAGCGAGTTACGGCATTTTTTGGGGAGGGGCTTCGCCGGGGTCAGGCCTTGTGTTGGGTTTTCGCGTGACTGAAAACCCAAGACAAGGCCTGACCCCCGCGAAGCGTTTTCCGGCGGCAAACTTGCAGGGAAACTGGATGTTGGTGTAGGGAGATAACGACTTTGGTACAGGACCAAGGAACAGCACACCATCGTTTTGCCCCTTCATCGTTTTGCCGATCGGAATCGACTAGCGACAAAAAATTGGGCAAAACGATGAAGGGGCAAAACGATGGTGCGCGGATTGCCGGAACTGCGGCACTGACGGGTCTTGTTGCAGGCCTGCTCAAATTGCATTGCTTGCGATCCACCCGCCGTGCCGATCGCAGCTAACTTGCATTAGGCATGGTCAAAGGAAACGCTTCGCGTGGGGTCAGACTCGGGTTTCGGGTTTGACGGCAGCGAAAGCCAGAAGGTGCCACCCACCATCTATTGATTGTTATAAAATCAAAAACGCAAAGTCGCTAGGTCGCGAAGGCGCAAAGCAGCCTCTTTGAAGCTTCAGCAGCAGGTGGTCAATCTATAAAAGGGCTTGTCGGAGCGTGGGCAATCGGCTTTGATGGCTTGTCATGGAAACGCTTCGCGTGGGGTCAGACTCGGGTTTCGGGGTTGACGGCAGCGAAAGCCAGAAGGTGCCACCCACCATCTATTGATTGTTATCAAATCAAAAACGCAAAGTCGCTAGGTCGCGAAGGCGCAAAGCAGCCTCTTTGAAGCTTCAGCAGCAGGTGGCCAATCTATAAAAGAGCTTGTCGGAGCGTGGGCAATCGGCTTTGATGGCTTGTCAGGGGGGAAACGCTTCGCGTGGGGTCAGACTTGGGGTTCGGGTTTGACGGCAGCGAAAGCCAGAAGGTGCCACCCACCATCTATTGATTGTTATCAAATCAAAAACGCAAAGTCGCTAGGTCGCGAAGGCGCAAAGCAGCCTCTTTGAAGCTTTAGCAGCAGGTGGCCAATCTATAAAAGAGCTTGTCGGAGCGTGGGCAATCGGCTTTGATGGCTTGTCAGGTTTTGAAGTCAGCCTAATCGGATCATCATCAGGCGAAGGCGTGGTTGCAAAAAGACGTACGCAGTACGAACAGATGGTAGTTCTGAATTACCGTAAGCTCGTAATCTCTCGTTTCGTGGGCTGGAAATCGTTGCTTTTGCACGACGCAGTTTTCTGGTGAGCGTAAAAATTTAGTGTTCAGGGCAGAGGGAATGGATGGATCTCGTTGCGGGTGCAGGCACGCTAATCGGCAGACGTTTTGCAGCTTTGTAGCTTTGTAGGCCGTAGCGAGTAGAGCGAGTTACGGCATTTTTTGCAGCCCTGCCGTAACTCGCTCCACTCGCTAGGGCCTACGTTGCGGTTCCGTCCTATTAGCTTGCTGCACCCTCTCGTTGCCTCGAACCGACGTTCCTGTTCCGGTCATGCCGATTGTGCGGCAATTAACCTGCACAAATCAGCTTCCGGCAAGTCGCTTTTGGCTTTGCGGGCTGGGCAGTTCGCGTAAACTATGATGATTGATGTGTCGATGCTGGCACCCGTCTTTTCTTCTCTCATCTTCATCCCCGCATTCGAGGTACTTGTCCCGTCACAAGTATCGAAACCGGCCGGGATTCGTGTTCATGCGACCGACCTGCTTCTCCATCCGAATGATCTGTTCTTCGATGCGATTGGTTTGGTTGATGCTCCTTTTAGCGGGAACTTGCCCGTCAGTTGCAACCGGGCAAAAAACTGATCCTGGACAAAACGGTGACAGGCCAAGTGCCGATCGAGCATCCGATCCGACCGGAACTCGCCGGGGTGGTCTCGTTCCTTCGCGTGATGTGTTTCGCCCGAGTCGTTCTGATGTTCCGGTCGATGCGTTTCTGTTTCTCAGCGAATCGGGTTCGCAGGTCGTCGTTCCAGGAACGACTTGGGAACAACTTGAGAAGTTGAAGCGACTGGAAGTTGGCAACCAAGCGGATAGCGACCGCTACGTTTTCCAATCGCTGCGGGTTACCGGTTCCACCAATAACGGTCGCGCGGAAATGAACGTGACGATCAGTCTGAATGTCGAGCCGACCGAAGGAGGGTTCGCCAAAATCCCACTGGGCATGAGCAACTTTCATTTGCTCAGCCCACCCACCGTTTCGGGTGTCACCGACCATGCCGTTGTCGTGACCGAGAATGATCAGGGATATCAATGGTGGGTGCGCACTGACACGCCGTGCAAAGCCGAGCTGGAAATGAAGGTGTCCGCTCGCGTTGAAACCATGCCCGCTGATTCGCTAAAGTTTTCACTGCCCCGAGTTCCATCGACTGTAAAACTAGAGGTTGATGCTGAGGATGTTTTGGGCGAAGCGATTTCTGGTGCCGATGAGGTCGTTACGTCCAAGCCAACCGACAAAAAAACGACTGAGCTGTTGGTGGAAAGCAGCGGAGGTGATTTTGTCTTGCGATGGAACAACCGTCGCAGTGCTGCGCAACAGAAACCTTTGCTGGAAGTCGAAAGCCGAATAGACGTTCGTTGGGATTCACCGCAAGATCAACCGATTGCTTCGGTTCGCTTGACTGCAAGGAACATCAAAGGATCGATCGAGAGATTTCAGCTTCAATTGCCGCCTGGATCCGTGCTGCTGGATGTCCCGCGTCTGGGCACCGGCGGGCAATCGATTCAGTTCGTCCCTGTCGAAACAAAATCAGGCGAGACACAATCAGGCGAAACAGAATCAGGGGAATCAAACAGTGATCAGTCCGTTAATGCTATCGCGAATCTGGTCGATGTGATCCTGCCGGAAGAAGAGCGACAGCAGCGGATCGATTTGAATTTTGAGTTGCAGCTATCTGGCGGCGAAATTTCGGCTGAAACGCCACTGGAAATGACGGTCCCGCAAGTTGTCGATTCGCTGCGACATCGTGGTGAAATAACCATTCGTTTGGGCGAAGAATACCGTTTGCGTTGGGAAACGAAGCCTTGGGTTCGCAGCGAACCCGTTGACGAAACCGATCCAGAGGTCAGTGGACGCACCTATCGTTTTCGTTTTGATCGCGGTTCGTTCGAGTTGCCGGTTTGGCTGTCCACCAAAGAGCGTCGCTTAACGCTTTCTGTTCAATCAGAAGTTGTCATTCGTGATGCGATCGCCTCTTTGCAGATGCAGATCACTGTCGGTGGTTCGGTTATCAATAACATGTTGCGAATTGATGACGCGTCTTGGGATGTGCTGGCAATCGTCAATCAAGAAACTGGTCAGCGAGTGGAAACATTTTTGATTGGTGAAGATCGCGTGTTGCAATGGAATCAAGCGAGCCAACAAGATGACCTTGTCTTCGTTTTGTCTGCTCAACGACCGCTCGGTCAGGATCTGGGCGATATTGAATTTCCGTTGCCAAGCATTAGCACAAGTGAAAACGAAGTCGTTGCTGGTGAATCGACTCTGGATCTGGTAGGCAATGGCCGAACTTTGATGACGGTCGATTTGGCTGCATCCGAAGGGCTGACCAGGATCATGGCAAATGAGTCTGAGAGTGCCACCGGGGCGACGTTGAGCCGTTTTCAAGTAGCAAGGTTTGGCGAGCCAGTCATCCTGGCTGGAACGTTGCAAGACCAACCGCTTCGCATCACGCTTTCGCCCGAAGCGACCGTTGAAATCGACGGTTCCCAGCTAAAATCGACGGTCGATTGGATGATCGATTCTCCGTTGGATTTGGAAGGTAGGCTGCCAATCCGAATTCCACAACGACGGATCAATCGATCATTGATTGATCAGTCTTTGTTAGGTTCGGATGCCATCAGCGGCTTGTTGCCAAAGTTCTTTGGGCAGGAGAATTCAAACAAAGCATCCGACGACAGCTTGTTTGATCGTGAGAGTGTTTTTGGACGTGTGGCGGCAGAAGGAGCAAGTCAATGGAGCGACTCTGAAGAACCCTGGGTCGTCACGGTGGACGGTGTTCCCGCAAAGTTAAGAAAGCTTGACAACGATCGATTTGAATTAATCTCTGAACGACTTTCCAGCGGAGCCATGGCGATACGATGGCGACATGGACAAGAGATTTCGTCTTCGGAAAACGCCAAGGACATTCAAGAGGTGTCTTTTCCACGACCCCACATCCCGGATGTCACGATGCGTGGCAACTTCGAGATTCAGTTGCGCGGTGATGGCCAATCTCAATTGGTCGCATTGGATTCAAAGCGTTTGAATACGGGTGCAGAGAATTCGAGTTTTGAGGAACAGCAATTTTCTGAGACGCAGTTCTTGCAATCGCGAGTCGAGGGCGCTGAACCGCGAACACGTTTCTTGACAATGAACGCACTTCCTCGTGAACCAATTCAATTGCGTTTGAAGGCTCAGACAGCTTTGTTGCAGGAGCTTTCGGTGCAAGAGTTGGTCTTGCGAACCGCTGTCAGCCATTCCACTCGGCAAGAACAGATTTTGGCGACCATTCGCCGTGGTTCTGAATTTCGCGTCAACCTAAGCCGATCAGCACTGGCAGCCAACAACACGAACTTGTCGGAATCAACATCGGCAACAGGACAAAATTCACTCGCGCGAACGAGCAGTCAAAGCACTTCGTCAAACGAACGACGCCTCGAAAGGCTCATGCAACAGGTTCGGGTCGAAGCGTTTGTTGACGGGAAAAGTGTGGGTGTTGAAAATCGCAGGGGTTGGTTGGTTGTCGATCTACCGGGTGATCTGGAGTCGCATTCGCTGGAATTAAACGTTTGGATTCCGCAAGATTCTTTGGCATCCATTTCGACGGTTCAGCCTCTTGTGCAGTTACCCAGCGGGTTGGGTCGCGTTTTTTGGCAGGTGATTGCGCCGCTTGATAGTCATGTCGTCTGGGCGTCGCCGACGGTGGGCCGAGCGATGTCGTGGCAATTTGATCAATGGCGTTTGTACCGTCAATCGAGTTTGAGCGATCAAGAATTGGCGAGACTGGTCGGTGGTGCCAGTGTCGAAATGCCGCCGGGCAATCGATACCTTTATCTGGGAACCGATCTACCTGCCTTTGAAGTCAAAATTGCGTCTCGAACAATCCTATGGTTGATTGTTGCATCGACTGTTCTGTTTGCGACCGTGATGTTGATCTACATCCCGGTGACCCGGCATCCGCTGACAGCCGTGATTGCCGCGTTGGCCTTCGCCGGTCTCATCTTGATCGCACCCGATGCAGCCGTTTTAGCCGGACAGTTGGGACTCATTTCCTTGGTTTTGGTCATCGTCATGATGGCGATTCGTTCGTTGTTGGTTCCGGGGCGACACGATCGAGTCTTTGCGTCGAACTCACCGAGCAATCTGGGATCCTCGTCAACGCGAATTCTTAGCAACGAGTTGGTTGAAAACACAGCATCTAGCGTTCCCCCGCGAGGCGAAGTTAGCGAAACCGAGTCGATGCGTCCGACCGGCAAGGGCGTGTCGAATCGCGATCTTCCCGATTCCAAAGACGTCAGCGAACGACCGCCAAGCGATCCGTCTTCGGGTGCGGAGATAGCCTCGTGAATAGTCACGCAGTCGGAATCGGCAAACGACGCCCGCTCGCTACGATCTGTCGATTTATTTTTGTTGCATTTCTGTGTGCGGGTTTGAATCCATCAGTCTCGATTTCAGCCGACGAACCGGTCGTGGACGAGGCGGATACAAAATCGGATTCAAGTGACTCAAAAAAACCTGATTTCGAGTTACCACAGCAATTACCACAGCAGTTACCGGACGGCCGATTGCTTCGATCCATCGGCATTTCAGACTCGCAGAAGTTTGAATTGATTCCGCCGAATTACTCGCCCGTCAAGCAAACACAACTTTCTGATGCGATCAAACGTTGGAAAGATGCCACGGCGGAATCGCCTGAGAACCGATTGCGAGAATCCGAGTACGTTGTGCGAGTTATTGACGACGTTCTGAAGTGTGAAAGTGGTTTTATTGAAATCAGCTCTGATCAAACCGGTTGGGTGAGTCAGTCGCTTGGAAAGGTCAATTTTGCAATCCTCAATAATGATCTTACTGACAGCGATCTAACTGACAGCGAGCTTACTGATAGCGAGCTTACAAACAAGAACGCTGACGATGAGTTAGAAGAAAACGAAAGCAAGCAGAAATCTCCCGTAGGATTGGCTTCACTTTCAGACGGAACCTTGATCGCTCGATTCAGCGGCCAGTCAAAGGCTGTGAATCGGATACCGTTGACATGGAAACATCATGGCACGATTGGGCCACGGGGATACTCGTTCAAGCTAACGTTTCCGAGAACTTTGCAAACACGATTCTTGTTTTGTGTCAGCTCAGGCTTTCAGTTGGAATCTGACGACGGAGTATTACGTTTAGTTGACGGTGTGCCAGATTCAATCACTGACCTTGAACCAAAAGAATCGTTTGTTGGTGACGCAGTCCGCTGGTACGAACTGGATGCGGGGGGACTAGACACGATTCGCATTCGCACGATTGAACGACAAAATAGTTCAGCGGCCGAAGCCATTGTGCTGCGGCGAAATGCCGTTGAATACAACATTGATTCATCCGGCTTAAGCTTCATTCAGCGAATTGAACTTGGGTTGCCGATCGGTGTATCGCTTCCAAACTTGCGTGTCATCGGTGCAAAATTGACATCGATTAAAGTGAATTCATCCGACGCGTCGTTTGTGGAATTATCTGATGATTTAGAATCGTCATCTGAGGAGGCATCTTCACGTGATCGAGATGTTATCGTCGCCGATTACCAAGCTATCTCACCACCCGGAGCAATCGGCCGACAAGACACGCGTGTTAGCTTGACGTTGATGGGACAGACAGATTGGGGGAACGTTTGCAACCTGCCGCTGGCGGGAATTGTTGCTAACCCGGACGAGAGTATTCCAGTGGTGGATGCTTGTGTCAGGGACGAAGCTCGCGTCACCATCGCCTCAGTAGGCAGAATCGTTGATTGGGATTTGCCTAACGGATGGCAACGTCAATCGGCCGTGGATGTTGAAGGTTTGAACGTGGAAACGGCAGGCGGACCTTCCCTGTTTGCAGCGTTTAGAGCGACGATGCAAGGGACACCAGGTGCAGTAGGGGCTTGGTCGCGACTTCGTCTTTCAACGCGACCGGTTTATCAGGTCCAAGACTTGTGGTTGAGATCACAGGTGGGTGAAACGAGTGTCGACTGCGATGCGATTTTCAAGTTTCAACTCGATGGCCGTGTGATTGAACCGTTGCATTTTATAATCCAAGAGGATTGGGAAATTCAAAGCGTTCGTTTTCCATCGTCGGGCCGAGTGATCGAGTCACCGTTGATTAACGATCGTCTTCGTTTGCTAACTGTTTGGCCGGAAGGCAAAGACATTGATCAGAAGCAGATCGATGGCGAGCAGACTGAATCGTTTGAGCTGCTGATACAGATCAATGGCAAGCGGTCTGTCCGGTCCAATCGTTCGCGGATGACGGTGCCAGCGAGCTGGATGGTTCGTGCATCGGATCATCAATCCCGCATCTTGTTGTCCGATGACTTTACGGCCGCAGTTATCCCGCCGGCTGATATGAATTGGGCAGGAGATACTGCGATGATGCCGCATCGCGTTAATAGCGATTTACTGTCGGACAAGCAGCGACGGTTCTTCGATGGAGAGGGCCGAACAACTCTGTTCTTCAAACCACGACATCGTCAGATTGATGAATTGCGTTTGGAATCGCCAAGCGTTGACTACCAAGCGAGCTTGTCACTGCAGATCAGCAAACACGGCGACGAAATGATGGAGAAGTGTTTCGTCAACGTTAGTTCGCTAGGTCGCGGACTTGACCGATTGATTGTCCACGCGGGACCGGCAGTGGGGCGGCCGCCCTTTCGCTGGATGATCCCTGCTGAAAAGGATTCGATGTCGATGTCGCTGGCGGCCTCCGATGTCGATCTTAGCGAGAATGACGGGCAAGGCGTCTATACCGTTAATGTTGCTGGCTTGGATTTATCGGAGCGTCCTTTGATGGCTTATCGAAGCTATCCAGCGAAGGATATTTCTTTGCAGTTGCCCAGTGTTCCAAACGCTGTGTCTGGTACTTCGCAGCTTTACATCGGCAGCGGCTTGGAAATCGCGAGCAAGTCAAAGGGAGTTCAACTGGTTCCCCGCACCGCTTCGCCGTTGGAAAGATTTGCGAGTTTTAATCGCAACCAAGGTAATTTCAACGCAGAGCGGTCCATTCGTTTTAGCGATGACAAATCCAACCGCTTTGATGGATTGCACCTTCGTTACGATTCAGTTCAGAAGCCGTCGATTGACCTTCGAGTCAAAGATCGCGACGCCTCGTTGAACTTGATTACGCATGCACAAACACGGGTCATTGCATCGAGTCGCGGATCGGACCGCGTGGTAACACGGATCTTGGCGGCGTTGTCAATTCCTTTGACCATCGACTTCGACCCAGAACTTCAATTGGCGTCGATTACCCGAGATGGTAGGCCGATTGATTTGACCAAGTTGTCAAGTTTGCCATTGGTCCTGCCGCCTCGCACCGGAGACAACCGAGGCAATCCAGAAGTGATCGATTTAGAATGGAATCGAAATCAGATTGGCTTTCATGCGGTGCGCCGTTGCCGCATCCCTGAAGTCGATTTTGACGCGGTGGTTTTACGGCACGAGTATTATTTGACGGCTTCCGCTGACACGTTTGCACCAGGATCATTGCTTAGCGGGAATGCGGAAAGTGTTCATCATCGCATGTTGGAGATGTTGCCAAACCAGAGCACCTTATTGATTCGCCGGAACGTTCTTTTGGCTGGGGGCTGGTTGATTGCGATCATCAACTTCATCGTGTTTTGGCTGTTAATGAAAAGGTCACCTTTCGCAGTCGTCTTCTGTCTGGTTGTCATCGGAGCCTCTGTGCTGCTTTGGTGGCCCTGGCGAATGACCATCATCGGTTGGTTCGTTGTTCCGTTGGTCGCCGCGGCAATGTTGGTATCAGCAAGAACATGGCACCGCGCTGTTAATCGACAGCCGGTCGGAAGTGGCGATAGCGTTTTAGAGAAAAATCGCATCGGGCCGCAGGCGTCACCGGCGTCAGATTTCTCTTGGCAGTCGATGTTGAGGGGCTGGATTTTTGCGGCGGCCATTATTTTGCCCGCGGTGCAAGGATCTCGCTTGCACGCTCAGGTGAATGCATCTGCTTTTGAAGGCGGTTTCGTGCAAAATGCGGATGAGACAATTCCGGGCCCAGCGGTCTCTGGTCCCGTCAACGTGATCATCCCAATGGGGCTGGACAATCGGGCCGCCGGTGAATTCGTCTACATTCCTGACTCGTTCCATCAACGCTTATTCGACAACCAAACTCAATCGACTGTTCAGTTGCCGGCCTACGAATCTGCGAATTACCAGTTGAGGATTCGCGAGAATGAGATTTCAACCAATGGATTTCTTTCCGCTTCGCTGATCGCCACTTTCGATCTTGTTTTCCCAAGTGAGTGGAAAGAAGAAAACGGTATCGAATCTTTGAAATCACTGAAGCAGTATTTGATTCCGCTTCCGTACCAACAAATTGAAAAGATACAATCGACGGGATTAGAGCCGACAACTTTTCGGTTTTCTTCAGGCCCGCAAGGCAACACGATCGTAACTTTGCCGAGCAACCGGGCGACGCAGATTCAGATCACGCTTCGGTTGACGGGATCGCGTCAAGGATCTTGGTACGAGTTTATGCTAGGCGTACCGTCAGTCTCGAATTCTCGCATCGAAGTCGAATCAGAAGTTGATTTGCGAGTTCTTCGCGTGGGAGGATTGGCGGGGCATTTGGTGGAAGAGGCGGACCTTAGGCGGTGGTCTGAGGTTTTAGGACCAACCGAAAAACTGGATGTTAGTTTCCGGATCGACCCACGAATCAACCCTACCTCGGCGAAGAATCCCAAACCGCTGCAACGTCGGTACTGGGTTTCAGCGGGACTTTCCACGACAACGATTGATTGCGAAATCGATCCGCCCGAAGCGTTCGCCGCCGGTGAAGTGTTTCAATTCGTGATCCGAGACTCGGCAATGCCGATCTTGATATCGCCGGATTGGCGGTTGGTTGACACGACGGTTTACGCGCCCCGGCGGCGTCGCGTCAGCGTCATCAGTGTTCGCGATTCCCCGGGGCCGATTCAATTGTTATGGAGACTGTCAAACCAGAACGAATGGACTTCGCAGTCGTTGTCAAATGGAAGCTCGACGGGGTTGGGCGTCGGAATCTTGGCCGATTACGTGGCACCGGGCATTGACGATCCGTTAGCAAACGATTCTGTGCAGATTCGTATTCCCGAGGTCATCGCATCAAGCCTAGGCGAAAACTCGCCCGCTTGGATCGCGCTGCGATGTTTGGATTCATTGAACTTTGATCCCTTGCCGACGGACCTGATTGAACCCTTGTCGGTGGACCAGTTTTTAGCGGGTTGGTCTGGTTATCGCGGGCGCATTGACCGCGCTTTCGTTGCCCTCAGTGAAATTCCGTCGCCCGTGTTTCGTCGGTCTTCGATCAGCCGCGGGCAGATTGAAGATCGCCACCGACTTCGCGTTTCACCAAAGCGGTTGGAACTGTCCTACCGAGCCGACGTGACACCCGATTCAGAAATCTATCGACCGTACTTGTTATCGATTCCCAAAGGCATTGAGCTGGTTGATTTGTACGTGGACGAGATTCGTCAGCGACCGTTGATGGTTGATTTTGGCGGCAGACGACACGTCATGATTGATCGTCGCGAGCGTCAAGGAGAGGCGTTCAGTGTTTCTGCGTTTGCGATTGGTGACCTGTCGCCCGGCCAGCAATTTAAACCGCCCGTGATGGTTTTAAGTACTTCCAGTGAGCCGCAACCAAAAACTGCCGACAGCTTGGCAAGCGATCCAGTCTATCGAAGCACAGAATTGAATCGCACTTCCAACTATACGGTTTCAAGGACCAACGATTCATTCATTCAAATTGTTGAACCGTTTGCGGTTGACGCAACACGCAGCATCGCAACGCTGACCGCAGAAAGTTTGGCGGACGGTTATTTGCCGGTGGCAACTTGGAAAGCCGATTCGAGTGCGGCCGGAGTTGACGAGTCGGCAATGAATCGACTTGGCAAGACAACGAACGACAAGTTTTGGCAAGGAAATTGGGGTGGCATTTTCCGAGTCCAGCAACGGTCCGCTCGATTTAATTGTGAACAGTTGATCAAGCTTGAACGGTTGGATCGAGATTGGCAGGTCACCCATCAAATTCATTTTCCCGGCGACCGTGTTCCTGACTACATTGACATCGAAATACCAACACGCTGGTGTGATTCTTTAGAAATTTCTCCATCAACCGCATGGTCTCGAACACCGTCCACCAACAGTTTGCAACAAATCGTTCGCGTCCGATGTGATGCGACGAAATACAAAGACCAGCCGCTGGTAATCACGGGCCTGTTAAGCCAAAAAGATGACGGTCGTGTCAGTGTGCCAACGATCCGTGTTTTGGGATCAGGCAAAAGGACGATCTACGTTCAAGTCCCGCAGCGGTTAACAAGTGAACTGGTCCAGTGGCGTCAATTGGGAGTGGAAGAAGCAGCTTTACCCAACCACTTCGGCGGCGGGAGCATCGATAACGACGCCACCGATTTGTATTCTGACATCGACGTGCCGGGCACCAGCGATGCATCGCCCGCTTTTCGCGTTGTTCGTGGAAAATGGTCGATCGATCTTGCTCCGCTGCCCGAACTTAGCCTGCAACCGATCGCGACAGCCCAGGACAATCAGGTATTCCTGGCCGATGATTCATTCTGTGTGATTTCCAACTGGGACATATCGCCGGGGTCAATGGAAAAGCTGTTGATCAGCATTCCGGCGGACGCCGAATGCCTGGGGGCTTGGAGCGGAGGGATGACGGTTTCTGCAATCAACCGAGACGCATCCAGTCTTTCGCAATCGGAACAGCTTGAAATGGGGGCTAGCGATCGACAAATACTAGAAGTCCCACTTTCGCTTAGCCAGTTGCCGCAATCAGCAAAACTACTGATTCGACTGCCTGCCAGCCGACTCAAACGAAGCGATTATGCACCTCGTTTGATCGGGATTCCGGTGACCCAAGCATGGCTTGCAATTTATCAACCCAATGCGATAAACGCTGATTCGGAACCAGAGCTTTCAACGGAGATTGCGAAGCTTCGTAATTTGTCCTTGGCCAGGAGCGCCGTTGAATCGATTGAATTGGCGGTTGATATTGTTGCGGAACGATCTTCCGACGAAGTCGTTCCTTGGGTTGCGCCTTGGGTTTATCGTTACCTGCAACTTGCAGCGGCTTCGGGACGCCAAGCGAAGTTTTTGAAATCTTTGGCGGAGGAAGATGTTTCAGACCCTACTGAACTGTTGGGCCAGAGCATCCAAAAATTCGAGGAGGTGCAGTGGCGTTTACTCGATCGGCGAATTGCAGTTTACGCCAATCGGTTCGTGCCGGATCTTCAAAGCCAGCTAGGGGAGATAAATCGTCCAGCAGGATCTGGTTTTGTAAAATCAGGCGGCGATTCTTTTGACACAACAAGCGATGATTCACCAAGTCAAAGTTTGGATTACTTACAATTTCTAGGTGATGAAGCAATCTTTTCGTCCACCAGAGTTTCAGGTTTTCGTTTGGACCAGGTGGAGCGGCTTGGTTCGCCAGATCGCGTTATACCGCTGGGTTTGGATCCCAATGCAGATTACCGGTTTAGAATTTTGTTGAGCAACGTTATCACGTTAGTGTTGGTGATTGGACTGCTATGTTGCTTGAAGCCTTTGCAGAGATTCCTGGGGCCGATGATCACGCATCCCGCGTTCTGGTTGGCTATTCTGGGAATTGCGGGACTGTTTGTGGCTCCCAGCTACGTCGCTCTGTCATTGATCTTGGTGGCCATCAGTATGCCGCAATTCCCTCAAAAACGAAAACAAAAACTCCATTCGGCAGTTTCAAAGTAGCGCTGGTTGCAATCGTTTCTTGGTCCAGCGATGATCTTGGGAGCTACTACCAGACTCAGAAAAGATCACGCAGCCCATGTCAGGTTTAAACTTCATGCACCGAACTACAACTACTTTTCTTTATTTCGCGATTCTGCTTTTGATTCCCGCGGGCGTCGTCCAGGGCGACGAAGCGAAACCCAAACCAAAGAAGTCATCGGAAAAAGACTTTTCGATTCAAATTACCGAAGAAGTTCGCGCCGCACTGATGCCGCTGATTGATTCGATTCGTGATGCGAAAGTGTCTCGAGCAACGGTACGCATGCTGACCGATTCGGTCATGTCGGGCGAAGTCGTGGAAAGTCGCGAAGCAACCTTTCAGATCGCTGCAAAGAATCCTGGCAAGTTCACGGTTTACTTGAAAGAGCCCGAACAACGCACGCGAGTTTATTGCGACGGAAAACAAATGGTCGCAGCGATGGCTCCCGACGCTTTTTTCCGACTCCCAAACGCCGTATCGATTCAAAAAGCAGTCACGGCTTTGACAGTCCCCCTTGGTCCCTACCCGGAACCCGTGCTCGCGTTGACGATGGCTGGCTGCGACCCCAGCATCACTTTTGTTGCGGCGATGAAGTCGATCGAAGTGGTGGATCGAAAGCCGTTCAAGGGAAAGATTCCGGCGATCCATTTGCATGGAGTTCAGGCGGACGCGGTGACTTGGGATTTGTGGGTGTCCGATGACGAAAAAGATCCGCAACCACTTCGATTGCTGATCGACATGACGCCAATGCTTGCCGCTTCGGATCAGGTTCATGTTCCGGCTGGATTTTCGTACCAAGTGCGTTACGACTTTTTGACTTGGCGTGTCAAAGGCGACCTGAAGGATAACTTGTTTACGTTTAAGCCTGCCAAAGGTGCGACGGAGTACGAGTCGCTTGAAGACTATTTCCAGCAGATTGCGGGATCGAAGGGCTATCACCCGTTACTTGGACAGCCCGCCCCTCGTTTTAAAACGCAAACCGTTGATCAGCGCAAGTTTGATCTGAAATCGCTGAAGGGGCGAGTCGTCGTCGTGGACTTTTGGACCACCACTTGTAAGGCCTGCCTTGCCGGGATGCCAACCGTCAAGAAGGTGACGGACCGCTATTCAAAGAAAGGCGTCGTATTGCTGGAAATCAATACCGGCCAAGACCTTGAAACGGTGCAGGACTTTCTGAAGGACACGGGAATCGAGATGAATATCTTGATGGACGAGGAAGGGAAAATTGCGGATGGTTTTATTGCAGACGCAATTCCGCAAACCGTTTTGATTGGAAAAGATGGCTTGGTCGAATCAGTTCACCTAGGATTTGCCGGCGAGGAAGCCTTGGAAAAACGTCTTACGGATGAGTTAGATGTTTTGACGGTGGGTGGCCGAATCGCGTCTGGGAAGCCGGCGAAGGCGACCAAAAGCAAGTCGAAGAAAGACTAAGGACCGCCGGAACAAAGAGTGTCGTAGCGAAACTCGCCAAGAGTTTCGGCAATTCGACAAACCGAAAGTCTTGGCGACTTTCGCTACAAAGAGTGTCGTAGCGAAACTCGCAGGGCGATTGCGCCACGATAGGTAATCTGGGAGACTGAGCGAAGGTTCGTGTTTGGACGGCTGATTTGCAGTTGTCGGGCGAATCGCTTCGTACTGGTGACCTTCG
>NZ_LWSK01000061.1 GCF_001642955.1 Rubripirellula obstinata | reverse complement strand
AGCTTGCTCAAGCAAGAGAAAACGGCCAAGTGCGGAGTCAAAAACAAGCGGCTCACCGCTGGTTGGGACGATGACTACATGGAAAAAGTCGTTTTCAGTCGGTAAATCCCCGTGCAATCGCCCTGGGATCGCCGCCGTTGCGGTGATCGGCGTTTTAGGCTGGAACATGACCGCACGAGCTGGCTACGAATCCGCCGAGTACAAGGTGATCGAAACAGACGGCAAGTTCGAGATCCGCGAATACCCCGACCTGATGCTCGCGTCGACGACCACTCAAATAGACGCCCAAGGCCGCGACGGCAGTTTCATGAAACTGTTCCGCTACATCTCCGGCGCGAACCATGCCGAGCAAAAGATCTCGATGACCACGCCCGTGTTCATGGAGAAAGACGAAACCGAAGCCCAGATGGGATTCGTGATGCCCAAAGAAGTCGCCGTCGCCGGCACGCCTCAGCCCACCGGCGAAGGAGTCGCGATCCGTAAACGAGCCGGCGGACGCTTCGCCGTCATCCGCTTCTCCGGCCGCCTAAGCGAAAAGCTCGCCAAAGAAAACGAAACCAAACTCCGCGACTGGATGAAAACCAAAAACCTCACCGCCGCCCAAACCAACTCTGGCGATCCCGAGTCCACCAACGTTGAATCCGCCTCTTACGATCCACCCTTCACACCCGGCCCGCTGCGTCGCAACGAAGTCCTAATCCGGTTAGCACAATGACGAACTCCCCCGTAGTGGATCTTGTTAAAGATCCCTCCCCCACCGGATCTTTAACAAGATCCACTACCGACACCCACACCGTCGAAGTCTTCTACGACGGCGAATGCCCACTCTGCATCCGCGAGATCAAACTCCTGCGTTGGCTCGACCGCAAGCAGAACATCCGCTTCACCGACATCGCCGCCGCGGAATTCACCGCCGCCGACTACGGCAAAACGCCCGACCAATTCATGGACGAAATTCACGGCCGCCTACCCGCCAAAGACGGCCAGCCTGCCCAATGGATCATCGGCGTCGAAGTCTTCCGCCAGCTCTACGCCGCCGTCGGCTTCGGCCGACTCGTCTGGCCAACCCGCCTGCCCGGCATCTCGCACGCCATGGACTTCGGCTACCACCTCTTCGCCAAAAACCGCCTCCGACTCACCGGCCGCTGCACCAAAGACACATGCGAAGTGAGCTAACTTTCGCATCGCACTCCGGCTTCTCGGACATTGACAGCGAACTAGCTCTCCCCGTAGTGGATCTTGTTAAAGATCCTCATCCCCAACCATTCGCTCAGGATCTTTAACAAGATCCACTACCCATCTCAAACCGCAGCAAACCTTCCTTCCTCAGATAGGACACCGTTCGATCAAATTCATCCCAAAAGCTCGCCTCAAACGGCCGAAGCTGCGGATAACCCGGAACGACAACGCCAGTGTACGGATACTTCGCGTATTCATCGACCGGAACCAACCCCGCTCGCTCTGGATTGCGAGCGATGTAGTCGCAAACCTCGCGAAACGAATCCTCGCTGCGTTCGGATTCTGTCAGGACATGATCATAGGCTTGATCCTGCAAATCAAACTTGATCCGTTTCAATGACTCATTCACAGACTTGCGAAAGTGCTTCATCGCCAGCAATTGATCTGAACCATTAAACAATCCCACCCAAAGCATGTGAAAGTGATCCGGCATCAAGCAAAACATCGGGCAAGCAATTCCGTAGCGGAAACACGTGTGTGCCAGTAACTCACGAAAGCGATAAAAGAACGGAACAGCCAGCCAACCTGTCTTTCGTTCGCGAATGGTCAGTGACCAATGGACCATCGCCAATCCACGGTAATGCTCCGGCGGCAGTCGCTTCAAATGATCCCGCTTCGACATACCAATCCCCCCTAATTCTCGTAAATCCCGTAGTGGATCTTGTTAAAGATCCCACAATCATACCAAATCCCTCCGCCAAAAAGGATCTTTAACAAGATCCACTACCTTGATGATCGACTACGACAAGATGAGCTCGGCAGGTAAAACCCAACTCTTCGTAGTGGATCTTGTTAAAGATCCTTTCACGACTGCCTCTTTATGGAAATTCACTGCGCTGCTCGCCATCAAGAATAAAGTTGGCTGATCCACAAACGCAAGAACCGATCATTGATGACGAACGAGGCCGCTTCCCGTTCGATCAAGTCCTTGGCGACAAGCGAATCTGCGGCACGCTGGGCATTCGATGCACTACGCAAACCGTACTGTCGCGTGAACTCGGATGAAAACGGTTGAGGCGGCGTTTCACGATCCGCCAATCCACGCAAGAAACGTTGTTCATTCTTGGTCAGAGATTCCCACAAGATGACATAGGCGTGGCTTTCACGACGCAGCAGTTCCTCGACAGCTTGGTCGATCTGGTCAGCAACTACCTCGCTGCCTGGTTCGACCAACGACCAAAGCACGTGGCATAGATGCTGTGTATAGAACGGATGTCCCTGCGTACGTTCACACAGTTCCGAAACCAAAGATTTGGAGAACGTTTTTTTCGCGTCCGTAAATCGCTTGGCGATGAAAGGTTGCCAATGCTTCGTTGCGATCGGTCCCACTGGATAGTGCATTGCCGACCGATACAGCGGCCGAGACTGATCCAGGAACATCGACTGCAGCAAGTGCTTTCGGCTTCCCAAAAACAGATACGCTACATTCTTATGATGCTGGATCGAACTACGAATCTGACGCTCGGCCAAATCATCGTCGTAGTCAGCGATCTGCTGAAATTCGTCGAAAACCATCACCACCGTTTTCCCGCTCCGCTCGGCCAAGGCCTGAGGAGCAGCCAGCACTTCCGTCAAATCGGTTTTCGAGACACTTCGACCCTCAACGCCAAAGTCAACCTTCGGCTGACCGGAATCGTCGAGCGAAACACTCGGCCGCAATCGCCCAAACGTCGCCTTGCCGAACTCCAACAACTTCGTCGTTTTCGTTTCTGCCGCCGAAGTGATCGCGCGAGCCGTTGTCGTGGCGAACGAAGCCGAACCGTCTGTTGGCCACAGATCAACATAGACCGGAATGAACGACTTCTTCGGCAGTTTGCCAATCGCGCGCATCACCAACGAAGTCTTGCCCATGCGTCGTTCCGCGTAGACAAAGCAGCGTCCACACGAACGCATCGTTTCCGTCAGATCGGCCAATTCCTGAGTTCGATTGCAGAACTCGCCGTTGCCAACCACACCGCCGTAAGTAAATGGATTCGTCAAGCCAATCTCCTGGTTAGATTACGCAACCTGCGTTACGCATTATGCGTAATTCAGTCAGGCAATGCAAGCCAAAACGGGGATGACTCCATCCAACGTGAAGAATCGAAGGCAATTTTCAACCACAAATACACACGGATCAACACAGATAAGACCAAGCACCCAATCCGTAGCCAACCCTTCACTCTTCAAACGTCGCTCTTGGCTCCCTTCGCCCTCGGCTTTGCGGGGGAGAAGGGCTGGGGATGAGGAGGCCGCGCCACCAGCAATCAAAAAGATTAGTGTGCGATTAGCGGAGATCAGTGTTCGAGCCTGAAAATTTTGGGAACACTAATCTTCGCTAATGAAACACTAATTTAGACGAGTTGGGCGACTGCCAATCAATGGGTCCATTCATCATTTTACAGCAGGGCAATCCAAGACTCCAATCCGTGAAGATCCGTGCCAATCTGTGGCCAACCTTTCATACTTCGCTCTTCAAACTGGATTGACCCTTCTCACTTCAAACTTCCATCCGCCCAATAAAACTTCTCCGGCGACAACACCGACTCGCCATCCCAGCGATACGCCACCAACTTACCACCCTTGGCCACGCTGTAGTCCGTGCAAGCCACGTTGGCCGCCAGTGGAGTCGGCGTCCCCATCAACCAATAGTGCCCCACAAACACCGGCACCGCGTCACGCGGGTAGGCGTCAACACCCGCCAAATCTCCATCCGCGATCGCCACATCCGGCACATCGTCACTGCCAAGATGATGTTGGCGATAGGTTCGACCAGTACCATCCTCGTACCATTTGATCCGCACCGAGCCTCGCCGGTGTCCCGCCTTGTCAACAATCGAGTGCCCCGCCGGCAAACGCAACTCCGGCCCCTTCAACACATTCTCAATCGCATTGTTCAAATCGCTGCCAGACTCTTCCGAAATCGCTAGAAAGTCCGGCGTGAATCTCCCCACTTCGGCCAATGCGTCATTGATGCAGTCGATGTCCCGCGTCTGCCACGACGCGTGAGCCACACGGATCCCACCGATCTCAATCGCAACCGGCAATGTCTTGAACCACTCAATCGCATCGGATAACTCAAGGTCAGAAAGCTGGGACAGTGTTTCGACATGCTGTCGTATGTTTTTGTCCGGTCGAGGACGGAACCATTGGTTGTGTGTTCCCGGTACCGCCGTATGAAACGCTATCGCGTTGTACTCATGATTCCCCATCACCGCCAACGCATCTCCCGCGTCCACCATCGCCCGAGCAATCTCGACCACTTCTCCGATCGCCGGCCCCCGATCCACGAAGTCACCAACAAAAACAACTTTCCGATCGAAGCACCGAAAGCCATCACCATGCCGCTGATACCCGAGCGACTTCAGCAAGTTCTTCAGCTCATCCGCATGCCCGTGAATGTCACCGATGATGTCGTAGAAAACCATCAGCACAAGCCATGCAGGAAGTTGGCAAATTCCCAGAGCTGACGTTTCTGTTCCGGCTGCAATCCCTCGGGGTCGAAGTGCATCACCTCGTTGCGCGCAATTCGGATCTCTTCCAATCGAGCGATGAAGATGCTGCGTTCGACGTTGATCGACAGCCGTTCCCAGTTGACGGGGTTTTCGAGCAGACGGCGGTATTGGCCGAACGTTAGGTCAGTCACGTCGTTGATCTCGCGGTCGTCGTCCTTCTTGACCGAGCGAATGTCTTCCTGTGTGAAGTGATTGGCAATCAAATTTCGTAGCAATCGTTCGATTTCACCGACCAGCAGATACGGCTTGGCGAGTTCGTGGAACGACTTCGCAACGTCGTGCGCCGTGATGATGCCAGAGATTTCTCGTTTCTGATTGCGGACCAGCACGCAGCCGTACTTCAAAACACGATCAACTGCCTCGAACATTGAATCACTTTGCTCGATGATTTGCGGCTGCGTCATGCAGTGGGTGGCGAGGTCGGTTGATTTTCCTGAGGCGTTTGCTTGAGCGATGCTCTTCCAACTCACCACGCCTTTGACCTCGCGAGTGGTCCGCATGATCGGGATTTGGTCAAAGTCTTTCAGCAGCATGACCGTCGTCACCTGCGAGATCGTGTCGCCGGGCAACGCATGCACAACCGCCTTGCGTGCCGATGCGAAATGGCTGACACGGAACGTCGGGTTCTCGATGATGCTTAACGTCACCGGCGCGGCGATCTCTTCGGGAGGCTCGTATTCCTCGATCTCCTCTGGCGGTTCGATGACCTGCGATTCGATTTCGTTTTCCTGCTCAGAGGCACCATCATCAACCGCTGCCATCGGAACGAAGTAAACCTGGTTGTCGAAGAACTCGTCTTGGAAATCGGGCTGCGTTCTCAAGCCAACCGATTCCAGAGCCCTTGAGATTTCGCTGACAACCTGAGCACGGCGGCGTGAATAGCCGAACCAACCCAGCAGCGTGCGCACCTTCGCCCGCCGCCGCTTGCTGTGGTTCAGGACGTCATCGGCAATTTCGGTCAGTGGATCAGGCGTCACGGTCTTGCCTCAGGTAAATTTGAACGGTTTCTGTCGGAATGTCGTAAACGCTCAGCAGTCTCACGATCACGTCGCGGATGCCGTTGGCTGACAGGTTGCTTTCGATGAACAGGTCGTCCGCCAACCGCATCGCCTTTCGCAACCCGTGCGGTTCGGTGGCGATCGTGTGGTTGCCACGATTGCTGATGAAATCGGGGTGGTCCACGAGGAAACGGAAACGTGCTTCGTCACGGCCGATCAACTGTCGGCAAATCAGTTCGTACAGCCGTTGCCACGTCGTCACTCCGGTGGTCGCTTGCCCTTCAAAGACGAACGCGAAAGGACGTTTGAACGTGAAGTCTTCATCGAGGCTGTGCGGGACTTCGCGATCCAAATCCGCGATGATCCGCTCGTTGGTTTGTTGATCGTCCTGGCCGGATTGTTCTTCGGAGTCCAGCGTGACGGTCGTGTACTGCTGGACCAATTCGGAGAGTTCCGAAGCGACCAAGTCGAACGCGGCGACCTTCTGGTTGTACGCGAGTTTGAACGTCGCCCCGTCCTGCAGCGCCACGTCATCGTTGTGGTCAATCGACAACCAAATGTCGTCCGACAACGCCAGCAAGTTCTCACGAACGGCTTCGAGGTCTTCGAGAATCAGACGGGTGCGGGCAGCGGCGGACGGGTTTTGAGGCGACATGGTGACTTGGGGCACAATGACGAGGTGGTGAGATCAGGGAAGCTCAATTGTTTTTTATACAAAATACAAGCTCGACGCGCAAGCGAGTGGATAATGATGATCCACTCGCTTGCGCTTCGAGCTTGTATTTGCTGATTCGCTCAGTTTGAAAAGCTAGTTCAGCCTAGTGCCGAGAAGATTAGATTTGCTTTTGCGGCTGGAGGATAGTACGCTTCACGTGGTCAGTGGAAAGAAAATCGGCGTCACGCCGCGTGGTCTCGGAATTCGTTCCGAGAGACCCTATATCCGCTGGCTTTTTTTATGCGCTGTCATCCTCAGGTGAATCGAACAGTGGCGTATTCGGCGCGTAGGACTTTCCTCGCTGGTTACCGTGTTCCAGGTCCAGGTCGACGATCTCGCCCACCTTGGGCCACATCATTTCCAGGTAACGGCGTTCTTGGCGCTCGAAGTACCGCTGCAACGGCCACATCATGTAGTCGCAGGCCTACAAACAGGGATCAGCCAACAACGACTGACGAAGTTCCTTCAAGTCGCGTCGTAAAGCCGGTGCGTCATCGACACGAAGTTTTCCGAGCATGAAGAACTTGGACGCTCCGTCACTGCCGACGACGATCTTCTTGCTGCGCCGACCGAACAGAGTTGTGTCGCCGGCTTCGTCGATGAAGTAGCGGAGGACAGAGCGGTTGGCGGATGAATCGGACACTGGGTTCTTCTGTATAAGTTTTTGTATCGCCTGCTGGACGCAAGCGATTGATTTGTAGTGGATCTTGTAAAAGATCCTTTTGCGCGGATCTTTAACAAGATCCACTACACTTTTCGGATATTCTGCGGGCCGTCTCGCTCGATCTTGCCTTGGCGGATGCCGGCATTGATTGCGGACTTGATGGCTGATTTGATTTTTGATCCCGTGCGTCGAAAGCCCAGATGACGGGCCGTGGCCCGGATCGCATCCTCGCGCGAGTGCCACGTGCGACCAATCGCGGACGCCAGCGAAGAGACTAATAGGTCGCGTGGGTAGTCGTCGATGGTGCGGCAATCCATCTCGTACGATTGGCCGACTCGCGCGATGACGCCACGTCGCACGGCCGTGCGGAACCATCCATTGACCGAATCACGAATCCCCGATGTCAAGCGTTTCGCATCCAGTCCTTGTTCCCGCAGCGAGTCAAAAACAAGCCGAGCCGCATCATCTCGCGTTAAAGCATCACCGGACGCAAACACATCGCGAATGGTCGCGATCCACTCGTCGTTCGTAAATTCCTCAAGCGAATACAAGCCCGAAGCGTAAGCGAGTGAGTCACGCTCCCCGGCACCAACACTTGCCCCATCCGCTCTCGAAACCTCCCGTTCGCGTCCTGCTTTTTTCTTACCGGCCTCATCATCATCCGTTGACGAAGCCGTTACGCGAAAGGGGCGTCGTCCAACGCCGTGAAGGGTTTTATGCAGCCGTGTTGTTATCAATTCGCTGTAGCTTTTCGCGTTCTTCTTTCTCGATGGGGCGGACTTCGGGTGGTTTGATTTTCTTCTTCTTTTTCTCGGATACCTTGGGTTTGAAGCGAGCCTGCTTGGAGTGATTGCGTTCGTAGTTGTCGGTCACTGCGCGAGCGAGGCGACTGAATAAATCCTCGCCCTCCAGCGCATACGTGTGAAGATCGTCCAGGCAGTCGTAGAGTGCTCGCATCGTGCCTGCCAGACTCCGATCTTTGGGAGTGTAGTTGGGATCGCGGTCCGGGTTGCTGAGCTGTTCACCAACGGCAAGCAACTCGGCGACCGCCATCGCAAGGATCGACCAATGCAATTCTGTGTACAACCGATCGACATTGCGGCAGCGAAGTTTTTGACCGTTTAAGGTTTGCTTGAGGCCGCGAAATTCGATTTCAATTCCCCACCTTTTTTTGTACAGCTCCGCCATCGTTTCAACTGACAGTCGTGCTGGCGATAGGACACTCGTCAAAAGGTAAACTTCCGCATTGCCAATCTTCACCTGAACCAGACGCAATCGCAGTGGCGGTTGTTGACCTTGCTTCCCCTTGGGCCAACAAAGCACTTCTCCGCCTTCGGTGAGCTGGAAGTCAACGATCTCGCTAATCAGCTTCACATTGCTGCCCACGCGGACCATGAAATGATACCCGCGACTGACCATCGTCATCCAGAAATCGTAACCTACAAACCCCGCATCCCCCACAAAAAGCGTGTTCTCAGGGAAGTTGTCGTTCTCGACCATCTCTTGCACGTGCGCTCGCTCACTTGAGTCCGACGGTCCCAGTCGCCAATTCCAAGGTAGACGAAAACCCATGTGCCACATCAACGTTATCCAGGCCTGTGGCTTGGGATCGATCACGGTTTTGGACTTTGCGGCGGCCTGCTTTTTTCTCAGTTTTGACGAACACAACTCCTGTTCGTTGGAACGAGTTCGCGAGGCGCTGTTGCGAGACCCATCAAACGCAATAGGAACGAATCCAGAGATTTCCCAAAGCTCGCCACCGAGTTTTTGCATCTGCTGCTGGAGCCGTAGGATCATCAAGGGAACAAAAATGTGTCCGTAGTTGGTCAATGCTCCCATGAATCCTTGATAGGTCGTGTGAGTGGTACTGATGGCAAGTTGCCGCCCGCGTTTTAATGTTTCATCGAATGCGTCGGTGACAAACTTCTTTTCTGAGAGCGAAAACAACAACGCGAGCTTGCAGAGTTCCATGGCCGACCAAGTGATGTTGCCATGGAACTGATAGTTGGCGAAGATATCACCGGTACCAAAGAACTGTTTGATTGCCCGATTGGCGTCTTGCTTATGAGATCGCTTGCTTCGTTTCTTGGCTTTGCGAGCCTTCTTATTTTCACGACGCTGCCTTGTTTGTGAACGCTTGGCCTGCTTGGCGGATTTTTTTTGAGACATGGTCAGATTCCTTTCCGACTGAATCGTTTTCAGTTAGGTGTTGGGGGGAATCTGACCTTTTCATTTATGAGGGATTAGCGAAACAGCGGTTTTTGCCGTGCAAAAACTCTTCACGGCGTTGAGTAGGCCCCCGCATAGATCGGGTGATGCAGCATCTGGCAAAGAGTTGCCAGAGACGGTCGCCGCCAATCCAGCTCACCTTTTCGCTGTCCCGACTTCGCGCGAACGGGAAGGTCGATGCCGTTGCGAACCAGGTAATGAAAGAGCGAGTAAATCGCACCAAGCTCGTCGAACTTCTCAAAGATTATTCGTACGACGTGCTGGGCCTGTTCGTCAGGATCAAATGCCACTTCGCCATTCTGTAGTATGACGTACCCAAAAGGCACGCCATGGAACAGTTCCCCTCGCTGTGCTTTGTTGAGCGCGCCTCGCCGGAGGCGATTGCGCATCGTATGAAGTTCGACTTCGCTCATCGTTCCTTTCAGTCCTAGAAGCAAACGATCGTTTGGATCGCATGCGGTGTAAACTCCGTCTTGATCGGCCAGCAAGGTGTCAAAGATCGCGCAAACTTCCAGCAGGTGATGCCAGTCTTTTGAACTGCGAGCCAAGCGGCTCATTTCGAGTCCAAAAACGATCCCGACGTGATTCATCGTGACTTCCGTTAGCAGTCGTTGGAATCCCGAACGATTCTCGGCAGACTTGCCACTTTGTCCTTGGTCTTCATCAATCACGAGAACACGATCTTTCGACCATCCCATCGTTATCGCATGTTCAACCAAAGCATATTGTCGCGCCGTTGACTCACGATTCTCCAGAACTTGGTGCGGAGAGGATTGACGAATGTAAACGATCGCAAGACGTTCGAGATGCGAAAGCTCGATCTTGGATGACCGAATGGCCGCGGCCGGATGAGCCGTGGAACTTGCCACTGAGTCAGTTGCTTCGAGAGTCTTCATGACTTCCCTCCTGTTCGCTCCGAGGAGCCAAAAGCTGGGTCGTCACAAGGTTCGCAAGAACTTGTAGAACGCGTTGTTGGTTCTCCGCAGGGACTGCCGTCCACAATTCGCTCAGCGGGATCCGATTCGTTAGGCGCGGGGGGGAATCCTCGTTTCGTCGTCTCGCATGGTCCGTCTCCTTGAACCGAGTTTTGATAGCAAATCGACCATTCTGCCAAAGCCAGCAGAGCTTCGATTGATATTACCGTGCGGGCGGTTTTGGATCGACAGCAGTTAAGATCGCTGGCAGAGCGTTTGCTCGTTCTGCAACAACCACAAAGGCCCCAACATCGCCGGCATTGATGCCGAGACCGGCGAGAAAGCGTTCTTGTTTGACCCTCGCGTTGACGTGTGGCCGGATCATTTTGCATGGCAAGGTCCGTTGCTGGTCGGCAAGACCAGTGCGGGACGAGCAACCATCGCCGTCCTGCAAATCAACGCCTCGCACCGCGTCTCCCATCGACGCCAACTGATCACCGAAGGCGTCTTTCCCGAGCTTTAGATCGCCAGTCGAATGTCCGTGTCGAACGAATCCAACCTGATCTACTCCGTCGGCACGCAGGTCGTTGCGCAGAAAGACGTGATGGCGGCGAACGATCGCATTGCTCATCCGGCCGGTGCCGTTGGCGTCATCGTCCGCAGCCCAGTCGATCGAACGCATGCTTACCGAGTGAAGTTCAGCGACGGCTTCGAGGCTCCGATCCATCACGACCAACTCGTTCGGCTTGCGGAGTTCAAAAGCCAAACGATTCGCGACGCCGATGCATCGCTGGCCAGTGCCGGGCTGTACGAACGAGTCATCTATCGCTGCGTGATCGGCTCGCGGGCTTACGGACTGGATGATGAAGCGTCCGACACCGATCGTCGTGGTATCTACTTACCAACCGCCGATCTGCATTGGTCGTTGTACGGCGTTCCCGAGCAACTCGAAAACGATGAAACGCAGGAAGTGTACTGGGAGTTGCAGAAGTTCATCGTGCTCGCGCTCAAGGCGAACCCGAACGTGCTGGAATGTCTCTATTCACCGATCGTCGAAAACGTCACGCCGCTCGGCGCAGAACTGCTGGCGAAGGACAGAACGGGGACAGGGCACGACGAAGGTTCTTCACTGGAATGATAGCAAGCGTGATGGTGCCCTGTCCCCATTTGGCTTTTGAATTCTTCTACACCGGAATCAAGGATGTCAACTCCGTGGTAAGCCGCGTGACTGTTGGGTCGTCTTGAAGATCTCTTAATCCGTCAATTACTTCACGTTGCATTTGAGGAGCCGTGGCTGCACCCGCTTTTATCTCTTCAAGAGCTAGCTGCAGGGCTTCTCGACGAATGACAAAGGACGCAGTCGTTTGAGCCGCCGCGCAAATCGTGGCAGTAAGGAAAGCCCTGGCCATTCCGCTTTCATAGTGTGGTTTAATTCGTCCGCTGTCACGAATGACCTTCAAAATCTCTAATGCCCGTTCGGCGTGACCCGCCATGGCGAGTAAACGTGAGTATCTGATTTCCGACGAGAGGGCTTCCCATGCTTTGTATTCGAGAACACGCAAAGCCAGCGAAAGTGCTTTCTCGTACGCTCCGACCTGTTCGTAATATTAAATACCAACAGTATCGCGGTCGGGTGCGTCGTACTCACCAATTTCATTGTCAAGCAATGCCTCTAGTTCTTTGAGCTGGCCTGCCTCAAGCAAGTCGCCAGATTTCTCAGTCAAAGAGTCAACATCCATTCGTTCTATCTCCTTTTCTCAACAGCAACGGACAGAACGGGGACAGGGCACGACGAAGGTTCTTCACTGGAATGATAGCAAGCGTGATGGTGCCCTGTCCCCATTTGGCTCCACGAAAACCACCAAGCAACGCCACTGGCTACGCCAGCAAAGAAATGCTGCGCGGTCTCGAAGTAAGGAAAATCCCCTCGCGACATACTTATTTAGGGACTAGTGCCTTCGGTATCACCTGCGATCTTTGGCAACGGGCGTTTGCATTGGTACAATCTGTCGCAACACAAAAACAAGCACTTCGTTCGTGGCGGCGACGTGGAAACCTTTTTTCATCCGACTGATCCGATCGAATGACCCGAATTGCGTTGTACCAAGGAGACATCACGGAGCTAGCGGTGGACGCAATCGTAACCGCTGCAAACTCCGCGCTGATCGGTGGCGGCGGCGTTGACGGTGCTGTCCATGACCTGGCTGGTCCCGAACTGCTTGAAGCATGCCGCTTGCTTGCTCCATGTCCCGCCGGCGAAGCGAGGATCACGCCTGCATTCAACCTGAATTGCAAGTATATCATTCATGCTGTCGGACCGATCTATGGGCATGACCAACCTGCGGATGCTTTGCTTTCTGGCGCGTACAATGCATCACTAAGACTTGCTGTTGCAAACGCGTTACGCTCCGTCGCCTTTCCGTGCATTTCGACTGGTGCGTATGGGTATCCGGCCGTTCAAGCATGTGAAGTTGCTGTCGGGACTGTCGTGCAGCGACAGAACGCAGACAGAACGGGGACAGGGCACGACGAAGGTTCTTCACTGGAATGATAGCAAGCGTGATGGTGCCCTGTCCCCATTTGGCTGTCCCCATTTGGCTTTTCAACGCAAGGATGCAAATAGGAACGTGAATGTGTCAACACCTCACTTGGACACCCCACCGGAGCCTTCCACGACTCGAACGCGATACGAATCCATTGTTCGCTACATCTTCAAGCCGATCTTCTGGCTTACGGCCTTGAACTTCGCTTTCGGTTTGGTCGTGACGTACGTCCCAGGTGCTGAAGTTGGTCACTACCGCTGGTGTGCCGCTTTTTTCATTGTTGGCTTCCTGATTCCTGCGTGGCGCTATCGTCTTCCTTCAGTAATCCTTATTGTCTGGTGCTTGGCTCTTGCGCAGGATGGTGTCGAACGACAGAACGGGGACAGGGCACGACGAAGGTTCTTCACTGGAATGATAGCAAGCGTGATGGTGCCCTGTCCCCATTTGGCTAGTTCTGTGACACACCAAATGTAGACATTTCCGGTCTTTCGACGACTAGTAGCACGCTGTAAGCCCAAGAGATCGAAACATGGACACCGATCCCGAATGCCCTGATGATGTTTACCAAACGCACATGGCTGCATTCGTTTCCGCGTTTATCAAACGTGAACGCCGCGACCGTTGGATGCATCTGTTCTCATCGCGGCCCAAACAGCTCTTCAAAAACTCTCATAAGCTCCACGAACATCTCGACAAATCATGCTGCACGGAATCACCTGAACCAACTTTGATTGATCCGGCGACTGTTGGAATGTTCTTTGAATTCCATGCCGATTACCCGCCCTTGCTTGTAACGGGGCAACGCGCAATTGAACTCGGCACTGGCCATGACGCCGTATTCTCCATCGTGCCCGGAAAACTTGCCGCCTACTTCTTTCACGAAGGCTTCGTCATGGAATGTCGTGCGTGATTCGCAGCGTGGTGGGCGTACAACAAGGTTTTTGCACTAGTGCCTTCGGTATCACCTGCGATCTTTGGCAACGGGCGTTTGCATTGGTACAATCTGTCGCAACACAAAAACAAGCACTTCGTTCGTGGCGGCGACGTGGAAACCTTTTTTCATCCGACTGATCCGATCGAATGACCCGAATTGCGTTGTACCAAGGAGACATCACGGAGCTAGCGGTGGACGCAATCGTAACCGCTGCAAACTCCGCGCTGATCGGTGGCGGCGGCGTTGACGGTGCTGTCCATGACCTGGCTGGTCCCGAACTGCTTGAAGCATGCCGCTTGCTTGCTCCATGTCCCGCCGGCGAAGCGAGGATCACGCCTGCATTCAACCTGAATTGCAAGTATATCATTCATGCTGTCGGACCGATCTATGGGCATGACCAACCTGCGGATGCTTTGCTTTCTGGCGCGTACAATGCATCACTAAGACTTGCTGTTGCAAACGCGTTACGCTCCGTCGCCTTTCCGTGCATTTCGACTGGTGCGTATGGGTATCCGGCCGTTCAAGCCTGTGAAGTTGCTGTCGGGACTGTCGTGCAGTGGGTCGGTTCCTGCGAGAGCCCCGCTGCTGTGGTACTCTGCTGCTACGACCCACGCGACTTTCGGATATACACGGACCGCCTCTCAGATGCCGACGTCGACTACCGCGTTCTTGACGCACCCGATGACCTTCATAGCAGCGGATAACCGTCGCATTTAGCGGAGCATTCGTGGGCGGCGTCCTAATCCGACTAGAACAATCCCATGCTTTGTGAAATGGCCTCACGTAATGGACATCGGTGACGAACTACTTTCGCTTGACTTACCCGACGCTTTCATCGTCCGTTATTTAGACGGAACAAGTGAGCGTCTGCTCAGAGGCAACGAGATTTCGGTTACTTCGCCATCAGATGATCCCGAAGGCATCGGCGGGTTCGACGCCTTGATACCTAAAAATCATCCAAGGCATCAGCATCAAGGTGGACGATACATTCGCTACAACGAACTCGATTCAATCCTTGATGAATGCGGTTCTGTTATCTATTCGGCTCCCTCGGATCATGGATAGTCGAGCAACTTTCCCAACTCACTAAAATCGGATGCTAACCGACTGAGATGCCATTCATAATTTCGGAACGTACATGAATCCAATCCATGAACGTCTGCTCTCGCGTGTGGGCCATTCCTGCGCGGAACCAGAGTACGTCCAGATTCGCCAAGACGGACTTCGCAGCAGTGTCCGCACGGTGCTCAACGCAACTGAAGACGCGGAAGAAGAACTGCTTGAATCATGCCGGCAAGCGATCGACGACCATAGGGAGGATTTACTTATGGGCGCGATTGCATACCTGTTTGTCATCGGAACGATGGGGGACATTGAATTGCTCGCTCCCCTAAAAAATCATCGCGATCCGGAAATCGCGAAGGCTGCCCGAACTGCCATTTTTGAAATTGCCCACAGGCGTAGTTAGTGTTTGATTGGCACAATTGGATCGCGAGACATCAGCCCACTTTGCACGCCATTGGTCTTCCTTGTGACGTGTATATGTCGCTCGAACATTGGCTTGACTTTCTCGAAAATGGTCATCTTCATTGGCACCCTGAGGAGGATGCTGGATTCCATTTCATGGACCTCAACGACTCGCAGCAACGCCATTTATTGCGTTTCATTGAGTCTGAGATTAATAATGATCCGTTTCAGTCGCACCTGCAGACTCGAATGATCCACGGGCCGTCAGAATCCTTTCCCCTACTTCGCCACTTGCGTCACCGTTATCAATCATGATGCTTTCCCGCTCAATCGTCATTGGAATGCTCATTGGCGGTGCAGTCGGCGACGCGATGGGAGCACCGTTCGAGGGACTGTGGTCCGATGATATCCCTAATGCGGAATCTCTTGCTTCATCGTTCCACGAATATCATGGATACCCGTCCGGTCAATACACCGACGACACGCAGCTAACGATCGCGACAATCCAATCCATTGTGCAAAACGGCGACATCGTCATCCCCGATGTTGCACGTTCCATTTCCGAGCTTTGGCGTCATCACTCGGTGATCGGCCCAGGCGGTGCCTGCACTCAAGCCGCCGAAAAATACCTCGCAACTGGCAACCATTTCGATATGGGTGCACCTGTTGGCCAGGCTGGTAACGGAACTGCCATGCGAACTGCAGCGATCGGGCTGTGGTTTGGTAACGATCGCCATTCGTTGGTTTCGACCGTTGCCGACATTTCCAGGCTCACGCATCAAGATCCACGCAGCATCGCAGGTGGCGTTGTCATTGCGCTTGCAGCAAACATACTTGCATCCGATCACACGATTGGTGCAGCAGAATTGTGCAACGCACTTGCCGATTCAATTGACCCAATCGACACCGAACTGGCCAGTCTCATTCGGGCGTTGCCCGATCGGAGTCGCTCACCCGATTGCAAAAAATTCATCGCTGCCGCTGGCCAACCTTCCGCCGAATTCACTGAGCCGATCATTTCGCCTTTCGTGATTCCAACGGTACTTGCGTCGATCTACTGCATTAACCAACACCGAAACTCCTGGATTGACGCAGTCACATCTGCCGTGCAACTTGGCGGTGATGTCGATACACTGGGGGCAATTGTTGGCGCGATGTCCGGTGCTATCCACGGCGTTGAAGGCATCCCCGCCAATCTCGTCGCGGATCTACAAGATTCAGAGTCCATTGCGGCACTTGCCGTCAGATACCATTGGTTGCTTGAGAATCGGTTGCAGACGCAAGCGTGCGGCGAATAACAAAACCCTGCACCGGATTCGCGAAGCCGACAGAAATCAAATGGAAAAACATCTGTCGCGGCGAAGTGATGTTAACCGTATCCGACTGGAATCCGATGGCCGTAGCATTTGAACTCGTTGCCGACTTCCTCGACAACGAGAACGATGCGAAGCGCTGCGCTCGCTTGATGGCGAGCAAAATCAAGCCAGTGACGATTGACGAACACCAAGCCGAACGGGGACAGGGCACTCGCGCGAATCGTTGCGGAAATTGATAGCAAATGTGATCACGGTTTTTCCCTGTTTTGCGTTACTAACGGAGGCATGCTTGCAAAAAATTTGACAGCCTGGTCGCATTCTCGCTAACCTCACCCCAACTGAACGAATTGCCACCTGATGCAAATGCGTTCGATCCCTCTGATCAGGATTAGCGTGATGCGAAAAGCTCGATGTGAGGTAATTGACTCATCGGAAATTAATGTCGTTCATGTTTACAACCGTACCGTTCGACGGTGCTTCCTCTTTGGTCAGGACCCTCTGACCGGTAAGAATTTCGATCACCGTAAAGTCTGGATCGAAGAATGGCTCGAACACTTCGCCGCCCACTTCGGTATCGATTTATTGACCTTCGCGGTGCTCAATAATCATTTTCATTTGATCCTCCGCAATCGGCCCGACGTGGTCAGAACTTGGTCCGATACCGAAGTCGCTCGCCGCTGGCTGATGATCTGTCCGCACCGAACCGACAAGCAAGGCAAGCCGATGGCACCCAGCGAGGCGGAACTGAACCTGATCCGAAATTGCCCGCTCAAGCTAGCGCAGATGCGAGAGCGTTTGGCCGATGTTTCGTGGTGGATGCGGCTTCTGTGCCAGCGAATTGCAATGCGAAGTAACCGCGAAGATCAGGCAACCGGACGTTTCTTTGAAGAACGCTACAAAGCCATTCGGTTGATTGACGAAGCTTCGATCATCGCTTGCAGTGCCTACGTGGATTTGAACCCCATCCGAGCGGAGATCTGTCAGACGATCGAATCGAGTGAGCATACTTCGGCCAAACTCCGCATTGATGCGATGCGGTTGCAAAACCAAGCTGAACGCCCCGAACCGAAGTCCTTTCAGCGTGACCCCGCTGCCTTTTTGAGTCCGTTGTCTATCGATGAAAAGTCGGATCCTACCGGACCATGCGTCAGCGCTGAGGGGAAACGATGCAGTGAGAAAGGATTCCTATCAATGTCGTTGCTTGACTATGTCGAACTGCTCGACTGGACAGCCCGTCAGAGTCACCGAAGCAAGCGAGGCAAGACGCCGACCGATCTTCCACCGGTGATTAAGCGTTTGGGGATCGCGCCGGAGAATTGGTGCGAATTGGTGAGCAGGTTTGGCAGGCTGTTTCATCACGTGGCCGGAAATCCCGATTCAATCGACTCGATGCGCAGCCATCGCAAGCATCAGCGTTTCCGAGTTCACCGCCGAGTGCGCAGGTTAATGCCAACAGCAGACTAACCGACCGCATCGTCTCTTCTTTCTCCCTCAGCGGCGACCCAACGTTTCGCCCCACCGTATGCTGCGCGCCGAAGCGTCCGTTTCTGCGTCAACTCTCGGTTGATTCATCGCTCAAACGAGTCATCAACCACCAAGCACCCCAGCCGAGCCTAGAATTAGGTTTCCAGGCGGGAGCGACCGGTCATACACCATCATACACATGCACTGTCCCTGTTCTCGGTCGTTCTCGTTCTCTCGCCGTTCTCGCTTGTGCCCTGTCCCCGTTCTCGGCGAGACCGATTGATCATGAACATGCCCTGTCCCCGTGCTCGGTCCGTGCTCGGCTTTCTCCTCGTGCCCTGTCCCCGTGCTCGTCCGGCCTACAACCGCTGCCGTAACTCCCTCTCGTCTTCTCGCCGCCCGCGTGTGCCCTGTCCCCGTGCTCGGTTGCCTGCCGGGGCTTCGATTTTGGTTGCGTTTGGCTACGTGGGTCAAGACCCTCGGCAACGTGCTGACGGCCCATCCGGGGCTAAAGTAAGTGGAATTGTTCGGTAGCACCCGGATGTGTGCCCTCTTGGTTGTCTCTGCCGATCGCTCGCGGCAGAGAGGGTTGATTGATACATTGTTCCCTGTGCTGACCGACCGGCCTGTCGATTAAATTTAGCCTTGGACGCGTGAGCGGCCGGGCTTACCCACTGACGGAGGCCTTACGGCCAGCGGCTCACCATTACCGCTGAGATGTCGATTAAACCGACAGGTCGTGACACGCCCGGCACCGTGCTACCGGCCCTCCGGGACTGAATCGAAAACTTAAAACTGAACACAACTAAGGTTAAACCATGCCACTTTGGCAAATCGATATTTACCCGGCCGAAGGTCAAGCCGACCGCGAAGCCGTTCGGACGACCGAAGAGATTCACGAATTGGGATTGGGCGATGATGTCGCCGTCTCGTTTTCGCGATCGTTTTTGGTGCAAGGCGAATTTGCGTTTGACGAAGCCACGCGTTTGGCGACCACACTATTGTCCGACAGCGTTACCGAAACGCCCGTCGTCGCGATCGCCGGACAAGACACGCTCAACGAAGCACCCGGATCCGAAACGATCATGGTCAACGTGATGCCCAAACCCGGCGTCATGGATCCGGTGGCGTCGAGTACGCTGAGCGCGGCTCGCGATGCCGGTTTTGATGTCACCGCCGTTCGTTCGATGAGAAAGTATTGGCTCGGCGAAATGGATGACACTTCGCTGCAAACGATTTGTCGGCGAGCCCTTTCCAACGACGCGATCGAACAAGTCGTGGTCGGTCCTTTGGAAATGGATGAACTCGATATCGGTTCGTCTTACGAATTCAAACTGATCACGATTCCGATTCGCTCGCTGACCGATACCGAATTGGAAACACTGTCGCGCGAAGGACAACTGTATTTAACGCTGGTCGAAATGCAGACGATTCGTAACCACTTCCAGTCACTCGGTCGTGACCCGACTGACATCGAACTGGAATCCATCGCGCAAACCTGGTCCGAACACTGCAGCCACAAAACGTTGGCGGGACGGATCCATTACCGCGGACCCCAATCCGATGGAACTCCGTTCGGCGATGAACGCCAATACGAAAACATGCTCAAAGAAACCATCTTTGCAGCCACTCAAACGATCCGCAAAAATCTAGGCGACGATGACTGGTGCGTCAGCGTGTTCAAAGACAACGCGGGCATTGTCAAATTTGATGATGACTTCCACGTCTGTTTCAAAGTCGAAACTCACAACCACCCATCTGCTCTGGAACCCTACGGCGGTGCCAACACCGGCATCGGCGGAGTCATTCGCGACCCGATGGGCACCGGGATGGGTGCCAAACCGATTTGCAATACCGACGTGTTTTGCTTTGCACCACCGGACATCAAGCCAGACGAATTGCCGCCGGGCGTGCTGCATCCACGGCGAGTGATCAAGGGTGTCGTGTCAGGTGTCCGCGATTACGGCAATCGAATGGGCATCCCGACGGTCAACGGCGCGGTCTATTTTGACAAACGGTACCTGGGCAATCCGCTGGTGTACTGCGGCAACGCTGGCATCATTCCTGTTGGCATGGAAAACAAAGAAGTCATGCCCGACGACCTGATCGTGGCGATCGGTGGGCGAACCGGACGCGATGGGATCCACGGTGCGACGTTTAGTTCTGCGGAACTGACCAGCGAATCAGAATCACTTTCCGGCGGCGCAGTTCAGATCGGTAACGCGATCACTGAAAAGATGGTCTTGGATGTTCTGATCCAAGCACGCGATCGTGGTCTGTTTACCGCCGTGACCGATTGCGGTGCGGGCGGGTTCAGCAGCGCGGTCGGTGAAATGGGCGAAGAGCTGGGGGCCGAGGTTTGGCTGGACAAGGCTCCGCTTAAGTATGACGGGCTGACGTACACCGAAATCTGGATCTCGGAAGCTCAAGAACGAATGGTGTTTTCGGTACCGCAGGAATCATGGGACGAATTTCGTCTGCTGTGCGAAAGCGAAGGCGTCGAGGCCGCGGTGTTGGGCAAGTTCACGCCCACCGGCCGATTGTTGTTGACCTACCACGGCGAAACCGTCGGCGATGTGTCGATGCAGTTTTTGCACGACGGTCGCCCACCGATCATTCGCGATGCCAATTACGATGTGCCCACGTTTGACCCGATCGAAATTCCCGCGATGTCGGCCGACGATCATCACCAAACGCTGTTGCAGGTGATGAGCAGTTTAAATGTCGCCAGCAAGCATTGGGTCATTCGCCAATACGACCACGAAGTCCAAGGCGGCAGCGTGGTCAAGCCGCTGGTCGGTCCCCAATGCGACGGCCCCGGCGATGCAGCCGTCGTCCGACCACGGATCGATTCCAGACGTGGTTTGGTGCTGTCGTGTGGCATGAATCCGCACTACGGCGATTTCGACACCTATCACATGGCAGCGTCAGCGATTGACGAAGCGATGCGTAACGCAGTTGCCGTCGGTGCCGATCCAAGCCGCATTGCGATCCTGGATAACTTTTGTTGGGGATACACCGACCGGGCTGAAACACTGGGATCGCTGGTCCGCGCCGCGATCGCTTGCCAAGACATGGCGATCACGCTGGGCACACCGTTTGTCAGCGGGAAAGATTCGCTGAACAACGAATTCAGTTTCTTCGATGACGATGGCAACAAGGAAACGATTTCGATTCCGCCCAGCTTGCTGATCAGCGCGATGGGACAAATCGATGATGTTTCCAAATCAGTGACGATGGACGCCAAGGAAGCTGGCAATGTTGTCTTCCTGGTCGGTGAAACTCACGCCGAACTCGGTGGATCTCATTTCAGCCTGGTTCGCGATTTGAAGGGCGGCGAAGTGCCCAAGGTCGATGCGATTCAGGCGAAGGTCACCTTTGCAGCGGTCCATGATGCGATGCAGAAGAGCTTAGTCCGATCCTGTCACGACCTCAGCGAAGGCGGACTGGTTGCGGCGGCGGTCGAAATGGCGATGGCGGGCGGTTTGGGGATGAAGTTGGATCTGGCAGAGGTTTGTCGTGACGACTTGTCGCCCACTGAAGCTTTGTTTAGTGAATCCAACACACGTTTTCTGATCGAAACCACGCCAGACAACGCAGATTTATTTGCCGCTTTGCTGACAGCGGCTAAAGTGAAAGTCACGCGTTTGGGGACGATTGAATCCAGCCCCAATTTGTCGATAACAGTTGGCGACCAGTCGGTGCTTCATTCGTCGGTGGCCGAAGTCAAATCGGCCTGGATCGCTCCATTGGATTGGTAACGTCATGATTATTGCGGCTAAACCTTCAACGTTGACCGTCGTCGTTTCTCGCGGCCAATCTAGAAATCCGCAGAAACGCAAACTCGAACAGGCGATCGCGGATGCGTCGGCGAAGATCGAAGGCGTGGAAGTACTGGTCATACCCCATCTATACGACCTGCCCAAATCAAGCGAGTCGTTCGCCAGCCTAAAAGCGATCACGGGCGACATTGTTTTAGTGTCGTGGATCTACGCTCGTGCCGCGCACTGGGTGCTAGACCGTAACGGTATCGGGGGGCAAGTCGGTGACGTTGAATTGGCGGCCGATGATGATTCGGAAGATGACGAAGATGGTGATGTCGAATCAGCAACCGATGAATCATCCGAACCCGTCGATCGAGTCACGGATATCAACCCACGACCGGACCGCAATATCTATGGTCTAGATTTAAAGTTGGGTGAGAATTCTGATTTGTTTGTCAGCGAGATTCGTCGGATCGCCGGGCAAGAGATTCCGCCTTCGATTGAACGCGGTGTTAATTCTGATCACGAACTGCCGATCGTTGGCGGGAAACTAGTCCAAGTCGATGAGAAGACTTCGCGTCGCTGGTATCCGGTGATTGATTTTGATCGATGTACAAACTGCATGGAGTGCGTTGATTTCTGTTTGTTTGGCGTCTACGGACTCGACTACGGCGAAAACATTCTGGTCGAACAGCCCGACAATTGCCGCAAAGGTTGCCCGGCATGCAGTCGAGTGTGTCCTGAAAACGCGATCATCTTTCCTCAACACAAAGCACCCGCAATCGCTGGCGCTCACGTCGAAGGCGAAGAGGGGTTCAAGATTGATTTGTCATTGCTGTTCGGAGCCCCTGCCACCGATGGGGATCCGATCGCCACTGCGGCCCGCGAACGCGATGAACAGTTATTACTCTCTGGAAGAGAAGCCGTTGGCATTGATGATCAACTGGCGAAAAGACAAGCCGATTTGAAGGCAGAACCCAAGGACGATCTCGATCATTTGATCGATTCCTTGGACGATTTTGACCTGTAAAGTTTTGGCTTTCACGAATTTGTGATCGCTGAGGAACTGTCCTGAAACAAGTTCCGTCGATGGCGAAATCTTTGGTAGCTGGGCCCGCCAGGGTTCAGTCGAGTTCAGTCGAGTACAGCTCAACGCCGTGAAGAAAACACGGATTAGTTCGTTAAGCCGCTTGGGCATCGCCTGGGCTGATGAACATGTGTCGTTGTCAGCTTGTCACGATCCTTGAAAGTAGGCCGTAGCGAGCCAAAGCGAGTTACGGCGTTGCGCAAATTGCCGTAACTCGCTATGGCTCGCTACGGCCTACATGCTGGCGATCAGGAAAATGTGCCGTTGCCACAATGCTTCACAGCGCTGCAGTTTGTGTTGCCTGCCATGGTGCAGCTTGCCCAATTTGCTGCGTTGCAATGATTTTCATCAGGCCAGGCATCGCCCTGCGCGTCGTGCTGGCCCCACAGCGCGGAGCGATGCCCACGCGGTTAAACAATTTAGACCCCTTCACGGCGTCGGGTGCAGCTACCGATGGACTGAACCCTGGCGGGCCCAGCTACGAAAAAACCGGGAAGTGATTTCGCGACACTTCCTAAGTTTCACAGCTTCTTTCTAGGTCAACTTTCAATTTAGTCCGACCGATACCACTCCTATGGTCCGCTTCTACCTGGAGTCCTTCGTGCACTTGTTGTTTCCAAAATTTGATTCCGGTCGATTATGCCCATCCGAATGTCGCGTAGCGTTGCTAGCAAGTATTTTGCGAAATTCGAGCTATTGTCTTCGAACCATTGCAATCAGCACTCTAACGTTTTCAGCATCTAGCGTCGGCTTCGTCGATGACTCGGCGGCGCAAGACACGATGCCGCTGGAAACGGTCGTGGTGGTATCGCCGGCGGTCCAGGATGATGGGTCATTGGTGTTGCAAGCGCCAACCAATGCCGGATCAAACTACGATTCAACTAACACCAGTGATCACGTTGCAGGTTCAGGTTCCGACAGTGCTGACACAGGATTGCGAGTTGCGAAACGACCGTGGTTGTTGGAAAAGCTGGTCGGCCCGGAAAAAGACAGCTCTGTCAAAATGGATCCGCCCCGGCCGCCGGTCAGTAATTTGGATCCACCGTCGCTAGGCCGAATCGAACCGCCTTCGCTTGGTGGGAATGACCGACTGCGAGGCGAAGACGATCGCTGGATCTCGCGAAGGTCTTCTTCGCGGGTTCACGCAAAGCCCGCCAGCCCATCAGCGAGCGTCGGGGATCTGAACCGTCCAAGTACTCGGCAAAGCACCCGGCAAAGTGCGCGACAAAGTACACGTCGAAGAATCCAATCGCCAGCCGATACTGAAACACCGATGCCACTGACTGACGTTGGCATCGAAAGCACAGATACGACGCCGAGCCTGCGTCCGCTGCGAATCGAAAATAGCAAGCCTCTAAGATCGCTGGACTCAACTGATAACGAAGCGGCCGATTCAGAACCCGCGGCCGAGTTCAACAACCGCCAAGAATTCGATCAGAGTGAAACGGAGGTCCGAATTGACGATTCAGATCGTCAACAGTCGCTCGGTAGCGCCGGTCCTGAAGCCGATCCGTCGGTTGAATTTGATTACGCAGGTTTTCCCAAGCAACCGGTTAAGTTGACGCGTAGTTCGTATCAAATGCGTAGCAAGATGCATCGTTGTTTGCGAGCCTATTACTCTGACATGGAGATTGCCAGCGGTCGTAGCAATTGGGGAATGATGCACGCGATGATGGTCTACGGCATCGATACAAAAGTGGTTGTCGGGCGACGGAGTTTCAGCACCATCGCTTGGGTCGCTGGTAACAATGTTTGCCGGGGCCAACGTCTCTTTGAAGAAGACAACGGGCAACTCGTCGTCAAAAGCGGAGTAGGACTGCAAGGTCACGATGGACAATTGCTGGCCGTCTTTTCTTTGTGTGGCGTTCCCGCTAGCTACCCGATTTATGCAGGCGACTACAAGTTTGCCGTGCAAGACATTATCGAATCTGAAATGTTGGCGTGCAAATCAGGGAATGAACTGACCTTCATTCTGATCGCCCTTGCTCACTACCTCGATACCGACGAGCAATGGCTAAGTGCCGATGGAGAGTCTTGGGATTTCGAGCGGCTGATCCGCGAGGAGCTTTCGCAACCGGTCGTCGGGGCTGCCTGTGGCGGAACGCATCGTTTGATGGGTTTTGGACATGCACTTCGTCAACGACGATTCGAGGGAAAGCCAATCGAAGGCCAATGGAAGCGTGCCGAAAAATTCACCGAAGACTTTGTGCAATACGTGTACCGACTTCAAAACCGCGATGGTTCATTCAGCACCGATTGGTTTGAAGGACGTGAAGACAACGGTGACCTTGACCGTAAGATTCAAACAACCGGTCACATGGTCGAATGGTTGTTAACGGTCACGCCGAACGCTCAGTTGCAGAACCCGCGTCTTTTGTCAGCGGTCCGATTCTTGCTCAATTCGATGTACGAAGAACGCGACCGTGATTGGAGCATTGGTCCCAAGGGCCACGCCTTGCGATCTTTGGCAATGTTCTACGACCGCGTCTATCAAAGCCCACCGCCGTGGCAAGATGCCGGCGTCGCAGGCCGCAAAAAGAACAATCGTCGCCGGTAATGCCAACGGCCGATGTCGATGGGATCATGAAACGATGTCATGCACCACGCTGGCCTCTTCCACACCGGTTAGCTTCTGATCAAGTCCTTTGAAGGCGTACGTGAATCCTTCGTGATCGATTCCCATCTGATGCAAAATCGTCGCGTTCAGGTCACGAATGTGGACGGGATCTTTGGTGATGTTGTAACTGAATGGGTCAGTTTCACCGTAGGTCATTCCGCGTCGGATTCCGCCACCGGCTAGCCACATCGAGAAGCATTTTGGGTGGTGATCGCGGCCATAATTGGCCTGACCCAAATCACCTTGGCAATACATCGTACGCCCAAACTCACCGCCCCAAACCACCAACGTGTCGTCCAGCATTCCGCGCTGCCGAAGGTCCGTCAACAAACCAGCCGACGCCTGATCGGTGTCACGACATTGCTTGGGCAAGTCGGTGGGAAGATGGTCGTGTTGATCCCAGCCGCGATGGAAAATTTGCGTGAATCGAACACCCCGCTCCGCCATCCGTCGAGCCATCAAACAGCAGTTCGCATAAGTGCCGGGAATTGTGACTTCGGGACCGTACAAGTCCAGCACATGCTGCGGTTCATCACTGATGTCGGCCAATTCTGGAATCGATGTCTGCATCCGAAACGCCATCTCGTATTGTTCGATCCGAGCGTGGGTTTCCCGATCACCGATTCGTTGACTCGTCATCTCGTTCAACCGCGCGAGCGAATCCAGCATCCGGCGACGGACGGGTGCTTGAATGCCCTGCGGATTGGTCAGGTACAGCATTTTGTCGGCACCCGATCGCAACGCAACGCCTTGATGCTTTGTTGGCAGAAAACTGCTGCCCCATAATCGTTGATTCAGAGCTTGGGCCTGTCGCCGGCCCGTCCACGATGCCGTCATCACCATGAACGCGGGCAGGTTTTCATTTTCGCTGCCCAGTCCATAGCTAAGCCAGGATCCAAGCGAAGCCTTGCCCGGCAACTGGTCTCCGGTGCAAAGGTAAGTCACCGCAGGATCATGGTTGATCGCTTCGGTGTGCATCGATTTGATTAGCGTGATTTCATCGACTTTGCCGGCCATGTGGGGAATCAGTTCACTGGCCATGGTTTGGCTTTCCCCGTGGGGAGTGAACTTGTAGGCACTCGGCGCGATCGGGTATCGCGATTGGCCGCTGGTCATCGTGGTCAACCGTTGTCCACGACGAATCGATTCGGGCAATTCCTTGTCGTACCACTTTTGCATCTCCGGTTTGTGGTCCCATAGATCCATTTGGCTGGGCGCACCGGACATAAACAAATAGATGGCTCGCTTTGCCTTTGGTTGGTGATCGGGCAGGTTCGGCAGCCCAGCCCCAGCATTCGCGGACGGTGAATACGTCGGTGACAATGACGCCAGCGCCGCTGCGCCCAATCCCGCGGTTCCTTTGGCGAACAATGCCCGTCGGCTGAATCGTTTTAGGATGGCGCGCTCGATGGAAGCCGGATCGTTGCTTAATTGATTCATTTGTTGACTACCTCGTCCAGGTTTAACAACGTGCTGGCAACCATCGTCCAGGCGGCCCAATCGGGATCCGGCAAGCCGACCAATCGTTCTGCCTGATCAGGATTGGCCTGATAGTGTTCCAAAAGGTCATCGAGTAGATGCTGCAGTTCGGTTTGCTCTTGGTCGTTGGGCAACCGAGCGGTCACCGTCTCGAACAATTCAACCAAGCGATTGGCTTGGTCATTGCTAGAAAACTCGATTCGGGCAAGACCGCGAGCCGCGTCCAAGAACTGTGATTCGTTTAGCAGAACCAATGCCTGCATCGGAGTGTTGGTGCGGTCGCGCCGGGCGGTACAGGAATCACGACTGGGTGCATCGAAGGTTGACAGTTGAGGTGGCGGACTGGTTCGTTTCCAGAAAATGTAAACGCTGCGACGGCGAATTTTGTCGCCCTGATCCGCTTGGAATTTAGCAGTATTGCTGCCCACATATCCAACGGCTTCCCATAGACCATCTGGCTGCGGCGGCTTCACGCTCGGTCCACCCAAATCATCGACTAATTGGCCCGATAGAAAGAGTGCTTGGTCGCGCAGCGTTTCTGCATCCAAACGAATTCGCGGCCCGCGTGCGAGCCATCGATTGTGTGGATCGATGCTTTGTGTTTTTGCAGAAATCTCTGCATCACGACGGTAGGCATCGGTCATCACGATTGACTTGATCAACCGTTTGACATTCCAACCGCTGCGAACAAAGTCGGCGGCCAAAAAATCTAACAGAGCCGGATGGCTAGGTGATTCGCCCATGACGCCAAAGTCCTCGCCCGTTTTGACAATGCCGGTGCCGAAGATTGCTTGCCAAAATCGGTTGACTGCCACGCGAGCGGTCAAAGGATGTTCGGGTGAAGTCAACCAAGTCGCCAAACCAAAACGGTTCGCCGGTACATCGCCAGACATCGGTGGTAAACAATCCGGCGTGTCACGGATCACCAATTCGCCAGGTTCGTCATAGAAACCTCGCTCCAGAATGTGTGCCCGCCTGGGCGTTTGGGTTTCTTTCCAAATCAACGACGTTGGAATTTCGTCTTTGAGTTGCTGACGGCTACGCTGCAAACCTCTTTCCAAGTCCTGCAGAATTTGCCAGCGAGGGTGCTCGCACTGAACATGACGAAAATAGAATTGAATCTGTTCAACGTCGGATTTACTACGCTTCATTCGAGGTAACTGCACCAGCGCCGCAATGTGGTCGGGCGTTTCGATCCAAGGTGATCGCAGTGCGTAGGTGAGTTTGGAATCACCGTGATGATTGACCAGTTTGAAATACAGATCGTTTGGGCCTTTGACCAATCGTAGCCTGTGTCGATTTGACAGTGGCATCCGCGGCATTGCATGGTCCACCTTTGCGATTTCTTTGCCGTTTAGGTAGATGACGTAACCGTCGTCAACGCCGATCAACAAATCCACCAATTGTTCGCTCGGTGATTCGATGGCGTGATGGACCATGGTCACTGAGGGTCGATCTTGAATCGTCGGGACTTGCAATGGTGTGGCTTGTTTCCAATCGTCGCGGTGCTGCCACCGATAGGGTTGGTCTAGGTACCGAAAGACTTCGCTGGACTCAAACGCTGTTTCCTGCGACGCAAACGATCGGTCATAGCCACGACTGGGACTTTCAATTTCCAGCGGACCCAAAACGTGAACATCACCAAGCCCGATTTGCATGGAAGTGGGCATCGGAGGCCGTGCGTCTTGCAGCGTTAGCTCCGCGGCATCGAGTGGTTTGTCAAACGTCACTCTTACGCGAGCGCCGGGGCCCTCGGCGACCAGCGATGGTGTTCCCAGCCATCGGCACTGTTGACCCGGATCATCGAATGTCCAGGTGATGGGCACGTTGATCCAGGTTCCACCCAGGTCATCGTCCGTCACCTCGACGGTTGGGTTGGCGATTTCAAAAAATGGACTACTGATTTGCAGTGCCTGCCAATGAGCGTCTGGCGGTAGATCTGCGGTGATCGAGTTCTGACCTGATACCAAGTCCAATGACAACTGTTTTGGTTTGGTCTGACCTCCTAACGATCGCTCCCAAGCAATCCGGTCTTGATCGACTTCTGAAATCGGACTTCGCATTTCGGACCGCAACTCTGCGATCGACTCGTCAAACTCTTTCAGCAACTTTTCCTGTTCCGCCGACGGGACATCGATTACTGGCGGTGGATCTTTGAGGTCTTGATCGAGAGCGGGACCATCCAGACTGTTGAAATACGCTAACAGAGAATAGTAATCACGTTGAGAGATCGGGTCATACTTGTGGTCGTGACAGGCTGCACATTCCATCGTCAATCCCAGGAACACGGTGCTGAATGCATTCGTGCGATCGACGCAATTTCGAGTCAAGACTTCTTCGTAAATCGAACCGGCTTCGTTGGTCGTTAATCCGAGACGATTGAAACCGCTAGCGATGCGATCGTTGTCGGTGGCGTCGGGTAACAGGTCGCCAGCAATTTGTTTGGTGGCGAATTGGTCGAACGGCATGTTGTCATTCAATGCGTCGATCACCCAATCACGGTAGGGCCAGATTTCGCGATAATTGTCCAGGTGCAAACCATGCGTGTCGGCGTACCGCACCAAGTCCAACCAGTAGCGACCAAAGTGTTGGCCGAAGTGTTTGCTCTGTAGCAATCGATCGATTTGGTTTTCATAAGCTCGCTCTGAATCGTCGGCTAAGTACTCGGCCAGTTGGGCTCGCGACGGCGGAAGTCCCGTCAGGTCCAAGTGCAGACGACGGATCTGGGTGCGTTGATCGGCGAGTCCGTTTGGATCAAGGCCGACGCGATCAATTTCCTGTTCAAGCAAGTCGTCGATGACGGCGGCGGTTTCAGCGACAGAAGTTGAGGTTGGAACGTTCGCGAAGTCGATCGGGCGGAGCGACCAATGGGTCTGCGAAAAATCGGTCTCTTCCGCTGCATCGCCTTCCGCTGGATTGATGGGCGAGCCATCAGCGACCAATGCTGACCCAACCCACGCCGCCGTGCTAATGAGAATGGTGCAAATCAGAACCACGCAAGTCAGGACGACCAAAAATCGCGACGAATGGACCAGCATGAAGTAACGATGAAAGGGTGGGTGAGACAGAGGCGAGAAACCGCTGGAATCTTATTGAGAACGTAGCTGATCCCGCCAGGTTTCAGTCGAACTTCAACGGATCGAGGACTGAACCCTGGCGGGATCAGCTACGGGCAGTTTTAACCAACGGTTACAGTCTAGCTGGATCAGGTTTTGAAACCAAACCGTATTTGTCATCGTTCGTCACCATGTGACGGGACCTGCATCCAACGCCGTGAAGGGTTTCTAAATTGTTTAACCGCGTGGGCATCGCCCCGCGCGCTGTGGCGCGCGTTGTGGGGGCCAGCACGACGCGCGGGGCGATGCCCAACGCGGCTAAACGAACTAATCCGCGTTTTCCGGGACCGAAACTCTTCACGGCGTTGACCTGCATCCCTGAACCACCACCAAAATGCTATCCTGATGCTCACACCAAACGTCCAGCTTGCCTGGGCTCAATCGATCACACCACTGCCTGGACGCCGCGCCGATGTCTTCCTCTTCTGACGACCGCATAGTTGAATCCATCCGTCTTTATCGCGACGCTTTGAAAGAAACTCGTGCCCTGTATGTCGAGAGCGGCGAACTGATTCGCGGATCCTACGGATGGCTTCGCGGCAGCGACGATGGTGACGCAATGTCGGTCGCGGATCAGATGGATGACCTGCATCAAGGTTTCTTGATGAAAGTCTTTGCCGCCGTCGTTCCGCAAACCGATGCCCGATCGATGGAACAACGGCAACTTGGGCGAGCACTGTTGGAACACATTTGGGGTAAGTCCGTGATGGGCAGCCAACTGCATGAAGCCGTCGATTGGCTGATCAGTGCCAGCAACGACTTCCGATGGTCAGAACTCGTGCGACCCTTTGCCGAGATTCCGGCGGTGCGAGATCGTTGGGGCGAACTGGAAACCCTGGCAATGCGAATGGCCAATCTGTTGGCGTCGGTCGATGGCGATATCTCGCTAGCCGACAACCAAAGCATCCAATCGATGCAGCGGCAATTTGACGAGCTGCAAGGTAAAGCTCCCGAACATCTGGCCAACGAAGTCGATACCGACAACGCTCGCGACGCGCTGTCTTGGCTGCGCGAAGAAGCCAAGCGATTGCGAGAAGGCGTCAGCGTCACGGCGGCTGAAAAACCGACGCCGTTGGCCGGGCCCGGTGGATCAGGTGCAAGAGAAAAACCGAAGCCTTCCAAGACTGCTGCTGGCGGGCCACCCAGCAATCAAATTTCCGACGATCGAACTCCCGAGCAACGATTGGCGGACGCTCGCGCCAAACTGGATCGCTTGGTGGGGCTGGAAGGAATCAAGGATCAGATTGAAACGCTGACCAATTTTTTGAAGATGGAACGGCTTCGTGAAAAGGAAGGTCTACCCACGACACGTCCAAGTCTTCACATGGCGTTCGTTGGTAATCCGGGCACGGGGAAAACGACGGTCGCCCGCATTGTTGCCGAGATCTACGGCGCGTTGGGCGTTTTGGAACAAGGACAACTTGTCGAAACCGATCGCAGCGGTCTGGTTGCCGAGTACGCCGGGCAAACTGGCCCCAAGACCAACGCAAAGATTGACGAAGCACTCGATGGCGTGTTGTTTGTTGATGAAGCCTACACGTTGATCGACGAAAGCGGCCAAGACCAATACGGACGCGAAGCCATCCAAACATTGCTCAAGCGAATGGAAGACCAACGCGATCGTTTGGTCGTCATTTTGGCGGGCTATCCCAACGAAATGAACACGATGATCCGCAGCAACCCGGGGCTCAGTTCCCGCGTCGGCACGACGATGACGTTCCAAGATTATCCGCCCGAAGCTTTGTGCCGAATCTTTGAATTGATCGCCAAGAAAGCCAAGTACACCCTGCCCACCGAATCACGCCGCCGACTACTGCGTGGATTCACTTACCTGTACATCGGACGCGATCGGCACTTTGGCAACGGTCGATCCAGCAGAAACAGTTTTGAACGAAGCGTCCGAAAATTAGCCAATCGTTTGGCCAGCATGAAGGAAATGAATCGCGAACTTCTAACGACATTGCAACCCGAAGACATCGAAGTCGCCGGCGTCATGGAAGCTCACTTGAAAGCCATGGCCGCCGAACCCGGCAGCGTACGCATCCAATGCACTTCATGCGATGCGGCCGAGGTCATCGACGACCAATTGCTTGGCACCAAGGTAACGTGCAAGTCCTGCGAAACCGAATTCGACGCGGACTGGGGTGAACCCGTCGCAGTCCTGCCCACGCCAGATGAAACAACCGAAGTGGTCGAAGATAGCGAGACCCAAGCAGAAAGCTGAAACAGACTGCTAGATCAACGAACCGTCGGAATCCGACAAGAGTTCGGCGACCTCGAATTCTGAACTGAAACCTGATGGTTGGACGCTTCCCAGCGATCGAGTTTGGAACCTTGGATCAGCCGCTTTGGCGATTGCGTTGGCGGTCGCTTCGTCGACGATCACCTCGGCTCCCATTGTCTTGGTCATGCCCTCCAGCCTGCTGGCCAGGTTGACGACCGGACCAAAGGCGGTGACTTTGACTTGATCGATCGTTCCAATTTGTCCGGCGACGGCACGGCCGGTGGCCACGCCGATGCCGCAACGAAAGCCAAGTTTGTCGGCATGAATTCGGAAGTCGGCGCGGATCTTCGAAGCTGCTTCGACCGCGCGGATGGCTGCATCGGGTTGTTCCAGTGGCCAGCCCCAAAATCCCATCGCCGCGTCGCCGTGGAAGTCACCGATCACCCCCTGCCCTTCCATGATGTGCCGCGTCATCACGCCAAGCGCTTTGCTGACGTGTGCAAGAAGCCCCAACAAGTCTGCCGAATCCTGCTCGCTTCGCCGCGAAAAACCACGCAGATCACAGAACAGGACAGACAGGTCTACTTCCCGAGGCACCAGAACTTCGTCCAAGTTTTGATCGGACAAGGCATCCAAGACCACCGGTGCAAAGAAGTGTCGCATCTGAGCCTGCCTCCGTTGCAACCGCCGGCTTTGTCGTAGGTTCGACAATGTCGTTCCCACCAATTCCGTAAACTTGACATCGTCGTGCAAATCATCGGGCGCGGACTGAATCGACTTCTCGAAATCCATTCCCTGGGTTTCACCGCCTGATTCCGTTTGTAAACCACCACTGACATAGATTGCCCAGCCAGGACATCCATCGCTGCTAAGCGGAACACAGAACGCCCAGTCAACGGATTCGTTCGCGGTGAAGGCTTCGGTGCTGCGGGTTTCAGAAAGCTGTCGCGGCGACCAAAGATTCAACACGCTTTCGCGTTTTTTGGTCGCATCTCGAACCAGTCGTGCGCTGACCGATGGTTCGTCGATGCTGCCAGTTCGGCTATCGTAGTGCAGCAATTTGACCGACGAAGTTGGGTCGCACTGTACGACCGCCACAGCCGACGCGTTGGGGATTTCTTGCAGCATGACGTTGGTGACGCGGACAAGTAATTCCTGATCGGTCGCACTGCCGATGATCAAATCTGGCAATCGGCTAAGCATGTCAATTCGGGATGCTGCATCAGTAAAACTCTTTCGTCGCAGCGCCACCGGGTCGTAAGAATGCTGCATCAATTCGGTTGATCGACTCGCTTGGTCTGCGCTCATTTGACCTGCGCGTGCTTGATCAGCACTGGAATCTCCCGCCAATTCAGCCGCTAAATCTGAAGACGAATCCACGACACCAGGTCGATTCACCAACGTGAACGTGGTCCTGCCAATCACAAAATGATCGCCAACCACCAGCGTGAATCGGCGAGTTTGTTGGCCGTGGTGGAAGATCGGATTACGAGCCGCCGGCGATCCAATCACTTCGATGCGTTCATCCGGCATCGGGATCAATCGAATGTGGTTGCGTGAGATCATTGAATCCCAAGGCACATTCCAATCGCTCGCTCGCCGCCCAAGCGACAATTGTGATGCAGAGGTGGCGTCGGGCAATTCGCGTCGCCAGCGATCGCCAGAACCGGGACCTTGAGCAATTAAATCGGGCATGGAAGTAGCTTTTAGCGGTTGGCTGTTAGCGATTAGCGGTGAGGGCATGATGGAATGGAAAGTTAACAGCTAGATACTAACCGCTGAGGAACGTACGACTTTTTATAGTCGCCTTTCGCTCGGGACGTCGCATCAGTTACTGCGCGTTAGGCCCGGAGGGCCGGCAGCTCCCTGCCGGGTGCGCGAGCACCCGGATGGCTGCCCCACGCCGTGAAGGGTTTTTAAACTGTTTAACCGCGTGGGCATC
>NZ_LWSK01000060.1 GCF_001642955.1 Rubripirellula obstinata | reverse complement strand
GCCATGGTGCAGCTTGCCCAATTTGCTGCGATGCAATGATTTTCATCAGGCCAGGCGATGCCTGGGCTGATGAAAATGCGGTGGGTGATGTTATTCGCGAACCAGTCGAACATTGCAAAATGAACATTGCAAATTGAAAATTCTTGGGAAGCGGTATTTGCTGGTCAATCTACATTTTTCAGTATTCATTTTGCAATTTGCAATCAACACCGAGGCCGGTCAGCCACACCCCCCAAAGTCGTCCAGTTTCCCTTCACGCAAACATTTTCGTCAGCCCAGGCGATGCCCACGCGGCTAAACGAACTCATCCGTGTTTTCCGGGACCAAAACACTGCACCGCGTTGGCGTGGACCCACGCTTGCTTTGAACTCGCTAAACTATCGCCGACATGGTCGATTTTCACCTCAATATCCTTGGTACGTTAGGTCTTCTGCTGGGCATTTGCCTTGCTGCCGGCGTATTTGCGGACCTGTTTCACCTGCCCAAGGTCACGGCTTATTTGCTGGTTGGGTTGCTGGTTGGGCCGACGCTGCTCGATTGGGTGCCCCACGATCATGTGCCCAACTTGGAACCGTTGCTGAAACTGGCGATGGCGCTGGTGCTGTTCAATTTGGGGTGCGACTTTACGTTCAGCAAAGTTCGCCGCATCGCCAAGCACTGCCTCGCAATTTCAGCGGTCGAGATTCTGGCGACGTTTTTGCTGGTCACCATTGGACTGCTGGCGTTTGGTGCTTCCCCCAGCATGGCGATCCTGTTGGGGTGTCTTGCCGTCGCGACGGCTCCGGCGACAACGATCTTGGTGCTAAAAGAATTTCGTAGTGAAGGTCCGGTGACGGAAAGCACTGGTTTTCTGGTCGCGCTGAACAACCTCGCTTGCATCTTGATGTTTGAGTTCGGTTTTTTGATCGTTCAGATGTTTCGAGGCGATGTGGAAACGTCTTTCGCGTTTGAAGCGGGTTCTGTTCTGCGCGACGTTTTCGGGTCCGTCGTCCTGGGTGTGATTGGCGGACTGACGATCAGTTACGGGTGCGGGTTTCTAAACACCAAACGCTGGCTGGTTTTGTTGGTAGCAACCGTCACGTTCTTGCTGGGCGTCGATGAATCGCTGAACGTTCCCTACATGCTGACATTTTTGGTGATGGGCGTGACGGTCGCCAACACGTCAGATTACAAGTCTCAAATCGTTGACGAATTGAACCACATTTCAGGCCTGTTAGCGGTTTTGTTCTTTGCCGTTCATGGTACCGAATTGGACGCGAGCGCGTTTTTAGCTGCTGGTGTTCTTGGTGGCGTTTACATCGTGTTGCGAATGATTGGCAAATACGGCGGAGTCTACTTTGCCGCAAAATGGACTGGGCAGTCCGCCGAGGTTCGCCATTGGTTGGGTGGATGTTTGTTTGCTCAGGCAGGCGCAGCAATCGCGCTTTCCACAATCGCGGTCGAGCGTGATCCTGAACTTGGTGGACCGATCCAAGCGATCATTTTGGGTTCGGTCGTATTGTTCGAGATTATCGGCCCATTGTTTATTCGCAAGTCGCTGATTGAAACGGGCGAAGTTCCGTTGGCTCAAGCGATTCACCACACCAACCGAACTCCGCTAGAACAAGTTCGTGCGCTGGGCGACCGTTTTCGTTCAGCGGTTCAATCGCGTGACGCGATCGTTTCCCCCGATGTCGCCAGTTCGGTTGGTGGACGGGTGATGATTAGCGACTTGATTCGCAAGACAAAGGGAATTCATCAATCGGCAAAATTCGAGGACGTGATCGACCATATCGAACACAGCCACGACAACACCTATCCGGTGGTGGACGACAAGATGAGCGTCGTCGGCCTGATTCGCTATCCGTTACTCAGCGACGTGATGTTTGACCACAGTGCTTCGTCACTGGTCCGAGCCGAGGACTTGGTCAGCGAATCCGATACGGTGCTACACCCCGATGATCCGGCTTCTCGAGCGTTTGAGATGTTTCAGGCGGAAACGGATGACTGCATCCCGGTCGTAACGCGAGCCGAGCCAATGGAATTGCTGGGCGTGGTGCGTCGCAGCGATTTGATGCACGCGTTGATTACTCAGCGAAAGAAACAGAAGTAACCTGCGTTGGAAGTGTTTTAAAACGACCGACCCGTAGCTGATCCCGCCAGGGTTCAGATGAGCTTACCCTGATCGTGGACTGAACCCTGGCGGGATCAGCTACGTTTTAAAACGCTCGCTTACGGGGGGTGGCTTTGATGCACCAGGCTGCTAACGGGCGGATCAGCCACGCAAGCGTGCGATGGCGTCCGCATGTTTCGCAGCTTTGCCGTTAGTGATGCATCTTTACCCAAGGGAACTACCGTTGACCCTGATGCCGCGCGAATTATAGTTCCCGGTCTTCCGGGTTTTTCCGGTTAGACGACGGGACACTCATTGGATCGACCAAACAAACGATGCTTAATTTTTTTCGACGACAATCCAGCTCTTATAAAAACGACGTTCTGTCCGGTTTGACGGTGGCCTTGGCATTGGTCCCCGAAGCAATCGCGTTCGCGTTTGTCGCGGGCGTTTCACCACTGATCGGCCTCTACTCTGCCTTCTTTCTCGGTTTGATTACCGCTGTCTTTGGCGGACGCCCCGGAATGATCTCCGGTGCAACCGGTGCGATGGCAGTTGTCGTCGTTGCTCTGGTAGCGACCTACGGCGTTGAATACCTTTTCCCCACAGTGATCCTTTGCGGCCTGCTGCAAATCGCGATCGGGCTTGGGCGTTTAGGGAAGCTGATCCGCATGGTGCCTCACCCGGTGATGTTAGGCTTCGTCAACGGTCTGGCGATCGTGATCGGCTTGGCTCAACTGGGCAGCTTTAAAACGCTCTCCGAAGCCGGTGAATTGGTGTACCTGCAAGGCATGCCGTTGGCTCTGATGCTTGGACTGGTCGCACTGACCATGGCAATCATTTGGCTACTTCCCAAGTTGACTTCCGCGGTGCCATCGTCGCTCGCAGCGATTCTTGTTGTTACATTCATTTCGATTGCCATCAACCAAATGGGCAAGGACAGCGAAAGTCACACCGTCGCAACCGTTGGCGACATGCTGCAAACCAACCAGCAAGCCAAGGTGATCGCCGACGCCAAAATTGCCGCCAGTGCTACGTCTGGTTTGGCCGAGAATGCCAACATCTTTTTAGAGGAAGACCTGGTTCGGAACGAAGATGGCAAAGTCATCGGCATCAAGGAAAAAGCGCAAGAGGTTGCGGCAGTTGCAGCGACGGACGACACGTTAGCCGAAGCGCCAGCCGAAGTTGGAATCAGTGGCGGGTTTCCCAAGTTGTATTTCTTGGACGACTATGAAATGGTTCCGATGAATCTGGAAACTCTTTGGATCATCCTGCCTTTCGCAGTGGTTCTTTGCGGTGTTGGGCTGATCGAATCTTTGATGACGTTGTCGTTGATCGATGAGATTACCGAAACGCGTGGCCAAGGGAATCGAGAGTGCATTGGACAGGGTGCGGCGAACTTGGTTTGTGGCTTGTTCGGCGGAATGGGCGGTTGTGCGATGATCGGTCAATCGTTGATCAATGTGAACAGTGGTGGTCGCGGACGTTTGTCAGGCATCACGGCAGCGGTTTGCCTGTTGATGTTTGTGATGTTTCTGTCCGATTTGATCACGATGATTCCGATGGCCGCACTGGTGGGCGTGATGTTCATGGTGGTGATCGGAACGTTTGAATGGGCTTCGCTGAAGATGTTTCGCCGAATGCCACGCAGCGACATGTTTGTGATGGTGCTGGTCGCCGGCTACACCGTGTTCATGCACGACTTGGCGTCGGCGGTGATCCTGGGCGTCATCGTGTCAGCATTGGTGTTCGCTTGGCAGCACGCGACACACTTGGCGGCCGATGTCAAACTGAACGAATTCGGCAGCAAGGTTTACCAGTTGCACGGGCCATTGTTCTTTGCGTCGGTCGCATCGTTCAAAGAAATGTTCGATCCTGCCAGCGATCCCGATGATGTCGTCATCGATTTCTACTACACGCGTGTTTACGACCAGTCTGGCCTAGAAGCGATCAATGGGCTGGCCGAGAAATACCAAGCACTCGGCAAGCGTCTGCACCTGACCCACCTTAGCGATGAGTGCCGGAACTTGCTGGACACCGCAGGTGACCTGGTCGAAGTCAACGTTTCCGAAGACCCGCACTACCACATCGCGACTGATCGTTTGGGGTAATTTGCGTTGAAGCGATGCTCTTTGATCGACGGAGCACGCGGAGTGTCGTTCCGAATTGCTTTTACTTCTCCGTTTGTTTTTCTCTTAGCACCTGCCCGGTCATGCTTTTTGCCACCTTGGCGACTTCGGCTGGCGTTCCCGTCGCGACGACTTCACCGCCTTCACCTGCGGCACCCGGCCCCAAGTCGATGATGTAATCGGCTGCCTGCATCAACAGTGAATTGTGTTCCACCACGATCAGCGAATGACCGTCTTCGATCAGAGCGTCGAAGCAATCGACCAAGCGAACAATGTCTGCGAAATGTAATCCCGTGGTGGGTTCATCCATCACAAAGAGCGTCCGTTTTCGCGATGCAGATGCTAAGAACGTGGCCAGCTTTAATCGTTGACCTTCGCCGCTGGACAGCGTCGTCGCCGGTTGCCCCAGTTTGATGTAGTCCAGACCCACGGCAAGCATTTTTGATAAACGCTGTTGAACTTTGTCGTGCCCACGGAAAAACAGCGATGCTTCCCCGGCACTCATGTCCAAAACATCCGCAATCGTTCTGTCGCGATAGCGAACGTCCAAGATGTCGTCCCGAAAACGCGTTCCCTCGCACGCCGGGCACGTCATCGAAACGTCGGCTAAGAACTGCATGTCAATCTCCAACACGCCCGCGCCTTCGCACTTCGGGCACTGGCCCTTTTCGCTGTTAAAACTGAAGTGACCGGGACTCAAGTTGCGAGTTCGTGCGTCCACCGTGTCGGCGAACACTTTGCGGATCGCGTCAAACGCTTTGACGTACGTTGCCGGCGCACTTCGCGGGCTGCGACTGATCGGTGATTGATCGACCAGCAAACATTCATCGATCGCGCCGACTCCTTTGACGCGATCAAACGGCAACGTCATCTTTGCATCGTCAGACTTCTTCGCATTTCCTTTCTGAGCCCCGATTGCGCCGACCAACGTGTCCTGAACCAGTGAACTCTTACCGCTGCCAGAAACCCCGGTAACCAAACACAAAACACCCAACGGAAAATCAACGGTCACGTTTTTAAGATTGTGGCCCGAAGCATTTTCAAGACTGATGAACGTCTTGGGTTCGCGAGCCGTTCGGTCAATCAACGTCCAACCACGCCGGCCAGTCAAGAACTGTCCCGTAATACTGTCTTTCGTCGCAAGCATTTTTTTGAGCGTGCCGTCAAAGGTTAGCCGACCACCGCGATTGCCCGCTTCGGGACCGATTTCGATGACCTGATCCGCCAAGCGAATCATTGTTTCATCGTGTTCAACCACAATCACCGTGTTCCCGCGGTCACGCAGTCCCACGATCGCCTTTGACAATCGCAGCACGTCTGATGGATGCAAACCGGCGGTAGGTTCGTCCAAAACGTAAAGCATGTTGACCAGGGTGCTGCCAAGCGCACTGGTCAGCGCGACTCGCTGAGTCTCACCACCGGAAAGCGTTCGCAGAGTCCGATCAAGTTGCAGGTAACCCAAGCCAACTTCTTGCAGGTATCCCAATCGATCGACGATCTGTTGACGTGGTTCGTTGGAAATCTGTTGCGACCGTTCATCCAGCGTCACTGTTTCGAAAAATGTTTTGCAATCGTCAGCAGAAAACGACAAGGCGTCCGCGATCGTTTTTTCGCCAACTCGGTAGGCCAACGCCTCGGGCCGGAAACGTTTTCCACCGCAATCCTGACAGGGCGAATAGGACCGATAACGCGACGCAAAGATGCGAACATGCATCTTGTACTTCTTGCGATCCAGCCAAGCAAAGAAACCATTCAGGCCGCCAAATTCTCGCTCGGGTACACCTTCACGAATCAGCTTTTGATGTTTCTTTTTCAGCTTTCGATAGGGAACATCGACGGGCAGTCCGACAACGTCAGCCAGTTCGATCAATTCTTGCAGTTCGTGGTTGTACGAAGGTGTGTTCCACGGCGCGATCGCGCCTTCGGCAATCGACAAGCCTGGATCGGGAATGACTAAGTCCATGTCCCAGTCCACCACGTCGCCAAAGCCTTCACAGGTCGGGCAGGCTCCCAGTGGATTGTTGAAGTTAAACAAGCGTGGCACTGGATCCGGGTAATCGATGTCGCACGCGTCACAACGCCGATCGCGGCTGATGATCTGGCGTTGTTTCAATGCAGGATCCAGCAACACGGCACGACCATTTCCTTCGGCCATTGCAGTTTCCAACGATTCCGTCAAACGCGAAAGATCTTCGCCAGCGGTCACGCGGTCAACGATCACCGTCGCCAACGTTCCCGACTTGGTCACCTTTGCCGCCAACCGCGTTCGATCTTCGTCGGACAAATGAAACGTCTGACCATCCACGACCAATCGCAAGTATCCATCTTGCTGCAGGCCCAACAGGATCTCACTGGCCGCTTTCCGATCCGCCAACCAGACTTCAAAGCCGATCATCAAACGAGTATCGGCCGGTTGCTCTCGAATCTGCTCAGCAACCACGGCGGGGTCATCCGATTCGACTCGTTGGCCACATCCGTAGCAATGCAATGTTGCCGCTTTGGCGAACAGCAACCGAAGGTGATCCGCGATCTCGGTCGCCGTCGCCACGGTGCTGCGATTGGTCTTTGGGCCGCTCGCGCGAGTCACCGCAATGGCGGGCGGAATGCCAGCGATCTGATCGCAATCCGGTTTATCGATCCGCTGCAGAAATTGACGTGTGTAGGCCGAAAAACTTTCGATGTAACAACGCTGACCTTCGGCGTACAACGTATCGAGCGCCAGAGACGTCTTTCCGCTGCCCGACAACCCGCAGATCGCGATCAGTTTGCCTCGTCGTAGATCGACATCAATGTTTTTTAGGTTGTGGACGCGGCAACCGCGAACAGAAATCATCTGAGAAGAAATAGAATCGTTCCTGCACTGAGTTCATTTGAGCCGCAACATCGTTACCCAGCATCTTCCGCCCCGCAAGCACGCCATAAGCCAGGGCCATTTAGAAACCGTTTTTCGTCTATAATTCACAGAGTCCATTCACCCGTTTCAATCGCTTGGTTTTGTTTCATGTCGGTATCTCCGTTTTTGGGTCCGTATAGGATTGGCGAAATGATTGGCCGCGGGGGGATGGGCAATGTCTACGCGGCGGAACATCAAGCGACTGGACACCAGGTCGCGGTCAAGCTGATCTCTGCTCATGTGGCCGACGAACCACGATTCCGCCGTCGGTTTGAAAAAGAGATTCATGCACTGAAGCTATTGAAGCATCCCGGCATCGTGCGATTGATCGGTTACGGCGAGGAAAACGGGCAGCTTTTTTACTCCATGGAATTGGTGGTCGGCGAAACCTTACAAACTCGAATTCGCCGCGAAAAACGACTCAGTCCAAACGAGACAATCGACATCGCGATTCAGATTTGTGCTGCACTGAAACACGCGCATGATATTGGTGTTCAGCACCGTGATCTAAAACCCGCCAACTTGATGCTGACGGGCGATGATAAAGTCAAGTTGGTCGATTTTGGTATCCCCAAGAACTACTGGGATTCGTCCGAGGAAACTGGGACTGGTTCCGTCTTGGGAACGCCCGACTACATGGCACCCGAACAGGCCGACGACGGAACGATTACGGCGCGGACCGATTTGTATTCGTTGGGCAGCGTGATGTACGCAATGCTTGCTGGTCGTTCGCCGTTCAAAGGCAAAAATGCCACGGCGGTAATCGAAGCGCTGCGACGCGAAAAACCGATTCCGCTCAGTATGATTGCCAGCGATGCACCTGAGGAATTATGCGAACTTGTTCATCAACTGCTTGAGAAGGTTGCCGGCGATCGTCCGCCAACGGCACTCGTTGTCATGAATCGGTTGAAGGCAATGAAGGAAGCGATGCAGTCCAAGGTGACGCAAGCGGGAAATGACGAAAAGACTCGATCCGGTGAACCGGGATTTGATGGATCTGGAAAAGCCAACCAAGACGCGTCTGCGAACCGTTCCGATGCCGGTGCGAACTCGTCTGTCGGTTCATCCAAATCAGGTGACAAGACCATTGTTTCGGTCAACGATAAAACGCGACTGGGGCAAACGGGAAGCATCCTCGGAAAAGAGAAAGACGCGGGCGTCGGTTCGGAAAGCCCAACGCTGTTGTCGCAGCCAAATTCCGGTGGCGAAGAAGCAACATCGACAACGCGAACTCATTTCGAGACCGTTGATCATTCGAAGCCGACGTCCACGCTGCTGCGGCCCGATGACTTATCGGATCATGTTTCATCAAAGGTCTCGGTGATCGCAAGTGCCGTCGCGATTATTGCGTTGATCGGTGTCTTGGGCTGGGCGATGGTGACCGCAATCACGCCACCGACGTCGGACCAGTTGTATCAGTCCGCGATTGTCCAAGGTGACATCGACGCGGCCGAAGCGTTCCTGATGCGATATCCAGACGACGATCGCGTTGCCGCAGTCGTTGACTTTCGGATGCAGCATCGTTTGCGGTCTACCTTGAATCGATTGAAGGCAACTGAAAAGATTGGGCTGAAGAAACTTGGTGCAGCGGAGACCAGTTTTCTGTCGGCGATGTCTGAAAGAGAATCTGTGCCTGGCCAAGATGGCGATCAGGATAGCAATCAGGCTGGCCAGAAACTGCGGCAATGGTTGGCTGCCTTTGGTGACGCCGAAGATGGCAATCCAGCCTACCCGTTGGTCGAATTGGCTCGCTATGAACTGGACCAGATCAACGGGAAAGCGAATACCGCGAAAATGGATCCACGCGCCAAGGAGGTGCTCAATGAAATCCAAGCCGCGATCGCGTTGCAGGATCCAGCGGCGACGGAGGCAAAATTGCGGGCGATTGTAGCCACTTTTACCGACGAATCCTGGGCTGCCCCTGCGTTGGACCAAGCACTGCGTTGGTTGGAGGCCCGAGACAACGCAACCATGCCCGATTGAAACAGCCGATTCCTTCACGAAATCTTTATCTAATAATAGGCTCCAGTCCCCCTGCGAAGACGGGCCTGAACCTTTAGAAAATGCGCAGTTGGCTTTTTCACCCTCGTTAGCAACACGATGACAAAAACAAAAGTTCTAGTGGTAGAAGACTACCGGCCGCTCGCCGAGACACTGGAATATCAACTTCAGCGTGCCGGATATGAAGTTTCCCACGCCACCGATGGGCGTGAAGCGATTGAGCAAGCAAAATTGGTCTTGCCCGACGTTATCTTTCTGGACGTTGACTTGCCGATCATCAGCGGTGTGGATGTTTGCAAACAGTTGCGAGCGGACCCGATCACAAAAGACATTTTGATCTTGATGTTAACGGCGATGGGCGAGGAATCAGATCAGGTTGTTGGCTTTGCGGTGGGAGCCGATGACTACGTTGTCAAACCGGTCGAAAGCTACAAGGTTTTGCTCCAACGCTTGAAGGCGCTATTGCGGCGGCGAGAACCAAGCGTCGATGAGCAATCCCAAATCTCACACCATGGCGTCTCGGTCGATCGTCGCCGATTTGTCGCATCGATTGATGGCGAGATTTTAAAACTGACCAAGAGCGAATTCCAATTGTTGGAAGCTCTGATCCGACAACCCGGTCGTGCTTTCGATCGGTCTCAGTTAGTCGATGCAGCCCTCGGTGAAGACACTCTTGTTTTGCAGCGAACGATTGACGTACACATCCGAGCGCTCCGCAAGAAGATGGGCGATCATGCCGACCTGATCGAAACCGTTCGAGGAATCGGCTACCGGTTTCGAGAGTAATCGTCGGAGCGTCGAAGAAAAGAAGGTTTCTGCACTGTTTAACCGCGTGGGCATCGCCCCGCGCGTCCACCCGGAACGAAACGCGCGGGGCGATGCCCACGCGGCTAAACGAAATAAGAAGGATGGAAGCTTATGCCACTTGCCAACCTGCTTCGGTCGGTGTGATCAAACCTAGCTCGACGAGCAGCTTGACCGCTCGATCGACCTGGAAATCAATTTCGACATTGATCGATTCGCGGACAATTCGCTCGCATTTTCGGCGAAGCTTACGATCGCTGATCGGCTGGCCATGCGTCGCGATCGCGTAGTAGGCGAGGATCGATTCCACTTGTCGTTGCGAAGACGCTTGTGCGGCCAAGTGGAATCCGACGCCTGCGCCAGTGTCCAGTTTTTGGAAGTACAGGTTGCGGTTTAGGTTCAGTTGATAGCGGTTTTTGGTTTGAAAGTAACTCAGCGTGCTCTTGACCAAATAGCCGAGCACCAGGACCGTCAAGATTGCGGTCCAGTGCAGTGCCAGGACCGCGAACAGCAATGCGTAGGAAGCAATCTTCCGCAACGACATCAGGAATCCGCCTAGACTTGGCAGGACGATTTTGACGCGATCAACTCCTGAAATCTTCACCCGCGAACATGGCAGCAGCATGTCGATGTCTTGCTTGGGAATGTTCTTGAACATCCGCAGGTGCAACGACGCTGCGACCAATGTTTCGTCCGCGTTCTGATCTTCACTCAGTTGAAACATCACGACCATCCGCTGGTAGATCGGAACCTGAACGGATTCGCGGCGATAAAACTTTCGCAGTCTTCTTTTGAAACGCGTGCCGATGATGTCGCCGCGAGCGTACACGACTAACTGTTCAAACAAACTGAAATCCACATGCAGCGGAACGCCCCATTGGCTGGCGACTCCCACGCACTCTTCGATCTGCTCCTGGCTCAATCGCGTGTACCCGGCTTGGTCCAACATCGGATGCAGCAATTCAATCGCTGCATCGATTTGGGGTCGCATCAGGTCAGCCGGTTCGGTGTCGCCGACAACTTCTGATTCGGGCGAACTTAAATCTTTGGTGTCACGATCAGGGTCGATCGAACGATAGACATTCGCGAACTCGAATTGTTGTGCAGACGAGAATTGTCGGACTGATTCGGTAATCTTGAATACAGCCTGATCAAAATTAGATCGTGTTTGGGCGTCATCGGTTTCGCCTGTGTCTTGTTTGATTCGGGACGCGAGGTAATGGCACCATTGGTCGGGCTGGACGGGGATGAATGCTTCGATCGCCCAGTGCGCTGCGTCTTCGGCGATGAACCCCGACGTGCTTCCTTCCCCGAACGATTCTAGTAGCGGCGATCGGATCAGCGAACGCGTCAGCGGCCCATCGCCTTCCATCGAAATGCCTCCCAGCGATAAGCTGGTGATGCTGCGATCCATTTCAGTTTCCGATCGTCGGGTCAAAGGTTTTGCTGGAGCTTAAAAAACAATGAACAAATCAACTGGAAATCACCGCGGCGAAGCGAAAGCCGTTCGCCCCCCAATTCGCGGCGTCGCCTTGGACATGGACGGGCTGCTGTTCGATACTGAAAAATTGTACTGGACGGTTGGCGACACGATGCTTGTTCGTCGCGGGCTTCGGTATTGTCATGATTTGCAGCAACGCATGATGGGCCGCGTCGGCGTCAATGCCATGATCCAAATGAAGGACTTTCATGGCTTGGATGACCGTCCCGAAGATCTGCTGATCGAGTCGGAACAGTTGTACCAGGAACAGTTGTCGGCCGGAGTGCAGCCGATGCCAGGATTATCAAATTGGATTGAATTGCTGGTCGAAAGCGAAGTTCCGTTTGGATTGGCCACCAGCAGTCGCCGGCAGTTCGTCGATGTCATCTTTGAAAACATCCCATGGCGAAATGCATTGTCGTTTGTCCTGACCGGAGACGATGTGACGCATGGCAAACCGCATCCGGAAATGTATCTAGCCGCCGCATCGAAATTCTCAATCGAACCTGCTGAGATGCTGGTACTGGAAGACAGCCAGAATGGATGTGCGGCCGCGGTAGCCGCCGGCGCGGTCACCGTTGCGATCCCCAACGCCCACACTGCTGGACAGGATTTCACCGGTGTTGCGTTGATTGCCGATTCCCTAGCCGATCCAAGGTTGCACGGATTGGTCGTAGATCAGGTTTAATTCCAAAATAATCGTAGGCTCGCATGCTAGTAGGCCGTAGCGAGCCCCAGCGAGTTACGGCATGCCGGTGTATTGCCGTAACTCGCTTTGGCTCGCTACGGCCTACAATTTGAATCGGGTTAATTTTGTTGCGGGATTTTCCGTGAATCTTTCTGTGAAACTAAGAAAAAATTAAAGTTTCGCAACTCGAACTCTCATTGCACTTGCTGCCCCGTTGCTCTGGTAGGCAAGATGAGCCCCGACGGGTGACGCGAGCAGGATGCTTGCGGCGGCCGCCACTAAGAAGTTGAGTGCATGAATCGCAAAGGTCCAAGGAGGGACAACGCGTGCGAAGTTCGATGATGATTGGGATGGCTACAGGATTGTTGGCCGCTGTTTGCGTGATGAGTTCCGCGTCTGCTTCGGATGCGATCTTGATCAACTTTACGTCACCGCACTGCGGTCCGTGCCAGACGATGAAGCCAACCTTGGCCGCACTGGAACGAACCGGAATCCCGGTTCGCCATGTCAACGTCAACTCAGAAGCGTCGCTCGCTCGCCGTTACGGAATTCGCAAAACACCGACCTTTGTTGTTGTTTCCGGCGGCAAAGAACTCACCCGATTGGTCGGCATTCAGTCCGTCGCCCAATTGCAACGCGCACTCGGAACCAACCCATCGGGACCACTGGTTCCAACGGGCGCAAAGTCGCGAGCAATCGACAACATTCCAGCTCCGATGACGCGTCTGGCCCCCATGGGAAGAGGTCGAACCAACCTAGATTTCGAGAGTCGTTCACCCGCACAAAACTCCCAGCGAAATTCACAGCAAAACTCCCAGCGAAATTCAAATACGCAAACTCTGACCGCTGCGAGGCCGGATCGCTCCGCCGCACCGTCGGAAGTGATGCCAAGTTTGTCGATCGCTTCGGCGGTTCAGCGTGCCGAAGCCGCAACGGTTCGGTTGCGTGTTCATGACGGACGCGGGTACGGAGCGGGAACTGGCACAATCATTGACGTTCACGGCGACGAAGCTCTCGTGCTGACTTGCGGTCACCTGTTCCGTGAAAACGAAGGACAAGGCAGAATCGAAGTTGACTTGTTCGTCGGTGGCGAAACGCGAACCGTCGAAGGGAAAGTGTTGGACTACGACGCCGACGATCGAGACATCGCGTTGGTCACCATTCGCCCCGGCTTCGACGTGCAACCTGTACCCGTGATCCTAGACGGACAGAAACCTCGCACCGGACAAGCCGTTTTTAGCTTTGGCTGTGACCGTGGCGACGATCCGACCCGCCGTGACACTCGCATCACCGGCGTGGACAAGTACAACCAACACTTGGGAATCTCGAACATTGAAATCGGTGGTGCTCCCATCGACGGACGCAGCGGCGGTGGATTGTTTGACGAAACAGGAAGACTGATCGGTGTTTGCAACGCAGCAGACTACAAAAATGATGTTGGCATCTACGCTGGCCCAGGCAACGTTCATTGGCAACTCGATCGAGTCAACATGGCTTCGCTTTACCAAAATGATCGCAGTAACGATTTCGCGGTTGCTGCAAACGAACCAGCACCAGCAATGGAAGCCCCGGTTCGTCTGGCCAGCAACCAGGCGTTCAATGAACCACCGGCATCAAACCAGTTGGCATCCAATCAGGAAGTCATCGTGATTGTTCGCGATCGCAGCAACCCCGATGGGTCGCCTGAGGTGATGACCGTTCGTCAACCTTCCGATGCCCTGATGCAAATGATTCATCAGCACGCTCGATAGTCTGAACGCTTTTGGCGGGTGAACTAATTGTCGGGTGAACTAATTGTCGGGCACTTTTCCAGGGGAGCTCCGTGAGAGACAATCAGCGGCATGCATTCTCTTCGGCGACAACTTGATTCACTGGGCAATTCGCTTAGCAATTCACTGAGCAATTCGCTTGGCAATTCGCTTGGTGGCGGCATGCGATCTCGGAAACGCAAGTACTCTCCGATCCGCCGAGCAGTCCTAGTCACCGTCGCATCGTTGGCATTGCTGTTCCTGATCGCTTCGTGGTGGATCGGCCGAACCGTGCTGGCTTCTACCCAGCAGAACGCTCGTGATTCACTGCAGGCCGTTTTGTCGGCGAACGTGGCCGTGTTGCAGAATTGGTTCGCATCAGAAGAAGACTACGTTGCGACCATGGCGTCCAACGACGCCGTGCAGAAGCCGGCCGTTGAACTGATCGCAAAGTCGGATCTCAGTTTCCAGTGGGACAACAAAGATCTGGTCGGGCTTGATGAATTCTCCGAACTGAAGCAAGCCTTGCATTCTGACAAGCACATCGGTTGGTGCATCACGAACACTCGCGACACCGTCGTTGCGTCCAGCATCGACAACCTGGTCGGGCAACCTGTGACGATTTCCGACCACGCCCGACGATCGGTCATGTCTCGCGAGCCAACGATTTTGCTGCCGTTCCAATCGGAGGTCGCGATCACATCGACAGGTCCGCTATCGGTTCCCGGCGGTCCCGTCATGGGCGCGATGATGTCGCTGTTGGAAGAAGAGCAAGTGGTCGGAAACTTGGTGATGCTGATCGATCCGCTGGACCGCTTTTCCGAACTGCTGACGATCGCTCGCACCGGAGCCAGCGGAGAAACCTATGCGTTTGATCGTGAAGGTGTCATGCTGAGCCAAAGCAGGTTCGAGGACCAACTGCGTTCGGCCGGGATGTTGCCAGAAGATCCAAACATCGTCAGCACGCTAAACGTGATGGTCCGTGATCCTGGTGTAAACATTGTGTCAGGACAGAGGCCGACGACTTCGCCCAACGAGCATCGATTGACGGTCATGGCTGACCATGCGACTCGCGGTGGCAGTAGTGAAAACCTGACTGGGTACAACGATTATCGCGGAGTAAAAGTCGTCGGGGTTTGGACTTGGTTGCCTAAGTATCAGATGGGAATTGCAACCGAAGCCGATGTGGACGAGGTGCTTGCACCGGCACGTTTTTTGAATCGCAGCTTCTTTGCAGCCCTGGCAATGTTTGCAATTGCTCTAGCCGGGTTGTTGTTTTTCGGTTTCAGAAACGAAGGGAATCACTTTAACGCGACGAACAATAATTCAGATGAAGACAACATCAACCACCGACGTTTCGGGCGATATGAACTCGGTGAAATGTTGGGGCGTGGCGGTATGGGGTCCGTGTATCGCGGGAAGCATGAACTGCTGCGGCGTCCGGTCGCGATCAAGGTGCTGACCGGTCGTGACACGGGGTCAACAACAGGGTCGATGAAATCGGGATCCGCTGCGTCTGGTTCCGCGTCGTTGATTAACCCAGATTCCATCACTCGGTTCGAGCGAGAGGTGCAGTTGACGGCATCGCTTCGACATCCCAACACGATCCATATTTACGACTATGGACGCGCCGACGATGGAACGTTTTTCTACGTGATGGAGTTTGTCGATGGCATCACGCTGCAGCAATTGATCGATCACTTCGGCGCTCAACCGCCGGCCCGAGTGATTCACTTGTTGTTGCAGATTTGCGGCTCGCTGCGGGAGGCTCACCTGAGTGGATTGGTGCATCGCGACGTCAAGCCTGCGAATATATTGTTGACGTCCGAAGCCGGTGTGATCGATTGGATCAAGGTGCTTGATTTTGGGCTAATCAAAAGCATCACTTCGACCGCGGAAGATCAATCGCTGACCCAATCCGACACGATCACGGGGACGCCAATGTATATGTCGCCCGAGTGTGTTCGCGATGCGACGGAATCGGATGCGTTGAGTGATCTGTATTCGCTGGGCGCGGTGGGCTACGCGTTGCTGACCGGGAAGCCTATCTTTGAAGGCACCGGTTCGGTTGACATTTGTATGAAACAACTGAACGAGATGCCGCTAAGGCCTGAAAATCGACTAGAATCAAAGCTGCCTGACGATTTGCAGAACGTCCTGATGAGTTGCCTGAGGAAAGACCCCAAGGACCGCCCGCAAAGCATCGACGAATTGGCTTCGGCCTTGCGATCGTGTGCCGATGCAGTTTCGTGGACGGAATCGGACGCCATCCACTGGTGGGAAGTCGTCTACAGCGATGCGAAGTCGTCATCCAACGGAAACGATGTGGCAAAGCAAGACCATGAAACGCTTGAAAACAAAACGCTAGAAAACGAAGTTTAAGAACCCGTATTTATGAAACTATTTGGATCCACCAATTCAGCTCATCCAGCGTCGATCGATTGGTCGTCGCTGCTGTCTTTGTTGGAGGACGATGATCAACGTGCTGCGATCCAACAAGTCTATCCGGGGGAACGTCGCGAGAGTTTTCTAGGTTCGCTGCGGCGGATCGCGACTGAAAAATCGGCTGAAAAATCGGCTGAAACATCATCTGGAAAATCGCCCGCAGAAAAACAAGTCGAAGATCTGTCGTCGGTGGTTCGATCGTCGGGTCGTCAATTGCAGACGGCTGAACAGTTGGTGAACTGGCCGACCGTGGCCGTCGCCGGAATGCTGAACAGTGGCAAGACTTCGCTGGTGGCAACGTTCCTAAGCGAACATGGGCGTCGTCGGACGCTGCGTGGAGATGGCAACCACGAAGGCACTCATCGGTTCATTCTGTGGCTTCCATCGCAATGGGAAAAAGACAGCGAGCTGTATGGTTTGCTGATGCAGCGGATCGGGGACGCGATCGGCCGTCCGCCGGAAATGCTAAGCGATGACATCGATGAAGCGCATGCCCAGTACAACAACCGTGACGGTGACGCCGATCTACTTTCGGTGCCGCTGGTCGGGACTGATCCGATGTTGGACGAAGTTGGCATCGGTTTGTTGGATTGCCCCGACATTGTTTCCGACGAAGCGTTCGGGTTGGGGTCGCCTGAACAGCGTCGTCAAGTGTTGGGAAAAGCTGCGACCTTGTGTTCCGCTTTCCTAGTCGTTTCCTCGGCCAACTCGTCGCGTGACGCCACGTTGGGCGACCTGTTGCGAGTCTCATCGGATTTGATGCCGGGGATTCCGCGAATGTTGGCCGTCAACAAGGTTCGGCCGCGTCAAACACCCGACCAAGTCTTTGAGACGTTTGATCCGTTGGCCAGGGCACATGGCATCGACACAATTTATGCCGCTTATGATTTTGAAATACCAGCCAGCCGTCCGTACATTCCGGCACCCGAAGACGTGATCGCTCGTGCGATGGACCCCGAAACTGATTCGCTGCCCGTTTTCTTTTCGCTCCGCTCGGCAACCGAGGAAAATCCGCCGGCCGCGATTGACGATGATCGAATGCTGCAGGCGTTGCCCAAGCGACTTGATCGCGGAGTGCTGTTCGAGTCGTTTCGCTATTCGCTTGAAAACAATTTGCGGCGATCGATTTGGGATCAGGGATTCAATCAAGTTGACAAGGCGGCGGACCTAAGTCTTCATCAAACCGCCATGGCGCAACGTTGTCTGCTGGGGGCGACCTTGGACTTTTTCGCTCATCGTGAAGTCGGTGTAGAAATTGCCGAATTGCGTCTGCATCAAAGCGAACGAATTATCCGGCAATTGTCCGAATCGTTCGCGATCACCGCGCCCTGGTACGCTAGGTGGGGCGTTCGGATGAATGCGAAATTGCGTGGGATGTTTGGCGGCGCGGGAAGTTTTTTACGGAACCTGACACCCTCCGCCATCGCTCAGCGGACAGCCGATGATTTGAAGGGAAAATTCCGCAGCGGCGACAGTGGCGCGATCCTGACTCCGATGCGATTGGTGCAAGCGATTGAACGACATGGTGGATCGTCAAAGCTTACGCATTGGCCGCCAATTTCGCTAAGCGATTCTGTCGCTGATACGCGGGACGAATTGGATGGCGATGATTCAAGTGCCAGTGATTCAAGTGCCAGTGCCGGAAACTCGAAGAAGTTGGGGCAGTGGACGGACGCGGCCGAGGCAGCGATTTTGCGTTTCGAGCGTGACGATTTCACTTCGCTTGATCCGCGACGGTTGGACGAGGCTGTGCGTCAGATGTGGAGCGAGATTCCGCGCGGTAAAAAGTTGTTGGTGGGGCTGACACCGCTGGGTGCGTTGCTGGCGACGTTCGGCGGCGTCTTGGCGATTCCATTGGACTTTGGCACCACGTTGATCGCGTCGGCTTCGATGTCTGAACTATTCATCGCGGGCGGACTGACCGCTTTCGCGACCGCTTGGGCTGGCAAACAGAACACTCGCAACGTCGAACAACAGGCCGCTCGTCAGCAAGCGGCCGACTTTCAAGCAGTGCTGTGTGATACCTTTGGCGTCGCGCGAGTTGATTCGCCGCCGACGATCGAAGTGGGCGGCACGAAAGAAAAGTTGCCGCCGCCAAAAATCATCGCTCGTTCGGCCAGCGGTCCAGCACTGGCGGTTTACAAAATCAGAGACGAGTTCAAACAGGAACTGCAGAAGTTGCTGCCTCGGAATTAGGTAACTTTCACTCACATTGAAAAGAATGAACTTGAACGATTCAAGTGACGATCCATCGATCACTCCGCCGGGACAGGTGTTTTTGTCGCGTGTGCGGCGGTCCGCTGCAAGCGTGCTGGGCGAAAGCGAAGCGGGACGCGAGGTCATCGAGTTGTGTGACCAGCACAACGAAGCCCGCCGCATGATTCTGGACGATCGTAGCCGTGGCTTGACCGTCATTGCTGTCGTCGGCGCAACGGGACAGGGGAAATCATGGCTGATTCGACAAATGATTCGCGGTTCTTCGGCTGCCAGTGCCGTGCGAAGTGGAAACAATTTGGATGAAGCGACTGAAAAGCTGGTTTGGATTGGACCTTTTCCGCCAGCCGACATGGACACGCGACACGAAACGTTTTTGCAATGTCCGGCGGCCGAAATGGAATCGATCGGAATGCCGTACTTGTTGGTCGATGCACCAGGCTTGACTGACGAACGCCGCGCGATTGCTGCGGTGGCTCAGCGAGCTCTTTCGCTTGCGTCGGTGTTGTTGATGGTCGTGCGTCGAGACCAACTGCGTAGCAAAACTGTTTCGTTGACCACGGCGGCTAGCGAGGGCACGATCGTGATCCCGGTGGTCAATGCGGTGCGAAGTCGAGAGAACGACAACACGCTTGGTGCCGACATTGAAGCGTTCGTCGCTCACATGCGAAGTATCGCGCCGACCAGTAAGATCGCGCCGGCCGTGGTGGTGGAAGACTTTGATGTCAGCAGCGGCTCTGGCGAAAACGGAGGCGGTGAAGAAGCCGTCGGAAAGGAAGCAGCTAGAAAGATTGCTGAAAGTCTTCAGTTGGAAATTGGTAGTTCATGGGAAGGCGACCGTCGTCGTAGTACTCGACTTTCGGCCATTGATGCGAGGTTTCGATGGGCACTGCATGCAACGCTGGTCGATCATTTGCCTGACCTAACAGGTGCCGTCACGCGGCTCAACCGCGAAGCAAAAGCACTGCCGACGGAGGTTGCGGAATCATTGGTCGGCAACAGCAGTTCGCTTCGCGCGGCGGTGCGGTCGCGATTGCGTTTGAACCTGTTAACCGAAACGGCTGGGTTTTGGTTCCCCTATCGGACTCAGTTGGGGCTGCTGAACCTGACGCACGGTGCTTGGGACCGAGTGCTGATGACGTTGTCGGGTTCGCTTCCGTCACTGGTCGGTGCCGTTTGGACATCAGCCAAAAACCTGACCACCGACCGCGATGCGAGTGATGATATTCGCGACGGGTTGCGGCGGCGGAGTGCTGCGGCAGTGGCCGACCGGTTGGGGCCGCTGGCGGTTAATTTTCGACATGAATTGTCAAAGCTGCGGCATGAGAAACAGGACGTGTCAACTTCACTGACTGATCGCGACGTTACCGGTGAAGTTGCCTCGTTGGCAGGCATTGATACTTTGCAAGAAAAATCCGAGCAGATCTTTGAAGAAGAGGTCAATCGAATCTCGTTTTCATCGACCACGGCAATGGTGTGTGGGATGATCGGGACCGCAATTTTCTGGTTGCTGATGTCCGGGCCGGTGATCGCGCTGTATCGCGGTTACTTCGATGCGAGCTTTTTGACTCTGCGAGATTTTGCGGGTGACCTGGACAAGTTTCCCAAGCCTGATTTTGCGATGATGTTGACCAGCCTGATTCTGTCGATCTTGCCTACCGCTTTATTTGCAATGGCGGTTTTGTCTTGGTCGCAAAGTCGTCGCCGGGTTCAGGACGCGGAAGAGGTGATTCGGCAACGGCACCGCGAGACGATTGACCGATTGCAGAAAGAAGGCGTCCTGCGATTGCATTGGGACGAACCGCTGCTTGCCGATGCTGAGTTTTTGTTGTCGGCTGGTGCGTCTGATGAAGGAGAGTCGGCATGATGTCTGCCAACTTTATCGGCAGTTTAATCGCGCAGGCATCGACCGCCGTTGATGACCAGGGTTCGGCTGGGATGCTGGACATCATTTTTAGCGGCGGCGTTCCTGGCTTGATGATCCTGATGGTTTTGTTTGGGCTAAGCGTCGGTGCGGCGTACTTGGTTTTTGATCAAGCGATGTCGCTGCGCCGTGGTGAAATTATTCCTGATGGAACAGCCGACGCGGTTCGGCAATCGTTGCTGGCCGGTCATGTCGCCGAAGCTGATGCAGCGTGCCGGCGAAGCCCTAGCGTGTTGAGCGTGGTGTTGTTGAGCGGTTTGTCGGAATGGGAGATGGGCTGGAGCGAAGTTGAGAAAGCTGTGGAAGATTCTCTGGCTGCGCAAGCTGCGCGTTTAATGCGACGGATTGAATACTTGTCGGTGATCGGCAACATTGCCCCGATGGTAGGATTGCTGGGGACGGTGGTCGGGATGATCTTTGCCTTTCAACAAGTCGCAACCACGCGTGGTGCAGCCGGTGCGGGCGATTTGGCTGAGGGCATTTATCAAGCGTTGGTCACAACAGTGGGCGGACTGATCGTTGCGATCCCATCGCTGGCGATTTACGCGGTGTGTCGAAATCGAGTGGACGCGTTGATTGCCGAAGTCGCTTATCAGTCGCAGCATGCACTTGCCCCGATTAAAAGACGCCCGGTCCGCACACGTTCCGCAACGGCGGCCAAGCCACCCAAATAAACATCAAAAACCCCCTTCACTTTCGCAACAAGCAAGCTCATGTTTTGGATTGACGTTGTTTCTCGAATTGTTCATATCGCCACCGCGATCACCTTGGTTGGCGGCAGCGTTTTTACGTTGTTGGTGTTGATGCCGTCGGCAAAAACGCTTGACGAATCGGTTCACCAATCACTGCTGGCATCGATCACGGGTCGGTGGAAACGTTTCGTTCACGGTGGTGTTGCGTTGTTTCTGATCAGCGGTTTTTACAACTACTTCCGAGCGATGCCTAACCATAAAGGCGATGGACTTTACCACGCTTTGGTGGGGACAAAGATGATCCTAGCGTTTGCGGTTTTCTTTTTAGCGGCAGCGATGGTGGGGCGCAGCAACAAGTTGGCGTTCATTCGTAACAGCCGAAAGTTTTATCTGACTGTGTTAGTGATTTTGGCGACAGTCATCGTCACGATTTCGGGATACGTAAAGGTTCGTCCCTCAAGCGGGCCTGATACTTTGTCCATTGAAGAGTCGTCGGCCGTTTCACCATCTGTCCATCGCGGAACACTGGTGAACTTTTTTGATAAGTAAAGTGTTTTCAAGTTCGATAACGAGCTTCGCCCAGAAGGGTGTCTTGATTTCACGAATCGTTGGACAAATCGTTTGACTAGTGCAAACGCATCGGCCTTTTTATGACGGGATTCGATCGGGGGCGTTTGAAAGATCTTGTCTAAGTTGTTTCGCATGGAAACGCGAGAGGCTTGCTGTTTATTTGTCTAGGAAACGCTGCAATGTTGCTGCGTCAGTTGTCGTGTGTTCATGTTCCTCTTCATGTACACCCCAGGATGATTCTGTTTTTTTTGACCCTGCTGATGATCTCGTTTGTGATACCCGGCGATGCGTCGGCACAGCGCGTTAAGTCGCGGACCAGTTCGCTAAGCGTTAAGGAGATGGCCGCGCAGAAGAGTCGCAAGATGGCGGCGATCGGTATCAACCGGCTACGCAAACCCTACAAGTCTCGTTACTCCAACGCTCGCTACGGAATGCGTCACGTCGGCAGCGGTGCGTTGCCGGTGGGTGCCAGGTACGAAGGAGTCGGCTATTCGTCGTATTCCGCAAGGCAAGCGATCCGCAACGCAAGTTTCTACGGCCGGAGGCCCATGGTCGGGGCTAGAGTCGCACGAGGTCGCGATGGTTATTTCGCAGCGGTGTATTACCGATAGCGACACTCGGATGACAGAGCAACTCACTCTTCGAAGCTGGGCATTTTTCGCAACCTGCAGCGTTAGCAAGGGATATCGCGAATCCCTTGCTAACGCAGCTAAGCTGTGAACTTAGCTCATTCTTAAACGTAAACTTGAACTTCAACTTAAACTTTCGCCGTGATAGCTGAAGTTTAAGTTTTTGAATTGCTCATCTATTCACAGCCTAAGCGGTTTAGGATTTCAGTGCCCAACCCAGATTGAAAAGTGAGTTTCCCTGCATCGGATGATTAAACATGCACAAATGCTCGGCGAGATCGGTATACTTAGTATTTGTCCACGCTACTGCCGGGTGCAGGCAAGCTAATCGGCTGGAGGCTCAAAAAAATAGGACGTGAAAGTGGAGCGTGTTACAGTAGGGCTGCAGAATGCCGTAACTCGTTTCACTCGCTACGGCCTACAAAAACGTCTGCTGATTGGCGTGCCTGCGCCCGCTACCCCGTCGGAATTTTGACCATGCGAAGTCAGAATAGGCTCGTCGCGATCGCATTCGGTTTATTTACCCTGATGTTTTGCACCACCGTCTTTGCGGCGGTGCCCGGAAGGCTGGATCGGCGAGTCTTGGCGAGATTGACCGGCAAGTCGGAAGCGATTCGCCAGCAGGCGACGATGGAAATTCAGCAATCGGCAAGGAATACCTTCCGTTATCTTCCCGAGTTGATCGAAGCAGCGAAACTGAACTGCAAGCAGCTTGAATCAGAATTGAAGGTTGACGAAGGCGAATTACCGGCGATGCCTCCGATCAGCATCACTGGCCAATTGTATCTGATCGGATCGACGCAGCGAGAAGATGCCGGGGAGTGTTTGATCGAACTGTTGTCGAACAAGCATTCGGGGATATCGATGTTGGCCGCCGACGTGCTAGGGAAGAACAAGTTTTCAAATGCCATTGAAGCGATTGCGAATTTGAAATCCGACCCCGCGTTTGACCTCACCTACGGCTATCGATTCAACCTCGTTCGATCCCTCGCTCAGATGGAAGATCCGCTCGCGATTGAAATTTTGACGGATTGGCGTCACGACTTTGACGGCCAATTGCGGCACGAGATCGATCGATTGCTTGATGAAGTCGAGGAAAGCGATTTTGGTGAGGATCTAGATCGCTACCACGCTTGGAAAGAGTCCATGACAAAACCGGCGACTCGGCTTTCCGAACAGAAAAGTGAGTCAACTGAACCAGCGAAAAAAACAAGCATTGTGCTGCAACCATCAAGTGGGTCTTCGGAATCGTTGGACCGATTGCGTTTTTCTAAAAAGCGGCAGTACTACGGGATGGAACTGTATGCCAAGCGTTTGATGTTCATCATCGATCATTCCGGCAGCATGGAAGAGTATTCGGCGGGCATGACACGGTTGCAACGTGCGAAGGTGGAATTGATTCGCGCGATCACCGACCTGGATCCCGACACCGAGTTTGCAATCATGTTTTACGAAACGGTGGTGCGAACTTGGCGCGAGGACTTGGTCGCTGCCAGTGAGGAAAACAAATTGGAGGCGATCAAGTTTATCAAGCGTTTAAGTTTTGGTGATAAAACCAACACGTACACGGCGCTTCGCAATTCAATTGAGTTTTCCGATGACCTGGAAGCCGTATATTTGCTAACCGATGGCCAACCAACGGTCGGTCCAATCATCGCGCCGACGAAGATCGTCCAAGATATCCTGCATCGCAATCGTTTCCGTCACGTGAATTTCAACACAATCGGCGTGTCCGTCAGCGGCCCCACCGAAACGTTCTTAAAGACGCTTGCGTCCGAATCAGGCGGCGAATTCCGGGCCTTGCATTGAGTTCCCAAAGTAGGCCGTAGCGAGCCTTAGCGAGTTACGGCATCGGCGGGCATCAGCGGTGCTGCCGTAACTCGCTTAGGCTCGCTACGGCCTACATCTATCGGATCTAGCCGTGGATCATCACGCCGACGAGCAAAGTAGGCCGTAGCGAGCCTTAGCGAGTTACGGCATTGGCGGCATCAGCGGTGTTGCCGTAACTCGCTTAAGGCTCGCTACGGCCTACATCTGGGTCTATTGGGTCAAACGGTTAGTTGCAATAACTCTGTGCAGCCTTGGTGGACTTCGCGGAAGTGATCTGCCTGCGATGGCTCTTGTAGCGGGACGTCATGCGTTGGGATCATCTGCTTTAGCGTCTCTGACGCTTCGGCGGATTCCAACAGATTCGGCATGCATTCTTTGATCAGTTCTAGCATCAAGGCGACTGATACGGACGCACCGGGCGATGCACCCAACAAAGCTGAAATTGACTTGTCTTGATCGGTGACAATTTCAGTGCCGAAGTGGACGATCCCTGCTTCGCCATCTTCTCGCTTGATCGCCTGAACGCGAATGCCGGCGCTCTCCAGCCGCCAGTCACTTTCGTTGACCTCCGGGTAAAAGGTTCGCAGCAGCTTGACGCGTTTGCTCATGCTCTGCGTCCCTTCTTTGATCAGGTACTTGACCAGCGGAATGTTGTACGCGCCGACTTTCAAGAGCGAAAGGATATTGTCGGGACGGATCGAAAACGGTAGATCGCCCAGGCTGCCCTGATCCTTCAAGAACTTGGTTGTCCACGCCGCGAACGGACCGAACAAAAGCGACTTCTTTCCATCGATGACTCGCGTGTCCAAGTGAGGCACAGCCATGGTGGGTGCTTCTTCTTGTGCTTGCCCGTAGACCTTCGCTTGGTGCTGGGCGACGAGATCTGGGTTGTCGCAAACCATCCACTGGCCGCCGATGGGGAAGCCGCCGAAACCTTTACTTTCAGGAATGCCGGATTTCTGCAGCAGAGGCAAGCTGCCGCCACCCGCACCGACAAAGACAAACTTGGCCGAGGTTACCGACTGAGCACCAGTGACGGTGTTTTTGACTTTGACATCCCATCCGCGAGCAGTCCGTGTCAGGTCGGTCACGCGAGCATCGGTTGCGACATTGCATCCGTCACGTTCGCCTAGCCAATGAATCAGTTTCCGCGAGATCTCACCAAAGTTGACGTCCGTTCCGTCCATCACGCGAGTGGCGGCGATGGGCATGTCGGCGCGGCCGTTGACCAACAACGGTGCCCAATCGCGGATCACATTTGGATCGGTTGTGAATTCCATCTGGTCAAAGAAATGATGCTTTGACAACGCGGCGTGACGAGCCGTTAGGAAATCAACTTGTGTTTGCCCGTGAACAAAACTGATATGGGGCACCGGATTAATGAAGTCGCTCGGTGTGTCAATCATTCCCGATGCGACCGCGTGAGCCCAGAATTGTCGTGATTGCTCGAACTGTTCAAAGATCTTTACCGCGGTCGTAACATCAACTGAACCGTCCGCATTCTGATCGGGCGTGTAGCTCAGTTCGCACAAACCAGCGTGTCCAGTTCCGGCGTTATTCCAAGCGTTGGAACTTTCCTGGGCCAGTTCGCTGGACGCTTCAAAAAGTTGGATCTTCAGGTCGGGCGAAATTCTTTTGAGAAGTGCGCCAAGGTTAGCGGACATCACTCCGCTGCCAATTAGAACGACGTCAGGATTTTCAATAAACATCTTTAACCTAAGTTGAATGCAGCACAGAGTTCGTCGATGACCGCATCGGGCATCGTGGAAATGTCGCCAATCGCATTACCATCAATCACGGCTTCCGCCGTGGATTCCAAAACTTCTAGGCGATCAAAGGCATCCAGAATTGTCTTGCCCGTAATCACCACTCCATCATTTTCCAGCAGCGCCGTCGGAGCAGATTCCGAAACGTACGATGCCAATTTACTGGCGTCGCCGTAATGCAATCCATACGGAACTCGTTGCACATCATAGAGAAAAACATAACTCTCTGGAATCGTCCGCACATCCAAGTTTGAATCCGTCACGCTGAACGCCGTTGCCACGATCGGATGCGCAAAGACGATCGATTGGACGCCGGGATGTCTTTCGTAGATCGCTTGGTGAGCCCGCGCGGCGGTGCTTGGCATCTTGCCGGTTTCGCGTCCATTAGCACTGACCAGAACAATGTCCTCGGCACGAAGATGCTCGCGATCTTTTCCGGTCGGCGTTACCAGAAATGTATCCTTGCAAACACGAGCCGAAAAGCTTCCTTCGGTGCTGATCAATAACCTTTGGCGACAGCCGCGTTTGACAAATTCGCACAACTCTTTTCGTAGTTCTTGTTCACGAGCCGTCGGTGCGGGCGGATCGTAGGATTCAAACGGGGCACCGCGGTCGAGAGCCTGCGCAAAATCTTCGTCTTTCAGGTAACGAATGCCCGGTAGGTCATAAGCCTTGACCAACCGATTGGCTTTGACGAGTGTTTTCCCCAAAAACTCAAACGTCTCGAATCGCTGGAAAGCGTCTGCCATCGAATCGCCGCCGACGACGACGCCGTGGTTTTCCAGGATCACGCTGTCGCAGCCTTGGGTGAAGGTCTTTGCAATGCTTTCCCCCAATGCATCGCTGCCTGGACATGCGTAGGGAGCGAAACCGACTTTGCGACAGACTCGAAACGCTTGGTGGAACAAACGCGGATTGGGAGTGCTGCGGCAAATGCTGAACGCAACCAGAGCGACCGGATGGGCGTGAACGATCGCACGAATGTCTGGCCTGGCTGCGTAGATCGCTTTATGAAACGGAAATTCCGAAGACGGCGGGTGCAAGCCGTCAACGGTTCCATCGGCTCGAACGCAAACGATGTCTTTCGGCGTCAGGTTGCCTTTGTCCACTCGCGCAGGCGAGATCCAGATGTCGCCGTTGTCGTCTCGGATCGAAAGGTTACCGCCCGACGTCGTGGTCATTCGGTAACGATAGATTCGATCCATCGTCCGCATGATTTCATCGCGAGGATGAAGCAGGTTTCGACGTGGCTGGATGGTCAATTTATGCGACACCAATTTATGCGACGGGGGTTGAAAGGGTGTTGGCCGAACAGATCGCGTCAAACTTCTCTTGTGCTGCTGCCCAGGCTTCGCAATGTTCAGGATCAAACTGAACCAGGTCTGACGAATTGCGGACCACTTCACGAATCTCGTTCAGCGAACCGAGTTGCCCGGCGGCACGACATTGAACCAAAACGTTGCCCAGCACCGTTGCTTCCACAGGTCCCGCGATCACGGGAACGCCGCAAGCAAACGCAATGAACTGGTTCAACAAAGCGTTTCGACCACCGCCGCCGACGACGTGAATCACGTCAATTTTGCGGCCGGATAGTTCCGCGATTGAATCCAAAACGTTGTGATACTTCATCGCCAAACTTTCCAAGACACAGCGAACAGCACTGGCTTCGGTTTCGGGCACCGGTTGGTTGGTGCGGCGACAAAATTCCGCGACGGCTACCATCATGTCCGGCGGATTCATAAAGCTGCTGTCTTCGGGATCGATAAACGAAACCAACGACGGTGCCTGAGCGGCACCTTGAGTGATCTCTTCGTAGGTCCGCGTCGATCCGGCTCGCTCGAACGACGCTTTCAGACGTTGCACCAACCAAAGTCCAACCACGTTTTTCAGCAGTCGCCAAGATCCATCCACGCCGCCTTCGTTGGTGATATTCATCGCCAACGCTTCTTTGCTAAGGATCGGTGTATCGGTTTCAACGCCCACCAATGACCACGTCCCTGAACTGATGTAGGCCCAGTTGTTACCCCATGACGGATCGACGGGAACCGCGACCACGGCTGAACCAGTGTCGTGGGTCGCGGGGGCAACGACATTGATCGGCGGCAAACCGGTTTCTTGGCACACCGACGGTTGCAACGATCCCAATGAATCGCCCGGCTGGATGACGTCACAAAGCATGTGTGACGGAATCTTCAAACGATCCAGTAACGGTTTTGACCAATCGCAGGTGGTTGGATCAAGGCACTGAGTCGTGGTCGCGTTGGTGAATTCGGTCTTCTTTGCACCGCTGAGACACCAGTGAAAAAAATCGGGAATCGTCAACAAACACTTCGCCTGGTTGAGCCAATCGCCGCTGCGAGAAGCCGCGTAGAGTTGGAACAGCGTGTTGATCTCCATGAACTGATTCCCGGTCACCGAGAATACTTCCTGCAGAGGCACTTCGCTGGCAACTTTGTCCAGCGTTCCCCGTGTCCGGGTGTCGCGGTAATGCCAAGGCAGCCCCAGCATTTCGTCGTCTTCGCCCAGCAAGACATAATCGACGCCCCAGGTATCCACACCGACGCTGACCAGGTTTTCAAAACCACCAGCGGCGACTTTTCCAAGTCCGGTTTGAATCTCGCGCCAAAAATGCAGCACATCCCAGCGAAGCGTATCGTTGATCCGAACGCCTCCGGTTGCAAAGCGGTGTTTTTCAGTCAGGGAAACTTGTTTGCCATCGAAACCGGCAACCATGACGCGGCCGCTTTCAGCACCCAAGTCGACGCCGATGTAGTTCTGCAGTTTACTGATTGTCTTATCCGCCTTAACGGTCATAACCAAGGAATGAATTTTTTTCAAAGTCGAGCCTGACAATGGTGACCCGAACGCGTAAGTGAGGGATGGACGTCCATCTCTTGCCTGCGCAGCGGTTTATCATTGTCAATCGCTTCTACAAAGGTCGCACAACGGAAGTGCTGCGATAATAATCCATCAAAGTTTCGACCGACAAAACGCCACCACCCAACCCGCTCTTGTTGACTCCGCCATACGGCACGCCCTGTGCAAAAACGTTGTGAGCATTGATCCAACTGTTGCCCGCGACCATCGATTCGGCGACTCGTTTGGCGCGGTCCATGTCTTTCGTCCACACACTGTTCGCCAAACCGTAATCTGTGTCGTTGACCATCTTAATCGCTTCGGATTCGTCCGCGAACTTTGCGACGTAGGCAACCGGCCCAAAAATTTCTTCGCGTGCCGCGACGTTATCAAGATCGCCCGCCAACAACGCAGGCATGATGTAATGCCCGGTGTGGCCTTCGACCGTCGCACTGCTGCCACCGCACACGCAGGTCGCTCCTTCGGCTTGGCCTTTTTCCAAGTACGACAAAACTCGATCAAATTGTTTGGCGTTCACGACCGGCCCCATGTCACTGTTGGGATCCAGCGGGTGACCGACCTTGACTTCGTTCATGCGATCAACGCACTGACTTAAAAATTCGTCATAGATGTCTTCATGAACCAACCAACGCGTTGCATCGCAACAGACTTGACCGCTGTGGAACGTGATCGCACCGACCAATGCCTTTGCAGTCGCCGCAACATCCACATCGTCGAAGACCACTGCGGCACCCTTGCCGCCGAGTTCAAGTTTGACGGGAACCAGGTTGCGACCACACGCTTCGCCAACCAATTGTCCGACTTCGGGCGAACCGGTGAACGACATTCGTTTGATCTGGGTGTTGGCCGTCAATGCAGCACCCGCAGTGGCACCGCGACCGGTGACGACGTTGATCACACCATCAGGCACACCGATCTTGGTTGCCAATTCCGCCAAGTAGATTGCTGACAACGAAGTATCTTCGGCCGGTTTAATCACGACCGTGTTGCCCGCTGCCAAGGCTGGCGAAATTCCCCAGCCGATTAACAGGAACGGAAAGTTCCACGGAAAGATGAATGCACATGCTCCCCAAGGCTGCTTGAACGTCCAGGCTTCGTGGCCTGGCGAGTCCAGCTTCGTTCGCGTTTCGACTTGCCCGGAAAGTTTGACAAAGTAACGCAGCGTGTCGGCAAAGTTCTGCACATCGCCTTGTGCCTGTGCTTCGATCTTGCCAGCGTCCAGCGATTCAATTTGGCCGATGATCGCTTTGTGTTCTTCGACCGCATCGGCAAGTTTCAACAGAATGCTGCTTCGGTCTTCTTGTGACATCGCTGCCCAAGCCGGGAACGCCGCGTTGGCAACATCCACCGCCTTGTCGATCTCGGACGCATCCAAGTCATGAATTTCTGTCAACTGATTTCCGGACCCCGGATCCGTTGTCGCGACCGTCTTGCCGCTGGCGGCCGGAAAAGGTTTTCCGCCGACGAAAGATGGCAAAGGCCCACGGCCGAGAAATTCGGCGACTTCGGGAAGAAGTTCTAGGTTGGTTGCAGTACTCATTTCATATTCCTTTGATTAAGAGCTAAATTTCGACTCGATCCGCGTCTGGCCCAAGCTTGCGATTCATCCAAAACGGAGTCGAGATGAACCAGACGATCGTGCCGATCAATGCGGCTAACTTGACCGCTTCGTGACCAATGATCCCAAAGAAGAAGAGCACGCAAGGGACAATGGTTGCGAGCAACCCGACGAGCGATATGACTTTAGTACTCGTATTCATAATCAGATTCCCTCGCTTGAAATGGATTCAGTTGATGTGCCGTTTTTTTGCATCATCTTGCTAAGCACTAAGTAAATGACTCCGCACGCAACCCAACACGGAATCACGGCGTAGGCGGCAAACAGCCCCTGAGCCAAAATCAGATACAGTCCAACGGCCACGGGCAACAACCACGCGATCATCACGGCAAGGTTGGTCTTCGTTCCGCTATGCGCCGCGTACTCGTCGCGCAGTCCAAATTTCTTCATCAAGTAAAAGTCAACAAAGATCACCGCTCCCATCGGTCCTAGAACCGTACCGTAGGTGCCGACAAAACCGAGCAATTGTGCAGAAAGGTTTGGGAACGCACCCGCGATTGTGGCGATCGCACCAGCAACCAACGTCATCGCCGTTCGTGAACTCTTGGGCAGCACACCTTGAAACGCCAAACCGGCTCGATAGATCGTCGGGTTCGCCGTGGTCCAACCCGCGATCACAACACAGATAATGCCTGCCCAGCCGAGTGAGGCGTAGGCCAACAATCCTGGGTTGGCGGTCACTTTTCCGTCGCTAGCCAACGCCAATTCCGGTGAGATTTTGATGAGCGCCGCCAACAGCAAGCCCGCTGCGATCCAGGCCATGTAGTGCCCCAGAAACATTCCGATCGAAGGTGCCCAGCCGGCGGATTTGTGTTTTGCAAAACGGAAGATCGACAAGTCGGCCATCCCAACATGCATCGCTCCGTTGCAAAGCCATGCGAAGACGACGATCTGCCAAAAATCAAAGGCCTCTGAACCGGTGCCGTTCTTTGCTTGAACGAATGCAATCGCATCGTCCCAGAACTTGCCTTCCGTCATCGCCGCGATGTTGGTCACGTCCATCTGAGCAAGTGATACGATTCCGCAAGCCGCAAAAATACTGATCATCCAAGGTGCAGCCAAGTTGGCAAAACCAGCGACTCGCTGATACCCACCAGCCGCCACCACGGCGATCACGATTCCAACGATCGCAACCAATCCGGTGAAGGCAGGATTGCTGAGACCAAACATCGCTTCAGGAACGTCAAAGGTGATCCCAAACGGGACGCCGACCGCAGACGCCGACACCGTCACCATCGCTCCGGCCAAAAAGCAAAACAGCAAGCCGTTGATGACGTTGTAAAGCTTGACCAACGAACCGCCCGCGATTCGTTCCAGTTGGTAATACAGTGTCATTCGCTTTGCCATCGCGATCGGCGTTACCAGAAAACGCCAAGTCAGAACCGCAAGCAAATTGCCCAGCAGCAAGCCTAACAACAAGTCTTGCAGACTCGCGCCGGCGGCCAAGAACAGTGGCCCGATCATGAATTCTGTTCCGGCGGCGTGTTCACCCGCGTACATTCCCCAGAACTTTCCCGAACCCAGCAGAGCTGAATCGGGCACGCGTTCGCGTTCGTATTCCGACGTGCCGGAGGAAGATTCCGGCGCTGCTGCTGAGTCGTTATCCATCGTTTGCCTTATCGTACGTAGTTCGAATGGTTGTTTCTCGGTCTGTCGATTCAATCGGAAAGCGACGAACCGCTTGGCCGCCGGGCCGCCGGGCCGCCGGGCCGCTGGGCCGCTGGGCCGCTGGGCCGCTGGGGCCTAGGCGGTTGCCAATGCGGAATCGCGTTTCGACAAAGTCGTTTGCTCGTACTGGCGTGTCTCTTCCAACCACTCCGCACCGACGGGAACGCCCATGGTTTGACAGTAGTGGTTCCAGACCGCACCGAGCGGCATCATCTTTTGCTCTTCCATCAACGCCAATCGCGTCGTGTAATCGCCATCGTTTTCCAATTGCTGCAATTGAGCGGACGGTTCTAACATCGCAGCCAAAACAGCTTTCAAAGTATTCCGAGTTCCGATCGCCCATGCGGCAACGCGGTTGATGCTGGCGTCAAAGAAGTCCAATCCAATGTGGACGCGATCAAGGTAATCGCCGCGCACGATTTCCTGCATGATCGATTGCAATTCATCGCTGTACGTGACAACGTGGTCGCTGTCCCAACGGACTCCGCGGCTAACGTGCAGCAACAATTCAGGCACGTACATCAGCGCCGATGAAATCTTATCCGAAATCACTTCGGTCGGATGAAAGTGCCCCGCGTCCAGGCACAGCACTTTGTTCCGCGAAATCGCGTAGCCCATATAGAACTCGTGCGAGCCAACAACAAAGCTTTCTGATCCGATGCCAAACAACTTGCACTCAACCGCGTCAAGCAACTTGTTTGTGTCGAACGATTCAGCGCACATGGTGTCAAGCGATTCAGCCAACCGCTGACGAGGAGCCTTGCGGCTTGCGGGCGAGTCCTTGTAACCATCGGGAACCCAGATGTTGTTCACGCACGCGTTGCCTTGGGCGGCACCCATTTCAGCCGCGATCTTTCGCGAAGCGATGCCGTGATCGATCCAGAATTGGCGAATGCCGGCGTCGTGGTGCGACAACGTAAAACCGTCAGCCGCTTTGGGGTGTGAAAAGAAGCTGGGGTTAAAGTCCAGGCTGACGCCTTGCTCTTTCGCCCACTGCATCCAACCGCTGAAGTGCGCCGGCGTGATCTCGTCTCGATCGACCGGCCCGTCGAATTCACCGTACAGGGCATGCAGGTTCAAACGATGCTTGCCGGGGATCAACGAATACGCCATTTCCAAGTCGCTACGCAGTTCGCTTGGCGTGGTCGCACGACCGGGATAGTTGCCGGTGACGGCCAGTCCGCTGCCCAGTTCGCCGCTGTCGCTTTCAAAACCGGCGACATCGTCACCCTGCCAGCAGTGGACGGAAATGGCAACTTTTTGCATTTTTTGCAGCGCGGCTTCCACATCGACGCCAATCGATTGGTACTGCTCTACCGCAAGCTTGTACGCGGATTGAATGTTCGCGGAATTAGTCATTGAAAGACCCCGTTGTTAATGGTGACGATGGAAGTGGTGGCTTGGGCGACATTTACCCTGAACTTATTCCCGAAACACCCGCGAAACCTTGACAATCGTGCCCAAGAAAAGCACGATAGTGCCACCGGCCGGCAGTGGCCTCTAAGCGTATCCATTTCTCCCAGCAGCGGTTTACTGCGGCAGGCTTCCACCTAGAGCGGGTTATCCAGAATCAAGATTCTAAAGAAACAGGACTGGTTTCACCAGGACGGGTTCCCGATCGCTGTCCAGCGAAGGGACCCACAAGAACCCTTCGGGCTGCATGCTCATGAGTTTTCAGAAATCGTGATCATCACCGGTGGTCAAGGCGTTCACATCACAGGCGAGGACACCTACGGACTCAAAGCCGGCGACACCTTCGTCATCGGAGGGTCACGGCCGCACGACTATTTGGACTTGGACAAGCTACGTCTGATCAATGTGCTGATCGACACCGATGAGCTGGCGATGGACGTCAGCGATCTTCAATCTCTGCCGGGTTTCCACGCACTGTTCACCTTGGAACCTGCTTGGCGGAAACGTCACCAGTTCAATAGCCGTCTGCAATTGTCGCCACACGAATTGGTGCAAGCGATTCGGTTGGTCGATCAATTGGAAGCCGAACTCGACGAGCGGAGTCCTGGCTTCGGCATCATGGCAACCACCTTGCTGCTGCAATTGGCCGCGTTCTTATCGCGATGCTACAACCAAACGCACAACCCCAAGAGTAAGTCGCTGCTGCGGATCGCGGAAACGATCGCCCATATCGAACGACACTATTCCGACCCCATTTCGCTGGACGAGTTGATCGAGATGTCTGGAATGTCGCGGCGAAACTTCTTGCGAGCGTTCGAATCAACGATGGGCCACTCGCCGATCAAATACCTGATCCGAATTCGGATTCGCCAAGCCTGCAAACTGCTCGAACGCGACGACCTGTCGATCACACAAATTGCAATGCAGGTCGGATTCAGCGACAGCAATTATTTCAGCCGCCAATTCCGATCGCTAATGGGACTGACGCCAAGAAACTTTCGCAAGCGAAACCTGATCGCGGCAGGTTAGGCGACACAGTAGGCTTCCAGAGCCAATTAGCGGCGCTGATTAAAACAATAAAAAGTAGGCCGTAGCGAGCCAAAGCGAGTTACGGCAGTGCGCAAATTGCCGTAACTCGCTATGGCTCGCTACGGCCTACATGCTGGCGATCAGGGACTAAACAATCAGTATGGC
>NZ_LWSK01000006.1 GCF_001642955.1 Rubripirellula obstinata | reverse complement strand
CGATCTACGGCGTTGCGCACAAATTGCCGTAACTCGCTGGGGCTCGCTACGGCCTACATCTAATTTAGAACGTAGCTGATCCCGCCAGGGTTCAGAAAGTAGGCCGTAGCGAGCCTCAGCGAGTTACGGCGTTGTGCACAAATTGCCGTAACTCGCTGGGGCTCGCTACGGCCTACATCTAATTTAGAACGTAGCTGATTCCGTCAGGTTTCAGAAAGTAGGCCGTAGCGAGCCTCAGCGAGTTACGGCGGTCGCACAGTGCCGTAACTCGCTGGGGCTCGCTACGGCCTACATCTAATTCCTGCATGCTGGCGATCAGGGGTGAGTGGCTTGCTGTCAGCAGTCTCCAACGCTCCGCAGTTCCCGAGAATCTAAGATTCTCAAATTCACCCTGGACCCAACAACCGGTACAAGTTCACACTGCCGGTTAATCCGGGTATTTCGGGAGGTTTGGGTCTTCGGGGTCTGGTCAAGTTTGCGGGCAGAAAACGCCGATAGGTTGGTTAGCGAAATGCAAACCCACAGCCGAAACACCCACTGAGCCAACCACGTTGGCTCGGCAATTGGACGGAGCTTACGAGCGATGAGACTAAAAAAAATGGCCCTGATGGCCGCAATCTGTTGTTCGGCAGCCGGCGGAACGCTTTCCGCTCAAGAAATGAACAACGGTTATGTCTCGCAAGTCAGCTATTGCGATTGCGGGATGGACGAATGCGGCTGCGATGCGGTCCCAATGTCCGATGGCTGCGGTTGCGGGGAATCTAGTTGCGGCGGTGGCTGCAATAGCGGATGTGGTGATACTTGCAGCGACGATTCTTGCTGCGACGGCGGCGGCATCTTTTCGGATGGCTTCGGGTGCAATCTGGGTGAACCCATTTCGCTGTTAGGCGATTGCTGTGGATACTCAGCCGGCGGTTGGGTCCAACTTGGATACCACAACCGGAACTTGCAGCTCTTCAACAGCCGCAAGCATGATCTTCAATTGCAACAAGCTTGGGTCTACGCCGAAAAAGCAATCGACACCTCAAACGGTTTTGATCTCGGTGGTCGTGTCGATTACTTGTACGGAACCGATGGTCCTGACACTCAAGCATTTGGAATCGCCAATGGTCACTGGGATAACCAGTGGGACAACGGATCAGATTACGGGCACGCGCTTCCCCAGGTCTACGGCGAAGCTGGCTATGGTGATTTCTCAGTCAAGTTTGGTCACTTCTACACGCTGATCGGTTACGAAGTCGTTGCCGCACCCGACAACTTCTTCTACAGCCACGCTTACACGATGTACAACAGTGAACCCTTCACTCACACCGGTGCGGTGGCGACTTACAACATGACCGAAGACATCGATATCTTTGGCGGTTACGTGATGGGGTGGGACAGTGGATTCGAGGACAACGGCGATGCAGTGCTGGCCGGTGGTAGTGTTCAGTTGACTGACGATATCAATTTCACCTCCACCTTGGTCGCTGGCCGTTTTAACGATGCCAACGCGAATCGAGTGCTCGATGGTGGAGCGATCGGCGGAATCGAAAATGGTTTCATGCAGTCCAATGTTGCCAACGTCCAGTTGACCGATGACACCAGCTACATTTTCCAAACCGATATTTTGGATACCGAAGACGCCGATGGTGCCACGGTCCGCAAGACCTTTGGAATTAATCAGTATCTGATTAAGCAACTCAGCGACTGTTTTGGACTGGGTGCCCGGTTTGAATGGTGGAACGTTGATTCGGCCAGCCAAGGTTTCTATGGAAACAATGTCCCGGTCATGCAAGGCGATTTCGATGTCTTTGCGTTGACGCTGGGAACGAACCTGCGACCACATGCCAACCTGATCTTCCGTCCCGAAATTCGTTGGGATTGGGTCGATGGAAATCGCGCCGATTTGTCAGCCGCAGGGATCGAGCTGCTCGAAGACAACGCCAGTCGTCAAACGACCTTTGGAATCGACACCATCATCACCTTCTAGACTGCGATTTGGGCGGACTTAGAACCCGGTTCATTCCGTTGACTGCAACCGATGCGTGATGAAGCGACGGAATGAATTCCGTTGCAGGACATTTCTGAAAACCGAAGGGCGAGCCGAATGATCGGCTCGCCCTTTTTTCGTGGATTCGCATTGCGAACCCGTTGCTTGCTAACAGTACAGGGCTTGCTAACAATACAGTGATTGCTAGCAATGCAGTCATCCCCCCCGTGCTGACTGCCCAAGGACTAGGCAAGCAGACGCTGGATATTCGCGCAAAGCTGCACAACCGGAAATTTTCCAGATTTCTTAATCCTTTTTGTCTCAACGGTTTGCGCGGCAAAATGAAAGCTGCAGCTCTTCTTTGGCTCGCTTCCTGCTCCACGGCGTAGCGAGCGAGCAAGACATCCGATTCTTGATTCCTTCCAACTCTCGAGCGACTACTTAGATGGCCCGGGCAGGAGTATAGGAGTAATGGAGATGCAGTGATCAAGTTCGCTTGGATGATTGATTTGATCCTGGCAGTGTGTCAGACATCGATCGTTGTGATTTCAACATCTCAAAGATTAAGGTGAAAGAAGAATGCTAGATTGGCTACGAGCCCCTCTGCTCACGTGTTGGATTTTAACCGGAGCGATTGGGATCAGCTTGGCGACATCGCCTGCTGTTTACGCACAAGAAGATACTGTTGCCGCAACCGAAGAAGTTGCCGCAGAAGAGGCGGTCGAAGACGAGTCAAACCCAGCGGGTTGGAACGACGGCGATGCCGTTGCCGATCTGTCCTATGACGACGCAAATGATTACGCGATCAACACCCTGATCATGTTCGTCTGTGCCGTTTTGGTGATCTTTATGCAGGCTGGGTTCGCGATGGTCGAAGTCGGCCTGAACTCTGCCAAAAACACGATCAACATTCTGTCCAAGAACGTGATGGACTTGGCAGTCGGTGTGCTGCTGTTCCTGTTGATCGGATACTCGCTGATGTATCCGGGCACTTGGATCTCGGAAGGTTATCTTGGATCACCTTCTTCGTTCATCGGACGAGACGCTCAAGTCGAAACCGTTGATGGAACCGAAGTATGGGCTTCCGCTCCTGCTTACTCCGATGGGGCTTACGCTAGTAACTCGGCTGACTTCCTGTTCCAGGTCGCGTTTGCTGCAACCGCAGCGACCATCGTTTCGGGTGCAGTCGCAGGCCGGATGAAGTTTGGTGCTTACTTGGTTTACAGTGCAATCCTGACCGGTTTGATCTATCCCATCAGCGGTAGCTGGAAGTGGGGTGGAGGATTCCTGGACGCGATGGGCTTCCAAGACTTTGCCGGTAGTGTTGTCGTCCACGCGGTCGGCGGTTTCGCCGGATTGGCCGGTGCGATATTCCTCGGGCCTCGTCTGGGGCGGTACACGGCCGACGGTAAAAGCGTTCCATTGCCCGGTCACAACATTGCCTTCGCCGCACTTGGTGTGTTTATTCTTTGGGTCGGTTGGTACGGTTTCAACCCCGGTAGCCAGTTGACCTATTCAGGTGCCGTTAACGCAGAAGCCACAACCTATATCGCTGTCACCACGACGATCGGTGCCGCGGCGGGTGCTGTCGCAGCGCTGGTACTCGGTTGGGGAATGTTCAGCAAACCTGATTTGACCATGGCACTCAACGGTGTACTTGGTGGATTGGTTTCGGTCACGGCAAACTGCGATCGGATTACTCAGGTCGAAGCGATGATCATCGGTGCTGTCGGTGGTGCTTTGGTTGTGATCGGTATCGTGATGTTGGACAAGCTGAAGATCGATGATCCAGTCGGTGCTTGGCCTGTTCACGGTCTCTGCGGAGTTTGGGGTGGTATCTCCACCGGCATCTTCGGTGATCTTCCCGATGGCATTGAAACCGTGGGTGCCTTCATCGGTGTCCAAGCGATCTCGACCGTTGTGATTTGTGCCTGGGCATTCATCACCATGTCGATTGTCTTCGCTGTCTTGAAGGCGATCGGACTTCTGCGAGTCTCACCAGAAGAAGAGCAAGCAGGTTTGGATATTTCGGAGCACGGCATGCACGCTTACCCAGCGGATGCCGGTGCCAAGGTCACCTCCTAGTTGATCTACCCACCGCAACCCCGTCGTCATGGCTTCGGCCAAGGCGGCGGGGTGCCCGGTGTTTCTGGAAGAATGTTTCTGAAGAAAAACATCAAAGGAATCTTCTCGGCTCTTGCCTGGGCCAGAAGATGCCCAACCTGGGTAGGCGTCCGCCTCGCTTGCCCAGGCTTGGGTTTCTACAACTGAGGCAAAAGGCTGGTTGTCGCGTTGATGCGGTGACCAGCTTTTTTTATGGCCCGATACACTATTCAGCGAAATGCTTTAGAATCCCTAAACTTCGTGCGGATGCCTCAAAGCATCTGGATTAGCATTTGTCTCCGGTTTGTTATCTCGCAACCACTTTCGCTTGCTGCTTGTCTCTTGAAACTTATCATTGCCATCATCCAACCTGGAAAACTGGAATCCGTCAAACAGGCGCTGACCCAAGTCGAAGTGGTGCGTTTGACCGTGCTAGACTGCCAAGGCTTTGGGCGTCAAAGAGGACAAACCGGCCGAATTGGAACGCATAATGCCGGCATGAACTTGCTGCCGAAACTGCAGCTTCAAATCGCTGTCAACGAAGAGTTTGTCGCCCCGACGGTTGCCGCCATCACAGAAGGTGGACGTAGCGGCGAAGGTGGCGAAATCGGAGACGGCAAGATCTTCGTCTTACCGATGGACGATTGCGTCCGAATCCGAACCGGCCAAAGAGGAAGCGAAGCGATCTAAACAATCGCTCCGCTTTCATCAATGGCAGTGCTGCTGAAGTTGCGTTCGTTCGATTCTACGAAACGCGAACGCATTCACTGTTTTCCCGATTCACTGTTTTCCCGATCAGTGCGCGGGCTGCACTTCCACCGGGCTCAGTGCTGAACCGTAGTCTTCGGCAGGCATAGGCGAGTACTGGTCACCATAGTGCTGATCACTACTCTCATAGAGCGGCTGTTCTGAAACCATCGGTTGTGAAACCATTGGTTCTGAAACCATTGGTTGTGGGGCCATAAAAAGCATCCCCGAATCGCAGCCTGAATCACAGCATCCGCTGTCGCAATCGGTTTTGCCACAGCCACAATTGTTTCCACAACGATCGCCGCACCCACCGTTGCTACTGCAGCAAGCCGAGCCTTCTTCTGGCGTCCAGGTGTATTCGCATTCGGGACACTTGTACTTTTTAGACTTCAAGACCTTAACCGTGCGAATCTTTGCACCGTTGTGAACGCAATTGGTGCAACCACGTCCTTTACATGAATGGCAGCTCGATTGCTTCTTTTGCCAAGGGAAAACCACCCTTGGAATGCAGATTGTCTTGGTCTCAACTTCAAAGCATTTCTTTTCGACGTCAACAAGCTCTGCTTCAAGCTTACAAGTTTGACATTCATGGCTGCACTTGGGGCAACATGCCTTTTTGCAACACTTATCGCCTTTTAAGCAACCAGCTTGTGCTGTTGGTGTCGGCATCGCGAACATCGTCAAGGCAAACATCGACAATGCTGCGGTGGTCAATAACGGTTTCATAAGTTTGTACCCTTTTTCGATTGGGCTGTTGAATTTTGATGGATGAACTCTTCGTTTCCAGATTCCTTGACGACTTAGAAATCGACCATGAACCTTGCACCAAAGATGTCGTAGTTTCCTGTTCCGACCAGATCGGTGCGTTCGTCGATCTCGCCGGTGATGTAGTTGAATTGCATCCGGGAATTGTCATTCCAGTGCCAATTCAAGCCAATCGTTAGAGCCTCTGCTTCACCGCCTGCGACGTCCTCATCGCTGAAGTCGGCAACCGAATAGCGAGCGGCGATTTGCCATGCACCCCATCCAGACTCGGTGCATCCATTACATTTGTTGACCAACCAGAAGTTTTGAAACGGCTTCACGCGTCCGATCGTTCCGCTCGAACGATCCCACGGCACGTGCTCACCAGTCAAAAAGTAACTTGCGTACACGTATCCACCGTTGAGCTGAACATCGTTGAACCCATCGCGTTCAACCCAATTGTGTTGGTATTCGCCAACAAACTGCACCGCTCCGACGTTCACGACACCTTCGACAGCAAGCAGATTGTAGTAATCTGCACCGGCAATCCGGCCAGTGTCCAACCATCGTGTCCCCGCGGTTCGAGCCTCGGGGCGTGTTCGGAATCGGCTTTCGGCAACAGCACCTTCATTTGCGTCCTGATTCTCGGTCACGTCCGAGTGAGCACCCGCGAGTGCCCAGTGCGCGTAACCGCGTCCGCCGCTAACGTCGTCGTACCAAATCGTATTCGCCAAACGACTCGCAACTTCTAACTGCAAATGGTCGCCGACGTAGTTGCCTTCGTCTTGCAGGTTACGACTGTTGAACACACCGTAACGCCAATTCCAAGCTTCGTCGTCCGAAACACCGTAGGACTGCAAGCCTAACCGACGAGCATCTTCGTTGAATGCTTCGATCACGAACGGCCGCTCGATGAACACGTTGTAACGCGAACTGTTCAGGTGATCTAAGCCGTAGGGTCGCTTTTGATTCCCAAGCAGAACCTTTTGCAGAACGGCCAGATTAGACCAGCCAAGATATGCGTCACGAAATTCAGCATCGTTGCCGTTGGCGAATTCCATTTCGATCTTGTAGACCATGTTGTCTTGGATATTGCCTTTGACACCAAATCGCAATCGCCGGAATCCAAGACGATTCGCTTCGTCAGTATTGTTGGCGGCGATTTGGTCGATGTTGTCATCGTGATCGAACCCCCAAGCATCGGCGTGTACCCGACCGCTCATCTTCATCGTCGACTTACCTGTACCGCTGTGAACGATCGTTGGATCGCCGGCTTCCTCAGCAACTTCGTCAATCGATTCTTCCATCTTCGCAAGCTTCTCTTCCAACTCCTCGAACTTACTGGTCAACGATTCCAGTTCGCTTTGCTCATCTTCCGATGACTCTTCATCTTCTTCTGCATCCTCTTCTGCTGATTCGGACTCAGAGGCATCGTCGCCCGAATCCTGCATGAAACTAGCGGCAAACGAAGTCTGTTCCACGAGTGAGCCGTCGTGAAACTTGAAACCGGAATCTTGCCCAAAGGCTGGGCTTGTCAATTCCGAAAAGCTGGTGACTGCAACACCAAGCATTGTCAACAGAGCAAACCGCGCTGTCTGTTTAGAGATTGTCATGAAAGAATACCTTCCTTGGTATTGTTGATTACAGCGATGGTCTGGGTGACCGTCAGTAGCCGGCGTTAGGCATCCTGCCCTGCCCTGCTTTCCTTGCTGTGCCAATAAATCGCATAGCACTAGTTAAGGGGAATCGGCCAATTGCATGCTCGATGCCTGCAGAATCCTCACCGCCGGGGTTATCGATTCGTTTCTTAACAATTCTGGCTAGGACGATCTTTACAATCACTGCGACGCGTGATTCCAGAATTACCAGATTGATCGGAACAATCGTTACATTCCACTCCGACCAATTTTCGGTTCAGAAACTGTCCCCGAAATAACTTCCCGGTTTTCCCGTAGCTGGGCCCGCCAGGGTTCAGTCCGTCCGGAGCCGTACCCGACGCAGTGAAGAGTTTCTAAATCGTTTAGCCGCGTGAGCATCGCCCCGCGCGTTCGGGCCAGCACAGCGCGCGGGGCGATGCCCACGCGGTTAAACAATCTAAACCGTTCCTCAGCGATCAGCGAAACGAAGGTCAAAGAGTTGGATCTTCCAACCCTTCTTCGCTAGCGATACGACCTAAATCCAGACTACGCAGCACTGACGCATTGATCGGTCGCTTTGCTTCCCAGAAAATTCGCGATTCCAAAAAATCTTCTGCCGCTTCACTTTCCAGCAATCGCTTTACCAACAACGCTTGCCGTCGCGTTTTCAACGGCAACAGATAAACCGTGTCGTCAAAAACGACGGGCTTCTTCTGCACTGGCCCAAACACGGCTGGCCCAAACACGGTAAACGTAAGTTTTTTGTAGAGACCGCAAATTGCGACTTTCCATGGCGAAAACGTGTAGTCACCCACGCCAAAAATCGCGAACTGATCACGCCCGCGATAAATCGACGATCTTCTTGCGTTAAACGAATCCAGATTTTGGGTCAGATAGTGAAAAGTCTTCGGTGCCGTGTTTTTCATCTCGGAGGTTGATTGCCCCACCGATCGCTGCGGTAACAACATGACTCGGTTGGAAGTCCTGGCTTCTCCCGACGCAACATCTGAACCTTTCGCCAAAGGATACAAGTGCTCGAATTCGATGTCCAAGCCCTTGCCATTTCGATCAAAGACTTCGCCATCATGGACCACCAATTCCAACACACTCGCAAGATCATGTTTGACTCCACTTCGCCACATGACCTGCTCTGACGCAACCAAGTGCTCTGTCGATTTCGCCCTAACAGGATCGCTCACAAGTTTGCCATTGAAATTTCCAAACGCAATCGTACTGCGTTTTGCCCGCAGATCCTGAAAAAACCGACACGCCTGTGGCTGCCTAGACCTTTTCCTCGTCGATCCTGGATCCTTCAATTGCATCAGCAACAAACCAGCTTCGACCGACGCACCAAAATGCTCCTTGGCATCAATTTGGTAGAAATGCAGCTTTGCGAATTGTTGATCGACACTCCAAGCATGTTGAGCCAACCTTCGCGCGGTCGAACTCTTCACCAACATTGCCAGCGAATCCTTGCCTGGACGCATCACGCCCAGCAATGTTTGCAGCATCGACTCGGCAAGATCGAAATTTGACTTCCCAGTGATGGCATCAATGCCGCGATCAGACAGAACGTTCCGTTTCTTAGGCAGATTGTCACCCGAATGGACGCCGATTTCTGAACTGGTGACCCAGGGCGGATTGCCGAAAATCAAAACACGTTCCCCGCACGAATCACGGAACCTGTCCCACTGAAAGTCAAAGAAATTCTGTTTGCGAATTTTTACCCGATCGCTCGATGCGGCTTCCGCTCGGCTAATGTTTCGACGCGCCGCTCGCACATAGTTTGCATCCTGTTCCATTGCATAGATTTGCTTTGGCTTGCAAACGTCCAAAGCCGCAACCAAAAAGCCGCCGACGCCACAGGTGGGCTCGACCATGGTTGGATAGTCACCGAGCTGATCGCGCATGACCTGGCAACACTGATTCGCTAAATCCGGTGGCGTTTGGTAATCACCAAATTGCCTAGAAAGCTTCTTTGCTGTTCGATTCACGGCGTCGATTTTTTCAGTAGGTTGACGTCATTGATGCCGTCAACGGTTCCCGCCATCTCAACCACGCGTCCGTACTGCAATCTCCATTGCAACGCATTCGATATCGTCAAGTAACCGATCGCTGGTGGCTCTTTTAAAATTCGCTTCGCCAACCGTCGTGCTTCTGGCGGATCGACTGGCAATCGCCTCTCTTCCAGAAAATCAATGATCTCATCTACCCCTGCGTTCTGTTTGATCAAACTTCGAATCCCCATCGTCGTTTGATAATCGGCCGTTCTGGACTTGTGAACAAACACCGTATCCAAGATCAACAGTTGTCCTGTATCGGCGATGTCGTCATCCTTCTTTTCATAGACAAAGATCAGCAACGAGTACCCCAGACCGTAGACTTTCTGCGTCGCCGATCGGTAGGGACAAGACGACTGAGGCTGGCTGGCACGGGTGGCTTTCAGGTCCACGTCCAGCGCCGGCAAGTCGCGCCCCGACGATGACGATCCGCGAACGTGGTTGTACTTGGCTGATAAATGGTCGTGGAACCTTCGTTCGATCAGAGTCCCGATCGCTTTGCCGTCGGTCACACCGTAGAGCTCACGTTCGACGTGAACTGATTGATCCGCCGCAAACAGGGCCGCTTCCACCTGAAGCTGCTCGATCGTCAATTCTGGTTTAGCCATCCCTTAAGTCTAGCATCGCAACCGAGACGGTGCCCGATGTCGCGATCAGTCCCGCGAAGTCGGCGTCACTTTTAAGGTGACCTCTTTTCCGTCTCGCTTGACCACAACATCAACAGCTTCACCAATTTTTAAGGCTTCGATGGCGTAGGTGTAATCATGGATGTCTTCGACTTTCCTTCCAGCCAATTCCACCACGACATCGCCACCTAAAAGACCCGCTTTAAACGCTGGCCCGCCTTTCGACACACCCGATAACTTCAATCCTTTGCCACCGGTGGAAACGTAGTCTGGAATCGTGCCCAAGTAAGCGGTCAACCGAGCGACGGGTGTTGCATCATTGTTTGCTTGCCCCTCTTCCAACTTAAACTCGGGCGCCGAATCAGCGACCATGAACCCGCGCGTCAACAAACCAAACAGTTTCGCAATTTTGGCGACACCTTCGTAATTCAATTTATCGGCAGTGTCCCGTGGCGTGTGGTAATCCTCGTGAGCCCCCGTAAACGCCGACAAAATCGGAACGTCGCGGCTGACAAACGCAGATGCATCGGTTGGCAACCGGGTGCTGGTTTTGTCGAGTTCCAAATCCAAACCAACCGGTAGGTTGCGACGACTTACTTCGCCCGCGAATCCTGGCGAAGAACCGATGCCCTGAATAATGGCTTTCTCGCGAAGTCGTCCGACCATGTCCATATTCAAATAGACAGCGATCGCATCGGTCAGTGGCATTGATTCGGTTGTCATTCCATGGGCCGCGGCTGCCGCCGCAGCTTTCTCATCAACGTCTGCCTTGGGAGCATCGGGGTAGAGCTGATAAAACGAGTCAACAAACGACTGTGACCCGAACAGCCCCAGTTCTTCGCCGCTCCATCCAGCAACCACGAAATCTCGTTTGGCTTGCAGTCGGCCAGCACGTTTTTCTGCGGCCAAGTACTGTGCAATTTCCAACATCGCAGCAACACCCGATGCGTTGTCATCTGCACCAACATGGATCTGTTCACGCTCATCATCCCTGGCCAATGAATTGCTGCCGCCACCGACGCCCAAGTGATCGATGTGCGCGCCCAACATGACCACTGGCTGATCCATCTTTACCGTTTCCGCCGCCGGCAATCGAGCAATCACATTGCGTCCGACTCCGCGGTTTCGCTGAATCTCAACCTTGGCTTCAGCATCGGCACCTTCGATTTGAAAGCCCATCATCATCGAACCGTCGTCCAGCTTCGATTGCAAATCCTGCAAGTTTTCTTCGCTGCCCGCCAACATCTTTTCAGCCACCGCGTTGGTGACCGAGACCGCCGTAATGCTGACCCCGGCTTGCGATGCATTCCGATCAAAACGGATCAATTGATTCTGGACTTTGCTGGTCGGTCCGGCAACAAAGATAATGCCCTTGGCTCCCAGATCCCGCGCGATCGTCGCCTTTCGCCGAGGCGAACTGTAGCGAGCCATTCGTTGCCGAACTTCGGGCTTAATCTCTTGCGGCAGATCACGAAACACCATCACCCACTGATCCAACACGTTCAAATGCACGTAGCTGTCGTATTCATCAGTCCCGTCGGTTCCGGGAATCTGCATTCCATAACCAGCGAACACGATTCCCGTCGAATCGATCGGACCATCGGCGGAAAATGACAACGGTTGGTAGTCCTTGCCGAGCTCTAGGGCTCGATCACCAACCTTCATCGAATTGTCGTCCGCCAAATTCGATCCCGCTGGAAAATCAAATTCGTGAAAGAACGTCCCGTTCTGTCCCGCTGGTTCAAATCCCAGACTTTCAAGATAAGCCGCAACATACGCGGTCGCTCTTTTTTCACCAGGCGTTCCGGTTAGCCGTCCGCCAAGTTCAGGCCGAGTCAAATAGTCCACATGTCGCATGACGTCGGCTGGCGAAAACGCTGGTGCGCTGCTCTGCGAATTGGCCAAAGCAGCGATGCGGTCCTCGTCGGATTCAGACTCTTGGTCGTCTCTCAACCCCAACAGCGACAAGGCCTTGTCGTGGTTCCAATCTGCCAAAAAAATCTGCGATCGTTTTTCTTTCGTTCGATTGGACGTCCACGACAAGCGGTCGCCATCTGGCAAAAAGACTGGCAGTCCGTCAAAGCCATCGGTCTCTGTCACGCGAACCGGTTCACCAACACCATCGGCACGCACGAGATACAGTTCAAAGTTTGCGAAGCCATGTTTGTTGGTTGTGAAAATCAGATAATCGCCGCTGGGATGAAAATACGGAGCCCAACTCATCGCACCGATGTTGGTCAAACGTTTCACACCGCTACCATCTGAATTCATGGTGTAGATTTCCGCGGTCGCTCCATCTTCAGAAAACCGTCGCCAGCAAATCTTTGTTCCGTCGCTGGAAAAGAATGGCCCGCCGTCGTATCCGGGTTCATCCGTTAATCGTCGAACGTCTGACCCATCCGCATTCATGATGTACAGGTCAATCATGAAGGCCGGATCGACCTCGAATAACGCCGCTTCACGTTCGGTCAATTCTCTGGAATAGGCTTCGCGGTTCGATGCAAACACGATCTGCTTACCATCGGGGCTGTAACTGCCCTCGGCGTCGTAACCTACTGCGTCGGTTAGTTGAACAGCTTCGCCGCTTGGTAAATCAGCCGAGTAGATTTCGTAGGCCTTGTCGTAGTCCCACGAGTAGCGCCGCTGTTTCCCAGTGGCACGAAGTTCAAGTTCTTCGTCCTGCTTTTGCTTGGATTGAGGATCCGCATGCGTGCTGGCAAACAAAACTTGATCACCATCAGGATGAATCCACGCGCAGGTCGTTTTCCCGGTGCCGGTGGAGACTCGCTGAATGTCGCCGGTTTCCAGATTCGTCAAATAGATCTGATAGAACGGGTTGGCTGGATCGCGTTCGCTCTGAAACACCATCTGCTTTCCATCGGCACTAAAGTACCCCTCACCAGCCCTGCGCCCTTCAAAGGTAATCTGCCGCGTTTCAGACAGAAGCAGCGACTGGGTCGTCGGCTTCACCGAATCGGGCGAATCCGCCACAGCGACATGGCAGGTTAGGCACGCAAAAAAACAAACGGTCAACAATTTTCGATTCATCGTCGATTCGATCGGAAGGAAAGAAGAACAGTTCCAAAACAATTTATGCCTAAGGTTATCCTATCTGGCAAACCGTTGTAGGCCGTAGCGAGCTTCAGCGAGTTACGGCATTTCCGACCCAAGAATCGCATCTGAAGATCTGCCGTAACTCGCTGAAGCTCGCTACGGCCTACGTTCTTATTTCAGTCCCTGTGCGCCACGCAAACAGATCAGTTCATCGCTCCATCGCCCGAACAGTTCTTTGCGTTCGGCCTCTTCGCTGAAGACACGAATGGTGTTGATGTTGTGGCGAATGTCGTCTTTGACCAAACCAAACAGCTCGCTGTACTCAGGATCTGAATCGGGGCCGTCTTCTTGCTCGGGAAGCTGAATCCTAGCGGTTGCCTCGAACCGAAAAACTTGCAGCCAGCCTGGACGCTGCACCGCGACCAGTCGCACATTGGTCAACTTGGCGGTCTGGCCAAAGTAGCCATTATCGGTGAGATGATTGCGAATGGATTTTTCCATATCAGCGTCGCCACACCAATCATTCCAGCGTTTGGCGAGGTGCTTCACAAAGGAAAGCATCGTAGGTTTCCGATCGGGGTTTTCTGATTCAACATCGTAATTGAGCTGCAAAGTAGTTTATGACTTTGGTCAAGCTCAGGGCGTCAAATCAAAATCGCCTGTCAGATCTCGCAGCACTGCGTGAATGTGGTTAGCCGGGTTTCCGGCCGCGTCGGGTTGAGTATTCACGAATTCGATCAAGAAGCTTTTGCCTTGGATTCGGTAGTAATGACCAATCCCCGGCTCGCTTGCACCGGCCCAGGCGAAATGGACATGTTGCCAGCCATTGTCTTCAATCAATTGACGCCTTTGATCCGCAATCGGATCGGCGACCGCGCCGACGTAAACTTCCACCAAGTTCTCCAGCATCTGCCGTTGCTGTGCGTCCAAGTCGGCATACGCAATGCCCTCGGGTTCGCCAACATCCGCCTGTGGTTGTCCCGCAAAGCGAATGTCGCGGGGAGCGTCCGGCGCGATCACAGCTTGTTGCTGCTGTTCGTCGTCAAGAGAATTCAGCAACGCAAATCCAAACTCTTCTTCGTCACGAAGCACGCGTGTTCCTTTCCCAAGCAACACATCAGTCGAGCGTCCCAATTTCTTCGATTCTTTCGATTCCTTCGATGTTTCAGACGTCGTTAGATCGTCCATGATCATTGCCGGATTGGCGGCGAAAAACTGGGGCGTGCTGTCAACCATCCTGCCGTCGCGGCACACAAAGTTGAGCGACAAGTGATGGCCCTCAAAACTTAAACCCCATGAGCCTTTGTCCGACGGTTCACCAAAAAATGTCAGGTAATACTTATTCGGGTTTCGTTCCCACTTCCCGTTCTTTGCTTCCAAGGCACGCAGTGTATTTTCAAGCATCATAACATTGTTGGCTTTGTCGTATCCCGCTTCGCTAAGTGCCGCGCGTAGCAATCGAAAAGTAGCGACTGCTTGGGCATCATTCATCTGACCAAGCATCAATCCCTTGCGGTCTTTCTTGGGAATAAAATGCCAGTCCACTCGATTGATCGAATCAAAGGGCAGCAGTGCAGCGCCAGACTGTTCTTCATCCAGCGAAGCGATCAAGGACTTGGCAAAGGCCTGCATCTGCAAACCAGGTGGATCGCCAACCTTCATCGCGATTGAAGAACAACAGACAGCAAAGACGATTGCAAAAATCGTCATTCGAGCGGGACTTTGCATCGCAATACCGGATCAGAAAGAGGGCCAGAACAGAACGCATCTAGCATACCCGATCACTGCTTGATAAACGCGATTCGATTTAGGAACGAGCGGGAAATTAGTGTCGCCTTTCGCTCCGCGAAAGTAGCGAATCCGCTGCTTTCGCGGAGCGAAAGGCGACTATAAAAAGTCGCACGTTCCTTAGCCAAACATGACTTCGTCGGTTGGCTGGGTTCCGTTGTCAGTTCGGGCGGCGTAGAGCTTTAGCTTTTGCAGCATTGTCAGGGTGGCGAAAGCTGGGTTGGTCGTCGAATAGCGTTTCCACAATCGACCGGGTTCTCGTGAGAGTCGGAATGCCCATTCCAAACCGTTTCGTTGCATCCAAGGCGGTGCTTGTTCCAGCATGCCAGCGTGAAATGCGAACGCGGCACCAACGGCAATCAAAGGCATCTTTAAGCGGTTCCGCATTTCGTACGCAAACACTTCTTGCCGAGGGCAGCCAAGTCCAACGAAACACATCCCCGCACCGCTGGCATTGATTTCAGCCGCCAGCTCATCGCGTTCTTCCACCGAAAGTGTCCGAAAACGCGATGCCTTCTTTCCTGCAATTCGCAGCCCGGGATACTTTTCGCAAAGTCGATTCGCAAATTGATCTAGCATCTCTTCGGTTGCACCAAAAAGGTAAACCGGGACATCTTCTTCCTTGGCCGCCGCTTCACACAATCGCAACGTCAACTCTGGGCCGTAAACACGATCCTTCAAACCAGCGCCATGCAAACGATCCAGTGCCCAACGAACCGGTTGACCATCAGGGCAAACCAAATCGAACTGGTTCAATCGATACTTGTGGTCTTTGTCACTGACACCCGTCATCACACCATGAACCGCAAGCGCCGTCACTGACATCGATTGACGTACACGACCCGCCGCGATGATCTTTGCGACCGCCGCTTCGTAGTCAATTGCGTTGACGCCGATGCCCAGAATACTTTTCTTGCCAAGATCGATCATAAATTCAACAGGTCGCTGGTTGTTTGATGGGAGTGTTGGTTGGCAAATTGGCAAGATCCGGATCGACATCAGGATCAATCAATCGAAGTGCATCGATCATGCAACGAACGTCGAAGGTTTCGCTGTAGAGTTTTAAGCCCCAACGAACGATCGACAACTTGTCTTGCCGAGCCATTTTCATTCCTGGGAAATAAGCCATGTCGCTGTCGTCTTCCTGGCCTAGAAAATCAGGTGGATGCAACAGCAAGGATGGCGAGGTGCCTGTTAGCTTGCAGAGCGAAAGTGCACTACGGAAATAGGCTTTGGCGGCCAACGTCGAAAAGCTAGCCAGGAAAGTGAAGTAGCTGAAATGGATCGGGGTTCGCGTCAGCGGCATGACCGTGACCGGCATCTCCCACAACTGTTGGTCGCCAATGTTTCGCTGAAACGGATGATTGGGTTGCCGCAATGATGCAAAACCACCGTACAGCTTTTTCGCGTTCTCTTTTGCCTGACCTTTCAAGTCAGTCTTCATCAAGAACACCGCCCGAGCGATCGGTGCGATGGACGTTGGGAAAATGGACGCATCGTAAGCGTAATTGTTCTTGGCGAGCACGCGAAGCACTTCGTCGGGACAACTAAAACCGGGACCGCGGAAACCCAACGGACGTCGGCCAGTTACCTCGCGAATCCGGGCGTCCGTGATTTCGATTTCGTCGGCAATTTCAGCCTCATCCATCGTGTGCATCCACGGCAGATGATTGAGCGAGTGGTTTGCTGGTTCCCATCGTGGCAGCCGATCAAACGATTGAATCGCTTGGCAATCCTCTTCTTCGACCAAGTCACGTCCGACCGTAAAAACGGTCAGCGGCAAATTGAGTTCGCCCAGCATTTCAGTGATGCGGTTAACCGCCATCGGCAAATAGCCTGGGCGGCTTTCCCAATCTTCGCGGCCCGCAGCACGCAGGTAAGCCCATTTGTTGTCCAAATCCAGGGACAGACTTGCAATCGGCAAACTCATTGCGAACCATCTTGGTCTAGCGGCAACACATGCTTGATCGCACGAATCGCTCCGTCAGCAGCCCATGCCGGACTGCGACTGGCGACGGACTGACGACACACCACACGCATGTCACTGAGGTCTTGGTCCGATTGATCAAAGTAAGTATCTAGTGCTTGATCAATTGACCCATCTTCCATCGGATCGTAAGTCCAACCATTCACATCTTCTTTGACCAACGTGGTCACTGCTTGTGCGTGAATGCTGCCGATCACGGGAACGCCCGCATGCAGAGCTTCGTTGACAACCAGCATCCATTCATCGGCAAGCGTCGGTGCCAATAGCACGCCGCAGCGAAGCATCCAAACGGCCAGTTCTTCGGCCGGGACGTTCCCCAGTAAATTGACCTTTAAGTTGGCCGTCGTTTCGATTGTTTTCAGCTCATCACGGAGCGGGCCATCACCGGCGAAAACGATTTCAATCTTTCGGTCCGGATTGGCTCGGCAATACGAAGCCACTTGTCGGACAAGTCGATCGACGCCTTTGCGCTGGCTAAGCTGTCCCACAACCAGCATTCGATGCCGGCAATCCGCCTCATCTCGCTCGGTCGGTCCTTGATAAACGGTTCGATCATCTGCTGCGTATGGCAGATGAAACATGCGATCAGACTGAACGCCAAAGCCGTTCAAATAGTCCTTACAAGATGGCCCGTTGTAGGTCACCGCATCGGCGGACCGCAGCAACCGCTGCCGCAGTTTCCGGCGAACGAAGCCGCGTCCCTGCTCGGTCCGCTCGCTCATGTAAGTGCAAAGAACCAACTTGGTTTCCGGATGGCGGCGACAATACAGTGCAGCACCGGCGGATCGAGCACCGAGTTCCAGCGACATGACGACATCCGGTTTCAGTTCACGTAAACGAGCGGAGGTGTCATACGGTACATGAACGTACAGTTGGTCATCGAAACCACCATCGGGATGCCGCCACCTTCGGCGAAGCGTCCACGAATTCTGGACGGTCACATTTAAGCCCGACCAATCGGGTTGAAAATCGCGATTGGGTTCAATCGGGGTGCTTAGCAAGATCTGAAAATCTCGAACCCGCGCGGCAATCGCCTGCAGCACTCTCACTTGATAAAGCGGAATGTAATGCGTCAAAAATACAACACGAGCGTCTATCACTGATTCGTCATCCACAAGATGCCTGAGCAAGGCATCATGGTACTCAAACGAGGTGACTGCCTGTTGTTTTTTTCTTACCGATCCGTTGGCTTTCAGTTGCGATTGTTCAGTCAACGGCACCGGTTACTCGCTCCCACGTCCCAACATAGGAACCGTAACGGTCTTTGCGATTAATTTCAAATCCTCAAAGACATTGAATTGATCCAGGTAACGCAGATCCAAACGCATCCAATCATCAAAAGTCGTTACGCTCGATTTGTTGACCTGCCAATAGCAAGTCATCCCTGGACGGACGTCCAACCGACGACGGTGCCAAGCATCGCACGCTCTACTTTCGTGCCAAGGCAAAGGTCGAGGGCCAACCAGTGACATCTCTCCTCGCAAAACATTCAAAAGCTGAGGCAACTCGTCAACGCAAGTTTTACGAAGCAGGTGCCCGATCGGCGTCACGCGTGGATCGTGGCTAATCTTGAACGCAGGTCCGTCGCGATGACTTTGCTCACGTAGCGCGGCTTGAGACTTTTCAGCATCGACGACCATCGTTCGCAGCTTGTAAATCGTGAACGGCTTTCCGCCTTTGCCCTCGCGAGTCTGCTTGAACATTGCGGGCTGTCCATCGCCGCGTCGAATCGCAACGATCGCCGCAACCAAGACTGGACTAAGAACCACCAACCCAACCGACGAACCGACAATGTCCAGCGTTCGCTTGACTGCCATTCGATATTTGGGCTGGGGAACCAGAGCGTCTTCTGAGCTGACCTGAACTTCCCCGTTGACCGGCAACCAGCGAACTTCGACATCGTCACCGCGACGCCGGCCATCGTTTTTGTGACCGGGGTCAACACGATTTCCGCCGTTGTTCGAATCGTCGTCATCGGGCGAATCGTTGAACCCATTGGGATCGTGGACCTGAAGCTTCATTGTCACCTTCAATCCTTTGACGGCGGCTAAACCAGTCAAGCGATCGATGACGGTTCGGCCACCCATTTCTGGCGTATCCACCAAAAGGATCGCAAACCGCGAACCTCCCAGGAACGCTTTCTGATCGGTCATCCGCAGATTCCGATGCAACAGACGAATCAGCAATCGGGTTTGCCGACGGCGTCGCTGGACCGATTTGACGTCGATCGTGATGACACAAAACGGCATTGCACGACGCGTCGCACGCAATCGTTCGCGAGCGACTTCGCGGTTCAATTGGCCAGCCGTCAACAACAACGGGTCACGAACACCGTTGACTTTAAGCCGATCAGTCCAATAGGGAATTAATGCTCCGAGCACTTCGCTATAACCTTATCGCCAAGCGGTAGTGAGACCTTCACTTTCGCAGTTGGCTTGAGATGAAATGTTGACCGTCGTCTTGACGGATCGATGGATGTAAAAACAGGATGCAACAACAATCGGGTGATCAGCTAACTCTGCAACAGGATGCTATCCCGTTAGCGAGGAACCTTCACCCAGCTTCTTTCTTCTTCCTCTTGATCTGACGAAACATGCGTCAAGCCATCTGCCGTGGAATACGAGTCCGCTTCGTCAGCGGCTTCCATAGGCACGACGATTTTGTCTGATTTGCGGCGACCTGATGAATCACGGTTGGAACTGACCTTTGACCCTACCGGATTGTCACGAACCAAGGCTTGCAGGACACCGACACACAGACCTAGCAAACCGCCCAGGCCAAACAAGATCGCTCGTGGTGGACCGACTTTCTTCAGGTTAAGCGAAGCGTTTTGAATCACGGAAACGTCTGACATCTCTTGCATGTCCAATTCGTGCATCAGACGCGTTGATTCAAGACTTTCCGAGTGATCCAGGTAAATGTTTTCAGCGATTTCCGCCTTCCAAGCCAACTCGTTCAAGACAACCGCGTCCTTCGTCAAACGCTTGGCGTCCTGTTTGGCCGCTGCCAAACTACGGCTAACGGAATCGCGGCGGCTGCGTAGCCCGGCTGTTTTTGCCATGGCAACTTCATAATCAGTTTCTAACTTGACTCGAATCGGGTTGATGGCCTCCGTACTCTGCTGACGCTCGCTTCCAACCGAATCAACAATCTCTGCACCGGAACTCATTTTTTCGCGAAGCAGTTTGTAACGAGGGTGGCTGGTGGTGACCTTCGCCAGTTTTTCGCCATCGTTGAGCTGTGATTCATAAAGCTGACTTCGCATCAGGTCGGCTGCTTCGTTGGCAACCTGCATCGTTTCCATCGGGATCCATTCTTTGATTCCGGCTAGTCGCTGTTTCAAGACTTTGGTTCGGCTTTCCGAATCCGCCAAATCACTCTCGGCTTTGTCGAGCGCAATTTCCAACTCAACCATTCGTTCCTGAATCGCCTTTTCGGCCGACTCAGCACTCATCCAACCCATGTCTTGACGAGCTTGCTGCAATGCTTCGTGCGACGCAAGCGCTGCACCACGACTGTCCTTAGACTGCTGTTCAAAGAAGTCGAGCGAACCGTTAGATCGGTGAGCCTCGACGTGATAGGCCCCATACTCATCCAAAATTGCTTGAACGATTTCCTGAACCAGCATCGGGTCGCTACCCTTGGCCAGCACCGAAATCGTATAGCTGTCCTTGGGAACCGTAACGGTGACAGCCTTCGCGACTTTCTTAACCGCAACTTCGTGAGCGAGTTGCTGGGCAGTTTCAATTCGGTCGTTATTGCTTTCGCTCTGCTGGGTCGCTTCCTTTGCTTCGTTGGAGCTGACTAAGTTGCCAACTTTTTCGATCCAGTTTCGCGGATGATTGATTTCACGAGCCCCAACCTTCCGAACGACACGGTCCATGATTTCTCGGCTGGTCAGCATCTGTGAAATTGAATTCACTTCTGAACTGCGACTCTCTTGAAGCGATACTGATCGAGTTGGTTCTGTCGTCGGATCCATCGAAACCGCACCGCGACCGAGCCGAGCGTAAAACAAACCGTCACTCGCGTACTGGTTCGGCCAAGCTAACAATAAGCCTCCGATCAACAGCATCACCAACAGCGTCGTCACTAAAACGCTGGGCAGGCGACGGGAAATAGAACGCACCAAGTCCGCCGGTGTGACCGTCGCCCAGGACTCAGGTGATGTGTGACTTTGATCCATGATCGTTGAACTCGACAAAAGCGTTGGTAGCAGGAACTGATTCTTCCAAAGAAATTCTTCTAGAGAAGCATGAACAATTGTCCCTAAGTTAATCCGCTGTGCCCCAAGCCCAAGACTTTCTACCGCTCAAAGCATCGTTTCGCCCTATGTTTTAGTTGCCCAGGGGTGTCAATTGATACCGGTTGCGCAGATTTTTCTGCCAATGACGCCTGATCGGGCTGGTTTTGCACTCTAGGGGCGGTCTTTTCCCTCTTATTGCAAGCAAATCAATTTGATTCAAACTGTTTTTTGACCTACGCACCATCAAGAGTCCAAAATCGTGACATTGCCCCGCACCCCTGAACCTATCGCCGATCCCAAAGCGGAATCGGATTTGTATCGTCAAATGGACCACAATGACGTCAACGGTCGCTTCGTCAGCGACTTACTCTCCGCAGGAAAAGTCGGCAAACATGTTGTCGATCTCGGCTGTGGACCGGCCGACATCCCGATCAAACTGGTGACCAGAATTCAGGAACTCGGTCAGGAACTGGAACAGGATGTTCAAGTCATGGGCATCGATTTCGAGCCTGAGATGCTGACGATCGCAAAAGAGGAAATTGACTTCGCGGGCATGATCGGCCAGATCATTCTTGAACAAGCCGACGCATCCAACCTGGTCGGCTTTGATGACGCGATGGCTGATACAGTCATCTCCAACACGTTCCTGCATCATCTGGATCATCCCGTCAAAGGGATGGCTGAAGCAGTACGGATATTGAAACCGAGCGGACGTTTGTTTATCCGAGATCTGTATCGCCCGGAGACTGCCGCACAGGTTGAAGATCTGGTCGCCCTGCACGCTGGCAATGAAAACAACGATGCAAAACAGATGCTGCGTCAATCACTTCATGCAGCGCTGACGCTTGAAGAGATCACCAGCATCGCGAAAGGTCTGGGAATCTCAAATGAGAATGTTGTGATGACCAGCGATCGCCATTGGACGATCGACTGGACCAAACCGAATCACTAAACATCGTCTAAAAAAACGCCCGTAGGCAAATCTCTTAATTGTCCGTTCGCCATGACGCGTCATCCTTCGGGACGATTTGTTTCATCCGCCTGGGCATCGCCCCACGCCGTGAAGAGTTTCCAAATTGTTTAACCGCGTGGGCATCGCCCCGCGCGTCCACGCGGAACCAAACGCGCGGGGCGATGCCCACGCGGCTAAACGAACCAACACGTGTTTTCCGGGACCAAGACTCTTCACGGTGTTGGGTTTCGCACCTACGGTTTCGGTGCGACTTTTAGACGAAAAATCTCTTTTAGCTTTTCAACTTGTTTGGGCGATCCATATTCGGGCTGCGTCACCGCGACCCAACCGTCGATGTAGCTCGATGGAGCGTAATTGTGGCCGTGTCCGATCGGCACGGTCGTCGCCATCGGAAGGTCGAATCCGATTTGCAAGAACGTGATGATCGGATACCAACGAAGATGCGGCGAGACGTCGGGGCCAGGCGGATCGGTCAACCACGCGGGGCGATTCCACGCCAAGCTAGGCGAAAACCAAACCATCGGATCGCTCGAATACTGGATGTACACGTCACGCATCGGCCCCCACTCCTTTTCGGGCTGCAACGAGTTTTCCTGAGCGGTAAATCGCAGCAGTCTTCCGTCGCGGAACGTCGGCAACCACGCCGGGCTGTCCGGATTACGATTGCGAACGACCGAATTCCACTGCTTGCTCGGAAACGGCGGCCCGCTCCACAACGCACCATCGATCGGATCTTCAAAAATCGTCAACAGGTCAGCGGACTCTTCCGATCCCAACGAACCAAGACTCAAACCCTGCAAATAAAGTCGAGGACGGTCGTCCTTGGGCAGTGTTTTCCAATGCCCATAGACTTCGTCAAATAAAGCTCTCGCCGAATCGATCGAACGCTGCGGGTCGACCAAGATCGTGATCCAACTGGGCAAGTACGAATACTGAATGCTGACGATCGCGGTGTCGCCACCATGCAGGTACTCGACCGTGTCGACCGCCGACGGATCCAGCCAACCCGTGCCCGTCGGTGTGGCGACGATTAACACGGATCGATCAAAGCCGCCAACTCGCTTGAGTTCGTCCACCGCCAGTTTGGCTCGGCCCTGCATTGTCGGGCGAGATCTAACGCCGGCGTAAACGCGAATCGGTCGCTGAGCTTCTTCGCCAATGAAGTTCGTGATTTCTGCCTCGGTTGGACCGAGGGCCAGGAAGTTTTTGCCTTGACGTCCGATCGAATCCCAATTGACCAGCGACGCTTCGCTGCCGGTTTTCGCATCGTCGGTTGGCGGTTCGACATCGTCATCGCTTCGTTCATCCAACTTGGCGAAAAACGAATCGGCCGCTGACAACAAGTTCTTCGCAACAAGGTCGTTGGAAAGGAACAGCACCACCGCACCAACGATGATGAACCCAATCGTGATGGCGACCCTGCGCGGGAAGAACCGATCCAGGCGGTCGGCCAACCATCCGCTAGCAGCAACCAACAACCGGGCCAACGTCACCAAGATCGCTCCCAGCAAGACTGCGATGATCGCGGTACGGTAGGGATAGGTGGTTTCCAAATCGTCCACGCCCATCAGGTCGCGGATTGAATTTTGCCAATACGTCATTCGCCAAACGAAGCCAACAAACAAGACCGCCACTGCACCGGCAGTGATGCGTTTGGCAATCGTTTGGGTGCGACCGCCGGGTTCGCGAAATCCAAAAAACTGGTAGATCCAAACCAGCACCACGCCAACGCAATAACCGATCGCCAACGCAAAGCCCGACAAGATTCCCTGAACCAGATAAGTTCGTGGCAGCAACGACGGCGTGACCGAAGCGGCAAAGAACAACGCCGCCACCATCAATCCGATGAAAGAAAAGGAGTCTTTGTATTGGATCAGACGCTGTTTCATTTTGCCCTGCCGGAATCTTGTCTTCGTTCTTTGTGCTGAATTTTAAACAGACAATACCGACAAAACTCCTCGCTGGCAAAATAGGCGTGGCGCAATCCTGTTTTTTGTGCTGGTACAACTTCCGCCCAAAGCACTCTACAATCTGCGCGATGCCAACGATGGCATGCGGAATCATCAGGCAAAACGCTTACACCTTCTCTGCTGTTAAGAATTCAAACGATGCGTACTTATTTGCAACTGCTCGACGAAGTGCTTCATCATGGGCTTGATCGCGACGACCGCACCGGTGTTGGCACCCGTGGTTTGTTCGGCCGACAAATGCGGTTTGATCTCAGCGAAGGGTTTCCCTTGCTGACAAGCAAAAAACTGCACGTTCGATCGATTATTTACGAACTGCTGTGGTTCTTAAAAGGCGACACGAACATTCGATTCCTTCAAGAGAACGGAGTCAAAATCTGGGACGAATGGGCCGACGAGAATGGCGACCTTGGGCCAGTCTACGGCCACCAATGGCGAAGCTGGTCAGCCGGCAAAACAAAGGACGGCGAAGGCCCCAGCGAAACGATCGACCAAATCGCATGGGTGCAAAACGAAATTCGCACCAATCCGAAATCCAGACGATTGATCGTGTCGGCATGGAACGTCGCCGACGTTCCCGGGATGGCGTTGCCTCCATGCCACTTGTTGTTTCAGTTTTACGTCGCAGGCGATCGACTGTCATGCCAGTTGTACCAACGTAGCGCAGACATGTTCCTGGGCGTTCCATTCAACATCGCCAGCTACGCGTTGTTGACGATGATGATGGCGAAAGTCACAGGTCTGAAACCGGGCGAGTTCGTTCACACGTTGGGCGACCTGCACCTGTACCGAAATCACTTTGAACAAGCCAAGCTGCAACTGACCCGGCACCCGCGGCCACTGCCCAAGATGCAAATCACTTCAACGCCCGATTCCATCGATGGCTTCACCTACGATGATTTCAAGCTGCTCGACTATGATCCCCATCCCGCGATCAAGGCACCGGTGGCGGTGTGATCGCTACCGCCGATTGCCCGACAAGATGAACAAGTAATACGCAAGCGTCATGACCGACTGAAGCGTCGCCGCAACGTAGGTCAGCGCTGCTGCATTGAGCACTTTGGCAACATACCTCTCTTCGTCACGTGCGATCAGTCCCTGTGAAACAAGTTCCTCTCTTGCACGACTGCTGGCGTCAAATTCAACTGGCAAGTTGATGATCTGAAAGAACACCACTGCCGAGAAGAAAATAACCCCGAGCCATGCCAGTGGCGTCAGCCCGATCATGATCCCGAAGAACAGCATCGACATGCCGATGCCGCTGCCAAAATTTGCCGCAGGAACCGCAGCGTTGCGAATCACAAGCGGAGCGTAATTCTGAGCGTCCTGAAAAGCATGTCCGGCTTCGTGGCAGGCAACACCCAACGCCGCCATCGAGCGGCCACCGTAAACGTCAGGACTCAATCGCAGCACCTTGGCACGAGGATCATAATGATCACTTAGGTGACCCTGAATCGGTTCGATCCCCACCGACTGCATCCCGGCATTGTCTAGCATTTGCCGCGCCGCCTCTGCACCACTCATCCGAGCCGGCACTTTGCTCATCTTGGCGAACGACGACTTCACCTTCCACTGAGCGTAAAAACCCAGGCCCATCGGCACAATCATCAGCAAAATCAACAGGCCCATCAATCAATTCCTATTCGGGTGTGGAACGCCAAAATGGCGGGGTCTCGGTAACTATACGCTATCAAGCAATTCGCGGACCACTGATACCACCTATAGATAAAAGTTAACCACGGATGGCTTTCGCGGAACCACGGATGTTGTGGGCGGAGAAATAGGTGTAGAGGTCGTGCGAAAAATCCGTGGTTCCGCGAAAGCCATCCGTGGTTAACTCTTCTTCGAGTTTTTCGCCTTCCGCTTGGCCTCCAGCAACCGTTCGGTATAGCTTTTTTGATCCTCAGCATCGACCTGCTTGGCTGGCTTCTTAGAAACCGCCCCAGTCGATGGTTGGTCCAGCGTCGTGTCGGAATCCGTGTTCACATTCTCGGACTCGAATCGGACGCTTGCCCGACGTCGCTCGATCGATTCACCCATCGCCTCTTTATTTCGCCGCAGCGTGTCCAGCCGAGCCGTGGTGGTAACGTCTTGATCGCTCACTTTGCCGCGAACCTTTTCGACTGCCTTTCCTAACCAACCCAAGTCCACCGAAACCCGCCGCACAAAGACATCGCCGAGAAAAGTGACGCAGCCGAGCAGCACGAACCAGGGCCAGGCGTCACGAATGCTGCGTGCCAGCGGCAAACCACCGCGGAACGAATCGGAATCGATCAATTCTTCGGACGGCTGCGATCTCAGCGGCGGCGTCATCATTCCTGCTTCACCACCGTCTGGTTTCAAAGACACCAGCGATTGCATCAACGCTTCGTTGCTCTCACGCACTCGGTATTCTTCGCTGTAGGGAACCGTAACACCGGTTGTCAGCGGAGTTTCGCCGGCGGCGGGCAGCACGTTGACAAAGTAGCTTCCGGCTTGGTCACCGGGGAACGAACCGACATAGCGTCCCGGCGCTGCTTGCTTCATCCGCAGCGGGATTGGTTTCAAATCCGGTCCCAACGCTGTCGCGTTCATATCCAAGAAGTTCAAAAACGCGTCGTCTTGGCTGAGCGCGTTGACCACAACCTGGACTTCTCCTTCACGAACCGAAGTCGCGATGGAAAACTTCCCCGTATCACCAGTCGGTCTCATCAACCAACGCACCAACTGAGAATAAAACTTGTCGTAGCCCGCCCACTCGTTCCAATCCCCTGCCCACCTGGCACCACTGTCCGTTGTTAGCACCGCGGTGCGTCCCAAACCGTAAGTCCACACAGCCAAGATGGTTGCATTTTCAGGTGATTCCGGCTTGGGCGACTGAATCAAAACCTGCGACAACGGACTGTCCTTGACCTGAGTCAAAACGAAGCCGTTGACGTTGGGCAGAACCCGATCGACTCCATCCAGCAAAGCATGCGGAAACACGACCTCGGGAATCGCTCCACCAGGCGGTTCATAAACCAACGGCTTGGCGACTCGACGAGCTTCCCGCTGAAAAATCTTTGGCAATGCACGCCCGCTGGCAACTGCGTAATACTTGCCGCCAGTCGTGGTTGCGATCTGTCGTAGTCGCTGTGAATCCGACAAGCCGTGGGACGCCACGGCGACGGTACTGATCGTGATATTGTTCTTTTTGAAATCGCTAATCGTTGACGGCGACGGCGCGGTTGGATCGCCGTCGCTGATGATGACGCAGTGCTTTACTGACGCGGGCGTTCGCGTCAGCCCCGTAACCGCCATTCGCATCGCCGGATCAAATTGCGGCATATCGCCGGGCGACATTCGGCCCAATGCCGCCAGCATTGCCTTGCGGTTGGTACCGACCTCCAGCAACCCATTTCGGCCACCCCACATCCACGCATCGCCTCGCATGGTCCAGTGCAAAACACCGGCATAATCTGCTGGGCCAAGTTGTTCGATCGCGGACTTGGCAATCACTTTTTGCCAATAGTTTCCATCCGCCATTTCGCTGGCGTGCATGATCAACGCCAACGCCCCGACGGCTTGAATTTTGGTGTTCTTGATCTTGAAATCCACCGGCATCGCTTCTTCAACCTTGGTCCCGGTCCATCCACCGGCACCAAACGCTTCGGGTCCACCGATCATCAACAACCCAGCGCCCAATTGCCGGGTATTGCTGACCAACATGTCAATTTGCTGATCCGAAAACGAAGTAATCTGATCGCTCGTTTCACCAGACACCCTGGGAACGCCCGCCAAGATGACCGCGTCGTAAGCTTGCAGTTCCGCCAGCGATCCAAACAGTTCATCACTCGGCTGCGTGACGACTTCGATGTTGTTGTCCCGCAGCGCCTCGATCATTAAATCAAAGTCACCATTGCGAGATCGCTCCTCCACCAACAACACACGTCCCTTCCCGCGAACGTAGGTGTAAGCGGTCGCTTGATTGTTTTGCGACAACCCGTCATCGTCGTCGGTGTCAGGGACAAACTCAGCTTCATAGACGTAGGCCGCTGGTTGTTCGATTTGGTGCCGCAACGGAAAGACGTTCTTTCCAGCATCCAGCGTGATGTCTTCTTCCAGCAACAACGTTTCTTCGCCACCGACTTGCTGTTTGACTCGCAACTTTCCTCGGACAGATTCCGTTTTTTCAGCGTCCGAGTAATTGTTGACCACAATCCTAGCCTCGAACGGTTGCCCTTTGCGAATGTTGTTGGGCAGGTCGATTTTTTCGACCAACACTTCGCTCTGTGCTTCCAACAACACCGGAACCACATCGATCCCGATCCCCGACTTGGCAACCTGCGTCGCAATGCCGCTGGCGGTACCAATGTTCTCGTTCCCGTCGGTCACGATCACGATCCGCCGCGACGTGTCCTCTGGCATCGACGCTTTGGCCAGATCGATGGCGGATTCCAAATTGGTCGCGTCCAAACGGCCGCCCAAACTCTCCAGCCGACGCAGTGCAGGAATGTCATCATCAAAAGGCGGGATTTCGATCGCCGCGTCACGACCAAACACCACGATGCCCGCGCGATCTTCACGCGTCCGATCGCGATGCCGGCGAACGTTGCGAATGACAAAGTCCAACATCACCTGACGCTTTGCCTGCGGAATGCTCTCGCTTTGATCCAGCAAGTACATCACCGTCACCCGATCGCTGACGCGGACCAATTGCACACCCGCCAGCGCAAACACAATCGCCGACCATACTGCCGTGCGAAACAAAAGAGCCGCCACGCGTCGGAAATTCCCGAGCGCCGCCAACCGAGAAAACCCAACCCACCAAATCAATGGCAGTGCAGCAAGCAACCAAAGATAAGCCGGATGATCAAAACCGAGGCGATAAGGCGTCATTGAAATTCTCGTAGGTTCGGTTCTCACCGGCCAGTTTGTGCCAGCCAATCTGTCATCGGCCGTTGGGTACCGGCCCTACCTACAGTCTATCAAATGCCAGCTCGCTCAAACTACCGCCGGTTCTGCCACAACGCCAGCCGATTCGTCTGCCGGTGGTGGCCCAAATGCAATCGATGCTGTGACGGTCGCCGACATGCCCGCGATCCCCAAGGCAATGATTGCCAACGAGACTGCAATCACCGGCGCGGCCAACACGTCGGCTTCACCTTCCGGTGCCATCACGACCGCAACCACGCTGATGACATTATTAACGAAGTGACCCATCATCGCGGGGATCAGCGAACCACTTCGCCAACTGACCCACCCCAGAAAAACGCCCATGGGAAAGACCGCAATCACATGCACCAAATCCATGTGAAAGATCGCGAACAGGAACGATGCAATCAGAATTCCGATAATCGGATGCCAGGCCTTAACCAATCGAGTTTGAATGTAGCCACGGAAAAGCAATTCCTCGCAAACCGCAGGTGTCAAACCGATCATCATCGATAGCGGGATCAGAAATCCGGACGCACCGTGGTCGCGAAAAATCTGACTCATCTCTTTCAGGCTCTCGCTCTCATTCAAAAACATCCCGCACACCATGCTGGACACCAACCCGACCAGCGGCGTTGCCAATGCCGCGGCAAACCAAACCCAGATCGGCCAATGCCCACGGACCAACGATAGCCGCTGCATCAACGGTGTCGGCGATAACCGGGCGGCAATGATCGCAGGAAGCACCAAGGCAAACTGCGGCAGCACAACCATAATGAACAACCCCAGACGATCACGCGACACTTCCAAGATTTTCGACGTATCGCCCAGCAATTCCAAGCTCAGTTCGCCGTGAACGACAAAGATCGCGACGAAGGTGAATACCACGCTGGCAAAAAAGAACGTCGCGATTGACGCGAGCACAATCGCAAACACGGTCCACAACCGATATCGCGGCGTTGGCAAAATCTCGACAGGCTGCGGCATTTCAGGCTGCGGCGCGTCGAAATTCGCATATGGATTTGGCTCTTCCATCAATCAGCCCGCTCAAACAACAAGAAACAAATTATACAAAACGCAAAACCCACTATAACGCGAGCACAAATCCATCAAGCTAATTTCCATGCTGAAGATGGGCAAAACGATGCAGCGGCAAAACGATTTTTGGTTCGCCTCAACCGACCGCGCATCATCGTTTTTGCCCCTCCATCGCTTTTGCCCCTCCATCGTTTTGTCCAAAATTCGCCTGACGAGACAACTCTTAATTCAAACCGATCGTTTGCTCCAAACCAAACATCACATTCATATTTTGAATCGCCGCTCCACTGGCTCCTTTAGCCAAGTTATCGATTACGCAAACCAGGACCAGTCGATCTCCGCTAACGCGAACTGACATCTGCACAAAATTGGTTCCCGCCACATGCTTGGTCGCTGGCAAGTGATCGACCGGCGATACAAACGGATGATCGCGATACGCTTCCTGCCAGCACTGCATCACAGCATCAGCGGACGCCGATTTAGGACGAACATAAATCGTCGACAAAATCCCGCGATCCATCGGAGTCAAATGCGGCGTAAAGATCGTTGAAACTTCTGAACCCGCGATCCGGTGTACAAGATCATCAATTTCAGGACCGTGGCGATGCGTTCCCACACCATAAGCCGCGATCGATTCATTCGTTTCGCAGTAAAGCGTTGCCACCTTCGCACTTCGCCCCGCGCCACTGACACCGCTTTTTGAATCGATGATGATGTCGTCGCACTCGACCAAACCCGCTTTGACCAACGGCGCAAGCGGCAAGATCGCTGACGTTGGATAACAGCCCGGATTGGCGACCACATCAGCCTTGGCAATCTCCGCCGCAAAGAACTCGGGCATGCCATAGGCCACGTTTCCAATCCGCTCGGGCCACGGATGCTTCACGCCGTACCACTTCTCGTAAACTTCCAAACTGGAAAGCCGGAAATCCGCACTGAAATCGATCACGCGAACTCCCGTATCAACCAACTGGCGGACAGTTTCAGCGGATGCACCATGCGGCAAGCAGCACATCACAACGTCGCACTTGGCCGCGATTGATTCCGCGTCAAAGGTCTCAATCGCGACGCTGCATCGCCCAGCCAATGATGGATGAATTTCGGCTAGCGGCTTTCCTTCATCAGCGCGGCTGGTTGCGGCAACCAGTTCGGCACCGGGGTGCGATTGCAATAACCTTGCAGCTTCCAACGCCGTGTAACCGGTGGCACCGATGATGCCAACGCGAATAGGTGGATTCGTTTTCATATTCAATCGAACAGAGGTGGTTTTACAAAATGTCGGGTTCAGCGCTACGTTCGGCGGCAGTGATTTGATACATGTCGCGAATCAGTTGCATGTCGCATTCACGCTGCTGGACTTTCCGGCGTGCAAACATTCGCTTTTGAGTGTTGATCATCACATCGGTCGGCAACAAGGATGTCTGTCCGAACAGCCGAGCATAGTTGACGTAGCTTGGAACGTTGGACGTTACGAATCCGTACATCATGCTGCAAACGCCGATGACTTTCCCAGTGAAGATACTGGTGTTGATCGCAGTCTTGGAATAGTCGCCAATAAAGCAGCCTAAGAACTGCATGTCAGTCGCAACTTTTTCATCGCCGTAGTTGATATTGATCTTTCCGTACGTGTTCTTCAAATCACTGTTGCACGTCCCCGCCCCCAGGTTGATCCAACTGCCTAGATAACTGTGTCCCAAGAATCCATGGTGCTGTTTGTTGGTGTAGGGCTCGATGACGGACGCCTCGACCTCGCCGCCAGTCTTGGTAGTGTGCCCCAAAGCCACTCCGTCCTTCAATGCCGAGTGTTCAATCACTCTGGCGTTCGCCCCGGCATAGATCGGACCCGATAGATAACAAAACGGCCCGATGCTGCAGTTGTCTTCAAAGATGATCGGGCCATCGTCAGTGTTGATCACCGCATACTGTCCAATCTTGACATTCTTTCCAACAAAAACGCCATCGGACGTTTCGGTGTAATCCGCCAACGTCAGACGATGATTCATCGAAGACTCCATTTGAGTCATGTGGCACTTCACCACATCGTGCGGCCATCGGAACACACCGATTTGTTTGCTGTTGACCGCTTCGCCGATCGGGCTGAACTTCGCGGCAGCTTCCAAGACAACTTCAAAGGCATCACGGCCGGTTGTACCTGCGTCTGGGCTTGCGTCAGGGTTTGCGTTCGCCATTGCCGCTTGGCGAATCGCATGCAGATCTTTGCCAGTCACCCGAGCGACCAAGATCGATTGATCCTGCTGATCGATGATGACACCGGACTGACCGTGTTTGGCGGCCTGCAACAACGCTTCTCCCACTGAAACCGTTGGACTCAATCGAGCATTGACCAGCAGCAATCCGTCTTCGTAATCGTTCCAATCTTCGTCGTCGAATGTGGGCGGCAACGACTCGATTTCAAAATCAAGCTTCTGAATCAGTTTTAGGTGAGGCCGAATCTGTCCCCGCAGCCCGCTGCCAGTCGATTCGCTCAATCGCGTCAACCAATCCACCAACCGAAGCCCAGCACACGTGATCGCGTACGCAGGACGGCCGATCGTGATGGGGTGCAAATCAGACGCCTTGGAATCTTCAAAGGCAATGATGGTCATCGGCATGGGAAATAGTCGCGGTGGCGGGGTTCGCGTGGCGTCGGGTCGTAACGGTTGTTCAGTTTAATCGTTTTTGCCAACCAATCTCAGCCCACTCGATTCAGATTCATGACGCCTGGATTCACGAGTCGCGAACTAGGCTGGATGTTCACTTAATTTCGATCAGCCAGCGAAAACCAAGCCTTTCTTATTGCCGTTTTATGAATCTATCCAACGTTCTGTTCTCGTTGATCATTGCCGGGCTATGCAACCAGGTCGCGGTATCCCAGTCGATCGACGACTTGATTGATCAGCTAAATAGCGATCAATATCACGCTCGGCAAGCAGCCAAAGCAGATCTGATTACGTTGGCGAATTCGGGCAGTGCCGATTCATTGCGTGAAGGGCTCAAACATCCCTCGTTGGAAGTCCGATCGACGGTCGCCGAAATACTGGGGATGATTCGTCAACAAGAATTCGGCGACCAACTGCAACAAGTTTCTAACCCGAACGTACCGAGCGACGAACTGACCTCAACCGGTTGGAAAGAGTTTTCGTTAGTAGCAGGAAACGATATGGAAGCACGGCGCGCCTTTGTTGCCCTGTGTCGCAGGCATCCCACAGGATTGTCATCGATCAAATCCGTCAGCAACGCACACGCTGAATTCACCAATCCATTTCAAATCAACACCGACGATGGTGTTGGCTGGGTTCTGCTGCTGTTGTCCGAACTAAATTCCCCCAATTCTGGAAATGAATTCGACACTCAAGCCGCAACGCAAAGTTCTCGCATCGCAATGTCGCTGAGCCAACCAACGATGGGGCTTGATCTGCATGCGGTGGCGGATCGATCGGATGGATGCGGGACGATCTTCAGCCGTTTGGTCACCCGCTGGCTCGCGAAACACGACACAATTATCGATCGTCGAACAGCGATTCGCGTGGCCCTTCGCTACGATTGTGATCAAACCGCTTTGGCGATTGCTGAAAACGTGTTGAGCGTCCCGGACAGTCCAGCCGCATCAACCGTCACGGCAATGTTGGTCGTAGCAAAGCTAAACCAAACCAGTCAGAAGTTGAGTGATTTTGTCGACGACAATCGAACAGCACACGTCTGGCAATTGATCGCGGATCGCAAGATCAAGATTCAAACCCAAGTTCGTGATGTCGCGATCGCCTTGATGCTAAACCAAGCCGACCAAGACCCACGCCAATTCGGATTCAACTACCTGGAAGCCGATCCACTACTACGATTCCGTGACTACAGCCTCGGGTTCGAGAACGACCAGCTTCGCTCGATGGCTCACACCAAAGCACTGGATTTCCTGGCAACAAAACGGGGAACGCCCGAACAATAAGTGGCGAGCGGGAAATTAGTGTCGCTTTTCGCTCCGCGAAAGTAGCGAATCCGCTGCTTTCGCGGAGCGAAAGGCGACTATAAAAGGTCGCTCGTTCCTAAGTAGCGGACGCTCGCGAAAGATTATACTCGCGATGGCTCCTAAGCGACGGGCTCCGTTACACTGTTAGCCTGTTTGCTGTCAGCTCTTTTACTGTCAGCCTGATTTCCTTGCAAAGCGTTTCGTATCTATGCATTCGGTCGTTATCGATCAGCCCTACCAGTTCGTGCCTCCTTATCACGGGCGTCTTTGGCCTTCTGCGTTGCAACGTCTGATTCGACGGCAATTGAGACGTGAGTATGGAATCGAATCACTCCACTTTGAAAACCTGGACCGGTTGCGTGATTCGATGTCGGCGGGACATTCAGTCTTACTGGCACCCAATCATTGCCGACCGACGGATCCTGCCATCGTCAATGAACTGTGTCGCCAAGTCGGTGTGGTGCCGTTCACGATGGCGAGCTGGCATATTTTCATGCAAAGCAAATGGCAACGATTCTTGCTTAGGCGTTTAGGTGCGTTCAGCGTCTATCGCGAGGGACTCGACCGCCAATCATTGCAGGCAGCGATCGACATTTTGCAGGCAGGCAAACGCCCCTTGGTCGTGTTCCCCGAGGGAGTCATCACGCGGACCAACGATCGATTGATTGCGATGATGGAAGGCGTGTCCTTTATCGCTCGCTCCGCTGCAAAAAAACGGGCGGCTAAAAAAGACAGCTCAACCAACCAGACTAGTTCATCCGGCGGGAAAGTCGTCGTGCATCCAATCGCGATCCGGTACCACTTCCACGGTGACATCGAGGAAGCGATCCACCAAACGCTCGACCAGATCGAGCAGCGACTTTCGTGGCAACCTCGTCGCGATGCGGACATCCGCGACCGGATTCGGCGAGTGGGCGAAACGCTGCTGGGGTTAAAGGAAATGGAATACTTCGGCGAGGTCCATCAAGGGGAGATCGCCCCGCGTGTGGCCAATCTTCTGGACGGGATTTTGTTGCCGCTGGAAAGAGAATGGCTTGGCGAACCGGGCGAGGGAAATGTCGTTGCAAGAGTGAAGCGTTTGCGAACTGAAATTCTGCAGGACATGATCAATGGCGACATCGACGAAACGGAGCGCTCGCGTCGCTGGCGGCACTTGGCGGACATGTACATCGCCCAGCAGATCAGTCATTACCCGCCCGACTACATTCGATCCGATCCCACGCCCGAACGTTTACTCGAAACCATCGAACGGTTCGAGGAAGACCTAACCGACCAATGCCGAATCCACCGCCCGATGTCGGCAACGATCCAGGTTGGCGAGGCGATTGAGGTGAGCCCCAAGCGAACCCGAGGGTCGGACGAAGATCCGGTCATGACGGCGGTGAATCGTCAAATGCACGAAATGCTGGAGATCGAATTCCCCGCAGCGGTCGAAGTGAATATGCCAATGGCGAACTCCGATGGTTGAACCGGAGTTCACCGCGGATGAATCACCATCGAAGACCAAACGATTCGTCGAGTGGCAGTTAACGATACTGGCATCGATGTATGCCGGCTACGCCGCATTCATGCTGTGCCGCAACACGCTAATCTCGTCCAGCGCCGCGATGATGCTGGACCCTAGCTTGGATCTGGACAAGGAGTCCTTTGGGCATTTGATGAGTTGGCATTCCGCTGGCGCGATCGCGGGAAAGCTGGTCACCGGTCCCGGTGCCGATTGGCTTGGTGGTCGCCGAATGTTCCTGCTGGCACTTTCGCTGACTGCGATGGCGAACGTCGGTTTTGCTTTTGGTGGTTCGTTCGCCGTCTTTGCCTTGATGAACTTCTTGGGACAGTTTGCGAAATCGGGCGGTTGGCCCGCGATGACCAAGATGGTGGGCAGTTGGTATCCCGAGCACCGCTACGGCCAAGTGTGGAGTCTGATCAGCACGAGTTCTCGCGTGGGAACGATCGGCGCGGGGCTGGTCCTCGGATTCGCACTCAGTTTAGTTTCCTGGCGATCGATCTTTTTGCTTTCCGCGGCGATCACGCTGGTGGTCGTTGCCGTTCTATTCTTCTTTCTAAAAGAGGAACCGTCCGACGTTGGCTTGCCCCCGCTTGCTGAACCAACGCCCCCGCTTGCCGAACCAACGTCCCGGCTTGCCGAACCAAAGTCCCGGCTTGCCGAACCAAAGTCCCGGCTTGCCGAACCAAAGTCCCGGCTTGCCGAACCAAAGTCACTGGGCGACGACGCAAACGCTTCGCGTGCAGACCATGTGTTGGATTCAGCGAACTGGCACGAGGCGTTAACAGCGTTCGCGCGAAGCGGACGGTTTTGGTCGATCGGATTCGGGATTGTTTTTTTGACGATCATGATGGACTTCCTTGTCTTCATCCCGATCTACCTTTCCGAATCGCTGGGCATCAGCGGCAGTGCGGCGTCGATGGCTGGCAGTTCGTTTCCCGCAGGCATGTTCGCCGCTTTGTTGCTGACCAGCTTCGTCTACGACAATCTTTCCAAGCGTACGTTGGTTTGGGCTCTGGGCGGAATGCTGACGCTGGGGTGTGGCTGCGTGATCGCGCTTAGCAATCTGGCTTTCGTTTCGGAATCGATTCGAAGCCCGGTTGCGATCGCGGTCTTGTTTTTATTGGGACTGAGTATCTCGCCCGCTTACTACGTTCCGATGAGCGTGTTTTCGGTCCGCTTTGGCGGCAAGCATTCTGGCATGCTCGTTTCCCTGATCGACGTGTTCGGCTACTGCGGCGCGATGCTATTCAATTTCTTTGGCGGTTCGATCGCCGAGCACTACGGGTGGTCCGTGTTCCTGACCGGACTGCTTGCGATCAGTTGTTTAGCAACGCTTTTGATGACAACGTTTCTAGCCCTGGACGCACGCTCGGCTCGTTTGGATATCGAAGCTGCTTGATGATCTAAGGAACGGTTCTGAAACAAGTTCTGTATTTAGCGAGATCTTTCGTAGCTGGGCCCGCCAGGGTTCAGTCGGGTACATTTCAACGCCGTGAAGAGTTTCTAAATTGTTTAACCGCGTGGGCATCGCCCCGCGCGTCCACGCGGGGCGAAACTCGCGGGGCGATGCCCACGCGGCTTAACAAATCAATGGTTTTTGCTGGACCAAATCTCTTCACGGCGTCGGGTACAGGTCCGGATGGACTGAACTCTGGCGGGCCCAGCGACAGGAAAAACCGGGAAGTTGTTTCGGGACAGTCCCAAAGTTCCGGCGGCTCGATTCGGCCAAAGGCTCCACAGCGACGATGCGGCGACGATGCGCCGCCTATGCCGCACAATTTTCTGTGTCCACTCGTCCGCTAGACATCAAATGTTTTGGGCTTGCTGGAAACCATCGTGTTTGCGGATGATTCATCGATCACTACAACAAAAATTGGTCCCCGCAGGACATCAGCATGGCTGACGACGAAAATCTCGACATGGAAAAGGAGATGGCTGCTGCCATGGCTTCAGATGCAGCGACATCCGCCGAATCGGGGGCTGACGACATCGAAAAGGAAATGGCCGCGGCGATGGCGGCTGATGCAGCGAAGGCGACCGAGGAAGGTCCGCTGAAAACTGACGACATTGAAGCATTACTGGATCAGGCCACCGATTCGCTCAATCAGGCCACCAGTGCCGAAGCTTCTTCCGCAAATGGCGCATCCGCTTTTAACCTGCAGGAACTTTCGGCCGAAGAAGGCGGAAGCCAGCCGATCGATTTGCTAGGCGAAGTCGAGTTGGACCTGCGAATCGAGCTAGGAAGAACGGTCATGCTCCTGGAAGATGTGCTGAAACTTAGAAGCGGATCCGTTGTCGCTTTGGACAAGCTGGCTGGCGACCCTGTTGATGTCTTCGTGAACGGGCGTTTGATTGCGCGAGCGGAGGTTCTGGTGCTGAACGACAACTTCTGCGTCCGCGTCACCGAACTCGTCGGGGCCTAGTTACGAACACACGGCTAAGTGTCCTTTAAGGACGCCGCCGCTGTCCTATCTGTACAGAGAACTGAAAGTAAGCAGGTTTCATTCTTCCTTGAAAAAACTTTGCTTTGTCCACGCGTTAAAGGGATAATTATTTTGTGGTCAGCTTCATGCTCAGCTATCGGCACACGAGTCACGCCACGAACAAGACTGGCTGAACAGCTTTGGCATTTAAGGACGTATTTCGCCTTAGTGTCTCCGGAACGTGGGACGTTCGCAATGAACCAGCCATCGGAAGAAACGAGACAACAATCTCAACACTGTCAGTTTCCTCGCGGTTCTCAAACGTGTGATCTCCGCCGGGCAGATCGATGGTGGTACGGGGCGGATCGCGTTGTGATTCCCGGTTGCGGTCGATCGGGCTGAGGACCGGGAATGGGATCCAGCGCCACCGGAAGGAACCTCGCCGATGGACCTTTCGGCTTGGCCGGCCCGCGCAGCATTCGCCTCCACTTGTAACGGGTGGGCTGCGAGACACCTACTTCGCTACAAAACTGAGCGACGGTGCATGGGGAACTTTCAAAACGCTGCAATCGCTCTTCCCAACGCTGAGCGGCTTCAGATTGCGACTTGGGCTTTCTCCGTTTAGGGGAAACGAAACAAAACCCACCACGCTAAACCACGCGTCTACAACGGTTCTGTTGGACGGTTACAGTGGGCTGGCCATGAGAACCTGGAAACTTTTGTCAACAAGCAAGCAATTCAAAATCTGCAACGGTGGTGGGAAATTCCGATACTTGGTGTGCATCGGCCGATGTAACCGAGGTTAGTTGCCTGTGGTTGGCAAGACACCAAGCAGGTTGATTTTGGCGTAACGCCGAAAGTCTTTTGGGTTGAGTGTGAGCAAGTCGTTGATTCCGTGACGATGCATAGCCGCGACGATACGTGCATCATGAGCATTCTTCCCAATGACTTTATAACTCGTCACAAGCTGTTGCCAATGCTCGAATACAGTGCGCTCATCACGCAGCACCGTAAACAGGCTAGCAAGTTTAGCAATTTCGAGTGTGGTGTCGTCTGCTGAGAAAGCGAGTCCGTTATTCGCAAGCGGTCTCGTCACCACAACCCAGTATTCGTATATCACCTGCGGGACAATGCAAAACTCGTATCCTTGCTGACCTAATTCATCAAGCGTGTTGAGAACAGCCTTGCACGAAGGTGTCGTCGGCTGGGCAAGCCGGACGACAACACTGGTGTCGAGCAATACCCTCACAAGCCACGATCTTCGTAGATGCTGTCACGGCTATCGTCAACAAAATGGGAGGTGTCAGGATGGCTCTCGGACCACTCCCGCACATCATTCATCCACGTCTTATGATCGCGATGAGGCTTACTTACCGGAGTGGCGGTCTTAGCCATCTCGGTGAGAGTCTTAACAGTGAATTCCTCAAGGCTCATGCCCAATGCAAAAGCTTGCTCGCGTAACACCTCTTCGGTGGACGGTGGCAAATCAAGATTCATAGATGCTCCAAGGATTTCGTTTTCAACAGTTTACCCTGGCACGAAACACCTAGAAAGTCAATTTTTAAGCGACTGGCTCGGCCGTTAGACACTGGCGGGATACAGAAGCAAAAACCCAAGTTTCCACTCGGTACGAAACTCAGTCCATTCTGGGGTAAAACAGACCAAGCCGCAAATGGCGGCGTCTCTGAAAACCCCGTAAAAAAGAAGTGAGGGTGCAGGGACTTGAACCCTGGACCATTCGATTAAAAGTCGAATGCTCTACCGACTGAGCTACACCCTCGGTTGGTTAACCTGGAAACCGTAAAACGGCGACCGAGTCAACCAAGAAGTCTAGAAAAGCGGAGCGGACAGGATTTGAACCTGCGGATAGGTTTGACCCCATCACCGAATTAGCAATCCGGCGCTTTCGACCACTCAGCCACCGCTCCGTGGCTGGCCCTGAAAATCAGGCCCAGTCATTGCTCGAGCCGAGATTGTGCTAGAAACATCGCTTCAACGCAACCCACGACTTTTCGCGTTTATTGACCCGTTTTAGGACTCTCCGGTTCACGGTCTTTTTGGTGCTGGCCAATTGTCTCTGCGGCGGCCGATGCGATCGTGTTATCAATTGGGGACAATGGACCTAGAATGTTTTCTAAACATGCCTGATTTTCAAAAAAGTATCGCGTCTCCTGGGGCTCACATCGCTGGTCAATCCGCCAAGGATTCTCTCGTGACGCATGTGTCGCATCGAGCGATGGCGACCGATTTTGTGGTTCTGTTGCCCGCTCATCAGGCCGACCGCGTCGAAACGGTGATGGAGGCTCTGGAGAGTCTCGATGAAATCGAATCTCGGTTAACGGTTTACCGCCCCAGCAGCGAAGTGTCGAAGATCAATCGCGAGGCTGCGAACGGGCCCGTGCGAGTTTCCACCAACACGTTTCGAGTCCTGGAGCGGGCGCTGGCATGGTCCGAGCGAACCAGCGGAGCCTTTGACATTTCGGCGGGCCCGCTGGTCGAGGCCTGGGGATTCACCGAGCGGTCCGGACGCAAACCGACTCAGGCCGAGATCGATCAAGCGCTGTCGCGGGTCGGATTCCAACACATCGAATTATCGGCCGAAGACCGCACGGTTTGTTTCCATCGACCGGGGATGTCGATCAACCTGGGCGCGATCGGGAAAGGCGACGCACTGGATTCATTGAAGCGGTATCTGCTGCACGCAGGCGTGGAACACTTCTTGATCCATGGCGGAAACAGCAGTGTGATCGCGCACGGAAATCAATTCCACGGCAGCCAGTTTGAAGATGAGCTAACGGACGAAACCAATCCAGGCTGGGCGGTGGGAATTGCCCACCCGACCAAACCGAAAGACCGAATCGCTGGCGTTTGGCTGAAGAACCAGTCGCTGGCCACGAGCGGGTCAGGGAAACAGTTCTTTCACCACCGTGGAAAACGTTTCGGGCACGTCATCGATCCACGCAGCGGTTGGCCCGCTGGAGACCTGCTTTCGTTGACCGTGATCATGAACAGCGCGACCGATGCCGACGCGTGTGCAACCGGGCTGTTCGTTTTGGGTAGCGATCAATTTGCGGACCATCGCCAAAACGATTGGTGGCCACCGATGGTGACGGTGTCACCCGCACCACGGCAAAATGAAGTTAGCATCGATTCGCATGGCGATATCCTATGGGTCGATGAACAGTGACCGCCCGTCGGAAATGTTGATGTAGATGTAGGCCGGAACAAGCGAAACGCAGTTCCGGCAATTGCAATGTCCAGCCTTGGATTGCCGGAACTGCGCTTCGCATGCTCCGGCCCACTTTTCTACTTTTCGACCGCAAGCAACTACGACCAGGCCATTTCCATGGACGTTCCCTGGGTCTGACCTGGTGCTGGCAAATTGCTGTGACCTTCCAGGAAAGTATCGATCGCCCTGGCTGCACCGCGGCCTTCGTTGATCGCCCACACAACCAAACTTTGTCCGCGACGACAATCACCGGCGGCAAAAACACCCTCGATGTTGGTCGTGTACTTTCCGTGGACCGCTTGGTAATTACTACGCGGATCGACTTCCAGCTTCAACGATTCAGCGACGTACTGTTCCGGCCCCAAGAATCCCATCGACAGCAGAATCAACTGCGCTGGCCATTCCTTCTCGCTGCCTTCGACCTCGGTCATTGCCCAGCCACCATCGCTGTTCTTTTCCCAGCGAACATGAACGGTCTTGATGCCCGACAAGTTTCCTTGTTCGTCTTTCAAGAAACCCTTGCTCAGGACTTGATACTCACGCGGATCCTTACCGAACTTTGCCTCCGCTTCTTCGTGACCGTAATCGACGCGGAAGACACGCGGCCATTCCGGCCAAGGATTTTCGTCGGCACGTTCGGCGGGCGGTTTGGGTAACAATTCAAAGTTCACCAAGCTGCGGCAACCGTGACGAAGCGACGTGCCGATGCAATCGGTGCCCGTATCACCACCACCGATCACGATCACATCTTTGCCTTCGGCGCTGATGAAATCATCACCAAGCGAATCCGAGTGGACCATTTGCTGAGTATTCGCGGTTAGAAACTCCATCGCAAAATGGACGCCCTTTGCATCACGATTTTCAATCGGCAAATCGCGTGGCTTCGTCGCCCCGCACGCCAACAACACCGCATCAAAATCCTTTTGCAGATCAGCGGGCAGAATGTCTTTGCCGACATCAACGTTCGTCTTGAAAATGATGCCCTCGGCAGTCATTTTGTCGATACGACGCTGGATCGCTTCCTTGGACAATTTCATGTTTGGAATGCCGTACTGCAGCAGCCCGCCAATGCGACTGGCGCGTTCAAACACCGTCACGGTGTGACCAACTTTGTTCAACTGATCCGCGGCCGTCAATCCAGCAGGACCGCTACCGACGATCGCGATTTTTTTATCAGTACGAGTTTCCGGTGGTTCGGGAACGATCCAACCTTCGGCCCAAGCACGGTCAACGATCGCGTTTTCGATATTCTTGATCGTGACCGGTGGACTGGTGATCCCCAGCACGCATGAACCTTCGCACGGGGCGGGGCAGACGCGTCCGGTGAATTCGGGGAAGTTGTTGGTCTTGTGCAATCGCTCGTTCGCTTCCTTCCAGCGATTGTTGTAAACCAAGTCGTTCCATTCAGGAATCAAGTTATCGATCGGACAACCGGTGGATGACTGACAAAACGGAACACCACAATCCATGCAACGCGCACCCTGTTCTTTCAACTGCTCGACGCGAGGTTCGGTGTAGATTTCGTCGTAGTCGTTGACGCGAACCACTGGCAAACGCCATGGCACTTTTTTGCGATCGTACTCTTTGAATCCGGTGGGCTTACCCATGATGATGCCTGATAATTTGAGGGTGTTGTAGTGGTATGTTTTTCGTAGCAGTGACAATCAAACAGCGGCCAACTGTGCCTTCTGTTGGTTAAGCACTCGCTTGTAATCGGTTGGCATCACCTTGACGCACTTGGATAGGAACCCGTTCCAATCGGCGAGTGCGTTTGCCGCGACCACGCTGCCGGTGTGATCGTGGTGCTTTTGAATCAGCGACTTCACAAGAGCTTCTTCTTCAGGCGAATCGATCTTTTCCAATTCGACCGTCGCCAAATTGCAGTTCAGATTGAAGTCGCCGTCTTCATCCAAGATGTAAGCAATCCCGCCCGACATACCGGCGGCAAAGTTGCGGCCGGTTCGGCCGAGACAAACAACACGTCCGCCCGTCATGTATTCGCAGCCGTGATCACCCACGCCTTCGATCACCGTATTGGCACCACTATTGCGAACACAGAACCGCTCCGCCGCACGGCCTCGCAGGAACGCTTCACCGCTGGTCGCACCATACAAACACACGTTACCGACCAGGATGTTGTCTTCGGACGCAAACGAGCTAACCGGCGGCGGTGCAATCACAATGCGGCCACCCGACAAACCCTTGCCGACGTAATCATTTGCGTCGCCGCTCAATCGGATCGTAATCCCATGAGCTAAAAACGCACCCAAGCTTTGACCAGCCGAACCGGTGAGTTCGATGTTGATCGTGTCGTCGGGCAATCCGGTTTGTCCGTATCGCTTGGCGACTTCATTACTAAGAATTGTGCCAACGGTTCGGTTGATGTTGATGACAGGCGATTTGATCGTCACCTTTTCACCGTTTTCAAGAGCAGGTTTGGCGGCGTCCAAAAGCACCGTCATGTCCAACGATTTTTCCAACCCGTGATCTTGGTCCATGCCACAAATGACGCCGACGTTTTCATGAGGCCGCTTCGCTGGCATCAACACGCTGGTCAAATCCAAGCCGTCTGACTTCCAGTGCTTGATCGCCAAATCAGTCTTAAGCCTTTCGCTGTGCCCGACCATTTCGTCGATCGAACGGAAGCCCAACTTGGCCATGATTCGACGAGCATCCTCGGCCACCATGAACAGATAATTGACGACGTGTTCAGGTTTCCCCTTGAACATCTTACGTAGCGCAGGGTCCTGAGTCGCGATGCCGACCGGGCAAGTGTTCAAGTGACACTTACGCATCATGATGCACCCGAGTGTGATCAGCGGCGCGGTTGAGAAACCAAACTCTTCGGCACCCAGCAACGCGGCAATCACGACGTCACGACCAGTCTTTAGACCGCCATCGGTTTGCAAGACAACGCGGCTGCGCAAATCGTTCAGCACCAACACTTGATGCGTTTCAGCGATGCCCAATTCCCATGGCAAACCAGCATGCTTGATGCTGGTCAGCGGCGATGCACCCGTACCGCCGGTGTCACCCGCGATCAGAATGTGATCCGCGTGAGCCTTCGCCACACCCGATGCGATCACGCCCACGCCGACTTCGGAAACCAGCTTGACGCTAATCCTGGCCGCACGGTTGGCGTTCTTCAAATCGTGGATCAGTTGCGCTAGATCCTCAATCGAATAAATGTCGTGGTGAGGCGGCGGGCTAATCAGTCCAACACCTGGCGTGCTGTAACGGATGCTGGCGATGTAATCATCGACCTTCTTACCGGGCAATTCGCCACCTTCGCCAGGCTTCGCACCCTGCGAAATCTTGATTTGAATCTCGTCGGCATTGGTCAGATACTCGATCGTCACACCGAACCGGCCCGACGCGACTTGCTTGATCGCACTTCGCTTGGAATCGCCGTTTTCCATAGGCTTAAAACGAACCGGATCTTCGCCACCTTCGCCGGTATTACTCTTTCCGCCCAAACGATTCATCGCGATCGCGAGCGTCTCATGCGATTCCGCACTGATGCTGCCCAGTGACATTGCACCGGTGCAAAAACGCTTGACGATTTCCTTGGCAGGTTGAACTTCGTCCAACGGAATCGACTTAGTATCGTCTTCATCGAATTCCAGCAATCCGCGTAGCGTGCAACGGTTTTTATTGTCCTCGTTGATCGTGTGGGCAAACTTCCAATACGCGTCTTCGTCGTTGTTTCGAGCTGCCGTTTGCAAGCTGGAAAGCGACTCCGGTGTCCACGTGTGTTTTTCGCCTTCGGCACGCCAGTGGTATTCACCCAGGTTTGGAAGCTGCGGAAGTTGGTCGCTTTTCTTTTCCGGGAAACCCAGCGAATGACGACGCATGGCTTCTTCGGCGATCACATCAAAGGAAACGCCCTGAATCCGGCTCGCGGTTCCAACAAAGCATTTCGCAATGACCTCATCGCGGAGCCCCAACGCTTCAAAGATCTGAGCACCCTTGTACGAACGCAGCGTGCTGATGCCCATCTTGGCCATGACTTTCAACATGCCCTTGGCGACACCCTTGCGGTAGGCAGCAACCACCTTGTCGTCGGTCATCTCTTCGGGCAGCAAACCGTCTTCATGTGCCTGCCAAAGCGCCTCGAATGCCAAGTAGGGGTTGATCGCATCGACACCGTACCCGACCAACAAACAATGATGATGAACTTCGCGAGCTTCGCCGGTTTCCAAGACCAAACCGATTTGAGTTCGCTTGGCTTTGCTGACCAAGTGATGGTGAACGGCACCGGTCGCAAGCAGCGCGGAAACGGGAACGCGATCGTGGCTAACTTCCCGATCGCTCAAGACGACAATTTGAATGCCTTCGTCAGCGGCCTGTTCGGCCTCGGCACAAATTCGATCGAGCGTTTTTTGCAGGCCAGCTTTCCCCTCGCTGCGGTCAAACGTGATGTCGATCGTCTTGCTATGCCAACCGGTGTAGTTAATGTGCTTCAGCGCCGCGACTTCTTCGTTGGTCAAAATCGGGTGGTCCACCATCAAACGATGGCAATGCTCGGGCGTTGCCGCCAACAGGTTTTGCTCTGGACCGATGTAACATTCCAGCGACATGATGACTTCTTCGCGGATCGAATCGATCGACGGATTGGTCACCTGGGCAAATAACTGCTTGAAGTAATCGTAAATCATCCGCGGCTTGTCAGACAAACATGCCAGCGCACTGTCGTTGCCCATCGAACCGACTGGATCACGCAATTGTTCGACCAACGGTCGCAGCATGAACTTCATCGTTTCGACTGTGTAACCAAACGCTTGCATCCGCGGCAGCAACGTGTCTGGATCGAAACCATGGGGTTCAGATTCCGGATTCAAATCCGACAAACGAATTCGGTTCTCTTTTAGCCACTGAGCGTACGGACGCTTTGATGCAAACGTGCTTTTCAGTTCTTCGTCGGGGATCAGTCGTCCTTGTTCAAAATCGATCAAGAACATTTTGCCAGGCTGCAAGCGCCCCTTGGAAACCACAATGCTTGGATCGACCGGCAACACGCCGACTTCCGAACCCATGATTACTCGATCGTCGTTGGTGATGTAAAAACGACTCGGTCGCAGACCGTTTCGATCCAACGTCGCGCCGATGCATTGACCATCAGTAAAGACGATCGACGCTGGGCCGTCCCAAGGTTCCATCATGCAGGAAAAATACTCGTAGAACGCTCGCTTGGCTTCGTCCATCGTTTCGTGTTTCTGCCACGCTTCAGGGACCATCATCATGATGGCTTCCTGCAACGTTCGCCCATTCATCAGCAGGAATTCCAGCACGTTGTCGAACGTGCCGCTATCGCTGCAATGCGGTTCTACGACGGGGAACAGCTTCTGCAAATCGTCGCCAAACAACTCGCTAGACGCGGACCCTTCACGGGCTCGCATCCAGTTTTTGTTGCCGCGCAGCGTGTTGATTTCACCGTTGTGGCTCATAAACCGAAGCGGTTGCGCGCGGTCCCAGCTTGGGAACGTGTTTGTCGAAAACCGACTGTGAACCATCGCCAAGTGCGTCTCGAAATCTTCGTCTTGCAAGTCGGGATAATAAGGAAGCACCTGATCGGGCGTCAGCATTCCCTTGTAAATAATGACCTTGGTACTGAGCGAACAAATGTAAAAAACCAACGCTTGCGTCAGAGTCTCGCTGCCGCGCAGTGCGTGACTGGCCTGCTTGTGAATCATGTAAAGCTTGCGCTCGAACGCATCGCCTTCGACACCGTTGGCTGCGACAAACAATTGCTCCATGACCGGTTCGCTGTTCCGAGCCGTCGGTCCGACATCAGCCGCATCTGTCATTTGCGGAACGTCACGCCAACCGAGCAGCGTTTGTCCCGATTCGGCAATCAACTGCTCAATCTTTTCTTTGCAATGAGCCCGTTCTGCGTCATCGGGCGGCAGGAACACGTTGCCGGCGGCGAACTTACCTGGTTCGGGTAGATCGATGCCTAAGTCACGCTTGGCAACCTTCTTCAAAAACTTGTGCGGAAGCCCACACATGATTCCGCTGCCGTCGCCCGTGTTGGGTTCGCAACCGCAAGCGCCGCGGTGATCCATTGCGATCAGGATCTCGCACGCGTCCAGCACATTTTGGTGACTTGGTTTGCCCTTGATGTGGGCAATGAAGCCGACGCCGCAGTTCTCTTTCTCGAACTCGGGATCGTACAAGCCTTGCTTTGGCGGCAGATGATACTGATTCAATGTCATAGTTTTATTTTCCTAGCTTTGCTGTCTTGGTATCTGTTTCTATTTTCAGTCTGCATCAAGCGTGAATCGGCGATGACTGACTGATGCCTGTGTTTGTCTCGACCATTAGCTTGCGATTGCCGGATCGGTTTTTCGTTTCAAAATTGACAGATTTGCCAAGCAGCAGTGAAGCGAACTCGCTCGCTGCTTGACTCAACCGACCAGGTCGCCGGAAAATAATCCCCAGCGGACGGGTCATTCGTAATTCGCGACACGCCACGACTCTCAGCGAACCCGTTGCCGTTTCGCGGCGAACCGCTGCCTCGGGAACAATTCCAATGCCGCGGTTGGCCTGAATTGCACGGATCATCGAATCTGCGTTGTCAAATTCCATCCGAACATCCACGTCCACGCCTGCTGCGGCCATTGTCCGATCAATTTCTTGCCGCAAGGTCAGGCGACGATCAAAACCGATCATTTCCATCCCTCGCAACTGATTCAAACTCACTTCGTTCTGGCTGGCCAACGGATGATCCGCCGAACAGACCAATCTCATTGGTTCGCGTTGCCAATCGATGCACTGAATTGATTTGGTGTTCTTTGGAAAACTGACCAGACCAAAATCAACTTCACCCTCGGCCACCATCTCCACCACTCGGTCCACCGGACCGAATTGAGAACGAACATCGACCTGGGGTTGCAGTCGCTGAAAAGCTTCCGTCGCCGCCGGCATGTAGCTGAGTCCGACCGAAACGATGCTGGCGATCGTGATCTGCCCGCTCAATCGATTACCGATACCGCGGACCTCTTCTTCGATCCGTTCATAGCTTTTCAAAACGCCCCGCACACCACGCAAGTACGCTTCGCCTTCGGTAGTCAAAACCAACGGTCGCTTGGACCGATCGATCAGCGAAACACCAAGTGAATCCTCAAGCTGCTGCATCGCCTGGCTGGCGGCACTCTGTGTCATATCGTGAACCGCCGCAGCCTTGGAAAAGCTACGCTGCTCGGCGATCGTGCAGAAAAGTTCGAGTGTTCGGAGCTGCAATCTGAGAACCCGGCGAGAAAAACGCTGCGACCAGCATTAGCAGGCCTAATAATCCCTTCCCTAGAATAAAATCCATCAATCGCAGGTTAGAGTCTGCCCGCGGATAGGTCAAGAGTCAGCTCAGTCAGATCGGCGTTCGTCACACCCGATCAGGCTATTTCACGCTATTTCAGGCCATTTCACGGCGGCGAAACCGCTGAGGCAGTGTAAATGAGTACAGAACGGTGATCGTGCCAGCCGCCATCAAAAGCCAAGGCAGATGCTCTTTTGGACGCCAAACCCGCGAGTTTGCGGACGGGTCGCCCGCCGGGTTCATAAAGCTGGATGCCCGCGTTTCTGCCGCCGAATACAGACTCGCACTATCGATGATCAGACATTCAGCACCGATGACAATTGCCATGATGCCGAGCGCAAGAAAAATGGATCGCCACATAAGAATGGTTTCTTTTGAGCTGTTTCTATTGAACTTGGGAAGGGGAACCGAACGCACCTGCCAAAGTGTTATCGGCCCGCATTGCTAGCAAAAGTGACCGATTTCATTCCCGGCCTCACAATCACCACCACCGATCAGGTTTGCCAAACCTTCGGCCCAAGGAACGGTCCCGAAACAACTTCCCGGTTTCCCAACCCGAACGCGTAAGCGAGGGATCTTGTTTAACGCCGAAATCACTCGCTTACGCGTTCGGGTTGGGATTCGGGTGTAGTCCAACCTCGTGAAGTTATCTCGCGACAATTTCGGGCGATTTCTCAATCAATCCAACGCTTCGTCAGCCCGTCATACGCGTCGATTCGGCGGTCGCGAAAGAAAGGCCAATGAGTTCGCACGACATCAATCTCGTCGATCGAACAGTCGGCCGAAACAACGCACTCGCTAGCCGCGTCGGCTTGCTGGACAACTTCGCCACGCGGCGAAACGATGAACGAAGATCCCCAAAATTCCAGCCGACCTTCCACGCCGACGCGATTGGGAGCCGCCAACCAGATTCCGTTGGCGATCGCGTGAGCCCGCATGGTCGTTTGCCAAGCGTCTTGCTGGCCGGCCCCGAATTCGTCTTTCTCTTCGTCGATCCAACCGATCGCGGTCGGGTAAAACAGAATCTCCGCACCGGCCAGCGCGAACAAACGAGCGGCTTCGGGATACCACTGGTCCCAACAAATGCCGACGCCCAATTTTGCGTAGCGTGTTTGAATGGGTTGAAAACCGAGATCGCCGGGCGAGAAATAAAACTTCTCGTAGAACAACGGATCGTCGGGAATGTGCATCTTTCGATAGATCCCCGCGATACTGCCGTCGGCGTCAATCACGGCCGCGGAATTGTGATACAAACCCGCCGCGCGACGCTCAAACAACGGTGCGACGATGACGACTTCGTGCTTCTTCGCGACCTCGCAAAGTTGATCAGTCGATGGACCGGGAATCGCTTCGGCCAGATCAAAAATCCGATGGTCTTCGGCTTGGCAGGGATACGGCCCGGTGAACAATTCCTGCAAACAAATGACCTGAGCCCCATCGGCGGCGGCCTTTTCAATCCAACCGATCGCCGCATCGACATTCTTTTGCCGACAATTCGGATCAACGACTCCATCGGCTGACACGCCGCTGCCGGCATCTTTCATTTGCACTACGGATACGCGAACATTTCGAGCCACAGTCATTACCTTTTTCCGATTTACGCCTGATCATGATTTCCGACACCCAGCCTAAACAAAAGCCCCAGCTTAATCCTAAGACAAAAGTCATCTTCTTTGCAGGCACCGACACGGATGTTGGCAAAACCTACATCGCCGCGTTGGCCGCAAAGAGCTTTCGAGAATCGGGTTTACGAGTCGGCGTCTACAAACCGGTTGCCAGCGATTGCCGTGACAAAGACGGCGTCCGAATCGCGAGCGATGCAGTCGCACTTTGGGAAGCCGCCGGTCGTCCGCGGACGCTCAACGAAGTTTGTCCGCAAAGATTCCTGGCCCCGCTCGCGCCCAACGAAGCCGCCCGCGCCGAAAACACATCGGTTGATGCTCAGGCAATGATCGACGGACTGAAAGTTTGGACGGATGCCGATTTCGATGTCTGCATCGTCGAAGGTGCTGGCGGACTGATGAGCCCCTTAGCCGACTCGATCCTGAACATCGATTTTGCCAAACAGATCGCAGCCGACGCCGTGATCTTGGTGTCGGCCAACCGACTGGGCACGATTCATCAAACGCTAGCCACCATCGCGGCGGCAAAGCAGGGCAGTATCAGTTTGTCCGGCATCGTGCTAAATCAAGCGAGCGATGAAGTCCATGATTCTTGCCTTTCCAACGCCAAACAAATCGAAGGATTCGGCGACGTTCCCATTCTGAACGAAGTGCCGTTTGGCGGACAGTTAGACATCAGTGGTTGGCAGTTTTAGGAAGTAGGCCCTACTAGAGGAACTGTCCTGAACAAGTTCCGTCTTTGGCGAATCCTTTCGTAGCTGGGCCCGCCAGGGTTCAGTCCACCAGAAGCTGTACCCAACGCCTTGAATGGTTTTGGTCCCGGAAAACACGTGTTCGTTCGTTTAGCCGCGTGGGCATCGCCCAACGCCGTGAAGGGTTTCTAAATCGTTTAACCGCGTGGGCATCGCCCCGCGCGTCCATGCGGGGCGTAACGCGCGGGGCGATGCCCACGCGGCTAAACGAACTAATCCGTGTTTTACTGGACCAAAACTCTTCACGGCGTTGGGCATCGCCCCGCGCGTCGCGCGTCCCCCGGCCCCGAACGCGCGGGGCGATGCTCACGCGGTTAAACAGTTAAAAACCCTTCACGGCGTTGGGTGGGATACCTCGGGAAATACGCTCTGGGTGCAACTTACAGGAACCTAAATGGTGGCGTTCACCGAGAAATGTCAATCGTTCTGCGACCTGTTCACAAGTCGCCTGAAAGAATGACTTGCCAAGTCGAGATTCACGAAGCTCTTGAATGGCAGTTTGTGACTCCGATTCATGCATCTGTTTTGTCGATCAGATGATCGAGTCCGCAATTTCGGGCCACGTATTCTTGTAACGCAAACACCAGCTCCTCGCGTGTGCTGATGCTTCCCTTGAAGGGGCTGTTTTCCATGCCGCGTTGTAGGTCAGGATAGATGGCTGCGTCTTCGGCTAAAATTTTTCTGATGACGGAAGATTTCAGTCGTCCCCACATCGTCGTTAGCAAACGCGTAAACGCGGTTTCCTTTTCAGCGCGAAGAATGAAAACGGAAACATCCATGTGGCATGACGTGGCGGTGATCGGTGTCAGTGACATGACTTGCAGCATCGCGTCGATGCGAATCACAAACAAACCGGGGAAACAATGATGCAGTTGATACTGATGGTCGCATCCGGGTTGCAGTCTGGGCAGAACAAAGTCGGCCAATCGCTTGTAGAACGCGGGTGCGATTGTCGTTGATCGCATGACCGTTCCGCTGTCGTGGATTTCGTGTTCGATGTCTTCTTCGCACGCGGCCGCCTGCAACGTTTGGGAATGCACCGAATCCAAGTGATACGATTCAACCGTATTCTCGGCGACGATTTTCCAATTCGCGGGAAAGTCGAAATCCCAGTGGTCAACGCGACGCCAACGGTCGGCCGCGTATTGTTCCAGGACAGCTTGGGTGACGCCTAATTGGTTTGCAATCGGATCGGGATCAGGGGCCAAGTTGACAAAGATCAATGGACCGATAAGCGATGTTTTGAACTTCGTCAAACACTCCGGACCACCGGGCATGGGGCGAAAGCTTTTCGCATCCGGGATCTTTCCCGTTTTGCCGGACTCGGTGAATTCCCAGCCGTGGTATTGGCATTTGATCGTTTCGCAATTGCCGCTGGGCTGATGCGACAGCATGCTGTGACGGTGTGGGCAAACGTTCAAATAACAATGGACGGTCCCGCTCGATTTGCGAATCAAAACCGGCGTGCCCATGACGTCCTTGGTCAAGAAATCTCCTTCACCGGGCAGATCCGCTAGACTGCCAACCCAATGCCACTGGGGCCGAAAAAGCTTTGCCTGTTCCTGGTCAAAAAGTTCTGCTGACCAGTAGTGTTCCGGCAGCAGAACATGCGGAAGCTTGGATTGGTGAATAAACATGGGCAATAAAACCGGCGGGGGTGAATCAAGGAAGCGTCAGCCCATGCGTCGTTGGATTTCGTTCCAGTTTTCTTGCAGTCCAAGTTCCTCGATCCACTTAGACAAATAAACTTGATCCAATTCAGCCCCGTGGCTCTCGGTCAGGCTGATAACATCCGCTTGGTCGATTAAACGTTCGGCATAGAGCTTATGAAGAATCAAGTCTTCTCGAGAAATCACGCGACTGGTTGTTTGCATTCCATCGATATTAGCTTCAACAAATCGCTTCACCAGGTTGTGGTAGTAGATCGAATTGCCAGTCAACGTGTCGATTTCAACATCCATGTAATCTTCGTCCATCGACAGAGACCAAGTTGACAATTGGCAAAGCCCCAGGTCTTTCGCCGCGGGTGAAAGTTTTTTCAATCCAATCTTTCGCAGCAAGTTGGTTAGGTTTTCTGAGTCAGCGCAGACGGAGAGTAAGTTGATGTCTTGCGTGCTTCGCGGATGTCCCCAAAACGACATGGCGATTCCACCAGCGATCGCAACGGGGATGCCGGCAGCGTCAATTTGGGGCCAGATTTTTTGGAGCGAGCGCATTAGAACGCTAGGAGGCATTGTTAGCCCCGCGTTGCTGACGTCTGCGGTAGGCTTCTTCGTATTCGCGAATCTTTCTTTCGCGTCGGTCCGCATTCCATTGGCGGTAGGCCTCGCCCAGGTCGCCATCGGGGCCGATTTTGTGACGCAGCCCGGCCATCAACATTTCGTGTGACGATTCCATCGCGACGTACCACCGCTGCATATTCTCGCGAACCTGCTGTGGCGATGGCGGTTGCGGTTTCTTGAAATTCATTTTTGGAAGGCTTGATTTCCGCTTTGCGATGTTAGAACCGATCTTGTTCAGCCTCAGCCCAGGCTCTTGGTTCGTCTTCGTCCCAGTCAACATGGATGACACTTGGATTGCAGCAGACAGGGCAGTCTTCGGTGTATTTTTGCGTTTTTCCGCCGGCTGGATCGACTGGGATGACGATTTCTTCGCCGCAGGCGTCGCAAATGTAGGTCACTTCGTCTTGCATGATACGGAACCTATACTGACGTTTCGTTTTGAGTAAAAACCGGCACTCGGTTTCCCGTTCTTCGTTCTCCTCTTGCATCAGTGTAACGTCATGGCTGACCACACCAAGCAATCTACTGCGGCCGACCCGGCAACTTTTTTGTCGCGGTTTGGTTTGCAGTCCTTTCGCCCCGGCCAGGGTGACGTGATCGAAGCGGTTGCCAGCGGTGCGGACGTGATGTGCGTGATGCCGACCGGCGGCGGTAAAAGTTTATGCTATCAGTTGCCCAGTTTGGCTCGTGAGGGGACCACGATCGTAGTTTCGCCGCTGATCGCGTTGATGAAGGACCAAGTCGATACGCTACGAGCGCTAGGGATTAACGCAAAACTGATCAACAGCAGCCTGTCCGCGAGCGAACAATCCGCGGTCATGTCAGAAATGGCGTCCGGTCAATTGGATTTGGTTTACGTCGCGCCCGAGCGGCTTCGCAACAGCCGATTTTTAGAAGCCACCGAGTCCGCCAACATCAGTTTGCTTGCCGTTGACGAGGCCCACTGCGTCAGCGAATGGGGCCACGACTTCCGGCCCGACTATTCGCGATTGGGACTGTTTCGTCAGCGGTATTTGAACGACGTCCAAACGATTGCCTTGACCGCAACAGCAACACCGGTCGTTCGCGATGACATTATCTCGCTTTTGAATTTGAAGAAACCTGCAACCTTCGTGACTGGTTTCGCAAGAACCAATTTGCGATTCAGTGTCACGCACGCCAAAACGGATTCGGCCAAGCAAGAACGATTGATTTCCATCATCAACTCGCACAACGCGGATGGAAAAACGGGTGCTGGAATTATTTACGCCGCGACTCGAAAACGATGCGAGGAAATTGGTGAATGGCTGCCAGAGAAAGTGGATAAGCCGATCGGCGTCTATCACGCTGGATTGGATCAGGTGGGACGGCATCAAGTCCAAGAAGCGTTCATGTCGGGCAAGTTGTCGGCGATCGTCGCGACCAATGCTTTTGGAATGGGCATCGACAAATCTGACATTCGGTTCGTCGTTCACTACAACATGCCCGGCAGTTTGGAAGCGTACTATCAAGAAGCGGGCAGGGCAGGGCGTGACGGAAAGAACAGCGATTGTGAGTTACTGTTTTCATACCAAGATCGCTACGTGCAAGAGTTCTTTATCGAAAATCGCTATCCATCGCGGGAAGCAGTTCGTTTGGTGCATCAGTATTTACTCTCTCGCGAAGAAGATCCGATTGAATTGACGCTCGATCAGGTCAAGGAAGGAGCAGGCTTAAAAGAGGGCAGCGAAGCGGTCGGAACAGCGGAAACCTTGCTGGCGCGTGCGGGCGTGATTCGGCGACTCGATTCCAGTGCCGGCAAGGCAATGGTGCGAATTGATTCCAAGGCACCGACGCTGCTGGATTTTCTGCCCAAAGAAGCTCGGGTGCGACGCCGAGTCATGCTGGCGATTGAAAAAGTCGTCGGCCGTCGTCGAAATGAAGATGTCTATGTCCAACCGAAACGGTTGATGCAGTTGGCGGATGTTGATCGCGAACAATTGGCGCGAACGCTGCGAGAATTGCGGCGGTTACGATCGTTTGATTACGTTCCGCCGTTTCGCGGTCGAGCCGTTCACTTTATCGATCGCGAGCGTTCGTTTGACGAACTGGACATCGATTTCGAGGAACTGGAACGACGCAAAAAAGCTGAATTTGGAAAGTTGGAAGCCGTGATTGGGCTGGCCAATACGCCCGGCTGTCGTCAACGCGTCATCCTGGATTACTTTGGCGAAACCGATTCAGACAACTGCGGTACTTGCGATCGATGCAAACCGGCTGACGGAAGTTTAGGTCGCGGGTCAGATGTCTCCTTGGGAACTCCGCTGAAAGGCGTGGACAACGCCGCGCTGTTGCGAGGAGTCCGGGTGGTGCTGAGCGGCGTGACTCGGATGCATGGACGGTTTGGGAAAACGCTTGTGGCGCAAATGTTGTGTGGGTCGAAGAACAAAAAGTTGCAGCAATGGCGATTGAATCAGCTAAGCACTTACGGGCTGCTTTCGGGTTTGAGGCAAAGCGAAGTGGTTTCGGTGATGGAGGCGATTGCCGAAGGTGGAATGTTGGAACAGAAAGAGGTGGATGATCGGCGGCCGACGTTGCATGTCACGGCGGCCGGTCGTCAACTGATGTTGGAGGGAACGGAGTTGCCTGCTTCGATTCGCATGTCGTTTCCGCTGGCGAAAAAGTTGGCGATGTCGGTGGCTAAACTGGAAGCCGCTGATGTGCAAACGGAATCGGCGGGTACTGATAATGCCCAGCCCGATGCGCCGCTTTCGCAGGACGATCAAGCTTTGTCAGAGCTGATCGATGTGATCAAGCGTTGGCGCAGCAAATCGTCAGCGGCGTTGGGGATTCCGGCATATCGGATTTTGACCAACGCGACGATCGAGCGGTTGGCGGATGCGAAACCAACCACGACGGGCGAGCTGGAATTGGTGTCTGGAATTGGTTCGGCGACGATCGAGCAGTTCGGGTACGACCTGATCGAGCTGATTCGCGGTGCCGTCGAGCAAACTGGCCAAGACGCTCCTGGGCAATTCGAGGGCGGGCAATTCGAGGGCGAAAATGGTGAGCCGCTGGCCGTGAGGCCTCGGGCAACTGAGGCACCAGAATCCCACGCGGCACCAGAATCCCACGCGGCACCAGAATCCCACGCGGCACCAGAACCCCACGCGGCACCAGAATCCCACGCAACGCCGGATTCCAGTGGTTCATCGGATTCGATTCCAACGCCCGATTCCCGGCCGCTTACGCGTCACGGCTCACCCATTGAGCAGCCCGAAGTTGCTCAGAATTCTGAATCGTCGGACGCCTATTGGACTTGGCGGCTGTTCCGTGACGGTTATTCGGCGTCGCAAATTGCGGCCATTCGTCGGGTGGATGTCGCCAAATTGGCGAACGATCTGAAATTGGCCGCCCAGGCGGGGCACGCGATTCGCCCGGAATGGAACTTGCAAGGAGATTCGGAATCGGGCCAATGAACCGACGGTTAGTCACTTTGTCGTCGAAGCACTACAATTCACCACTTACGATCAATCAACACTTACGATCAATCAACGCGCCGAGCACGCATTCGGCCACCTGAGATAGCTGAAACGGATAAACCGAAGCACATGGATAAACCTAGCAATTCGAACGCTCCCGAGGACAAGGAAAACGGTCCAGCAAAACGGGGCAATAACTCACTGCTAATCGCATTGGTCATCGCTGCGTTGGTGATGATGCTGTTCTATGGTCGTAACGAAGAAAGGTCGGTGGTTACCGCGAAATTTTTCTATGACCAGCTCAAAAAGGAAAACGTTCAGTCCGTTCGAATCGATCAAGAACGTGTCGTCGGCGACTTCAAAATCCGCCCCGAAGTTCCAAAATCGCTGCAAAAAGCGGATTCAGGCGAAAACTCCGACGCCGACGACGAAGCCGCGGCAGAGCAGGGCACCTACCTGAAAGAGTTCGCATTTAACCGCCCCACCGATGCGGGCTGGGTGGTGGAATTCCAGAAAGAGCTGCGTGAAGCTGGCATCGAAGATTTCACGTACCCTGAACGCGATAACACCGCCGAGGTGATCTATTTCCTGGCGATGGTCGGTTTGCCGATCGGCATTTTGGTGTTCTTTTTTCTGATGCTGCGTCGGTCGCGAAACGACATGATGGGCGGCGGCGGATTGTTGTCAGGCTTCAGCAAGAGCCCGGCCAAGCGATTCGAGGCCAGTGACAAAATGGTCACGTTTAGTGACGTTGCAGGCTTGGAAGGCGTCAAAGCTGACTTGCAGGAAATTGTTGATTTCCTAAAAACGCCCGAAAAATTCCAGGCACTTGGCGGACGCGTGCCCAAGGGAGTGCTTCTTAATGGACCGCCCGGTACCGGCAAAACGCTGTTGGCTCGCGCGGTTGCCGGCGAAGCCAGTGTGCCTTTCTATTCGGTCAACGGTTCTGAATTTATTCAGATGTTTGTCGGTGTCGGTGCTAGCCGCGTTCGTGACCTGTTCAAGACAGCCAAAGAAAACAGTCCCGCGATTATCTTCATTGATGAAATCGACGCAGTCGGACGCCAACGTGGTGCCGGTTTGGGTGGCGGTCATGACGAGCGCGAGCAAACGTTGAATCAAATTCTTGGCGAAATGGATGGCTTTGGTGGCAACCAAGCGGTCATTGTCGTTGCCGCAACCAACCGGCCCGATGTATTGGATCCAGCACTGCTGCGTCCTGGTCGTTTTGACCGACACATCACCGTCGGTCGGCCAACGATGAAGGGTCGCGAAGCAATTTTTAAGGTTCACGTCCGCGATGTTCCGCTCGCCGAAGATGTCGATCTGAAACGGCTTGCCGCAGGAACGGTTGGACTGACCGGGGCTGACATTCGCAACATGGTCAACGAAGCCGCACTCTGGGCCGCTCGCCAAGACAAAAAAATTGTCGATATGAGCGATTTTGAGCAAGCTCGCGACAAGATCCTGATGGGGGCCAAACGCGAAGAGGTGCTGCAAGAAAGCGAGAAGGAAAAGACTGCTTACCACGAGGCTGGGCACACGTTGACGGCTTGGCATTTGGACGGAGCAAACATTGTTCACAAGGTGACGATCATTCCGCGTGGTCGCGCGCTTGGCGTCACACAATATGTACCAAGCGAAGATCGCCTGAGCATTTCAAAACGCGAACTCGAACATCAATTGATCGTGTTGCTTGGCGGTCGTGCTGCTGAAAAAATTATCTACAGCGAAACTTGCGTCGGTGCGGAAAACGATCTGGAACGGGCGACCAGTATTGCCAGGCGGATGGTGACCCATTGGGGCATGAGTGCCAAGATTGGCCCGGTCAGCTACAAGACAAGCGACGAAGATCCGTTCTTGGGACGCGAAATTCACCAAACACGCCAGTTCAGTGATCACACTCAGGAATTGGTCGACGAAGAGGTTGCCCGATTGTTGTTGGAGGCCGATCAGAAGGCCGAGCAACTTCTCCGCGAGCATCGTTCGGATTTAGAAACGATCACGCGAGCTTTGCTGGAACACGAGGAACTCGGCGAAGCAGAGTTGACGGATTTGATCGGCGAATCGATCCAGGTTCGCAACCGCAAAGACGATGGTCCAACCCAGACAATGCAGCCCGAAAGTGCAGCCGAGCACAGCCCCGGAACGGCGGTCAAAAAGGAAGGTTAGTACTCAACGTAGGCCGGACCAAGCCGCTTGGGCGCAGTTCCGGCAATAGGGCAGACGCCGGAACTGCGCCCAAGCGGCTTGTTCCGGCCTACTTTATACAGAGCCCATGGCTAAGAAAAAAAAGAACGCCAAGCAGCGGGCCTCCTTTCGCAAGAGCCATCAAGGGCGTGTGCGTGACGCCGATCTGACGCGGGACTATCGCGACGGGAAATCTGACAAGCTTGCCGATCTAAATCTGGGCGAGCGGGTCAGCGGCAAAGGCGATTTGACGCGGAAGCGAACCGTCGTCAGCGATGCCGATCAGTCCGACAAGGATGCTTCGGCAACTCATCCGCAATTGCGTTCCGGCCGAGTCATCAGTGCCCATGGACTGAAGTGCAAAGTGCTAGACGATCAAGGTTCGATCTACGAATGCGCGATCCGTCAGGTATTGAAATCGCTCAGCATCGACGGTCGATCCGCGGTTGTCGCAGGTGACCTGGTCCGGTTTCGCGGTGATACCAATATCGATGGCATGATCGAACATGTCGAACCGCGACGCGGCATCATCAGTCGAACCAGTCGTGGACAGCAACACGTCTTGGTGGCCAACGTCGATTACTTGCTAATCATTGCCAGTGTTGCCGAGCCATCGTTAAAACCAGTATTGATCGATCGGTTTTTACTGACCGCGTCGCAGTGCAATGTTCAGCCTGTTCTAGTGTTGAACAAGATTGATTTGGTGGAACCGGTGTCGCTGCAGCAATTGATCGGCGTCTATGCGGCGATGGGCGTGCGAGTGCTGATGACGTCCGCAGAAACCGGTGTGGGTGTGGACTATCTTCGGCACCTGATTGCCGGAAAGCAAACCGCACTGGCTGGGCAAAGTGGCGTTGGCAAAAGCAGTTTGCTAAATGCGATTAAACCTGGGCTAGGATTGGCTGTTGGTCGAGTCAGTCAGGACAACAGCAAGGGACGCCACACCACGACCGCGACAACATTGATACCGCTTGATGATGGCGGAGCGGTTTTCGATACACCGGGAATCCGACAATTCAAACTATGGGACATTTCGGCCGAAGAAGTCGCCGGATTGATGCCCGACTTACGGCCCTACGTCAGCGGTTGCAGGTACGGCAATTGTCTGCATCTAAGTGAAGATGATTGTGCCGTGAAAGACGCAGTCGCCGACGCCCGCATCGATGCAAGGCGGTACGATGCCTATTGTCATTTGCTGGAATCAGATTTGTTGCTTGACGAGTGATTGCGCTGCCCGCGTACGCATCGTAAAACTCGATGGAGGTTCCGAATCAATGTAGGCCGGAACAAGCCGCTTCGGCGCGGTTCCGGCAATTGCATGAAACGGTTGGATTGCCGGAACTGCGCCGAAGCGGCTTGTTCCGGCCTACGTTTTAATCGGATGAATCATCTTGGCGATCATCACCATCAGATTCATTGCGAAGTTTGCTTTGAATCTGTTCTTCGTTTTCGTCGTCGTCGCCTGATGATTCGTCTGAATCTAAAAACGGTTCTGGACCCAGTTCAACGGGTGCGGCGTCATCGTCTTCCAGTTCGCTGCCTTCCAGCAATTGTCGCATCAGTCCGTCGATCGGATCTTCGCGCACCTTGACGGTTTCGTCGTGAGCAATTTGCCGCAGGTGAGGCCCGTAGTGATTGGATTCGTTGACGACAACGGCAAGCATCCGCTTCAATTGATTGTCGCTGATTTCGCCATCTTCGATCGGCAGTGCGGCTTCGACGACGACGTTTTCGGTGCCGCTGTAACGCCCGACCACCATTTGGTCATTGCGGTGCGCCATCGCTTCCCAAACCCGGCACCGACCTTCGCGACTAAATTCATCCAAGTGAACCAGCGGCTGACTGCGAATCAGAATGCACTCACCGTCTTCAAGTAGTCGAACATTGACCCCGGTCTTGCTGCCGAACATCAGAAACCAAGATCCAGACTCGGCATCTTCCCCAGCACGGAAATACCGAAGTTCTTCCTCTTCAAAGAATGCTTCAATGCGGAATTGATTGACTGCCACAGCAATGTTCCTCAAATTCGTAGAATGCAACTAACCGAGCCTCGGCCTACCCATCTAGGTTATCCTGTTTCGTCGCCCAGTGAACAAAAAAGTCAAAGTAGTCTGATTTCAGTTCACCGCTGACCTCTCCATCGAAGTCACTAGAGACAGCAGCGAAGGATCGGGTTCGGACAATGGAGAATATGAGATGGGAGTGAAGTTTGATTTCTGACGAAAACCTGAATGAAAACCCAGCAGAAAACTCTGCCGAAAACCCAGCGGAAAACCCAGCAGTAAACTCTGCGGAAAACTCTGCAATGCAGCGTGATCGGTACTTTTGCAGGACCGTTCTGATATCGATATCGTTCTGGCTGGCGATGGGCCTGATTCCAGACCTATTGTTGCATTGGTTGGGAATGCATCGGTTCTTTCCGTCGTCAATCTTGGTCAGTTTCTCTGAATGTCGTATGGGTCTGTCTACCGGTTTGTGGTCCGCTTTTTGCATCCACATTGCAATTTGGTGGCTTTGGCGTTGCCTCAACACTTCCAGCACTTGGATCTTATTGTGGGTAGCCAGCCTATCGCTGATTCCGACAGTGTTTCAATTGGGCAGTTGGATCGCCTTTTACGATTGGTATGAATCCGATGTGCCGGGTGGGGCCATGCCCTTTCGCATGATCGGCGTTTCGGCAATCAGCGGCCTGTTGATCATTCCTTGGTGCTTGGTGACGGTTCAATTGCTTTCACCCGTCACATGTTTACGATTGCGGGATTGCAAAGTCCAACGAATCGACCGTGCCAATGATCGCAATTGGAGCATTCAAGGCTTGATGCTTCTCACGTTTTTAGTCGCAGTCGATCTGACGATTCGTGAAAGCTCAAATCAAATGATACGGGAACACTTCAAAGACACCGTGGTCAATTTTGATCCGGGCAATTCGGCCGGGTTGCTGCTATTGGGTTTTCTATGGCGAGTTCTTCGCGTCAGCGTCATTGTGCTGGCGGGTTGGGCGGTGGTGCAGTCCGCCGTTCCAGAATCGGAAGGTGGTGACCAATCGAATGTCTCTAAACGCGGCAAGAGAATTCGGGTGGCGTTCCTAGCGGTTGTGATCTTGCTGGGATACCTGACCAACATGCTCTACCTTGTCCTCTTTTCACAAACGCCAGGCGACTTATATCTTTGGTCCAACACAGTCGTGCCAACTTTTCTCCGAAAGCTTTGTGATTTCACAGCAGTCTATTTTGTCAGTGTTTGGATCTTTCGACGCTGGGAAAAGGCCGGCTATCAAATTGAGGGCAGCCTGATGGGTTGGGGAACATTTCCGAAGCACTAGCAGCCTATTTGTACCCCACAAATCTTCTGCGGCTTTTGACCTGGGATTCTCGCGTGCAACACAGGCCGGAGGCCGACACATCATTGCCGGTGGCGTCAGCTACCGGACCGATAAATCGCTGATTGCGAAGCCCAGAGGGCGACACAAAAGGCGAGATTTGTGTCGCCCTGTGGGCTGTTCGCTTCCAGTCCAATGCGGCCATTCGAATCGTCGGAGGCAACTCGATCAATTTCCGCTTCGGGCTTGTCCCGGCGCGATCACAACTGGCGGCCAGTAGGTAGGCCGTAGCGAGCCATAGCGAGTTACGGCAATCTGCGCAACGCCGTAACTCGCTATGGCTCGCTACGGCCTACTTTCAAGGGGCGTGACAAGTTGACCCCGCGCGTATTGCAACGCATGACGCGCGGGGCGATGCCCAACGCGGCTTAACGAAACACTGCCCCGGTTCCGATTATGCGGACAAATCCTATTGGAATTGTCACGCCGGTCATTGCATGCCGATCAGACAAAAGGGGACTGCACGGACGTAGGCCCCCGAGCGTTATCTAAACGGAGTTTCAACAGCATCATGTCGGCTGCCTCGATCGAATCGCATGACGACCAACCGATCCGCGAGCCCAATTTGGCTCGCGATATCACCGCCATTGCACTCTTTGCAATCACGCTGATCGTCACCGTTTCGGTGGTCACTCGCAGCGCCGCCGATCCGCTGGACACACCGGTTTGGCCGATCAGCAATTTCTATCAGCCCGATACCGTTATCTACCCAACGAATCCCGCGATCACCAACGCCTGCGGATATTGGGGAGCGATGATTTCGTCGATCTTGCTGGATTGTGTTGGCCTGGCGACCGCGTTGGTGATCGCAGCGATGGGCGGAACGGCGACTGCGTTGATTACACGCGGGACGATGAATGCGCCGGTTCTACGATCCTTTGGTGGAACCGTGGTCGTGTTGGCGGCAGCGACCGGTGCCGGGCTGCTTCCAACGCAACTTGATGGCATGCCAGTGGTGGGCAACGGCGGATATCTGGGCGCGATGTCATCGACGTGGTTGCTGGAACACTTTGCCCCAGCCGGCGCATGGATTCTAACCTTGACGACTTTGACGATTGGGCTGCTTTTAACAACCGACTACGCATTGCTGTACGCGGGGCGGGCGATCATGTCGCGGGGAGCTCGGGCCACTGGTTCGGTTCGTCGAGCCGGCAAGTTCATTCCGCTGGCGGGACGAACTCGCCAACCATTCACCGATCTGGAACAACCCATCACGATCGATGGCGACCAAGCCGAATCAGACGACGCCGATTTTGAAGGTGATGAAGAAGGCGACGAGAGCGAGTTGGAAATCAAAGAGCGACATGAGCCGACGATCAAGTTCAATCGTCCCAAGAAAACGGCGACCGCCGCAATCGGCGCAGCCGCGGCCGCGGGGTTGGCTGCCGCCGCAACAGCAATGGGTTCTTCGCCATCGGATCAAGACGAAGAAGAGTACGAGGAAGAAGAAGATTACTGGGACGAGGACGAAGAAGGCGAAGACACAGAGGTCGCCGAAAGTCCGACGCGAGAAATTGAAGTCGAGGACGAAACCGTCACGCTGCGGCAAGATGAACCGCACCCAGTATCGCATCCCAAAGTTCGTGCCCCCAAACCTAAGACTAAGAAAGATCCGAGACAAGAATTCTACGACAGCATCAATGTCAACGCCCCCGAAGGCAGCGAAGACTACCAACTGCCAAACCTGCAACTGTTGGAACAGAGCGATGATATTTCGTACGAAGACCAATTGGTCGAAGTCCGTCGCAAAGCGTTGATCCTGGAAGAAACCTTCAAAAATTTCGGTTTCAACATTCGCGTGGTCGAAATCGAAACCGGTCCCGTCATCGCGCAGTACGAAATCGAACTCGAAGCCGGTTTGCGGCTCAGCAAGATCACCGGACTTGCCGACGACCTGGCCATCGCCCTTCGCGTTCCGAGCGTGCGAATCGTGTCACCGATTCCAGGAAAGAACACGGTTGGGATCGAAGTGCCCAACGAGAACCGGCAAGTCGTGATGTTGCGTGATGTGATCGAAGAATCCGACACTCGCGCCGCGAAGATGAACATTCCTGTTTTCTTGGGCAAAGACGTGTCGGGTAATCCGATGGTCGTCGATTTGGCCAAGATGCCTCACCTGTTGATCGCAGGCCGAACCGGTACCGGTAAGAGTGTTTGTTTGAACGCCATCATCACATCGATCCTGATGTGTTGCCGCCCTAACGAAGTTCGCATGTTGATGATCGACCCCAAGATGGTCGAACTTAGCGGTTACGGTCAACTTCCGCACTTGATGCACCCCGTTATCGTGGACATGAAAAAAGCCGAAGCCATCTTGGCTTGGGCGGTCGAGAAGATGGAAGAGCGTTACGGTTTGCTTGCCAGAGCGGGCGTGCGTCACATCAACAGCTTCAACGCGCTGGGTCGCGAAGAGGTGCTGCGTCGTCTTGAAATCGACGAAGCGGACGAAGCGAAAGATATCCCAGACAAACTCCCCTTCATCGTGATCATCGCCGACGAAATGGCAGACTTGATGATGACCGCGGGTAAGGATGTTGAAACTCACATCGTTCGGATTGCTCAAAAGGCGCGTGCGGTCGGCATTCACTTGATCTTGGCAACGCAAAAACCAACCGTTGACGTGATCACGGGCCTGATCAAATCGAACTTGCCGGCACGTTTGAGTTTCCAGGTTGCATCGAAGACTGACAGCCGTGTTGTGTTGGACGAAAACGGTGCTGACAAATTGCTGGGCAACGGTGACATGCTTTTCCTGTGGCCGGGAACCAGCACGACGATTCGCGGACAGGGAACTTATCTTTCTGATGAAGAAATCGATGCCGTCTGTGCTCATTGCAGCATGGGCAAGCAGAACTTCGTCGGCGAGCTGATGAATTTGAAGGTCGATGAAGAAGGCAGTGGCGAAACGGCATCGCTGGACGAGCTAAAGAAGAAAGATGAACTCTACGACAGCGCGATCGAAGTTGTCATTCGCGAAGGCCGTGGTTCTTGCAGTTTGCTTCAACGTTGTCTTGGAATCGGCTACGGCCGCGCCGCCAAGCTGATCGATTTCATGGCCGAAGACGGCATCGTCGGTGCCTACAACGGCAGCAAGGCTCGCGAGGTCATCCTGACCATGCCCCAGTGGAATGCAATGCAAGGGATCGAGGACGAAGAAGAAGAGGTCGATGATGAAGAGGAATACGAGGAGGAAGAACTCGTTGAAGAAGAAGAGTATGAAGAAGAGGAAGAAGAACCCGGTGAGGAATTAGAAGACGAATACGAGTACGAAGATGCTGAGGATGAGGAAGAGTACGAAGACGTTTAAGGAACGAGCGGGGAATAAGTGCCGCCTTTCGCAGGGGACGTCTTATTGATTACTGCGCGTTAGTCCCGGAGGGCCTGACGTTTTCGTAACGATGGTTTCGGTTTCCAAGCAGTAGGCTTCTAAATCCAGTCAAAGCGTTTGGATTGGTAGAATCGAGTCGGATGCACGGTTAAGCTTAGGCATTGTCCCGAAGTATCTTTATGGGATTCGATCCCCCAAAATCCGAACACGCCTCCTGTCTCGATTTCGACTGGAAAACAGATGACAATTGGTGGGGCAGTTCCGCAAACTCATCCAACACAGCAGTTGAAAGTCAGCAAACATGATCCGATCAATGACGTTAAGCAAACTTGGTATCGCCCTCCTTCTGGCCTGGATCGCCGTACCAGCAGCCAGTGCTGACGATGTCGGTATGCCGAGTTCAGCGAAATCGATTCAGCAGCAGAGCTTTGATGAACTGAAACAGCAGATGAAACTTACTTGGCCCAAAAACCGGCTGGTACGTTTTGTCTTCCATGGTCATTCCGTTCCGGCCGGCTATTTCCGCACGCCCACCATCCAACGCTTTGATTCCTACCCGATCCTGTTTCACCAAGCTTTGTGCAAACAGTATCCAACGGCAGTGATTGACGTTTGCACGACCGCGATCGGCGGCGAGAATTCTCGTCCCGGATCCAAGCGTTTCGCCGATGACGTGCTGACGCTGAAACCTGATGTCGTCTTTATCGACTACTGCCTGAACGATCGAGGCATCGGTGTCGAAGCCGCGGAAACGCATTGGCGGACGATGATTCAGCAAGCGTTGCAGGCCGAAGTCAAAGTCGTGCTGTTGACGCCCACGCCTGATTCGCACGAAGACATCACCGACCCAAATACCAAGCTAGCCAAGCACGCAGAATCAGTTCGCAAGCTAGGCAAAGAGTTTGGTGTCCCCGTCGTTGATTCTTATGCCGCGTTTCAAAAGCGTGTTGCAGGCGGCGCGAACGTCAAGACATTCCTTTCGCAAGCCAATCACCCCAATCGGAAAGGCCATCAAGTGGTAGCCGATCTGATTCTGGCGTTGTTTAAAAAATGATAGCCAAGCTTTTCGCGTAGGCCGGAACAAGCCGCTTCGGCGCAGTTCCGGCAATGGTATGGTGCTGCGTTGGATCGCCAAAAGTCGTTCAATGCAGTTGCCGAAACTGCGTAGGCCGGAACAAGCCGCTTCGGCGCAGTTCCGGCAATAATATGGTGCTGCGTTGGATCGCCGAAACCGTTCAGTGCAATTGCCGGAACTGCGCCGAAGCGGCTTGTTCCGGCCTACGTCTGGGCCGCTAAAAGTTTGGGGTCGCGGTCACTTTTGTTTGCGCAGCTTTCATTCCGTACGCCAACGGCGTTAAACAACATAGCCCAGGGTTAAAGTCGTCAAACGCCTTGGCGATTTGACGCTGCAACCCTGGGGCACGCGGGCACCAGCGGAGCCGTCCCCTCGCCGATTTTGGCGGCTTTGCCGCCAAAATCGGCGAGGGGACGGGCGATGAGATATCGACATCAACCCAGGGTTGCAGTTTGCTTCGCTACGCTCACAAAGCTTTAACCCTGGGCTAGGTTGTTTAACGCCGTTGGCGTATTCATCGATGCACGGAACATAAAACGAATATCCATTTTCATTGTCAATGCCAAAGGTTTAGCGGTCCGGCCTACGTCTATTACGCCGGCACGTTGCCCGGCCAATCAAGGTTTACTTGATCAACGATTCTTGAATCTCTTCCAGTGATTTGCCCTTCGTTTCTGGAAGTTTCAACAAGATCACGACGAAGCCGACTGCGCAGATCACGCCGTAGAGCCAGAATGTTCCGTGGGCTCCTAATTGGTCATTCAGGATTGGGAAGGTGAATGTCAACGCCGTGCAACCGAGCCACAGGCTGAAAACGCAGACCGCCATCGCTGCACCGCGAATTCGGTTGGGGAAAATTTCAGATAGGAAAACCCAAACGACCGGGGCCAATGACATGGCGTAACAGGCGATTGCACTGAGCACCAAAATCAGCACGTGAACGCCCTGGCTTTCCGCGAAGTAACAACTGCCCAGAATCCCGTAGATAATCGCTAGCCCCAAAGAACCCACCAGCATTAATCCGCGGCGTCCGTATCGGTCAACGGTGAAGATCGCAACGAAGGTGAAGACCAAATTGACGATGCCCGTGATCACGATATTGAACATGATCGAGCCGACGTCGTAACCAGCGGCTGAAAAAATCTCTTGGGCGTAGTTGAAAATGACGTTGATTCCGCACCACTGCTGGAACACGGCCAAGAAGATCCCCAAGCCCAGGATTTTCCTAATCTTGGGTTCAAACAACTCAGACAAATGGACCTTCGTCTGTGCTTCCTGGCCGATCGATTCCTTGATCTCGTACAATTCTTTCTCGGCGTAATCCGAACCGCCCACGCGCTCTAGCACCGATTTTGCTTTGTCGTCTTGACCGTCGCGGACTAACCACCGGGGGCTTTCGGGAACGACAAACATCATCAAAAAGAAGGCCGCCGCGGGAACGGTTTCCGCAGCAAACATCCACCGCCAACCATGCGTCCCGTTCCACGATTGGCGAATGGCTTCTGCGGTTGCATTTTCAACCACCTGATCCGCGATCAGCAAGTTCACAATCTGAGCAGCCAAGACGCCGACAACAATGGTCAGTTGGTTGACCGACACCAATCGTCCTCGTGATTTTGCCGGTGCAATCTCAGCGATATACATCGGTGAAAGATTGGATGCTAAGCCAATGCCGATGCCGCCGACGAATCGAAAGATGTTGAACCAGGTGAAATCGATGCTCAATGCCGTCCCGACGGCCGACAACGTGAACAGGAACGCCGCGACCAACAGCAATCGTTTTCGTCCCAGGCGATCGGCAAGTGCTCCACTAACAACGGCTCCCAACAAACAACCGATCAGCGCGGTGCTCATCGCCCAACCTTGCAAGGTCGGTGAATCCGAGATTCCGAAATACGGTTCATAGAATGGCTTGGCACCGCCAATGACCACCCAGTCGTAACCGAACAACAGGCCACCCATGGCGGCAACGAAACAAATGACCCAAATGAAACGGGTATTGATAGTGCTGTTCAGGGTTTCGTCTGCGGAATCTTCGCTGATGGGATTTGCAGGACGGTAGGCATCTGCGCGACGCTCGTTGGCGTCGGAATCTTCATTGAATGCCACTTCGGATCTCTTGGTTTGAGTTGTTTTGATTTCAGATTGATCGTAAACCCTCTCCCTCGCTTTGGCTCGACCTCTCCCAAAGGGAGAAGTGAGTCGCGGTCACTGTGTTTGGGAGACCTCTAAAACCGCACGACTCATAGCTTACCGACTCATAGCTTACAGACTCGCAGCTTCCCGAGTCATAGCTTACCAAGTCACAGCTTACCGATTCGTAGCTGCCCGATTCATCACTACCGGACTTCCGACTTTTTAACTGATCGCGGTTTGCGAAACCACTTGATGAATGTTGGCACCAAGGTGATCGGGCTGTTGGTCAAGGATCTCGGTGAACAGCTTGCTTGCTTCTTCTGATTTACCCAACCCAAGATAGCCTAGCGCCATCATGTAACGGCAGTGGATTTGATGTTGCAATTGAATGTCTGGATCGAACACCAAGAAATCAGGCAGCGATACCGCGAAGTAATCGATCGTTACGGCTTCGTCGATGTGTTGGTTGCCGTAGTCAATTAGCTTTTGAAAACGAGTTTTCGCCTCGTCCATCATCCCAAGCTTTTCAAACGCCAACCCTTGGTAATAAACCATGTGCGGTGGTTGGTCGTTGTAATACATCGCCGAAGTCGGTTCGCTTGGCCCTGAACTGGCTTTTCGGAACCACTCTTCCGCAGCCGACGCATCATTGAGTTGCTCGGCAACGCATCCAAGCCAGTAATGAATGTTGTTTTCTTGGGTCCCGATCAGTTTGCCTTCGCCAAGATTCTCTGGCCAATGCGTTGCCCGTTCAAGGAACTGGCTGGCTTGGTCGAGTTGTTCGCTGCAGAGAGCTTCGCAGCCTAACTGCGTCAATGCCGTCGCGTACTGCAATGGAATCTTGCCTTCGCCGCCTTCCCACGGATGGAAATTCCGCTGCAACAATGCGTCCAACGCGGCTTGATGATCACCGACCAAATTGTGCAGCGTGACCCACTGCAAGTACAAGTCGTCTCGACGGTCAACCAAATCCGGATACTGTTTCAATCGTGCGAGACGATCGGCAGGCGAATGACAAAGACGAATCGCCAATTGATCTAATTCAAACAACACGCGAGCGTCCGTTGGATTCAGATCGAACGCTTGCTTCATCGCGTCCCAGGCAGCGTCGTTATCGCCTTGCTGGTTCAAGTAAGCCAACGACAGGTTTCGCCAAACAGTTGGGAAAGAGGGATCGATACGCTTGGATTCTTCCCAGCACTTAACGGCTTTGTCGTATTGCCGTCGGTCGTACCAAAGATTGCCAAGCTGATACGCTGCAACCGCATCACCGCCTTCGGCAGCCATGGCCGATTCAAGAACCGGAATGTCTTCCAGCTTATTCGCGAACATCAACGTTTCGGTCGATCGGGCGAGTTCGCGTTGTTTGGCGGCATCCTGGTCCCGACCGAGATTGGAATACAGGCTGGCGAGATGGTAGTACACCATGCAGGACGCCGACGGTACTCGCGAAAGCAAATGTTCCAGCACGTTTGCTGCGGTCTGATCATCGCCAAACGCGGCATAATCCAACGCCAACTCGATCACCGTGTTCTCGTCATCGCGGCAGCGGGCGTCGTAGGTTTCGTAGTCCTCCGTCGCAACGGCTTGTTCGTACAAAGCACCGAAACAAAACGGATTCACGCTAAGGTAATCTTCGATCAATTCCTGATGCTTCGGCGTGCCGCGATGAAGCGAGATCAACAAGTGCCTTGCTTGGTCATGGTTGCCCTGGATTTCCAGACAACGCTGGCACCTTTCAACCGCCTCGTCGTGATTGCCAAACCGGCCCGCCAACCGAGCCATTTCAAAGAACGCCTGTCCCTGCCAAGCACCACCCCAACTGGCTTTTCCGAAAGCGCGACCCGCATCGCCCAAACGGCCCACCGCACGAAGCGACAACCCAAGGTTGTAAAGCGGTTCGCAGTCGTAAGCGTTCGGGTTGTGCCGCGTTAGCGTTTGAATTGACTTTTCAAAGTAAGGAATCGATTCGGCAAAACAGCCGCGACGTGCCAGCAGCTTTCCCTTCGCATTGTTGCATCGTGCGTCGCCCTGGTCGCGGCTTAGTCCTTCGTCGTAGTAATCCATCGGTTGACGCGTCGCGTGCCGATACTGTTCCAGGTGTTGGCCGGCTAGAAACAACGCCTCGGTGTTTTCTAGCTTCTGGGGAACGTCAATTTCCTTGGCGGCTTCTGGAACTTCGTGCTTTGATTTTGGCGGCGTGTACGAAACCAAAACGCGGCCGCTTGCGTCGTAAACGGAAACCGTCAAGTCGCTGAGAACTGCGTCGCTGGGAACCGAAAGCTCGCACTCAAAATGGTCGGCCGGTGAAGCATTGAACTTGCACGTCCCCAAGCATTCGCCACGCAGCGACAAACGGATTTCGGCGTCGGTCTGTTCAGACGTCGTGTAGGCTCGGATCGTTGCAACGTTTGAATCAACCGACATTCCGACGGCTGCTTCGATCGTCGCGTTGCCGATCAGCCCGATGCCTTTGTATGGCATAAAGTACTGCGTGAACGCCTTCTGCTCACCCGGCATCAACCAAGTAAAGTCCGGCTGATTGTCAGTGTAAACGCCGCACATCAATTCGATGTAAGGTCCATCTTCGTCGGTCAAATGCCGATCCCAGGCCTGCCCGAATTCGCCATTGCCCCAGGTCCATTGTTTCTTGCCGGGGCTGACATTGTGATCACAAATATGCAGCAACCCGGCGCGGTGGCCGTGGTCGTAACTGCCGACAAAGTTGTAATCACTCTTCGCTGCCATGTAGGACGTCGGCACGGGGATATTTCGATAGCGTGAAATATCGGTGCCGGGTTTTCCGTTGTCCGCTTGTTCGGGACCTTGACCGTAATCGACCTTGTAATAGGTCCCTGTTGCGATTGGGAAGTTCGACACATCACGTTTCCCATGATCCATCACCGCACTGACATCAGGCGGGAAAATCGATTGGTGATCATCGCCCACCGAGACGGCTGGGTTGGCCCACCACAAAAACGTTTGAGGCAATGTTGTTCGATTGAACATCTTTGCATCGATCTGCACATAGGCCGAATCGGGGTGCAGCGTAAAACCATGCCGGCACTCTGTTCGGTGCATGCGATCGATTTCGTGGCACCAAACGGTACACGACCCGTCTTCATTCTCTTCGATCGTGGAATCCACGGGGCCGTAGGTATTGGGGCGGTGGTGTTGCGGCCAATTGAATTCGATACCGCCACTGATCCAGGGGCCCGCCAATCCAACCAACGCAGGCTTGATCACTTGGTTGTGATAGACAAAGTGGTAGTCGTTGGTCTTGTCGAGTGCCATGTGAATACGGCCACCCAATTCGGGCAGAATCATGATCTTCAAGAATTGATTCTCAAGATAAATGGCCTGCCAAACCTTGTCTTGTTTTTCGTCATCAATTCGGTCGATCACTGGCAACGGATAAACCGCTCCGCTGGAACCTTGATAGACCCGCTTTTCCAGAAACATCGGATTGCGGTCTGGCTGACCAATTCCATAAGTGGGAATCGCAACCGATTCAGACCATGCTTTGACTTGTTTCATTTTCATGTCCATTATTCCATTGCCCCTGTCGCTTCAGTGGTATCGGTAAGGATTTAATTAGTTTGGAAAGGATGTTTTTGAACTCGCTACTCGTTGATTCTTCCGTCCATCCGCCGTTCATTCGTCCGTCGGTCGCTCATGACTAGACAAAGCACCGGATATTCGAAACGTTTCTTCGCTTTTCAAAGCCGATTGATACCGCTGCATCGCAACGTTGTCGTAAATATGACCTCGCCAGCCAACAACAGAGTTTAAACGACACGAAAGGTCTAGGCGTTGCACGGGGGCATCTTTTCGTTTCACTTTTACTGCAGCAGGGTTTTGTCATGTTTTTTTTGTGTACATTGTTTGCACGGCTGGTTGAAACCGGCTTTCTGTCATGGAATTAACGCAGTAAAATTTGCTTAGCGAGAAAAGCCCTGGTGACCAGACCATGAAAAACACATCGCCGCAAACGGAGGACATTCCCGAAATGCCTCACGTCCTCTTGCTGATCGAATCGTCTCGTGCATATGGGCGAAACTGCTTGATGGGCATCGCCTCGTTCATGCGTGCCCACGGCCCTTGGCATGTCTTGCATCTCGAACGAGGACTGCAGGAAGACATACCAGATGTCGTAAAACGACAAACCTTCGACGGCGTGATTGCCAGAATTGAAACCCAAATGATTGCCGATTCAGTGCGGCAATTTGGTGTTCCGACAGTCGATTTAAGAGGTGCGTTTATTCCGGACAGCGGCGTGGCGCTAAACACCGATTCAAAAGCCTGCGCAGAAATGGCGATCGAGCATTTTCAGCAGCGTGGGTTTCGCGAGCTGGCATTTTGTGGCTACGACGGGATCGATTTCTCGGACGAACGTCGGGATGCTTTCTTGCGGATCTGTAAAGAAAAAGGCGTCAACGCTCGCGACTACCAGCCGGCTGGCAATTCCAGCGAAGATTCAACCGGGTCGCGAAAGCCCCCACAAAGCCCTGGGATTTCGGTCGGCGAGCCCGCAGGAACTCTTTCGTCAGAGCTTGGGGGCGAACTGGACGACCTGGAGCTTGAGCAATGGTTAAAGGACCAGCCAAAGCCGCTTGGTGTGTTCGCCTGCAACGATATGCGAGGCCGGCAGGTGCTTATCGCTGCTCGTCGCGCGAGACTAAAGGTGCCTGATCAAGTCGCAGTGCTGGGCGTCGATGACGACGAAGTGATTTGCGACCTAGCAAATCCGCCGCTGACCAGCATTGAACCCGACGCTCATCGAATCGGCTTTGAAGGGGCGACCGCCTTGGCCGAACTGATGTCTGGGGCCACGCCCAAACAAAAACGAACCCTCATTCCACCGTCACGACTTTGCGTGCGAATGTCGACCGATGTGATGGCGATCGAAGACACAGATCTCGCCGCCGCCGTTCAGTACATTCGATCAAACGCGTGCGACGGCATTGGCGTGGAAGATGTCTTAAGAGCGACCGCCTACTCGCGAGCGACCCTGGAACGACGCTTTCGCCAGATTCTATCTCGCACACCGCGAGAGGAAATTGAACGAGTGCGAATCGACCGCGTGCGGATGCTGTTGGCGGAAACGACTTACAGCCTGGAGCAAATTGCCCACATGGTCAGCTACAAAACGTCCGCACATTTGGTCACCGCATTCCGCCGCACCGTCGACTGTACTCCGGGACAGTACCGCCGACGGTTTCATGGGAATTGACTCGACAGCTTCGCTATCGCGTACAGGCACGCCAATCGGCAGACTTTGTAAGCCGAAACTAGCAGTCCATGTCAGCTCAATCTTCGGTTAGGAGGTAGCGGAAGTCGCGTAGACTTTCGGCGTCCCTCTCGTAGCCGAAACTCTTGGCGAGTTCCGCTACCCGAAAATTGAGGTGACGCGGAATACTAGTGGAGAGTTACAGCATTTTTGCTGCACTGCCGTAACTCGCTCCGCTCGCTACGGCCTACCTTAGGGGCTTCGGCCGATTAGCTTGCCTTGCCCCTTCGCCATCTAGCACTCAGTCCCGAATGACTGGTTCCATGTCGCCAGCAGCGTTCTTGTTGAACTCTTCCATTTCCTCGGGTGTCATTTCCCGTGCACCTTCAGGAGGGGAAATAACGGCGTTTGATTCACCACCGCATCCCATTGCCATCAGTGAACCAAAGGCGATGGAGAAACAGACATTTCTAAATGACATGATCGAACTCTTTAAATCGTTGTTAACTGAAACCTGGCCAAACATTGGCCGTGACTACCTAGAAAGAATGGCAAGCTAAGTTCAGGGTTTTAAAACCACCGATCTTAGCTCGCCAATGCTAATGATTTAGCAATCAAGAATTGCTAAACGGGCTTGCGAAGATCAAAACTCTTCGTCGATGACTTCCTTCGAGGCCCGAGTACCAAGTGACCCCCAAAGACCATAGGGACTAATGACGCCCGGACCAGTGCCGGTCGTGACATTGCGTTGCTGTTGGTTACCCGCTTCGATGGAATCGGTGATGAACTTGACAGCACCGTCACCCATCAAGACGTGGGCGCCTCCTTGGTGATTGCTACTTGCGCCAAAGACTCCTGCCTGCCTCGCGTTGCCTGAACAGATCAGCGAGTTCGGAGGCTTGATCGTGACAAATCCTGTTTGCATCATATTCGCCACAGCCCACTGGTACCCACGCGCTTCGCGAGTGCGGGTGGTATCGACGTCAACCGGAACCTCAACTTGCGGCTTCCAGAATCGCGGACGCAACGGGTCGGGATCGTCATCGCAATTCACAACGTGAAGGTGAGAATTAGCTCGATTCGCGGCACTCGAGCGAACGTCTCGGTCACCTAAGTAGGTCACAATCTCGCCCATCGCAATTGTGTTGGACAAACCATCCAAGCAATCTCGAAAACCGCCTTGGTAATGCTTTCCAAACATTCCACGCTGCGCTGATCTTGCATTCACCGCGAATCCATCGGGATCCCAAGTGTCGAAGTGACCGCCGTTTAGCTCCAACGCAGCGTTGCGAGCCCCCGATGCTTCGGTCCGCTGCGAATCGCCCAAGCAAAAGGCGTAGTTGCTGCGGCCTTTTGCTGGCAGCCCCGTTCCCGGGTCACTGGGGCAGCGAAGCGTTGCTATCTCCGTCAACCATGGTGTATAAACAACACCACCTGTTAGCGGGTGCGGGCCCATTGCCGGATACTGTTCGCCAGCGTCAATCGTTCCGTTGCCGTTCGCGTCAACCCACAGCGGATTGGAGATCTGCTCCCAAAGGGCCTGCTGCTCGAAAAATGGAGTCAATCCAACCATCGCGCTCAACTGCATCGAATTGTGGGCATTGACCGCAGCATAGATATGGGCAACGTCAGTCAGAGGCCCATCAGGAGTCCCCGATTTTGTACCCGTTCCCTGCATCGTCAATTGATTGAAGGCCGAATGGTAGTTGTGGAGCGCAAGGCCCAACTGCTTGACATTGTTGCTACAACTCATGCGCCGTGCAGCTTCGCGAGCCGCTTGGACGGCTGGCAACAGCAGCCCCACCAACACGCCAATAATGGCGATCACGACCAGCAGTTCCACCAAGGTGAAACCACGGGTCTTAGAAAAGTTCTTGTTCATCTTGAAAGACTCCCGGAGAAAAAAAGTTTATATCGAGCCATCGCCCGCGAAGGGGAAAACTGGTACTGTGCCGCGCCGAACGCGGCAAAATACATGCACTGCGATGCGGGTTAACCTACCCGCCGCAGCGTTTTCCATTATAGATGGTATCAAGTCGGCCATCGAATGCATCACATGAATCCGCACTTAAGTTTTCATTTTGCTGCACTCGCTCTGGGCGTTAAAACGGCCAGAAAAGGACTTCCCAGCGTGGCTGTTGTAAAAACCCATCATTTTCTGAGACGATCGCAGTCTTAACCCGACTTCTGGGGAGAAATGACGACAACGTCCGAGCGTTCACGGCAAAAAAACACCTCTAAAGCAACGCGAAATCACCTACTCGCTACCGCGAGTTTTCTTGCGATTGCTCAAGCCCGCGCGATCCATCAGCGAACTCTTCATTAGCTCTTCCATGTAATCATCGTCCGCAGGCGGTGGCCCGTAGGCCCCGAGCGACTGCGGTTCATACTCGCACACGTAATGGTGCTTGGCGATGGAAAGCTTGCTGCCGGGATCGACTCGCTTCCGCATCACGGCTCGCTCGTCAACCTTCGTTCCATTACGACTGTTCAGATCCTTGACGAACCAGTAACCATGTTCCAACGTTAAGCGACAATGCTGGCTCGAAACGTTCGGGAACTTCAACTGGATATCAACTTCGCCACGACGTCCGATTAGCAAACGCTCTTTGACAAGCGGAATTGGATCACCGCCACCGACGGGGGTTAACTGTCCGAACGGACCGGCATAGACAACTTCGGGTTCTTGTTCAGGCACGGGACTACTCTTAATTATGGCAAACGGGAATAAGGGCGACGGTAACAGAGACAACGGATACATTGTCAAAAAACGGGAATTCGTGAAAAACTTCACGCATCGCCATTTTGACCCGGATACCCCGTTTGGCAACCACTTTTTCCTCAATCGCTTAGTCGTTCATGACAATTGACGAACCAATCGACGAACCAATCGACGAATCAATCGACGGGCCAATCGACGGGCCACCCATCAACAATTTTGGTGCTGCACTTCGCCGCCGGTTTGGGGGCCGGATTCAACGCGTCAGCATCGATGCTGGGTTTACTTGCCCCAATGTTGACGGAGCGGTCGCCAAAGGCGGATGCAATTTTTGTGACAATCGTTCGTTCAGCCCCTCGCGACGCGTGCGGTTGAAACAGGTCCACGACCAACTTTCCAGCGGCATCGTGACGGTTCGCGAGCGGTACAAAAAGGTCGCCGGATTCATCGCCTATTTCCAACCCGCAACCAACACCTACGCACCCGTCGAGCAATTGCGGGAAGTCTTTGAGTTGGCCCTCAGCTTCCAAGAATCTGGTGCGCCCGTGGTCGGACTGGCGATCGGAACGCGACCGGATTGTTTGCCTGAATCGGTTCTGGAACTGATCGAAGAACTTGGCGAACGGTCATACGTGTCGTTGGAGTTTGGAATGCAAACGATCCACGATGATGGGCTGACGTGGATGAATCGGGCGCATTGCCACGAAGATCTTATCAATGCAATCGACCGCAGCCGAGGTCGCGGGTTTGAATGCTGTGCGCATGTGATTCTGGGGATCCCAGGCGAAACGCACGAGATGATGATGGAAACGGCGGCCGAAATTGGCAGGCTGGGATTCGATGCGATCAAGCTGCATAACCTGTATTCGGTTCGCGGCACGCCGCTGGGCGAACAGGTGTTGCGTGGCGAGATCAAGATGATGGAACGTGACGACTACGTGAAAACCGTTGTCGATTTTCTGGAACGGATTCCGCCTGAAACGATCGTCGAACGAGTCAGCGGTGATGCACCGCCGGATTTTTTGATCGAGCCCAAATGGTGCTTACGAAAATCGGGAATCCGGCAATCGATCGAAGCCGAATTCGCCGCCCGAGGATCTCGCCAAGGCAGCCGATACGTCCCGCCCGAAATTCCACCCAGCGAGCGGCAAGTCCCAGCGGACAACACGCCCGACGCGATCCGCAACCAGATTGAACGACGCGGCCGACTGCCCGTCTTAAAGATGGAACAAGGCTAAGTGACGATGTTAAACGTAGCTGATCCCGCCAGGGTTCAGTTCACGATCGGTTCAGTTCTCGATCGGTTCAGTCCACAGTCGAATTAGGCTCGACTGAACCCTGGCGGGATCAGCTACGGGCAGGTCGCTTTCATCATCGTTTCCAATGGACCGAAGACAATGGTCGTCAAACGTAGGCCGTAGCGAGTGAAGCGAGTTACGGCAGAGCGCACCTTCAAATCTCCCCAGCCCAATCCAACAAAGCTAACGGGACTCGCTTAGCGGTAACCGGGACGCTACAGTTCCGCCATGGCAAGAGTCAGCATAATTTTCGGTCTGCTTCTCTGCGGGCTTTCCGCAGTCGCGATGGTGGGAACACCGCTAAAAATGCCTGCGTTGTTCATTCCGATGATGTTCGGCATTCCTGTGCTTTTCTGCGGTGTGGTGGGGCTGAACCCGCACCGACGCCGCAATTCGGTTACCGCCGCGGCCACGATCATGTTGTTTGCCGTTGTCGCAGCCCTGGCCAGATGCGGATACGGGATTGCGCTGGCCGAACAATTTATTGATCCACCAGTGGGTGATTTCGTCGTCCCCGACTTAGACGGCGAGAACGTTGACGCGTACGCCGCCAACCTGGCCTTCGCAACGCTGGTCATCAGCTCGGTGTTTATGGTGATCTTTGTCTTCAGCCTGATCAGAGCCAAACGAGAACGACGCTTGATGAGTGAATTGAAGCAGGAACAGAGTAGAATTGATGTCGAGAATGCGTTTCACCCTGCTGAAACGATTTCAGGCGAACCGATTTCAGGCGTCAATCAACCGCACGATCCTTCTGCTCGCGAATCAGTAACGGTTCGCGAATTCATGTCTTCACCCGATCCATAATTCAGCAGTCATCCCAATCGTGTGTGAAATTCCTGCATCGCCGCTGGATTGCCTGGTCGTTGAATTCGCACAAGGTGATCCGCTACGCCAGCGATTACTCGAAGTGCTTGGCCGGTTGCCTGAACCTGTCATCGAAGACTTCACCAGCGACGTTCGGTTCACGATTACGAAGATGAATCATTCGCGTGGTGACAAACTAAAACTGATCATGGCGTTGCCATCGGCCGACGGCATCGGAAGTCGTTGCGTCGTTTTGAAAGAGCGTTTAGCGACGTGCGAGCACCAGTTTGGTCTGTACGTCATCGCACACGAACTCGCTCATGCATACCTGCGAAACGGTCCCTGGAACGAGATCACCGATATCGAAGAAGCCGCCGATGCCTTGGCAGCGCACTGGGGATTCCCACGAAGCATTTTGTAGCGGAAGTCGCCAAGACTTTCGGCAATCCCCAACGGCAGGCCGAAACTCTTGGCGAGTTTCGCTACGTTTCAACACAGGCCGAAACTCTTGGCGAGTTTCGCTACGCTTCAACACAGTCTCTCCATGAAATCCTCGCTGCGCTTAATCGACTTGATTCGTCAGCCGCACTAACTTTGGCACAAAGCTGCGAAGAGCTCGGCTGCGATGGCTGATCGCTCGCTTGACCGCCAAGTCTAACTCGCCAAACGTTCGGTGATATTCTGGGATCACGAACAATGGATCGTAACCGAATCCGGCGTTTCCTGATCGCTCGGTCGCGATCACGCCGCCACAGGTTCCATGACCTTCCAGCCGAACGTTGCCATCTGGATCCGACAAGCACAGATAACAATTGAACTTTGCTGTTCGACGATCCATCGGAACGCCTTCGAGCTCCTTCAATAGCTTTTCGTTGTTCGCTTCATCATCACCGTGCTGGCCGGCGTAGCGAGCGGAATACACACCGGGCTGGCCCTTCAAAGCGTCCACGGTCAAACCGCTGTCTTCGGCCAACACCCATCGGCCCAGTAACTTGGCTTGCTGAGTCGCTTTCAAGGCAGCGTTTTCAGTGAACGTGGTTCCCGTTTCATCGACGTCAATCGATTCCGGGATTTCGGCAAGCGTCGTCAGCGTAAAACGATCCGCGGGCAATAGCAGCCGCAGCTCAACCAGTTTTTTTTGGTTGTTGGTTCCAAGAACTAAATCGAACATGTTGTTTACCGACGTCCCAACGAACCATAAAGACTGCGTTTGGTTTTCTTTGGAATGGCGATCGGTGTTGGTTCAACGTCAAACGGAATCATGTTGATGTTGTTACTTGCGCGACCTGAATTGCGTGGGACTTGGCGAGCGAGTTGCGGATCAACGTTGACGGCGCTGTAGGTTCGCATCGTTTGCAGAATTTGCGGGTTGTATTGGAAGCCCTTGTTTGGCAACTCATTACCAAGCGATTCAAAACTGCCCACGGTCACAATCGATCGCTCACGGTCGTGGAATTGATAGGCCTCGACGCCTTTCTTGCGAAGTTCCCTGACCATCATGTTTGCGTCCCTGGCCATCTTGTCCAGTTTCTTCCCGGTCGGGACGAACGAGTCTTCTTCTTTGCTGTTCGATGTAATTGTGTTGGTACCGCTGAACGTTTTTACCACGACAGTGAATTTCCCATCGCATTGCAACAAGTTGTGTTGATCAAAATCTTCGTTCAATTCGCTGACGAATGAATCCACCACGGGCGACTCGAAATAGTTTTCGGGCAACATTGGATTGCGCGTCGCAAACGCGCCCGCCATCGGGCCTGGCTTTTTGCCACCGGATGACATGGACTTTAACATTGTCGCGACAACCTTGACGGCCCCGGCCTGCGTTTCTCCGTTCAGCTCAGCCGCACGTTCGCGTGGATCTTCCAGCGCTCTCGGCTTTGCGACCTTGATCGATTTCAGGTCGCGTTCAATGCTGGGGTGGTCGACTCGGTCATACTCACCGACCAAAACAACGTAGGCTTCGTACTGATATTCATTGGCATAACGAACCCGCTTTGAATTCATTTGGTCGTAACGAAGCGTGCCCGAAAAATCAAAGTCTTCTTTGTAGATAAATGCCGGCAACCCAAGCTCGCTGCGGATTTCAACTGCCAACTTGTTCGCCCGATCCCGAGCCCCTTCGCCAACCAGCGTGGATGCAAGGATCAACCAAGGCCCATCTTCCTGAGTCAATTCATAGACCTTGGAGGCATCGACTTCGGCTGCTTTTGTTTTGCCAAAAATCCGAAGCAGACTGGGCAGTTCAGCGTGTGCGACACTGCAGGTGCTGAAGATCAGTCCAAGACAAAGTGCGGGCGAGAAACGTCGAATCATGGAATTTGCCGTGGCAAACGAGTGAGCGTGGGGATACGAGTGGCTAAACCAATCGCCTGGTACCGGTCGCCTATAGCAAATTTTCAATCACCATTAAAAGCCCAAGAAATTCTGCTTTGCCGATTGGAATCCAAGACGCTCAAAAAACGCACACAAGGCGGGGGGAGGAGCCGTAGCCAAACCTGACAACCGGCATACGTGGACGCTTGCGGTACGAAAACGGATCACTGAGGTGTTCATTATTCGCACACGCTCGACTTACGTGCGATGCTTCGGTGTTCAGACAAGTCTGTGGGGCGGACTTCGCTGAACCAAGAGTTTGGAACATCAGGAAACTCGCTCGTCGGGGCAAATCGCGAGCGAGTTTCCTGATTTCTATAGACCAAGCTCACGCAAATTTGTTAGTCCACTGTTTTCCGGCACGTTACAGGAATCAGTTTGGCCACGCTTCGATTTGCAATCTCTTGGGTTACGCCACCCGCAATTCTGTTGCTCGGATGTTTCTACGTCGCAACCGTCACAACGATGCCGAACTGTTTCGGTCAATCACCACCACTGCCATCAGCAATCCATCCTGATGCAACGGAGCCCTATTCGGTTTTCGACTCCAACGCTGTCGCTCCGCCGATCGATTTTCGTCCCCAGCAAATCGATCAGATGGCCGAGATTCCGATTCAGCGGTTTCGCAAGAGCTTCTATCAAGGTGCCGAAGTTTTGGGCGGTCACTTGTTTGACACCGGCAGCAAGCTTGGCGGCCTGGACATGACGTTCGAGGAAGCTCGGGTCAGTTTTGGAGTTCCGCTTGGCAGTTTGGAAAACATCCTAGGCCTGCGTCCATACTTTCGAGCCACCCATCTAAACGGCCCATCAATCAGCATTTCTGGAAACGATTTAGATGTTCCGGAAACGTTGTACGAAACCGGAGTCACGTTTCTGAACCAGAAAACGTGGACTGAAAAAATCTCCACGACCATCATCGTCAGTCCCGCCGTTCGCAGCGACCTGACGACCAGCGAAGGTGCGATACGAATCTTTGGTTTGGGACTCTTGAATTACCAATGCAGCGATGTTTGGAAGGTGTCCGTCGGCGCGGTTTACTTAGACCGCGAAGACGTTAGCCTGCTGCCTGCGATTGGTTTCACCTGGACGCCATCGCCCGACTTAAAATTCGATGGCATGATCCCCAGACCAAGGTTGTCGAAACGTTTGTGGAAGCAAGGCGGCGAAGCCGAAGGCTGGGTCTATCTTGGTGCAGGTTTCGGAGGCAATTCGTGGGCGGTTTCGCGTGACAACGGCCGCAAGGATCAATTGACGATTCGCGACTATCGATTGATGGCCGGCTATGAAGTCATTCGAGCTGGCAACCGCGGCCTGTTCATCGAAACAGGCTACGCTTTTGGAAGGTCACTGGAATACGTCAGCGAAGATCTAGAACGAGACCTCGATGACGGCGTATTCATCCAGGCCAGTTGGCGGTTTTAAAGTCTGCTTAGAATGGGTAATAAACGTAGGCCGGAACAAGCCGCTTCGTTTCTAGCCCATTAGCTATTTCAAGAACGGTAACGCATGAAAACGCGACTGCTGGTGATCGCGACAACGATGATGGCGGCGTGCTTGACGTTTGCGATCAGCGTTTATCCTGAACAACTCTTATTGCAACATATTCCAACGGCCGTCGGATTATTGCTGCTCGCTTTCGTCGTCGTTCGCTATGGTCTGACTTCGTTATCGTTCGGCTGCATCATCGCGTTTTGGTGGCTTCACCTGATCGGTGCAACGTGGATTTATTCGTTTGTACCGTATGACGAATTCTTCGCTTGGTTGACGGGGTTTTCGTTGTCCGAGCAAACGGGGTGGCAACGAAATCACTACGACCGATTCGTACACTTTGCATCAGGTTTATTGATTGTCCCGCCTGCGTCCGAATGGCTGCGCCGCGGGTTCGGAATGCGTCCTACGGGCGCGGCCATCATGTCGATTGCCGTCGTAATGTCGATCGGTGCGGTCTATGAAATTCTGGAATGGCAAATCGCCGTCCAGTTATCGCCCGGGCAAGCCGAAGCTTACAACGGGCAACAGGGCGACGTTTGGGATCCCCAGAAAGACCTCGCACTGGCACTTTTGGGCAGCATCATTGCTGCCGCTTCGTTGCTTCAACTACCGACGAACCATTCGCTTGGCGATCGCTTCGGTTGATAGAGGCATGATCGTCGCTGCTCCGCCCGCGTTGTACATCAAGTCATCGCGGGTGGGGGCATGCTCGTTGTCCTCGTATTGCACCAAGTAAGCCCCCAGTTGGACGCCATCTTTTTCATAAACCGGTGGCCAGAATTCTTCGCCTCGGATTGCGATCGTCTTCGCAAGCAATCGCGTTGCCCGTCCCGAAAACCCGCTCAACACCATGTCAAGTCGCCCAAGTGCTTCGCGGAAAATGTAGAACACAAGCGCCGTGTCTTTGTTCTTACCGCCAGCGTAGGCCCAAGTTCCGTCATCTTTTTCGTAATAGAAACCTGGCTCCGGCGCGTCTTCATTTTTACTCAACCGCACACCCGCGGACGCTCCGCCTGGTTGCGGATCACTATCGCGGTAGCGAAGGAAAAACGGGCATGATCTCGCCGACACATCGTCAACGTCGTCTTCGGTGACAAACGGAGTGCATCCGAATACGTCTGCAAACAACAATTCGACGACTGGGTTACTTTTGACGCTGCCGATGCAAACCATCCCGCGGTCGCCGGTCGCTTCCACAAACCCTTCCATCACTTCGTTTGCACGTTCTCGAGCGTCTTCGATGGAAACCTGACCCGGACTCCAAACGAGCGTTTGTTGAATCTTGTTCGGCATCAACGTTTCGCCGTTGCTTGGCAAATCTTCGCCTTCGGACGCATCCTTATCGGCGGAACCTTGGTGCTTTGCCGCCCCTCCCAACGTGGACACACCGTTCAGCAATTCGCCGAACAACACCGCATCGCTCGCGACGACGGTTGCATTGTCAGGCGATCCGCCTTCGGTGCTTTCGCGAACACCAAGGACAATTTCGATCTCGCCACGGCGGGCAAGTAATTCCCAGAAGTTCTCTGCGTTAACAGCGAACAGCGAACCTGGCAATTCATCAGCGGTCGCATATCCATGATCGATCAAATAGTCACAAATCCGCGAAAGAGCATCCAGCGGGATGTACTTCGCCTCGTTCTTCAAAAGCGAGGCGACTTGGTGGCGGTCCAAACCAGTGTGCTCAACAATTGACTTAATTGTCCCCGGACGTTTTCTGCGGTCCGGGGTATGGCCGAGCAATTCGGCAAGACGGAAGGCGTATCTCATATGAAATCGAGTGAATTGAGTTTGGGCACGGGCAGAATTTTGTGGAAGTATACCAGCTTAGGAACCCCCCGTTTTGGACATGCACGACTGCCGAGAAGGCATTTGATTCGTACAAAGAACACGAGAATTCCCTCGATCGATGCGAAAATTCACATCGATCAAACAGCCTAGCAATTGGTCAGAAGCACGCCGCCATCGCGATTCTACTGGCCAGGATTTACCACCACCTTTCGGCGGAGGATTAACTGACTCAACAGTAGTCGAACCTGAACAGGAAAAAAATGCAATTCGTCATCAATTCAACTTGATTTTGCGGGTCCAAAAAGATCACTCGAAGTCCGCAGAACTCGCTCAATCGTTACAACCCACACTCCAGGACGGAACTAGCTGGACTGACAGCACGCTAGACTATCCCCGGCTGGGCTATACTTCCAGCAGAAGATCGTCGGATCGTTGCCACGCCGATCTTGCAATTTGCTTCCGTTAACAATTGTTCATGCCTGCTGCTCCTCCACCCGCCAGTCCTGCCTCGACGTCGAATCGGTCAGCGACTCAGAAAAACGCCCGAAACAAATCAGCCGCAGGCGAAACAGCCGACCGGCTGATCGCAGCCCGTATCGACGAGGCTTGTCGCGCACTTTGGTGGGGCGAGTTGGTTCGGCATAGCTTGAAACTGGTGCTGGGAATTGTCATCTCCATCGGAGCTTGGATTCTGCTGGATCACTGGGTGCTGTCTCGACCGTCGCTGTCGGGCGTCAATTCTTGGGCCAGGATCGCAGCTTTGGTCAGCTTGGTCGCGGGTGTGTTTGCCTATGCGTGGCTTCGCATCTTTCCGCTAATCGGCAAATCGATCAGCCCAGAATATGCCGCCCGAAGCTTAGAAAAAAACTACCCGAGTCTTCGACAATCCTTGACCAGCTACGTCACGCTGAAAGAAAGCACCAGTCAAAACGGGCTGCAGGGGCGAGTCGTTCAGTCGATTGGCACATCGACTGCCGGCTACCTGAAACGCCACGATGAACTGCCCGACGAAGCGACCGGGAACATGAAGTTGTGGTTGGCTGCCGCGGTCGCACTGGCGTCTTTGGTTTTCTATGCCGCCGCGTCGCCCAAGAATTCATTGCAGTCCGTGCGTCGCTTGATCAAACCGACCGCATCGATCGCGCCGGTCACGCGAGTGTCGATCAAAGACGTCACGCCCGGTGACGCCGAAGCGATCGCGGGGCGAAGCGTTCAGGTGACCGCTGATATTCGCGGCTTGAAACCAGACGAAACCGCGCTGTGTGAAATTCAGTACTCCACCGGCGCAAAGCAAACCACGATGCAGCGAGACGAATCGCTGGGGGCGTTTGGTTTTATCGCCGACATCACGCTGGATCATTCCGCCAGCGGCGATGTGCCTTACTTAATCAAGGCTGGCGATGCGACTTCGCAGGCCTATGAATTTCGAGTCAAAGATGTGCCCGTCGTCGCACTTGATTCGGTCAATTATCGACCACCGGGCTACACAGGTATCGCACCCTTTACGCGAACCAGCGGATCGATTTCAGCGATCGAAGGAACCGCGATCACGCTGAACGCCACCACCAATCGCCCCATCGCTCGGGCTGCGATTGAGTTCAACCCAAAGACGGTCGGCGATACGACCCAGGCAACCGATGGAGCGATCGAGATGGTCGTGGGCGATGACGGCCGATCGTTGTCGGTTGACTTTGCGTTGCAGATTGATGGGCGACGTTCAGCCTCGGTGCGCCGCGACAGTTATCGTATTCGAGTCTGGGACGAAGCGAATGCCAACAACCCGGATCCGATCATCTACCCGATCGACATCATCGCCGACCTGCCGCCCGAAGTCGCAATCATGTTGCCCACTCGCGTGCCAAAGGATGTGCCGATCGGAACGCAACAAATCATCGAAGTGCATGCTTCGGATGCAGATTTTGGACTCAGCGAAATTCGACTTCAAATCACCAGCGGCATTCGAAACGTCGGCGAACCCGTTCTGTGGCAAGACGTTGCCGGGAAACGCGGAAACCAAGTGGCCGAGTACCGATTCAGGCCAGCCGAACTTGGTTTGTCCGTTGGCGACGTCGTGCGAATCACCGCAGTCGCAATCGACAACAAGTCCAGCGAAGCGAATGACCAAGTCCAAGGAAACCGATCAAAGACCGATCCAATCGAACTGCGAATCGTCGCGTCGGATGAAATGCCGCCGAATGAAGATGCCGCGGGCGAGGGCCTGTCCGAACCCGACGACCAACCAGCGTCTGATCCCAATTCATCTGAAGAGAATTCCGGCGACGGTGCCGGCGAAGGCGAACAGCAACAGGGCGGCGGTGGTGCCGAAGGTGACCAGGGAAGCAGCCAAACTGGCGAAAGCGGACAACAAGGATCCGGCGGCGGCGAAGGGGATCAGTCTGAAAAGAACGAAGGGGAAAGCCAAGGCGAAGGGGCGCAGTCGGGCGGTGAAGGCCAAGGCGAAAATAAGCCAAGTGGCGGTAAAAACAGCACCGGCGAAAACAGTCCCGGCGAAAGCACGCCCGGAGAAAGCAGTCCCGGAGAACCGGGCGAAGGCGGTGCCGGTGAGAGTGAACCGATGCAAGGCGAACCCGGTGAGGGAGAACCCAGTGAAGGACAACCCGGTGAAGGACAACCCGGCGAGGGCAATCCATCTGGTCAGCAGGATGGATCCAAACAAGGTGCCGGTCAGGATTCGCAGCAAAATCAGTCTGGTCAGAACGGTGAAGGCCAAACCGAGCCACAACAAGGCGAATCAGCAGGCGAAAATGGTTCGTCAGGCGAGTCTGGCGAGCAGTCTTCGCCCAAACACGACGGCGAGGCGTTCGAGCGGATTCAAGATTACTTGAATCAAAAACAGCAAGAACAACAGCAGGGCCAAAGCGGTCAACAAGACGGCCAACAAGGTGAGCAGCCTGAATCCGGCGAACCATCCCAAGGCCAATCGCCCAACCAATCGCCCGCTGGAAAAGAATCAGGCCAGCAGTCTGGCGAAAGTGATTCGTCAAACGGTGCCCCATCGGAATCCAAGTCGTCAGATGCCAAACCAAGCGAGTCTGAACAAGGCCAGCCGGCAGACTCAAACGCAATGCCCGACGATCCATCGGGACAATCAGAATCAGGCCAAGGTGATCAGTCGCAGGATTCCAGCAATCAGAGCAGCGGACAAGAAAACGCCAGTGAGAACGCAGCTAGCGAGCAGCAAGCTGGCGAACAGAACCCCGCAAAGCAGGGTGATGCACCCGAGCAGGGTTCCGAGCAGAAATCGGATCAAGGTTCCGAGCAGGGAACTGACTCATCTTCGGATGGATCTGACCAGGGTTCTTCTGACCAGGGCTCTTCTGAAAAACCCTCCGGCGAACCCAAGGAAGGACAACCGGGTTCGGAATCCACCGACGGCAACTCTGACCAAACGGGTACGCCGACCGACGATGATTCAGCAACCCAGTCCCGTTCACCCAAGCCATCATCCCAAGGACGCCCGGGGTCTGGTGATGGTAGCGGAGAAGGCACCGACGCTGAGTCGTCTCAGCAATCCGCTGAAAACAGTGCCGCCAACGACGAGTACACTCGCAAAGCAACCGACATGGTCTTGGATTACCTCGACCAAACTCGCGATGCACCCGACCAAGAATTACTCGATCGACTCAACTGGACAGAACAAGACTTGAAGCAATTCCAAGATCGCTGGAAAGACATCGGCGACCTTGATGCAGCGAAAAACAAGAACGATCCTGCCGCCAATCGAGCGACCGAAGAAGCACTCCGCAGCCTCGGACTTCGCCCACCATCAACCGGCAAAAACCGCAGCACCAGCGAACAATCCGATTCGTTAAAAGGCATCCGCGATTCTGGCAATCGACGCCGCCCGCCCGCCGCACTCCGAGACGCCTTCGACGCCTTCCGACGTCAAATGGGAAATGGATCATGAAAAAACACGAATGGCGAGAGAAAACCGAAGAAGGCGCGACCCGGCTGGTGACCGCAACGCGACACGGCGGGAAATGGAAGCTGCGAGCTCGTTTGAAGTCGGATGCGGAATGGACCCATTACGACGTCATGCCGCTGGATGATCTCGAAACGCTCCACGAGCTCATGTCCAACAAATACGAACGCCAACGCGTGCCCTACGAACAAGTTCTTGAGGTCGAAGCTTTGATCGAAGCTGCCAAGCAACGAAAGTAATCCGTTGGATTAAGGCTTGGCATTGCCGATCAGGATGGCATCAAAGCTTGCTTGCCCGGTTGGCGATCGCAGACGTATCGTTTCCATTGTGATCGTTAATTCGATAGTTCTCGGTGAACGCCACCACGTGATGCCAATTCCTTGGCGATTCACAAACGTAGGCCGTGTGGAGCCACCGAAACCTGTCTTTTATTCGACGGTATTCACAGCGAAAAGTGGCAGCGATGGACAACGGTAAGATTGCAAAAGTGTTTGAGGAAATGGCGGAACTGCTTGAGTTCCGTGGTGAGAATCCGTTTCGAATTCGCGCCTATCAAAACGGTGCCAAAGCAATCCGCGAACTCGATGAATCGGTTGCCGATATCTTGGCCGATTCAAGCCGAGATCTTGCAAAGGTGCCCGGCGTTGGAAAGACACTCGTTGAAAAATGCCAGACGCTTGTGGACACCGGTTCGCTGCCGCAACTGGAAGAACTTCGTCAGGCCGTTCCCGAAATTGTCATTCAAATGGCTCGCATTCCCGGGCTTGGCGCGAAGAAGGCTGTGAAGCTGCGTGACGCACTCGCGATCGAATCGCTGGAAGATCTTCGCAAGGCTTGCCACGAAGACAAAATCGCTGGCCTAAAAGGATTCGGTAAGAAATCGCAGGCGACCATCCTGGATGGACTGGCCATCGCCCAGCAAGCAGCCGAGCGGATTCGCTGGCACAAGGGCGACGAACTGGCTGCGGACATCGGCGGGCATATGCAGTCCTGCAAAGGCATTCAAAAGATGCAGTGGGCGGGCAGCTATCGCCGGCTTCGTGAAACCATCGGCGATTTAGATTTGTTGGTCGTCGCCGATGATCCTCAATCGGCCATGGATCACTTGGAGAAATACACCTACCACGCGTCGACTATCGGGCGTGGCGACACAAAGATTTCGATCCGCGTGGACAAGGCATTCCAAGTAGACATGCGATGCGTTGCCGCGGACCAATTTGGCGCGGCGCTTCAGTACTTCACCGGATCTCAGGCCCACAACATTCACACTCGCCGAATCGCCAAAGAGCGTGGGCTGAAAATCAGCGAGTACGGTGTATTCAAGGTCGATGACGACACCAAAATCGCGGGTGCCAGCGAAGAAGAGGTTTACGAAGCGATTGGGTTACCATGGATTGCACCGGAGCTTCGTGAAGACCGGCTGGAATTTGCGATGGCCGAATCTGGAGAAATGCCAACCCTGATTCAGCTTTCGGACATTCGTGGTGACTTGCACATGCACACTTCGGCAACCGACGGCACCGGCACGATTCGCGACATGGCCGAAGCAGCGATCGAACGTGGGCTTAGCTTCATCGCGATCACCGACCATAGCAAACGAGTTTCGATGGCACGGGGGCTGGATGAAACGAGGCTTCGCGAGCAGTGGAAGATGATCGACGAGATCCGGCCCGAATATGAAGGCCGGCTGACGATCCTGAAGGGCATCGAATGCGATATTTTGGAAGCCGGCGGAATGGATTTGGCCGACGATTGCTTGGCCGAGGCGGACTGGGTTCTGGCCAGCGTTCACTACGGCCAAAAACAGCCGCGAGACCAAATTACCGACCGAATTCTCGGTGCGATTGAAAATCCGCACGTCAGTTGCATCGCCCACCCGACCGGCCGGCTGATCAATCGTCGGCCGCCCTATGACGTGGACATGGATCAAGTGATGGATGCCGCGGCCAAGCATGGTAAGTTGATGGAATTAAACGCCAACCCCGCGCGGCTGGATTTGAACGATTTACACTTGTCCAAGGCAAAGAAGCTGGGCATCCCGATTGTGATCAACACGGATGCCCATTCAACCGACGGCATGAATGTGATGCAGCATGGAATCCAACAAGCCAGACGGGCTGGGTTCTTGGCGGATGATGTGGCGAATACTCAGGCATGGCAAGCAATAAAATCTCTCCTTGAAAAAGCAACATGAGCAAGAAAAAGAAAAAGAAACAAAAATTGACGATGGCTCAAAAGGCCGACAAGTTTCACTGTTACCAAGAATCAGTTCAGACGCCTGAACACGAAGTCAGTTTTTTTGAACAAGCCTATCGCGATGCGTTCGGAAAAAAACCGATGCGATTGCGAGAAGACTTTTGTGGAACTTTCGCGGTCTGTTGCGACTGGGCCGCGTCGGATCCAAAGCGGACCGCGCTGGGGGTGGACCTGTGCAGCGAAACACTCGATTGGGGACGCGAAAACAATCTGGCAAAGCTGGATGAAGAACAACAGAGCCGTGTTCGTTTGCTGGAACAAGATGTTCGCAAACGCAACCGACCTCAGGCAGACGTATTAGCGGCTCAGAACTTTTCGTTTTGGTATTTCAAAACACGAGCCGAAGTCGTTGACTATTTCAAAATCGCTCGCGCCAACTTGGCCGCTGAAGGTGTCATGGTGATGGACATGATGGGCGGCAGTGAGTGTTACGCGGAAGACCACGTTGATAAGCGGACGATCAAAAAGGGAAAGAAGGGGTTCAAGTATCACTGGTATCAAGCACGCTTTGATCCCATCACCGCTGACGCAACGTTCTACATCCATTTCAAATTCGCCGATGGTAGCAAGCTTAAAAAAGCGTTTGAGTACCAGTGGCGTTTCTGGACGATCCCCGAAGTCCGCGAAATGTTGGCCGAAGCAGGATTCAAAGAAAGCCACGTCTACTGGGAACGCGAAGACGAAGATGGCGAAGGCGACGGAACTTGGGGACGATGCGTCGAAGCCCCCAGCGACCCCAGTTGGATCTGTTACATCGTGGCCGTGAAGTAGGTTCGGGGTAGCGAACGGGAATCGATGTAGATTGTAGGCCGTAGCTGCTGATCGCTCGGTGTATCCTACTGGGGCCTCCCTTTCACCGACCCCGCATTCGGAAAAGCATGTCATGAAGAAGATCATTCAGAGCGTTCGAATTTTTCCGTTTGCGTTGTTGGTTTGTCTTCCGTCTGCATGCTTTGCCCAATCGCTCGATTTGACGAACCGCGTTCGCGTTGCGGCGGTTGGGAATTCGCTGGCCGAACGCATGAACCTGTTCGGGCACTTTGAATCGCTGCTGCTCACGCGGCATCCCGACAAAGAGATTGTCTTTCGCAATTTCGGTTGGCCCGCCGATGAAGTTGGCAACCAACAGCGACCAGGGAACTACACCACCATCGATGATCCGATGGAAGTGTTCTCACCAGAGCTTTTCCTATGCTTCTTTGGTTTCAATGAATCATTTGCGGGTCGCGATGCGGGAAACCTGGAAAATTTTGTTGCCGATTACCGGAACTACATCGATCAGATGACCGAGCGTTTTACCAAGCAGGGTAAAAAGCCGTCGTTCGTTTTGATGAGCCCAATCGCGTTTGAATCGACTGGCAATCCGCTGCAACCATCCGGCGTTGTTGAGAACCAAAACTTGAAGGCGTACTCCGATGCAATCAGCAGATTGGCATCGGAAAATGGCTATCCATTTGTGGATTTATTCACGCCAACCAGCAAGGCCTTCGCCGCCGAACTTGGCAATCAGTACACGGCCAACGGTGCTCATTTGAACGAGCGGGGTGATGCATTGGTGGGCGTCTTGATCGACGAATCACTGTTTCAATCTCCGCATCCAACCGGCATCGAGACATCACGCTTTGCTGAAGTCCGCAAATGGGTGAATGATAAATCTTGGTTCCATTCACAGGACTACCGCATGCTGAACGGTTGGTACGTCTACGGCGGAAGACGAACCTGGGACACCGAAACGTTCCCAACGGAGTACGCCAAGATCCGAAACATCGTCGCTGTCCGCGATCAATACGTTTGGGATTTGGCTGCCGGTCGTGACGTGGCCGATCAGCCGGATGATTCCAGCACCGGCGAAGTCTTTACTCCGGAAACCATGTTCGGATCGCGTGACGAAGGATTTCGCAAGATGCGGGAACCAGAGGAATTGAAATACACGACGCCTGAAGAATCGATCGCGACGATGAAGGTGCCCGAGGGGATGGAAGTCAAACTGTTCGCGTCGGAGCGAGAGTTTCCTGAACTGGCCAACCCCAATCAAATCGCGTTCGATAACCAAGGCCGTTTGTGGGTTTCTTGCATGAGTAATTATCCCCAGTGGCAACCGGGGTCTTCCAAACCAGACGACAAGCTGTTGATTTTAGAAGACACCGACGGCGACGGGATGGCCGATCAGTGCAAGACCTTCTACGACAAGCTGATCTGCCCAACAGGTTTCGAGTTCTTCGGTGGCGGAGTTTTAGTGGTCGATGAACCTCGGATTTTGTTTCTGAAAGACACCGACGGGGATGACCGTGCCGACGTGGTCGAGCAGATGATTGACGGCATCGCGACGGACGACACACACCACACGATGGGCGCGTGGGAGTATTCGCATGGCGGGCAACTGCACATGCTCGAGGGGATCTCGCTATCAACGACGTTGGAAACTCCTTGGGGTGCATTTCGCAACAAGAACACGTCCGGCGGATACGTGTTCGATCCGCTTTCGCAATCCTTCACGCACTACCGCACACCGGGCTATGGGAATCCTTGGTGCTTGGTGTTTGATCAGTGGGGCAATGGAATGGTGGGTGACGGAACCAACGCACGCCAGCATTGGGTCAGCCCGCTTTCGGGTAAGGAAGTCAGCACGCGAAAAACGTTGCGACCTAATTTTGACAACGAAGGAATCCGCCCCGCCGTGGGTAGCGAGTTTCTAACCTCGCGTCACCTGCCCGACGACATGCAGGGACAGTTTATCTACGCGTGCGTGATCAACCTGCACGGAATGCCACGATTCAACCTTCGTGATGAAGAAGGCACCGCCGGATTCGAGGGCGAACGAATCGAAGACCTGCTCGCATCAACTGACATGGTGTTCCGACCGGTTGATCCAAAGATTGGCCCGGACGGTGCGGTATGGTTTGGCGACTGGTGCAACGCGTTGATCGGACACATGCAGTACTCGCAACGCGATCCCAATCGCGACAAGCAACATGGACGGGTTTACCGCCTGGTCAATAAGAACAAACCTTTGCTGTCGCCAATCACGCAAGCTGGTAAATCGATCCGCGAACTGTTGGACCAATTGAACGCGTACGAATTGCGGACGCGTTATCGAGCCCGGCGTGAAATAAGAGATCGCGAGAAAGCCGACGTTTACGACGCGTTGGCACGATGGATTGAAACCAACGACGCCCCACGCCAATGGTGCGAAGCGATGTGGATTCAAGAAAGCTTTCGTGATTTGGATGAAGGATTATTGGACCGAATCCTGGAAAGCAAAGATTTCCGAGCTCGGGCTGCCGCCATTCATTCAATCACCAATGAACGCGATCGAGTTGCTGGTTTCAAAATGCGGATTGCGGCGGCGGTGAACGATCCACATCCGCGAGTGCGATTGGAAGCCGTCCGTGGAGCCAGTTTTCTAACAACGCCCGATTCGGTATCGATCGCTTTATCGGTCGTGGATTCAAAGATGGACTATTGGATCGATTACACGCTGGAACATACGCTGCATGCCCTAAAACCGTTTTGGAGCGGCCAGAGTGCTGATGAATTACTGATCGATTCGTCACCCGCAGCAAAGGCTCATCTGGCAAAGCACATCAAGATTAGCGGGCCAGGTGGTGCGGCGGTCGAACTGTTGGCGATCGCGGAAAATGTGGACGCGGGAATGAAGGATCGTAAGAAAGCCATCGACAAGCTTGCTAACGTTGGCGGCGGGAAAGCATCACGCGGAGAAGCGGTGTTCAAGCAAGTTTGTTCTGCGTGCCATCAAGTTGGAAAGCTTGGCAAGAAGTTTGGTCCTGATCTTTCGGATGTTGGCAAACGGATGGATCGGAAACAGATCATCACATCGGTGCTATTGCCCAACGAAGAAATCTCCAAAGGCTACGAAACAGTTTCAGTCCTCGATGAAGACGGCATCGCCAACACCGGTTTCATCTTGAAGGAAACCGAAACGGTACTTTCGCTCGGAATTGCCAACGGAAAGCAAGTTGACATCGATAAAGACATCATCGAAATCCGAAAACCGATGAACGCAAGCTCGATGCCCGAAGGACTGATCACTCAAATCGCTCCGATCGAGTTTTTAGACTTGATTGAGTATTTGAAAGATCAACGGGATACCAGCAAGAACATTGAGTAGGTTTTGCAATTGCCGGAACTGCGCTTTGCTTGTTCCGGCCTACGTTCATTCTGGTTAACGAGATACTTCAACCGAAAAACGGCCACCCGTTTCCGGATGGCCGCTTTGGCGTTTGATTAGATGTCGTTAGACGTCTTAGCTGCAGCCCATGCTGTTGCCGCAGTTGTGGCACAGGTAACAGTTGCCGTTTCTAACCGTGATGCTGCCGCAGTTATCGCAACTAGGTGCGTCGATTTGGAAGCGAGCGAATTGGTCGCCCTGGTTTCCGCCATCGGCATCGGTCGCCGGTTTGGCATGACCATTGGAGGTTCCGTTTGATGCTCCATTGGAAGTGCCGTTGGTATGCCCATTGGCGTACGACTGCTCGGATTGACCTTGGAAAGCTGCTCGTTCGGCCAACGCGACTGCCGCACCGGCGTCTTCTCGCAGATCGTTCATCACCGAGCTGGTGTTGACCACTTCGGGACCGTTGCCGGAACTCGTTTTGTCACCAGCTTTGACGCCGTAGTCGTTTCCACTCATGAAAGTGATTCCCAACCAACGGGCAATGTAATCGACGACACTCTTGGCGATCCGAATGTCCTTGTTGGACGTGTGACCCATCGGCTCGAACCGGGTGTGGCTGAACTTGTTGACCAACACTTCCAAAGGCACGCCGTATTGCAACGCGATCGACAACGCCGTTCCGAAGCTGTCCATGATGCCGCCGATCGTTGACCCTTCTTTGGCCATCGTGATGAAAATCTCACCCGGACGTCCATCGGGGTAAAGCCCAACGCACAGATAGCCTTCGTGACCCGCAATCGTGAATTTGTGCGTCACGCTTTGACGCGTGTCGGGCAAACGTTCGCGACGTGGCTTGTAGACAACCTTCTCGACGGTCTTGGTGATCGTCTTCGTCGCTTGATCGGCCGAAACTTCGCTGTCGGTCTTGGTGTTCAGCGGCTGCGATTGCTTGCTGCCGTCGCGGTAGATCGCGATCGCCTTCAAACCAAGTTCCCAGCCCCAAGCGTACGCACTGGCGATGTCTTCGGGGGTCACGTCGGACGGCATGTTGACCGTTTTACTGATCGCACCGGACAGGAACGGTTGTGCGGCCGCCATCATCGTGACGTGAGCACGCCAGTTGATGCTGCGAACACCGTTGGCGGCTTGGAATGCACAATCAAAGACCGGTAGGTGTTCGTCCTTCAAGTCCGGTGCACCTTCGATCGTGTCGTTGGCGTCGATGTAGGCCAAGATGTTTTCGATCTGGCCTTCGCTGTAGCCCGTCGTGACCAAGCCGCGTTTGACGGTTTGGTTGACGATCTTCAACATCCCGCCACCGGCAAGCTGCTTGTACTTGACTAACGCGATGTCGGGCTCGATGCCGGTCGTGTCGCAGTCCATCATGAAACTGATGGTTCCAGTCGGTGCCAGCACGGTCGCTTGCGCGTTTCGGAAACCGTACTTTTCGCCGACTTCCAAAACGGTATCCCACAACTTGGTTGCGGCTTCCTTCAGTTCCGGCGGACCGTCATCATTGATTTCGTCGCAGGCTTCGCGGTGCATTCGCATCACGTTTAGCATCGGCTTTTCGTTTTCGCTGTACGCGTCAAACGGTCCAACAACGCCCGCCAATTCGGCACTGGTGCGGTTGGCTTCGCCGTGCAGCAATGCAGTCAGCGATCCGCAAAGGCCGCGACCGGCATCGGAATCGTAAGCCATTCCGCGAGTCATCAGCACGCTGCCCAGGTTGGAATAACCAAGACCCAGCGGGCGGAACGCGTGGCTGTTGCGAGCGATCGGTTCAGTCGGATAGCTGGCGTGATCGACCAGGATTTCCTGAGCAATAAAGAACAGACGCGATGCGGAACGGAATCGCTGGGCATCGAAGTCGCCGTTTGGACCGACGAACTTCATCAAGTTGATCGATGCCAAGTTGCACGCCGTGTTGTCCAGGAACATGTATTCGCTGCACGGGTTCGACGCGTTAATGTCACCGCTGTTAGGACAGGTGTGCCACTTGTTGATCGTGGTGTCGTACTGAACACCTGGATCGCCACAGTGCCATGCACATTCAGCCATCTTGTTCAGCAATTCCTTCGCGTCATACGAAGGAGCATCGTCGGTTGGCTTGTCGGTGATCCAACGAGTTTGCCATTGCTTGTTATCGCGAACTGCTTCCATGTAGTCGTCGGTCAAACGCACCGACAGGTTTGCATTTTGGAAACAAACGCTGCTGTAGGCTTCGCCGTTGAAGTTCGATTCGTAACCTTCACGGATCAAAGCGTGAGCCTTCTTTTCCTCGTTCCACTTGCATTCGATGAATTCAAGAATGTCCGCGTGCCAGACCTTCAACGATTGCATCTTGGCAGCACGTCGGGTCTTGCCGCCGCTCTTCACGACACCTGCGATCGAATCGTAAACTCGCATAAACGACAATGGGCCCGATGGGGTTCCGCCGCCGGACAGCTTTTCACGCTGGCTGCGAATCGTTGACAAGTCGGTGCCGGTGCCGCTGCCGAATTTGAACAACATCGCTTCGCTGCACGCAAGACGCATGATGTCTTCCATGTTGTCTTCGACCGCTTGAATAAAGCACGCCGAACCCTGCGGATACTCGTAGGGATTTTCTGGCTGAGCCGTCGTCGCGTTGGCTTCGTCCCAGTGCCAATTGCACTTGTCGCCGACGACGCCGTATTGAGCGTGCAGACCAACGTTGAACCAAACGGGGCTGTTGAACGCACCGTGTTGGTGCAGGCACAACCAAGTCAGATCGCGGTAGTATCGATCGCCGTCTTCGGGCGAATCAAAATAGCCGTCGGCCAACCCCCAATCGGTGATCGTTCGCGTGACGCGGTGAATCAATTGACGAACGCTGCGTTCACGTTCGCCTTCGGTGCCGGGGTCGCCGTAGAAATACTTTGACACGACAACGTTGGTCGCCAATTGGCTCCAACCGGCAGGGACTTCGCAATTGGTCTGCTCGAACAATGCGTTGCCGCTTTCATCCTTGATCGACGCGCTTCGCAAATCCCACTGAGTGGTTTCGAAGGGCGTTTGATCGTTCTGAGGGCAAAATTGCGACTTGATCTTCAAACCGCTTTTACCACGTCGCTTTGTTTTGCCAAATCGATCGGCAGCGTACTTCACGCCGTGCTCTCGATTGACTTTTTGGATCGCGGCATCGTCGCTCGACGTGTTGCCGGTGGTGGAAGTGACGTTGGGGGTGGACAGAACGGTGGCCATAAACTTTGAGACTCCTTAGGTGTCATCCGTGGGACCGGTAACCGACGCCAAGCTTCGCGGCGCTCCGAATCTCGCAATCGATTTCCGACCGAATCAATCGGATCAGGGACCATCGTTGCGAGCCAGAACGAACTCCGTGCGAAACGGCGACTACTAGCCAGAATACATATCAAACCAAACAGTGTACATTTGTCGCCTAAAAGCTAGCCGGCCTCAATCCCTCGGAAGAAATTTTTGAGACCGCAAGTGCCAACAAGAACGCTGCCCTCAATGTTTGAGCAAACGTTAATGACAGCACTACCGGTAGTGGCTACCGCCTGCCCTGACCACTAGATATGGGCGACTGCAGAATCCTAGCGATTTGGCCGACTGAGTCAAATTCAAATTTCTGAACGTCCTAAACCGTTGCCAGCAGGCTGTTTAAGCGCCGCGGGGGACAGGTGAACAACGGGTGTCAATTGACTACCGAAGCGACGTAAGATCAACGCTCGTTAAGGGTTAGTGAATCTTTGATAGCATTTGCATGACTGAAGTGGAAAACTTGTCAGAATTAGGAAATTATTGGTGGGTGTTTGGTGCCGGGATCCTCCCGAGATTTTCCCGAGATTTTCACAGGGCGATTGCCAACGCCGTGAAGAGTTTTGGTCCCGGAAAACACGGTTTAGTTCGTTTAGCCGCGTGGGCATCGCCCCGCGCGTTACGCCCCGCATGGACGCGCGGGGCGATGCCCACGCGGTTAAACGATTTAGAAACCCTTCACGGCGTTGGGCGATTGCCCCATTTGGCCCGGCAACAAAGACTATTGTTCTGCGTTGATACTGACCTGCAGTGCCCTCGCGATTTTTGACAACGATCATAGACTTTGAGTAGAAGTCCCAAGGACAGATACGAACAGAGAACAGATACGAACAGACACTCTTAAAACACTCTCTAAAACGCAACGAAGCGATGTCCCCAAGCGAACCAGACATTTACGCCGAACATGTCCTCGATCACTACGAGGATCCCTACAATCGTGGCCCGCTGGATACGGCGACGCATACCGACGAGGGGAAAAATCCGCTGTGCGGCGATGTCGTTCACATTGATTTGAAGATGGACGACGACGGCAAGATCATCGAAGCCTGGTTTGACGGGGATGGGTGCGTGATCAGCCAAGCTTCGGCTTCCATGCTGATGGAAAAAATTGACGGCAAGACCATGGAAGAGATCCAAGCGTTCACAGCAGACGAAATGCTTGAATTGTTCGGACACCCGTTGACGCCCAACCGCCAAAAATGCTGCTTGCTGTCTTGGCGAATTTTGCAGGGGGCGTTGAAGTCGCCTGTTGCCGCCGGAGACGACGACGTCGAATCCAACGGCGCTCGACGAAAGTTTGGCGGCCCAACGCTGGGTGAAGAAACCTGAGCCGGTTGACGAAGAGTCGCGAATTTACTTGTCCGATCCAAACAACAAAACCTTTCTCTCCATGACGGCCCTCACCGCCTCTGACGAAGCAACCTTGCAGCCCCTGCTTGATTCCCGCGACGACTTCCCGGTCCTCGGCCGTACGACCGCCAGCGGTGCTCCGCTGGTGTTTCTGGACAACGCTGCCAGCACCCAGCGACCGGTCGCCGTCATCGAGGCAATGGGTGATTGCTACCGAAATTACTACGCCAACGTTCATCGCGGCATCCACACGCTCAGCGAAGAATCAACCGCGGCGTACGAGCAATCCCGAACGGTCGCAGCCAACTTCATCGGTGCAGCGGTCGATCACGAAGTCATCTTCACGGCCGGTGCCACCGCATCGATCAACACCGTCGCACGCACCTGGGGTGATACCAACATCGGCCCGGGTGATGTGATCTTGCTGACGATCGCCGAACACCACGCCAACATCGTTCCTTGGCAACAATTGGCCCAGCGCGTTGGTTGCAAAATTGAATTCCTGCCGATCGATGATGATTTTCTGATCAGCGACGAAGTCGTTCAGGCGGCGTTGCAGAAACACCAACCCAAGCTGTTTGCTTTCACGGCGGCCAGCAACGTGTTGGGGACTGAAAACCCCGTGAAGCGATGGACCAAGATCGCACATGATCACGACGCGATCGTGTTGATCGATGCTGCCCAAGCGGTCCCGCACCGTGCCGTCAACGTTCAAGACTGGGATGCCGACTTTGTCGTCTTCAGCGGGCACAAGGTGTGTGGCCCCACCGGCATCGGCGTTCTGTACGGCAAGCAAACGTTGCTGGACGCGATGCCACCGTTTTTGGGTGGCGGAGCGATGATTGACGAAGTCAAAACCTCTGGCTTTACGACCGCTGCACTGCCGGACAAATTCGAAGCCGGAACGCCGCCGATCGCCGAAGCAATTGGTTTGGCCGCAGCGATGCAATACGTCAGCGAGCTGGGCCTAGACAACATTGCCAATCACGAACATCGCATGTGCGAACGAGCGGATGCGGCACTGCGATCGATGGACGGAGTGAAAGTGATCGGTCCGACGCCGGATAAGAAAGGTGGGATCGTCAGCTTTCAAGTCGATCGCATCCACGCGCATGACGTATCCCAGGGGCTCGACCATGACGGCATCGCAGTCCGCGCCGGACACCACTGCACGATGCCGCTGCATGAATACCTGGGCGTGACCGCGACTAGCCGCGCGAGCTTTTATTTCTACAACACGATGGACGAAGTAGACCAGTTCATCGAATCGCTTGCGAAAGTGCAAAAGAAGTTTGCACCGACGGGGCGACGACGAAAGCGATCGTGAAGCCGCTAGAAACCGAGGACTCATTGACGTAGCGGATTTCCAAACCTCGCTACCCAACTTTTTGGTTGGGCTGCCCCGAACGGTGGATCCGCATCGATTCGATTTTGCGATTGCTCGCTCTTAGAATTTCGATCTCAATCTCTTCGATCGTTAGCTTCTGACCTTCATCGGGAATCGCACCGATGTGGTACAGCACGTAGCCCGCGACAGTCTCGTAATCCTCGCTCTCGGGCAAACCCCAATCGAGCATTTCATTCAGGTCATCGATCATCACACGGCCGTCGACTTCGACCGTTTCATCGTCGATCACTTCGACGCCGAACTCTTCTTCGGCATCCGATTCATCAACGATTTCGCCGACGATTTCTTCCAAAGCATCTTCGATCGTAACGACACCGGCGGTCTGACCAAATTCGTCTAACACGATCGCCATGTGGCTTCGTGAATGTAGGAATTCGCGAAGCATTGATTCAACGCTACGCGAATCAGCGACGTTCCATGGCCGACGCATCACATCCGTCAACTGCTTGCCCTTGATACCCGAATCGGCCAAGTAAGGCAGCAAATCCTTGACGTAAAGAACACCGACGATTTGATCGAGTGTTTCCTTGTAGACGGGAAAACGCGTGCGTCCTGCTTTGACGACCTGAGTCAAAATTTTATCCCAATCCCACGTAACATCGATCGCATCGACTTCGCCGCGGGACGTCATGATGTGCGAGACCGTATTTTCGTGCAGCGTCACCACGCCCTGAATCATCTCACGAACACCCGGACCAAAGTAGCCTTCGCGAGTTCCCGCGGTGACCATGGTTCGGATCTCGTCTTCCAGTTGTTCTTCGTCTTCGTCTTCGTTCTCGGCGGTGCCCATCAATCGACGCGTCACCAAATCCACCAATTGCCCCGGAGCCGACAACGGGCTCATGATGATCGACAACGAACGCCAAAACGGCCACGTGTGATACAGCACTGGTGTTGATGCAAACCGCGTGACTGCGGCTGGTAACCAGACATGCACCATCATCATGATGCCGACCGCGCCGACGCCCCAAACCATCAATCGGATCGGCGGCGGCGAAACATGATTAATAAAGATCGCTCCTGTTCCAGCAATCAGGAAAATCACGGTTCCGATCATCCGCAGGTAGCCTGCCCCGTCGATTGCGTCGTCTTGATGGTCAAGCACCGCACCAAAACGATCGCGATTTTTCTTCAGCCGACAATAGGCTTCCAATGCGCGACCGGCAAACCGATCCAGAAGCTCGCTGCCCAGTCCGCCAATGCTGCTGAGGATAAACCCGACCGCCGAAACGGCCCACCAAACGTAGAGATGATTCACTCGGAATCCCCTTCGTTGGTATCGACACCAAATCGAACGATGTCGTTAATGCCAAGCGACGTCATCACTTCCGTTTCGCAGCGGCGCATTTCAGCACGGTCTTTGTCGTTGTGGTCGTCCAGACCAGTGATGTGCAAGACACCGTGGACGACGTACAACGCCAATTCATAATCGATCGACCAGCCCAGTTCGCTCGAACGCGCACGAGCCGTATCAACACTGGCGACCAATTCACCTTGGATCGTTGATCCTTCGGCGGAATAACCGAAACTGATCACATCGGTGGCGTAATCATGCCCAAGATGCTTTGCGTTAATTTGCTTGATGGTTTCATCGTCCGTGATGCGAACGCCCAATTCGCCGCGATGGAAGCCTTGCTGAATCGCCGCGGCGCGGGCCGCTTGCGTGATCAACGATGAATGAATGGGAGCGTGGACCTGTGCATCGATCGTAATTTCAACGTCGAGGTTCGGGGCGTCAGGTTCCGGCGGAGGTTCGTTCACTTTTTCGCTTAGGCTGATTGCTGACCGGGATATTTGACTCGAGCGTGATAGATCGCGGTCAACGATTTCACGAGGCTGCGTCGGACTCGGTCAAGCTGCTTGAAAGTCAGTCCACATTCATCGAACTGACCATCCCCCATTTTTTTGTTCGAGATCGATTCAACTAAGTTTGTGATTCGCGACGGTGTTGGGTCCACCAGCGTTCGGCTAGCACTTTCAACGGTATCAGCCAACATCATGACAGCGGCTTCCAGCGTTTGCGGCTTCGGTCCCGGATAACGGAAATCTTTATCGCTGACTGATTCGCCGTTGGGGTCTTCTTCGCTGCGGCGGGCGGCCTCGCGGTAGAAGTATTCCACCAACGTTGTGCCGTGATGCTGCAGAATGAAATCGATGATCGGTTCAGGTAGATGGTGACTGCGTGCCAGGTCGGCACCGTCTTTGACGTGCGCGATGATAACCAACGTGCTCATGGCCGGTTGCAGCGAATCGTGTTGGTTCACTCCCGCGGATTGGTTTTCGATAAAGTATTCAGGTTTGAACATTTTGCCGATGTCGTGGAAATACGCTCCGACGCGAACCAGCAATCCATTGGCACCAATCGAATCGGCCGCAGCTTCGGCGATCGAGGCGACATTGATCGAGTGGTTGTAAGTCCCCGGCGCACGCTGGGCCAATCGGCGAAGCAGCGGGTGCGACGCGTCGCCAAGTTCCAGCAAACTAAGGTCCGTCTGCACGCCAAACGCTTTCTCAACCAAGGGCAACAAACCAGTCATCGCGAGCGACGAAACCAAAATGTAAACGCCCGACCGCATCGCTTCTTTCAGCAAACCCCAGAACACCATGTCGGCTTGTGGCCCGCGATACACCGGTTCGATGCCTGAACCGAGCGCCCCAGCCGAAAGGGTTTGACCGGTCACGATCCCGACGCCGACAACGGTCATCAACGTAATCAACCCAGAAACAGCACCGACGTACAACAAGTGAGTTCGCGTGCGAATGCGACCGAGCAACAAAATGCAGCTCGTACAGGCGGCTGCCATGGAAACCAATTCGGCCAAGTCGCTGCCCAAGAATAACGTCGTTGAAATGCAGGCGGCGGCCATCAACAAAAGTGCTAGCTCACGTCCGTAGACAACTGACAACACGATCGACGCCATCACGAGCGGAATCAACTCGCCTCGCCAACGGTCACCCGACACCCAGTACCCCAGCACGATCGCCCCGACAACAACGGCCAGCACTTTGCCAAGCTTCCATCGATCCAACAGCAGCGATCGATCATCAACAAAGAAAATGTAGGAACCGCATAACAGATAAAGCGCCGCAATCATTCCGCCATAGGCCGCGACGCGGGCAAGCTTATCCGATAGCGTCATTTTTCCGATCAGCTCTACCCACTCTTTTTCTAGCAGACCAATTTCCTTGGTCGCCAACGGTTTCCCCGCTTCGGCCAACTGCGATTCACCAAAGCGGTACGGCGTCATCACGGGCTCGACCAACGCCGCGGCTTCCTTGCGAGCCTGTTCGCTGCGCTCGTCGTCGTACTGAAGCGTTTCGTAGCCTTTCAGCCGCGTGACGATCCAGTCGCCGATCATCTGCGCGACCTTCTGAGTCGATGCCGTCTTTGATTCTTCGCCAGAAAACCGCGTGCGAAATTGTTCCTTCAATTGTTTGACAAGTTCCAGCGACGCTTCAGCGATTCGAACATCACTCACGTCCACCGGTTTGTATTCATCAGGCAATCCGGCACGGTAAACCTGGATCAGATCCTTGCTGCCCTGATCCGGTTTGTGCGTCAGGTTAAGAATCACACCTTTCTCGAAATTCTTCTTCATCGCAATGTCGAGTGCTTCCTGCAGCTTCTTCAATTCCTTGTCTTCGGACAGCACATCTTTCAGCATCGCAAAACGCATCGCTGGTGTGTCCAGCGTTTTGCCTTCCGCGGGCGGACTGACTTGCGAAATGTCATAGAACTGACTGAACGCCAACTTTTCTTCTTCGGTCAATTCTTCATAGGAACTCTCGCTGAGCACCAGGAACAATTGGTCACGCAGTGCCGCCTGCAATTGTTTCAGCGGTTCGGTTCGGTTGCGATAGAACGCTAATGTTTCGCGGCGACGCGTGTTTTGAATCGCCTTGGTTTCTTCGATGTTGGGCACCTCGAACGTAACCCGGCTGACCAGGTCGCGTGCGGGGATCGCACCGACGCGATAGGCGAATGGCGGTCGCCAACTTTGGCAAAGAACCAACAGCAACAGCGCACCGGTGATCGCGATTCCAACACGCGAAAACACGTCGGTCTTGTTCGCATCCTGCCACCACTGAATCAGTCGTGGTTTTTGGATGCCAAGCGAATCGATCCGCTCTTGGCGGTTTCGCGGTTTGGATTGTCCACTCATCGCGGGCGGTTGGTCATCAATCGATGACTAACCTGACACTTCCTCGCTGGTGTTATCTGATTCGTACGCGGCGACAATCTTTTGCACCAAACGGTGACGGACGATATCGCCGGCGGTTAACTTAACCAAACCTATGTCATCGATGTTTCCGAGTCGTTTAATGGCGTCCTTTAGCCCGCTGGTGACGCCGCGAGGCAAATCTAACTGAGTTGCGTCGCCGCTGACCACCATTTTGCTCTGTTCCCCCATCCGGGTCAGGAACATTTTCATCTGCGGAACCGTCGTATTTTGAGCTTCGTCCAAGATGATAAAGGCATCATTGAGCGTTCGGCCGCGCATGTACGCCAGCGGAATGACCTCGATGATGTCCTGCTCCATAAACTCACGTGCCTGGTTAAAGTCAACCATTTCACCAAGCGAATCCATCAGCGGACGCAGGTAGGGATTCAATTTTGCTCGCAAATCGCCGGGCAAAAATCCCAGACTTTCTCCGGCTTCGACAGCGGGCCTGACCAGGACAATTTTGCGAACGTGGCCAGCACGCAGGGCTTCCACCGCCATGGCGACGGCCAAGTAAGTTTTCCCGCAGCCCGCTGGGCCGGTCGCGAATGTCAAATCGTGGTCGCGAATTGCGTCAACGTAAAGTGCTTGCCCCTTGGTTCGCGGTTTGATCCGGCGACCGGCGTGCTGAATGTTGATCTCTTCGCCGGTGGCAGGTTGATGCAACGCACTTCCGCCACGCCTCAAATCGGCCGCCGGCGTGACGCCTTCTTCGGCGGCCGCCTTGTCGATGTCGCCGATGCTGAGTTCACCCTGTTTGCGAGACAGATGGCGTAGCCTTTCCACCGCGCGGGTCGCTTTCTGAACCGGCTCTTCTTCGCCAGTGATTCGAACGCTGCCATTCCGCTGAGTGATGGTGACATCAAACAGTTTGCGCAGTCTGCGTAGGTGTTGGTCGCGTGGCCCAAACAAGGCCAAGATTTCATCGCGATCGGTAATCGAAAGCGTGTTTTCAGTCATTGGTTTTCCATGGATGTATGGATGGTTTGCCATCCAAATTGCCGATGCCCGAATTGTATCGATTCTGGGCCGGTAGCGGTGAGTTTTCAGTGTGAAGTCTAGTTCATGCCGCGACGCCGGCCGCAAAGCACAAAAACGCTGGCAAAATCGTTGCAATCAGCGAATCGCTGACATCCCAAACGCCGCCCAAACCGGGCAACAGGGTGCCACTATCCTTAGCAGCGCTATCGCGTTTGATCATCGATTCCGCCAAATCGCCGATCAATCCAGCAACCGCAAGCAGCGGTCCGAGCAGTAGGGCTCCGAAAAACGGCGTCGCCAGTCCATCAATCACGGCCTCGCTGACCGGCCCGTCGGCACCCCCCTTAATCATCGGGAAAAGCCAACTCAGACAGGCGAACGCAACGATCGTAGCGGTCACAATGCCGCCCGCGAGGCCCTGCCAGGTTTTGCCAGGGCTAAGCCGAGGGATCAGTTTATGTTTGCCAAAGGTCTTTCCTGCAAAATAGGCACCCGCGTCAGCGGACTTGGTCACCGCGATCATGGTCAGCAGAGCTGCCAGACCCCAGTTCCCATCACCAAGCGATCGAAGGGCCACCATCAACGCAAACGGCAGCCCCGCGTAAGCTGACACAAAGACGCCAGAAAAGGTGCGCTCAATCGTTCCTTTTTCATCCGATTGGTAACGATTCATTTCGACCATCAACGTGATGAAGACCGCCGCGATGCCACCGATCACAATCCACCCCAATTCGCCAACCGGACAATCCGCCGGATACACCGCGCCGGCGACCGGCCACGCCATTGGGATCGTCGATGACAAAGTCACCACCGCGGTCGCGACCAACGCACTGTTGCGTTGGCATTGCCGACCACTGGCGCGAACCATCGTCGCAATGTCCCACGCCGTGCCAAGCGAAAAGAACAACAACAACGGCAACAACCACAATCCTTCGGCACCAACGATGCTGTAGTTCCCGTCCAAGTACAACAGCACTGCAACGACAGTGATAATGACGGCGGAGGTTCGCAAGCGATCTTTTAACACAGAGATTCTTTCTAAGGATTCTTTCTAAGAAGGTGAGCGTGTCAGCCGAGCGATGAAATTTTATTCGAGCCTAACTTGACCGCGTTACTTTGATCAGCCGTCACGCGATAGCTTGGATACCAAATCCCTACTCAAACTCAAACCTCGACACGCCTCGCGCCCCGTTTGGTAACTGGCCCGTGACGACGATGTCTTCGACGGGATACTTGACCGGGTCAAACCGAGCACTACTTCGTTTGTCCGTAAACGTTCGTTGCGGCATGACTAACCTTTCCCGCGCAGCGAGCGGCGAATTTTGCAGATACAAATACTGACCATTGATATCGATCGTTAGCTTTCCAATTTCATCGTCCAGCAAATTCTCGATCACAACGACCTCGGTCATCAGAGCCCCGACACCGCTGACGGTTTCAACCGGTTCCAGTTCGATCGTCGCCAACACGGGCAACGGCGGCCCACCGACACTGTCCGGGAACAGTGCATAAACGCTCAAGCCGCAAACTACCATCGTGGCCAAGCACGCGATCAAACCGGTACGAGTCAGACGCATCGTGGGGGCGACTGCGGGCGGACTTGATTGATTCTGTTCTGATTCAGGTTCTGATTCAGGTTCTGCTGGGTTGTCTTTCATAGTCGCATCATTGGACAGGAATAGGAACGATTCTGGCACCCGCCTTTTCCACGATCAGTAAACCGATGATTCGTTCATCCACCGCCGAAATCACGGGCGCGCCATGCCACATTGACCGGCTTAGCCCGCCGCTGGCAACGTTCCAGTATCCCCCGGAATCAACACCGGAATCAGCACTAGAATCAGCACTGGAATCAGCACTGGCGTCTCCATTCAGTTCGCCGCCACGTGAGATTGATTGTCGCCCAATCATCTGCATGGTGACTTTGCCAGCACTTTCGTCAGCCCGAACCACAAAGCAATCTTCCGGCTCGCTGGCGGCGCGAATTCGATCCGGCATAATGACGCGGCCACCAGGCGGTTCGTGCGGGAAGAAGGTCTTGGCGATCGAACCAACGATCGTTGGTTGTGCCTGGATCGGAAAGAACCCGTCACGCAACTGATAACCTGCGGCGAACGAATCTTCTTTCGCATCTTCGCCCGCGGCCGCCACATCAGCCGGAAACACCGCAACCGCTTGGTTGTTAGAATCCGCGATCACGACGCCAAGTGACGTTGCCTGGGACGTTCGATTGATCCCCAAAAAAGTTTCAGTCCAGGTCGCAATGACGTTCAATGTTGCTGGCGGCGACTGTTTCAGCAGATTGATCTCCACCGCCGAATCGATCCAATCATCGTCGCGCCGGTCGTGAAGTTTGAATACCGAACCGGGCGCAACCTCTGCATCCGTTTCGTTGGCGGTGCTGATCATTGCCACGCCACCGCGTGCGATCGTCGCCAAAGATTCCGCATTCACATTCACGCCCGTCACGCCAACGTCAATGTCGATGCCGCTGGTCACCCAAAACTTGGAACCGCCGGTCACCAACCGCCGATAGCCGTCATCGATTCGCACGTGAACATCGACCTTCAACGCGTTGGGGGCTAGGCTTGCCGATAACACTCGACCGACTTCGATCCCACGCCATGTCACCGGTGCGCCGGGATGAATTCCATGACGGTCATCACCACGCAGCACCAATTCGATTCCATCGCTGCCCTGGTCGTCGGCGGGCCGCGTGCCAAGACCGCGAAACTCTGTCTTCACCGTTTCCGATTCGCCTGGAATGACGGCTAAGTACTTCGCCCCAACCGCAGTGTCCAAACCGCTGACGCCGCTAATATCAATTTGCGGACGCACAATCCAAAACCGAGATCCCTCGGTCGCCACCGCCGACGCACTTGGATCAATGCTGACGCTTGCAATGATGCTGGACAAATCTTCGCTAAGCGTGATCGCCGTCACCTGTCCAATGTCGATGCCGCGATGACGAACCGAATCGCCGACCTTCAATCCATGACCTTGATCAAACTGAATCGTAATCGCGATTCCGGAATCACGCGACGATGACCAGACCAGCCCGATCGCAAGCAACAAACATGCACCAGTCAGCCACCACAACTTTGACAAATGCGCAGCGGCGCGAGGCCGATCAACAACGTTGGCAGCGGGAAAGGAATCAGGCATCGGACGGCGTCTCCCAGATGGAATGTGGGTCAAAGGATAACGACGCAGCCATGCTCATCGCAACGCAGGCAACAAACGCGATCACCGCTGGCCCAAATTCAAAATGCACCAGGTTGCCAAGCTTCACCAACATGACCAAAAACGCCAACAACATCACGTCCATCATGCTCCACTTGCCGACGTGTTCCATCATCCGCAACGTGAACGCTTTGTGACGCGTCCCCAGCCATTCCAAACAGCTCAGCTCGATCAACAAAACAATTTTCATCAGCGGAAAAATGATCGAGAACAACAGGACAACGCCGCCGACGAAGTAGCTGCCGTGATGAAACAGATCGATGATCCCGCTGAGGATACTTTGCTGAGCGGTTTGACCGAGACGCTCAATTTGCAGAATCGGTAACAAGATCGCTGGCCAAAAAAGAATGAACGCACCCACGGCCGCCGCCGCAGTCCGCGAAGCACTAACGCGGCGAGGCGTTGGCGACACCAACCAAGTCTGACAACGAGTGCAGCAAGCGACCGAATTCGCCTGAACCGCAGTGGCATCAACGTTTGGCATCTGATGGATCAGCCCACAGCAATGGCAAGCCCGAAACAGTTCTTGATTATTGGTCATCATAATAAACGCAGAACGGAATTTATTCCGTTGCACTTGCAAAAATGGTTCACGGTAAAACTGAATGAATTCGGTTCTACGGCGGTGCCGCAGGAAGAACAACAAGCCTACAAGCTGGAAAGCAACACAAGGAATTGTCCTCCGCAACTGTCGTTTCAGTCAATGGAGACAATTGCCCTATAATCCATGACCGTTGGCACTGCGAATTAACTTCCCTACGTTAAAAGCTTTCTATGAATTCCAAGTCGCTCAGTTGTGAACAGGTTCGTCGTGTTGATCAGATTGCGATCGATGAATACGGAATTCCAGGGATTGTACTGATGGAAAATGCTGGCCGCGGCGCTGCTGAAAAGATCCACGGCGTTGCACCACCCGGACTGATCACGATCCTTTGCGGAAAAGGCAACAACGGCGGCGATGGCTATGTCATCGCGCGGCACTTGGAATTGCTGGGACGCTCCATTCAAATTGTTTCGACTTGCGAGATCAGCGATCTTTCGGGCGATGCAAAAACCAATGCCGAAATCGCAGCACGTTCGGACATTCCAATTCAAAAGGTCGACGAGTCATCTAGGTTGCAACTGATCCTGGATCCTGCCGCCACGATCGTCGACGGATTGCTGGGCACCGGATCCAAACCGCCGCTACGTGGAATGTACGCAGATCTAGTTCGCGCCGCCAACAATCAACCATGCATGCGCATCGCGTTAGACATTCCCACGGGCATGAACGCAGACACCGGCGAAGCGATTGATCCAACCTTCATCGCCGATCACACGATAACGTTCGTTGCACCGAAAACGGGTTTTGCCTCCCCCAACGCCAGCAAGCACATTGGGCAAGTTCACGTCGTTTCGATCGGAGTCCCAAGCAAGCTGCTGCGATCGATTGGCTAGTCCAACAGCTTCGCAATCTTGCGTCCGGTCACACTTAGCGGCAGCTTCTTCATTTCCTTGGCCGTCACGAATTTCCAGGGTGATTCAGAATCATGATTCTGACTTGCACTTGGCGACGGAAGATCCGCATGGTGAACCTGTAATTCGATTCGATACTTGGTCACCGCATGTTTGATTCGTGTTAACGGTTCGCCAATTTGCAGTGGCTGGTTCAACGACACGGAAACTTCGACAGCGGCTTCTTCCACGCTGTCGATCGAACGTTCGATCGTTCGCGGAAAGTCCCACAACCCTGACCAACGCACACCTTCGGGAAGCGCTCGCATCAGGTAGCGAGGCGGTTCATCATCGCCCGCGCCGGCTTCGCGAACGACGAACGCATATTCGCGGCGACTTTCGTACTTGATCTTTGCGAGCTTGCCGGGAATTTCAGCTTCTTTGCCAAATCGATGAGCAGCGCAGTGCTTGCGTACCGGACACTCGCCGCAATTCGGGTTCTTGGGCGTGCAAACGAGCGCCCCCAATTCCATCGCCGCTTGATTAAAGAGTCCTGACCCCTTTTTTGGCGGCAGCATGGATTCGGCGATCTGCCATAGCAGTTTGGTGGACTGGGTTTCGGTGGGTGGGCGACGTAGAGCGACCCAGCGGCTGAAGACGCGTTGGGTGTTGCCTTCGAGTACGGGGAAGCGTTGGTCGCCCGAAATCGACAAGATCGCGCCGGCGGTGTAACGGCCGATGCCGGGCAGTGCGAGTACTTCGTCGAAGTCGCTGGGGAAGACGCCGTCGTGATCTTCGACGATTCGCTTGGCGGCCGCATGCATGCTGCGGGCGCGGCGGTAATACCCCAGACCTTCCCAATGCTGCATCAGCGTTGCCTCTTCGGCTTCGGCAAGCTTGAAAACATCGGGAAAGGTTTTCAGGAAGCGATCGTAGTACGGCAACACCGTTTTGACTTGCGTCTGTTGCAACATGATCTCGCTGATCCAAACGCGGTAAGGCGTTGGCAGCGATCGCCAAGGCAACGTTCGCGCGTTCTTGGAAAACCATGACAGCAATTTCCGACGCACGCTGCTGCGATACGTCGCGTCTTGCCAAACCGGATCATGTTCGGGCTGGTCTTGTGATGGGCCTGCGTTAGCGATCGATCAACCTGCGAAGCTTGACCTTGGTGGTTTGTAGCTGACCGCCGCGAAGGTAATTCAATTCCATCTCGTCACCGGCAAAGTGCTGGTTGACTTTGGCTTGCAGATCGCTGAATTGTTCGACGACCGCGTCGCCGATCTTTACGATCACGTCACCGCGGATCAGGCCAGCCTGTTCTGCTGCACTGGCGGCGACGACTTCGGTGATTTCGCAGGCGGCGGCACGGTCCATGCACTTCACGCCAAGGAAGCCACCTTTCTTGTGTTCAATCGTTACGCCCGGCGCGGCTGCTTTCATCGATTCAACGTCTGCATCGGACGTGCCGGTTCCCATCAATGTGATGGAATCACGAATCGGCAGCGATGCCACGACCGTTGAAACTTCCTTTGACAGTTCGACGTATCGCAGGTCAAGCGACCGCATCGTTCGGACCTGTTTCAAAGCTTCCAAGTCCTCGGGGGCCAGCATTCCATCTTCCATCGCTAACGACTTCAAGTCAGGCATTTGGCTGACACGTTTTAGGACGTCCTTGTTGATTGCCGGGCCGACCAGTTTGATCGAATCGACACTGTTGAGCCAACGAAGCCAATCGAGAGCGGCGATGTCTTGGTTCCACTTGTCGTCGATTTGGGCAACGATTTTGGGTTCGCTGACGGCACGAATCATAAAGTCAGCCACGCCAACAAAGACACCTGCTGCACGCAATTCGGCGAGAGCCTGCGAACCGCGTTGCCGACGAATCTCGTCCGCCGCTCGGCGTGTCGATGCCGCGATCAAACCGGTCGTGGAATTTGACAGGTCTGCCAGATTCTGCCACGCGCCGCCATCTTTGGACGGATGATGATCGATGGCAATTTGAGTCAGCGCTGACGATGCACGCTCGATCGCTTCCAGGTCGCCGTCTAACATCACGGCCGCCAAATCCTTGACCGCATCCGGCCCCGCCTCGGTCAATTTCTGCTCGGCCGTTTCGCGCCGCAGGTAATGCGAATGCGACAACTGGGTTACCCAGTAGTCAATGTCGAGTGAATCAATGCCGGATGCCGCTGCTTTTGCAACGGCGGCGGTGTCTTGCCCCTGCAGCTTACCGTGCAAACCAGGACAATAAACCGCCACCAGCAAAGTGGTGGCGATCAATGCCGCAGGCCGAAGGTGTTTCATTTGATCCATGATTTGTCTGCTTTACCGTCGTGACAACGTATCTCGATTCACAGTGTAGCGGCAATGCAAACCGAAAGTCATCTGTAGATCTTGCTGATTTGTCGATTGTCGATCATCATTTACAGTTGAAATTGCGAGCGGGCGGGTCGATCGCTGGTCAGGTCAAACTGACTGGAGGAAAGTCCGGGCTCCGTAGGACAGGATGGTCGATAACGTCGACCGGCCGCGAGGCTAGGGAAAGTGCAGCAGAGAATAGACCGCCGAACGGTCCGCCAACGGTGGATGCGTGGTAAGGGTGAAACGGTGCGGTAAGAGCGCACCAGCGACCGAGGTGACTCGGTCGGCTTGGTAAACCCCATCCGGAGCTAGACCAAACAGAATGAAGCGGCGGTCCGTCGCGCAAAAGAACATTCGGGTAGGTCGCAGTGGAGGCGACGAGCAATCGTCGTGCAAAGATAAATGATCGTCGTCGCGGCAGGGCTCGCCTTACCGCGGCACAGAACCCGGCTTACAAGCCCACTCGCAATTTCATTTTTAGAACCGACTCAGCTTGCCTTTGAATCCCAAATCGACCATGCCCAAAGACCCAACCAAGTTCATGGTTTGCAGCAGTTGCGGTGAGACCTTTGATTTCAGCAAGACCAAGACGCCACCATTTTGCAGCGAGCGTTGCCGAATGATCGACCTAGGCCGATGGTTGGACGAAGAAATCAAAGTCCCACACGAAGGCGGCCCCGCCAAGGGCGAGGCCGTCGAGGAGTCGGAGGAGCAATAAGAACAAGCCACCTAGCCGCGGAGCGGTAACAGCCAACGCCGTGAAGGGTTTCTAAATCGTTTAACCGCGTGGGCATCGCCCCGCGCGTTCGGGTCCAGCACAACGCGCGGGGCGATGCCTGGGCTGATGAAAATGCGGTGGGTGATGTTATTCGCGAACCAGTCGAACATTGCAAATTGCAAAATGAACATTGCAA
>NZ_LWSK01000059.1 GCF_001642955.1 Rubripirellula obstinata | reverse complement strand
TCCGCGTCACCTCAATTTTCGGGTAGCGGAACTCGCCAAGAGTTTCGGCTACGAGGGGGACGCCGAAAGTCTACGCGACTTCCGCTACCTCCTAACCGAAGATTGAGCTGACATGGACTACTAGTGAGCCGCGACGCGTAAGCGGCCGGGCCTTCAAGCATCGCTCGTGGTAAACTAGGGAGGGCCTTCGAGCACTACTCGCAGTAAACCCAAAGAATGTCCCACAGGTCACCCTTGTTGCACCAATGATCGACATTCTCAGCGATCCCGTTTGAATGAAAGAACTTGTGCTAAGCATTCTTGGCAACATCACGATTACCTGCTTCTTCACCAGTTATCTGGTCGTTTTGCTGCTGGAATTATTGCGACTGATCGGTCGGGTTCCGGGCCGCGGATTGATGGTGATCGTGATGATGGTCATCGGACTGTTCACACACGGATGCTACTTGATTCTGCGAGCATCCCAGGAAACCGCTCAGATTGGCGGGTCTGGCGATGTTGGATTGTTCGCGACATGGACGGATTGGTCGCTGCTGTTGGCGTTGGGGTTAGCGGTTTGTTTCTTTGTCTATTATCTGCAGCGGCCTGACACGGTCGTCAGCTTTTTCTTTTTGCCGGCGGTGATGGCAATGATCGCGGTCGGTTTAATGGTCCGTGACCAGCCGCCGTTTTCGCGTAGCGAAGCAACCGAAGTTTGGCGCAGCATCCATGGGCTGGCGATGATGGCAGGATCGATGGCCGTGTTGGTCGGCTTTCTCGCAGGCATCATGTACTTGATTCAGTCACGTCGTTTAAAGAATCATCGCGCCGGATCGGGGTTGCGTTTACCGACGCTGGAAACGCTTGGAAGAGTGAATCGGCGATCGCTGGTTTTCAGCACCGTTTCAGTTGGCATTGGAGTGATCGCTGGCGTGATCATGAATGTGAATCGATGGGGACAAATTGGTTGGACCGACGGTGGCGTGCTGCTTAGTTCGCTGTTGTTGGGTTGGTTGATCGCAGCGACGCTGTTGGAACACTTGTATGCACCGGCGAAACAGGGTCGCAAAGCGGTCTACCTATCGCTGGCCAGTTTGGGTTTCTTTGTGTTGGCGATGTGGGGAGTGCTGAGTACGCAACACGGACAGTCGCCAAAGCCTGATCAGCAAGACGCCTCCACCGCGGAGCAGGCGCAAGTCGGACGTTCGGGCGGCCGGGAGGGGGCCGTCAATGAAAACCCATTTACGCTCAGCCCTGTCCCGGGCCTGAGAGCCCGACCTCTTCCAAAGGGAGAAGTAAATCACAATCAATCGGTTTTATGGGCTTCAAAAACTGCATGTCCCCTGCGCTTGGCAGGTGGAAAATTCAGTGCAATGCAGTTTGATCGTCAGGACACCCAATCGTGAAGCTGCAAATGATCGGGTGCAGCCACCATGATGCGGCTGTTGAATTTCGCGAAAAAGTTGCCTTCAGTGGCGATCAGGTGACGGCGGCGCTGGCGGAATTTCGACGACAATTTCCGTCCTGCGAATTGGTGCTGCTAAGCACCTGCAATCGTATCGAACTCTATACGACCGCGCCGGACGATACCGAACTTGATCGTGACGCGGTTGCACAATTCCTGGCCGACCAACAACGACTGACCACCGACGAAGTCGTCGATCAAATGATCTACCGTTCGGGGACCGAGGCGATCGAGCACCTGTTCGCGGTCGCATCAAGTTTGGACAGCATGGTTGTCGGCGAGGCGCAGATTTTGTCGCAGGTCAAACAAGCTTACGATCGCGCGTGTCATGTCGGATCAGCGGGTCCACTGACGCACAGCGTTTTTCAATCCGCCAACCGTACGGCCAAACGTGTTCAGCAAGAAACCAGCATTCACCGTCGTCGTGTCAGCGTTCCCAGTGTTGCGGTGGGCGAAGTGATTCCTGAATTCTTTGACTCGCTCGCTGATAAACAGGTCGTGGTCTGCGGTGCGGGTGAAATGGGCGAAGAAACGCTGCGTTACCTTCAACAAGCCGGTGCCGCCAACATCACCGTGCTCAATCGCAGTTACGACCGTGGCGCGGAATTGGCCAAGCAATTTGGAACCAAAGTCGATCGTTGGGAAACGCTGCGAGATCACATCGTCACCGCCGATGTGGTCGTCGGAACCACCTCGGCGAGCGAGCCGATCATTGAACTGGCCGATTTTGAACCTTTGCATTCGCGTCGCAACCATCGCGTCCTGTTGATTCTGGACCTCGCCATCCCACGCGACTTTGATCCGGCGATTGGCGATCTTAGCAGCGTCTATTTGTACGCGATCGATGACCTAAAAGCGGCTTGCGAACGAAACCAAAAGCAACGTCAAAAAGAATGGCCCAAAGCAAAGCAAATCATCGACGAAGAAACCAAACGTTTCGTGCAAGCGTTCCAACATCGATCGACTGGACCGGTGATCAGGCGGTTGCGTGATCAAGCGTTGGAACTGAAGAGCGACGAACTGCAACGATTGGTGGGCAAGCTGCAACTGGACCAGATGGATCCTGTTGTTGCCAAAGAGATTGAAAAGTCGTTTGACCGCTTGATCAATAAACTGCTGCATCCGCCGCTAACATCAATTCGAGATGACGCAGCGGAAGGACACACGCGCGGATTGTTGGAAGCCGTTCGCCACCTGTTTAATTTAGGCGACGAGTAAGACCCGGTTCAGTCCCACTCTTCGTCGTCTTCTTCTTCCTCATCATCGTCGTCTGCGTCGTCATCGTCTTCGCTCCAGTCTTCGTCATCCTCGGCTTGGTCGATGTCATCAAGATCGTCGTCCTCATCTTCATCGTCGTCGGAGTCATCGACTTCTTCCCAGTCGCCGTCGAGATCGTCGTCTTCCTCTTCGTCGTCGTCATCATCCTCGTCTTCTTCATCGTCGTCGTCCCAGTCGTCATCGTCGTCATCCCAATCATCGTCGTCGTCATCGTCGTTGACGCCTTCGTAGAGATCGTCTTCTTCGTCTTCGATGACCGCCGCTGGATCGTCAGCGGTGACTTCTTCGGCCGACCAGTCTTGGATTGAGTCGGCAGCCTGCGAGGCAGCAATGATGGGATCGATAATTGGATTGGCTTCGCTGCTGGGCTCAGACGCGACAGAGGTACTCACGACAGGCTCCTTCGATGACTTCGGGACGGGGGACTTCGGGACGGGGGACTTCGGGACAGGGGACTTCGGGACAGGGTAATTCAAAACTGTGGAATCTGATCCGTGGTCCGGTGACGGTTCGTCGGGTTGATTCAATGACAGTTCGTCGGATTGGTCTAGTGACGTTTCGTCGGGTATCGAGTCAACGGACAGGTTTTCTTGAGACGATTCTTCGGGATTATCTTCTTGAAGGGTCTGCCATTGAATGGGTGGCAAAGCTTCTGTATTTGCTAATCCGAAAAGTTGTAAGAAACGTTTAGTGGTCCCGTAAAGATAGGGCCTTCCCAATTCTTCGCTACGGCCCGCAATTCGGATCAAATCTCGCTCCATCAATTGGCGAAGCAATTCGCCGCAGGCGACCCCCCGAACCGCTTCCACCCCCGACCGTGCCAGAGGTCCGCGGTACGCGACGATGGCCAATGTTTCCATCATCGGCGTGGACAAACGGACCGGTGCCGGGACATGCGACAATCGAGACAACCAGGGTGCCAGGGCCGGCCGAGTCATCATGCGGTAGCCGCCAGCGATCAATTCAATCCGCATCGCTCGGCCCAAATCCTGGTAGACCGAGCTGAGGTCGCGGACATGAGTTCGCGCCTCGGTCGCATCAGCAACTTGGGCCAATTGAGCCAATTTCCTTGGTGAAAGCGGGTTTTTTGCCAACAACAAGACCGCTTCAACGCGGCGACGTCTGACCAATGGATCCTCATCAAGATCATCCGCGGGCGAATCGGAAAGATCGGCCGCCAGCTCCTTTGCGCGGTCTTCATCCAACAAATCAACGCCAAGGCCGGGGGTCATGACCGCATAAGATCGCCTCAGATTGGGATCCGCGCAGTGCTTGCCAAAGGCTTGGGCGCAAGCCAGCCCAGGCCAACCCGACGCACTGGGACGACTGACCAACGATGGCGAAGATGCAGATGCTGCGGACCAGGATCGAGACATAGGCTAGAATGAATTTCGCGTCATTATTTTTTCAGATTTTTTTGCGTTGATACCCGCGATCGCCGCAACCTTCCCCCAAAAAGAGTCCGTGTGTCCACCTCGGTTTCCCAAAGCGAATCCCAGAGCGAATCCCAGAACAGGTCGCGGAACAGGTCGCAGAGCAAATCGTATCCCAAAAACCAGACCAGTTCAAAATCGGTCCGCAATTGGATCACGGCGGCTGGCGTCATTCTAATGCTACTGGTCGGCTTCTTTGTGATTCGGACTCAGGGTCACGTCAGCGGTGTTGAATTCGCACCAAGCCACTTCCAAATACGCGAGTTCAGTTTCTACGAAATACCGCTGCTGCATCATCAGATCACGCCCATTCACCGCAAAACTCGCACCAGTAAGACCGCAACCTACCTGCGTCAAAAATCGCTGATCCAATCCACCCGCGGACCGGCCCAAACCTGGCACCTGGTCAGCCTGTCACGAGGTTTAACCGGATCCACCCCGGCGGATGCCAGCTTTTTGATCGATCAAATGGAACTCAGCTCGGCCGGCGAGGACTATTGGCGGCAATGGAGCATCGATCATCCGGCCAAAGCAGCCTTGGTCTGGCCTGTGATCCAAAAACTGGCCGATCGCGAACTGTATGTCCTGATTCCTGCCCTGTTAGAATTAGTGTCAGCCAATGCCAGCAAAGCAGTGACTAGAACGGAAGAGCTTAAAAGCAAAATTGACGAACACTTGCAGGACGAATACTTCAGTTTGATTCAGGACATGATCGCTGCCGATCGTCTGCCGCTGGCGGAGGCTTTGTTGGACGAAGCGCTGGCGGATTATCCGGAAAACGAAGACCTAAAAAGCATCAAAATACCATCCCTTTGATCTATCTCGATAACAACGCCACCACCGCGATCGATCCGCGAGTGGTCGATGCGATGAATTCCGTTTGGAACAGCGGACCGCTCAACCCGTCCAGCCAGCACCGCGTCGGCCAGCGCGCCCAAGGCTTGATCGAACAGGCCACCGTCGCGATCGGAAAATGCTTGGGTTGCCGTTTGGATCAGCCCGGTGGTGCCCGCTTGATCCTGACCAGCGGCGGAACAGAATCAAACAATTTGGCGCTTCGTGGCATCGGTGGAAATCAGGGTCCGGTTGTCGTTAGCCGCATCGAACACCCCAGTATCCTGGCGACCGCCAAAGCGATGGAAACAGAAGGGCGAGACGTACGCTGGATCGATGTCGATGCAAGCGGCGTGGTTTGTGTTGACCAACTGGAATCACTGATCCACCAAGGAAATTCCAAGGCAACGTTGGTGTCGATTATGTCGGCGAACAACGAAACCGGCGTCGTCCAACCGATCAAGCAGGCCGCACAGATCTGCCGCGCCGCGGATGTACCGTTGCACGTCGACGCTACTCAAACAGTTGGCAAACAGGTTTTCCACATCACGGATTTAGGGGTCGCAGCGGTTACCTTCACCGCCCACAAATTCCACGGCCCCGCCGGCGTCGGTGCTCTTTGGATCGACGGCGGCGTCAAGGTCGAAGCCATGCTTCGCGGCGGCGAACAACAATTGGATACCCGACCAGGCACCGAACCGGTCGCACTGGTCGTCGCAATGTCGAAAGCTCTCACGCTGGCCTGCGATGAAATGGAAACCTCCCGCGACCACACCCTTCATCTACGCAACCGCCTAGAAAACGGCTTAATCGACCGAATCGGAAATGTCGTGGTCCATGGCAAAGATGCTGATCGATTGCCAATGACGACGTGTCTGTCATTTGTCGGAATTGACCGCCAATCGATGTTGATGGCCCTGGATATGGCAGGAATCGCTTGCAGCAGCGGATCGGCGTGCAGCAGCGGCAGCAGCCCGCCCAGTCACGTGTTGTTGGCCATGAATCGGCCTGAATCGGAGATCCATTCAGCGATCCGATTCGGAGTGTCCAAGTTTTCCACCGAACAGGAAATAGATTCCGCAATTGAATCTATCTCCAACGTCCACAAACGCTTACGAGCAAAAAACAATGTGGATAACTAATGCTTATCCACTAGCCAAACCTCGGGCAACGCCTACAATCGGGCGAATTCGGATCCAAATCCACCAACTTGCCAGGCTTCTCCAAAACGAGACTTTGCCTCAGTCGTGTTGCTGCAAGAAGAAACGACCGTTGAATCATTTCCGCTGGAACGGCCCACGCTCCAGCGTCGTCGTCGTGGTTCTGCATTGGCGGTCGGTTCGCTGCCGTACTTTATTGCTGGCGATGAAAACCGATTAACTTCTTTGGTTTGTCGTGGTGAGATTGACGTCTTTGAAGTCGGTAACCCTGTCTTGCTGACCGGACCGGTTGGCTGCGGCAAGACGTCGATCGCTTTGCATCTGGCAACTCGAGCGGCGATGGATCTTGCGGCTGATCAGGATTTCGAGAAGACCGGTCCTGCGAAAGTCGTTTACTATTCCGCAGTCGATTTTGCACGATCATACGCGGAAGCGATCGGTGCCGACGATTTAAAACCGCTCAGTGACGAACTGGAAGCCGCACCCGTTTTGGTGATCGATGATCTGCATCTGATCGCCAACAAGACGGCGGCTCAAGAAGAATTGGCCCTGCGGATTGAAACGCGTTTCGACGCAGGCAAACCAACGATCCTGACCTGCAAACGCAGTCCGGCCGAAGTGCGTGGAATCTGTAGCCGCTTAGCCAGTCGTGCCGCACCAGGATTGATGATTCCGATCGCGTTGCCCAAAGCGAACTCGCGAAAACAATTGTTGGGCGAGCTTGCATTGCACATTGGATTGGAACTTGATGCCAGCCTGATTTCGATCTTGGATGCTGGATTGGAAAGCGGGATTCCGGTTCGTGCCATGGAAGCGGCAATGAAGCAGGTTCAATTGTGGTGTCGAATGAATGAATCGGACGCTTCCATTGCTGCGGTCCAAGCGGCAATCAATGGCAGCCGGCAAGTCCGCGACGTTTCGGTCGCAACGATTACCAACACGGTCGCTCGCTACTTCAATTTGAAGAGTTCAGACCTACGAAGCAGTTCACGAAAACAGAATCTGGTTCGTGCACGTTCGCTTGCGATGTGGTTAGCTCGGAAACTAACCGACACCAGCATGAACCAAATTGGCGAACACTTCGGCGGCCGTGACCACACCACCGTACTTCACGCAGTTCGCAAAACGACCGAGCTAGTCGAAACCGACACCGCCATCCGCCGCGCCGCAGCCGAGCTGACCGAAAAGCTAGCCGCCTAACCCTTTTTTCAGGCCGGCAACTGATCTTTTCGTGAACTTGAACCGGTTATTGACGCTAATGAAACGCTAAGGGGAAAACAAATGAGTCAAACCTCTTTTTTGATCGGCACCAAGTAGCTTGGCCCCCTGGGCCGAGTTTTGTATTGCCAGGAAAACAAATGTGTCAAACCCTTTTTTGATCGGCACCAAGTAGCTTGGCCCCCTGGGCCGAGTTTTGTGTTGCCACGGCCCAGGGGGCCATGCTACGGGGCCGATGCTTGGAAAACGCTTCGCGGGGGTCAGGCCTGCAACAAGACCCGTCAGTACCGCAGTTCCGGCAATTCGCGCACCATCGTTTTGCCCCTTCATCGTTTTGCCCAATTTTTTGTCGCTAGTCGATTCCGATCGGCAAAACGATGAAGGGGCAAAACGATGGTGTGCTGTTCCTTGGTTCTGTACCAAAGTCGTTATCTCCCTACACCAACATCCAGTTCCCCTGCAAGTTTGCCGCCGTCATCGGTCAGGTTTTGTCCGACCGAGTAAACCACGACCGTATCTTTGGTCGCTTTCAATTTCATCTGCGATCCGTCGAAGGGATCCAACGTGATGGATGCGGGCAAACGAAGGTCGGCAACCTTCGTCGTCACATCGCTCCCCTGGTCCTGCCATGCGGCCAGAATCAGAATTGCCTGCGACTTGGCTTGACTGCGTCTCAAGGCAGCCAAACCAGTCTCGAACGCGGGCCAGGTGGACGCCGCAAACATGCTGCTGGTTTCTGGTTGCTTGGGTGCCACGCCTGTCGGTCGCTGAACAATCAACTTGAATTCGTCGACCATATCCAAGTAGGCGGAAAGCTCGCCAACCATGACTTGAAATCGAAACAGAGCAAACGACTCGAAAGAGGAAATCCCAAACGCTCGTTCGCTTTCAATTGACTGATCAAACTGCTTTTGCAAATCAGACCGTTCCAATGCATCGATTAGTTGAGTACGCATTTGCGGCGATGAATTATCTGCGACCAGACAACGGCTAGCCAAATCCAATGCTTGGCTGCGAACCGCGGCGCTGACCAGGTAATTCACTAGCAGCGGTTGGTTAGCGATATGACCACTCCACTTTAAAACGGACAGCGCGTCCGCGATCGCCTCGTCAGTTTCCCCATCTTCTAGCGACATCAGCCCATGCCCGTGCATCACGCGAGCCACCATTCGAACGGAACGGTTTTGTTGAAGGACGTTGTCCATGAAAGCCGTTGGCGACAAGTCGAATTCGTAATCGGGTTGAAACTCGGGCAGCGCGAAAGCCTTCTTCAAGCTCGGTATCAATTCAGGATGATCTGTTGCAATGGTTCTCGCTAACCCGATCAGTGCCGCCTCGTATTCTTCATCTGTATCTTTTTGGTAGATCGCTTTGGCTAGTTGTGAATCGAGTTCGCGGCACAACTCTTCCAATGGCTCGATCGCCTTGGCGGCATTGTCTGAATCAGCGACCGGTAACGGCTTCAGGTCACTGATGCTGGTCGGCTTCTCGGCCTCCCGCAGCGGTGCTAGCCGAGCCTCGACTTCTCGCGATGCCCGCCAATTCAAGACCGCTACCACCAACACCAAAAGCGACACGAACGATAAAGTTAGGATCGTCATCCATTTGAAAAATCGTTTTAATCGGTTCATCGTGTCAAAACTCGATCTTTTTTCTTGGTGGATAACTCGTTCGCAAACTGTTGGCTATGCGTGCGTGTTCGCGACCCTTGATTGTCAGCCTTCCTGAGGCACTGTTGACCTTTGTCGTAAACACCGAAGTATTTCTACACAAAGCCTGCCTTAGTCTAACGAGTTTTCCACTCAAAACACAGAATCAAAACTCGTTTGAAATCAACAACTTAAGTGTTCTAAACAGGTGATTCTCAACAGTTCTGGCTGACCCATTACGATGACGACGTTAAATAGATATTACTTACTTTAAAGGGAGCATCCTCTGGCAGGTAAAAGTCACTTGATCCCCGGTCGTGCGTTGATTGCATTCTCGATGTAAAACATGGGCCAATTCAAAAGAGTGACCTTGCTCCCTGTGACGTTGTTTGCAGCGAGCTGCCCCGTTTAACTTTCATTGCCGAAGACTCGTTTCTATGAAAATCGTTTGCCAACGAGAACCTCTCACTCAAGCCTTCGCACTGGCGGCCAGCATTGCACCGAGTCGGTCACCCAAGGAAATCCTGCAAAATGTCAAAGTCACTGCCTCGGGCAGCAAGCTGACGTTGATCGCAACCGACATGGAAGTTGGAATTCGGTTGGAGGTCGAAGAAGGCGTCGAGATTGAAACCGAGGGTGCGGGTCTGTTGCCCGTCCAAAAAATGATGGCGATCCTTCGCGAAAGTAACGATGAATCGCTAACAATCGAAACCGACGATTCAGGGATTCGGATTACTGGTAGCCGCAGCAAGTTCAAGCTTCCCGGTGCCAACCCCGACGAATTTCCTAGTGTGGCTGGATTCGAGGAAGACAAGTACCACGTCGTTCCCACTCGGTTGTTCCGCGAGATGGTCAAACGGACGGTGTTTGCAACTGACCCCGAAAGCAGTCGATACGCTCTTGGCGGAGTGCTTTTGGAAATGGAAGAAAACAATGTCACCGCGGTCGGTACCGATGGTCGTAGACTTGCTCGGATGGAAGGCACCGGTGAGTCCGTTGGCAGCCATCAAACCAATGGAATGACGACGATCGTTCCAACGCGTGCGATTCAGTTGATGGAACGAGCACTAAGCGACAAGGAAGAAACCGTTGACGTCGCCGCTCGCAACAACGACCTGTTGCTTCGGACCAGCCGAGCGGTGATCTACTCGCGTTTGGTCGAGGGTCGCTATCCAAATTGGCGGCAAGTATTGCCACAGCGTAGCGAGGCAATTCAATTGGACATGACGGTCGGGCCTTTGTTCGCTGCCCTTCGTCAGGCTGCGATTGTCACCGACATGGAAAGCCGCGGGATCGATTTCACGTTTGCCGATGGCACGTTGAAACTGGAAGCCAGCACAGCAGAGATTGGTGAATCTCAAATTGAGCTGCCAATTGCCTACGACGGCGAATCAATCACGTTGACGATGGACCATCGCTACGTCGCCGACTTTTGCAAGGTCTTAGACAACGAAACGAATTTCATCTTTGAGATCGAATCCGGTGCCGCCCCTGCTCTGCTATCGACCGACGATGGCTACGGCTACGTGATCATGCCGATGGCCAAAGATCGATAGAACAAAGGATCAATGTAGGCCGGAACAAGCGGTAGCGCAGTTCCGGCAATGCAGCACCCGAAAATGCTATTGCCGGAACTGCGCTACCGCTTGTTCCGGCCTACGATATCGCGACGTTACTTCTCTACGACCGACCCATGTCGCGTTGATCGTCGTGTTTGATGACTAACACATTGGATGACAAGTCTTCAACGGTACGCTGTTCCAAGCTCTCCGTTTCCTGCCGCGACTCATGCACTTCATCGGCATCGGTGTTCTTTGGCAATTTGCCAACATGAAAGACCGGTTGGCCGGGGCCTACGGCCGGGATCGTTGTCATTCCAATCACCACGCCGTCAAAAGGTGCGACCATCAAACGGTTTTCTCGTCCAAGAAGATCAGAATTGGTAGCCAGCGGTTGATCCTTTTCGACCACTTGTCCGGGACGAGCGTGATACTGCAAAAAACCGCCATGGTCGGCTCGCACCCATTGCGTCTTGTTGACGATCATTTGGGTTTCAGGAACTTCGATATCGCCATCGATCATGTCTAAGTGACGAAGCACATTCTTGATCCCACGCACCGCAGTTTCAACAATCGCTGGTTCTACTTTCCAAACTTCGCCGCCTTCTAAAACGATTGTCGGGCAACCAGCCAAACAGGCTTCGCGTCGCAGTGTTCCGGCAGCGCCGGCGTAGTCAACAATGACTTCAGCACCGAACGTCTTCGCCAACTCAGCGACTTTTGGGTCTTTCATATCGGCCCGAACATTCGGGTAGTTCGTCCGACGCACCGCCGCGGTGTGCAAGTCAATTCCATAATCACATCGACCGACCAACTCGGTAAAAATGTTGTCGGCTACACGGCTGGCTAACGAACCACCGGGCGACCCAGGAAAACACCGATTCAAATCGCGACGGTCGGGCATGTATCGGCTGTGCCGATCGAACGCTAGCAGGTTCAAAATGGGTACAAGTACCAATGAACCACTTTTTAGCTTGAACGTTTCATCAAGTAGCAGTTCACGAATCGCACCGACGCCATTGAGTTCATCACCGTGTAAGGCAGCGGTTACGAAGACAACGGGACCGTCCTTTTCACCACGTTGAATCTGTAGCGGGATCTTCAGAGCAATCCCAGCATAACTCTCGCTGACCGGAAGAAACACATTTGAAACGTCACCGCGTGGAATGGGTTGCCCAAGCCAATCTTCAATCGACTTACCCGAATTAGGCGTCGGAAATTCCGAGTCAGTCATCTTTTCGTTCTTGTCCATTCGATTCAATTTCAGTCTTGAGTTTCTTAACTTTTGGACGCCGTTTCTTTTGAGTCTTTTCGGGGACCATTCCACGCATCGCTTCTAACTTCCCAAAGCACAACAAACGATCGTGCGGTTCAAGCGTCCGTTTGAGTCGAGGATTAGGGATCACACTGTTGGCTCGATAGAGCGTCAGCACGTTGATGTCTTGTTCGGGCAAACCCGATTCGTCGATTGTCTTGCCAACAAAGTCCGAACCTTCGGGGATATGAATTTCGGTCACGCCGTAGCCGCGGCTAACCGTCAAACGTTGTCGCAGATCCAGGTCGGGGAACGCAACTTGCGCGTTGATGTAATCAACGATCGCACCGGCCACATCAAGCTGGGTGCAGTTTTCGATACCCTCCAAGCCCGGCGACGAATTGACTTCCATCACTTGCGGTCCATCTTTGCCTTCAAGCATATCGACACCCGCGACACGCAGACCCATGATCTGAGACGCGCGAACCGCGGTTTCGCAGTAGGCATCATCCAGAATAACTTGTTCAGTCTTGCCGCCACGATGCACGTTGCTGCGAAACTCTTGACCCTGAGCCACTCGGCGCATCGCGGCAACGACTTGATCGCCAACGACGAAGGCGCGAATGTCACGTCCTTTACTCTCGGCGACAAACTTTTGGATCAGAACGTTTTGTCGTGTGCTTTGAAGCGTTTCAATGATGGCTTCAGCAATCTTTACTGAATCCGCCAAAATCACACCAACACCCTGAGTGCCTTCAAGCAGTTTGATAATGATCGGCGTTCCGCCAACTCGTTCGATCGCCGGCAACACATCTTTTTTTTCGCGAACGAAAGTCGTTTCGGGAATTCCAATATGGTGACGGCTTAGGATTTGTAGGCAACGAAGTTTGTCGCGAGAATTGGCAATCCCAGCAGACGATGCCGCCGTGAAAACATCCATTTGTTCAAATTGACGCACCACCGCCGTCCCGAAGTACGTGATCGAATTTCCGATCCTCGGGATGATTGCGTCATAGTGCGAAAGGCGTTTGGATCGAAAGTACAGGTCGGGTTCACCTTTCTCCAGATCGATCGAAAAACGCAGCGTGTCCAGTACCTTTGGTTTCAGGCCGCGTTTAAGAGCAGCCTCGCGCAACCGACGCGAGCTGTAGCAATTGGGGCTTCGCGACAGAATGGCAAGTTTCATGGTGCTTTCTTTGAGTCAGGATTCGGTGGTGGCGGCGGTCGTCGTTTCGATCGAGTGGGTCGTGGACCAAAGTAGGATCGACCTGGATCGACCAAGAATCGACCTCGAACTGCTTCACGTCCGATCAGCATCCGAAAACCCATCAAGCTGCGGTCGGCCAACGTCAAATCAACGTCCCACGTTTGACCCATCCAAGTAATCGGCGTTCGAATAACAAAGCGTTTGGCAGATTCGCCGCTGCTGCTACGAACTCGTCGAATGTCATGCACGACGGCTTCACATTGAACGACAATATCGTCACGCCGTTGAATCGGATGAACCTGAAAACGTACCCACTGGACGTCTTCTTTATCAAAAGACTCAATCTCGAAAGCGTGCAGGCTGGATGAACGGGCACCCGTATCGATCTTTGCCTTGGTGCGTTTGATTCCCAAATCGGGCATGGATACCCATTCTCGCCATCCTATGATTAGCAGTGGCGACTCTTCGTGAAGATTAATGTTCGACTCTGACACGGCCGGTTTACTCATCGGGTTACGACAACGAAGTCTTTTGGGCGTATAGTATCCGAGTCGTGCAATTGCTGAACGGGGTAACGCGACTCCAGATCACAATCATGTAAAAAAAAACGTTTTGGCTAAAAAATGGCTCTCCAACCAGAATGCTGAAAAGCCGCGAGTCCGGCGGATTGGTTCGCTCGTCAACCAATTGATGGCTCGGCGTGGTTACGCCCAGGCGTCTGCGGGTGAGGAAATGTTGCAGTCAGTGGTCGCTGTTGTTGGAACGGAAATTGGAAACGACTGCAGGGTGGGAAAGCTTCGCCGCGGCGTTCTGCAGGTCTACGTCACCGATTCAGCAACCTTGCAAGAATTAAATTTCCAGCGTCGTGGCGTTCTTAGACGACTGCAAAAAGATATGCCTGACAGCAATATCACCGACGTCCGTTTTCGACTTCAATCGTCATGACCTCTTCTGAATCCAACAACAGTATCATCGTCGATGATCGCGGCACCAGCCGATGTTGGTGGTGTGGAACTGAACCTATCTACGTTCAATATCACGATGAAGAATGGGGTAAACCGGTACACGACGATCGCTTGCTGTTTGAAAAAATGTGCCTAGAAGGTTTTCAGGCTGGATTGTCTTGGATCACCATTCTGAAAAAGCGAGAATCATTCCGTGAAGCGTTTTGTAACTTTGATTTCCACCGAGTCGCCCGGTTCGACCAAGACGATATCGATCGTTTAGTCACCAACGCAGGAATCGTCCGACATCGCGGAAAGATCAAGTCGGCGATCAACAATGCACAGCGAACCATCGAAATGACTAAGGACGGAAAATCACTGTCAGACTTCTATTGGCAATTCAAACCAGATCATCACGTCGGTCCCCAAACCAAAGATGACGTTGCAGCGATCACACCCGAATCAACCGCAATGAGCAAAGCACTCAAAAAGAACGGATGGACCTTCGTTGGCCCAACGACCTGCTACGCCCTGATGCAATCGATGGGAATCGTGGACGATCATCTGCCGGAATGTTGTTACCGTTCGGACAAGTCCGTATAGGGCGGATGCTCGAACATGGGGTCAGCATCAACCCTCGGATCGCCGGTTCGGTGCAGCTCACTCATCAATCGATTGTGAAGCTGATTCAGTGTTGTCTGCGAATCAATGTCCTTTGCCAAGTTGTTCATACAATGGGGATCGGCCAATACATCGTAAAGCTCTTGTCTTGGGCGCTTACCAACCGCGTAGTCGAATGATTTTGGATCTTGCCTGCGGTGCATGATAATCCAAGACTTTGTGGGACTGCCATCCATGTCGGGATAAGCGACGTGAGTGTCCTCAACAAGCATTTCAGCGTACTCCGGTGCAATCAATTGTTCGACTGACTCGCCTACCCCCTGGTATGTCCCCTAGATCAACAGAAATCTGCAAAAGGGCCATTCGAGTGCTTGAATTGGAAGAACTAAAACCCCTTCCACCCAAGAGTCACTCGAATGACCACTACAAAGAATTCTACCCGCAACAAAGGCAAAAAAGGTACAACCCGTCGTTACATCGGAAAGCCTTCTGGCGTTATCCAACAGCGGGTCCAGGAGGTTGGGCCGCAGCGTTTCGGGATCGTCTCAGTTGACTGTGCCAAGCGTCGTTCCAAGTGGATGTTCTGTGACTTCTTTGGTCGAGTCATCATTGAGCCCACAATCGTGGAACATCATGCTGGCGCGCTCAAGGCGATGACGCAGCAAGTTGCCGCTGCGTGCGAAGCCGAAGGCATTGGCGACTCGATCGCCGCTGTGGAAATGACGGGGATTTACCACAAGCCCGTGCAAGCTGCTTTTCGCAAGGCGGGCTTCGATACGCGAACGGTTCATCCCTTCGCGTCATCACACTATCGTGGTGCTCTGCATCCAAACGACAAGACCGACGACAACGATCTGGAGGCCATCTTTCACGCTGCCATCAACGGTTATGGATTAGCAACCCTGCCAGTCAGCGAGATTTATCTTTCGCTGCAAAGACTGATTCGTCATCGACGCAATCTGGTCAAGCAACGAGCACGGTTGCAGGTTCAGATCCGCGCACTCTTGCATCAATCGATGCCAGGGTTTGCGGATCTCTTTGAGGACGACAAGCTCTTCAATAAATCGATTGCCATGACGATCGCCCAAGAGTTCTCCTCGGCGGACAGCATCAAGAAAATCAAAGCCGATGGCATGGCTACATTTCTGCGCAACAGCAAGGTGCGGTTCCAAGAGCGAACATTGGACAAAATCTACGCCTGGAGCCTGCAAGCTGCCGACGCCGATCCACTGCATCGCTTACTCACCGAACACTGGAAGCAGCTTCTGCAACTTCGCTCACTCATGACCGAGCAAATACTCGACACCGAAAGAAAAACCGCTAATTCGTTAGCCAAAACGCCGTACATCCTGCTGCTTAGCGTGAAAGGAATCAACATCGTCTCGGCCGGTGAACTCGCTGGCGAGGCTGGCCCACCGGAGCACTACGCTTCGGCGACAGCAATCAATGGTCGGGCAGGACTTTACCCATCACGATACCAAAGTGATGAGGTGGATCGTTCTGGCTCGGTCGCCAAAAGTTGCAACCGCCGCTTGCGGGCTGCTTGCATTCTGGTTGCCAAGAATCTTATCAAGTGTCATCCGTACTACCGGGGCTTATCAGCGGTTTGGGAGAAGCGGGGCATCGTTACAGTCGACCGCCAATGTCGGATGGCGAATCGAGCCAATCGCATGATCTTCCAAATCGTCAGTGGTCGACAAGTCTGGCGAGGCAAATCGATTGATCAAGAATACATCTTATTGAAGCTCCGCGAATTTCACCGCACGCACAAAACGACACTCGAGCAAACCGTTGTCGACCTCAACGAAGCTTTCACTTGGCTGCCAAAGTCAACACACGCTGCCGAAGCGAAACCGCTGGCGGAGCTCGCCCGGAAAAAGAATCGCAGAACAGCATCAATTGGTGATCTGCTCATTCCGTTACTGATCCGCCTTGGAGTCCGCACAGAGAATCCTGTAGAATCACGTTCGTCCGAAGCTTAGAGCCCGCACTGGCTCGTCGTGCTCACCGAGCACACTGATAACATCGATTGACCCCGAGGGTAGGCGCTACTGCGAAAGCAGCGGCAGTCAACAAGCCCGTGGAAAAAGCGTGATGCTCTGCCAGCGGTTCAAACGCCGGATAAGACAGTGTGAGGCTTCTAAGCTTCGGATATCTACCAGGGTGGCGAGACTGAACCACCAAAGCTGACTGAGAAGTGCTCGGTAGCAACGACAAGCCATTGGACTTTGAGACTCAAAAAAACTACCATCTGGTGGTGCCGCTAGGAATATGCGCGCACCTCGCAAAAGCGAGCATTTTCAAGTTTGACCATGACAGTGCTTTTCTATTTTCTGCTCCGTTTTGGTTACTTTTTAGCTTTTTTGCCCCTCCCCCCCTTGATTTCAGATTTCGGCCCTTTTGTTTCAGTTTTCCACCCTTCTTGTCGTTTTTCGGGGGGTTTTTGCCACATTTGTTGCGATCGTCGTTCTATTTTGCTGGGACAAGGTTGATCGAGCTTTACCTGCTAATAATTCAGGATAGGCTAACATTCCCGGTCTCGCATGCACGGCGAACCGGAATAGTCGATCAATTTCACAACACGTGCAATTTCTTTGGAGACAACCTCATGAGACTTCGGTTAGTTACTTTATTTGCGTCGTTCGCCTTCTGCGCGATCTTAACGACAAGCCTTCACGGTGCCCTCGTCGTGACGAGTGAAAACTTCAACGACCCCGGCGCAGCAGAACCAGGCGGTGAAACGAACTTTGGTTTTGAAATCACCATTGCGGACTGGGGCGAATCAGTAAATGTAAATGGCACCGGCGGAGCTTTTAATGACTTTTTAGGTGCTGGAAGTAGTTTTACCGGCTTGAACGGGAATGCGGCTGGTCTGTCAACTGCGGGATATATCTACCGAGAAATTGGTACCCAAGACTCTTTCCTGTCGATTGGGGTTAGTGGCATCAGTTTAACTCGGGACAACGGGCAGCGTAACACGATTGGAGTGGAGCTTTTCTCATTGCCGGCGAGTGACCCTTTCGCGTTTGCAGAAGTTGGGAACGATATCGCAGATGAAGCCAACGCGGTATCTCTTGGGGAATTCGTGTCTAGTGATCCAGCGAACATGATCGGTGCTACAGCACCCTTCAGCTTCTCATACGATGTAAGCGGAGTCGCGAATGGCGACAGGTTGTTCGTTCGATTAAGAAACACTGGCTTAATTCAAGGGCAGAACGCCCCATCATTGGGCTATGTAGACAATTTGGCTTTCACTGCGGTAGTCATTCCTGAGCCTTCGTCTTTCCTCGCGATTGGCCTTGTAGGCATTGCATCCTTTACTCGCAGGAAGCGTTAAAGCTTTTTTAGGGAGTGAATGGCAATTTTGAGAGCCAAGGTCCAGGCCTTGGCTTTTTTCGTTTGCCCTCCGAAGCTGGAGAGTTCTTTCGGGGTTTGGAAAGTCACACAGTGCCACCCAAGTGCCATTGCTCATTAATTTTGGGCTCTGTGGTCAAGAATGGGGCAGCGATCCGACAAATTGTTGCGTTCGCCCGACCGCTTAGGAACTGTCCTGAAACAAGTTCCGTATTTGGCGAACTCTCTCGTAGCTGGCCCGCCAGGGTTCAGTCGGGTAGAGCTCAACGCCGTGAAGAGTTTTGGTCTCGGAAAAAACGTGTTAGTTCGTTTAACCGCGTGGGCATCGCCCCGCGCGTCGTGCTGCCCCGGACGCGCGGGGCGATGCCCACGCGGTTAAACAGTCCAGAAAACCCTTCACGGCGCGGGGCGATGCCCAACGCGGTTAAACAAGTTGGATAACCTTTGCGGCGTTGGGGTCAGCCCATCACTGGGTGGATCCGACTGAACCCTGGCGGGCCCAGCTACGAAAGATTGCGTCAAATACGGAACTTGTTTTAGCGCCGTTTTGGGAATGGCATTGTACTGCGTCGGATTATCTACAAACGTTTGAGCAAAGGCGGGTATCAACAACGTGCAACGGCATGCTTCAGCGGCAACCACGCCGCGTCCGCTCGGCTGCTCGCAACACATTGCTGGATGAAATACATCCCTTCGACTCCATCGCAAATGTTTGGGTAGACCGTGTTGCTGTTGTCAATCTTTTGACCAGCCGATCTTGCCGCCATGGCGTCGAACGCGGACGCATAGACGTTTGAAAACGCCTCGAAGAACGCTTCCGGGTGACCCGACGGCAGACGACATGCGTTTGCACCGGAGTCGTTCATGTAGGCGGCGTTGGGATCGCGAGTGTAGATCTGGTGGGCTTTGCCGTTTTGTCGGTAGATCATCTCGTTTGGATTTTCCTGACGCCAACGAAGCGATCCCTTTGTGCCATCGATCTCAATCTCCAAATCGTTCTCGCGGCCGTGGCTGATTTGCGACGCTGTGACGGTCCCCAGAGCACCGTTTTGGTAGCGGATCACCGCGGTGCCGTAATCGTCTAACTTGCGACCTTCGACAAACGTCTTCAAGTGACAACTGACCGATTCCGGCAGCTCGCTGGTCATGTAGCGTCCCAGGTTGTAAGCATGAGTCGCGATGTCACCGAACGCGCCCGCAGCACCACTCTTGGTTGGGTCGGTTCGCCACGCGGCCTGCTTTTGGTCTTCGGCTTCCAATTGGGTTCGCAGCCATCCTTGGATGTACTGAGTCCGGATCGCGTTGATTTCGCCCAGTTCGCCGCTGGCAATCATCTCGCGTGCCTGACGCACCAACGGGTAACCGGTGTAGTTGTGAGTGACCGCGAAAACGACGTCACTGTTTTCAACCGTTTCCATCAACGATTCGGCTTGCCCCAGATCGAAGGTCATCGGCTTGTCGCACATCACGTTGAACCCAGCTTCGACGGCCGCGCGAGCGATCTCGAAGTGCGTGTGGTTGGGGGTGGCGATCGACACGAAGTCAATTCGCTGGTCCTCGGGCAACTTTGATTCCCCGTCCAACAGAGCTTCGTAACTTCCGTAGGCCCGCGATTCGTCGATGCCATAATCGGGTGCCGACGCTTTGGATCGTTCGGGGTTACTGGACAGAGCCCCGGCGACCAATTCGGCTCGGTTGTCCAAGCAGGCGGCGATCGAGTGGACGCGGCCGATGAATGAACCGGCACCGCCGCCAATCAGAGCCATGCGAAGTTTTCGATTCAGCGGTTCGTTCAGTGCCATCGTTGAGTTTGCCTATTTACGGGATGAAATTACGTGCGACGAACGAACCGGCGGTTCCACCTCAGAAAGCGTCACCTTGGTTCGCTGCGACCAGTTTGGTAATCGTAAAGCGGTCGGTGGATGCGTACAATTACGCTACGACTTTCCTCAACCCCGAAAAACAGGTGCTTCCATGACAGAACAACCGCGAAACGGCCTCAGGATCAGTAGTGCTAACGACGGTTCCGCAAGTGTCTGTTGTCCTGGTCTGATGAAATTTTCATTTTCGGCGATGGCCGTTTTGACCGCAATTTCGATCGCATCAGCAGCCTACTTTGCCGGGATCAGCCGATCCGAAACCGACATCGCCAACCTGCCGATCCTGGAGGCAACTTCGGCGGTGACCAGCGACGGGTTTTCAATGGCAACGGGCGCGGTTAGCGAAGATGCAGACGGATTATTTGTTCTTGATCACAATTCGGGTTTGCTGCAATGCAATGTGATCTATCCACGCGTCGGTCGTTTTATGGCTCAGTTTTCGATCAATGTCGCTGACGCAATCGGTGCCAGCGGCAAGGGCGGAAAGTACATGATGTTGACCGGCCGAGCGGATTTCCCTCGGGCGAGTAATCGACCTGCCGCCGGGACGGTGGTCTACGTGATCGACAGTGCGACCGGCAACTACGCCTGTTACGGAATCCCGTTTGACCGAGTCGCGATGAATGCCAACCGCGTCCAAAAAGGGGCATTGATCTGGATCGCATCCGGCAGCGCCAACCCGGTCGTCGATCGCGACAACATGCGGTAAGTCAGCGACGCGTTTCTACGAAACAAATTCCCGATTTACCAACCCCAAGAGTACCCCAACCAGATGAACCTCACCGACGGATTGAACGAGGCGCAAGCGGAAGCGGTTCGGACTTTGTCTGGACCGATGCTAGTGTTGGCCGGTGCAGGGACGGGGAAAACGCGAGTCGTCACCGTTCGCATTGCCAACCTGATCAAACATGGCGTTGCACCGGATCGCATCTTAGCGGTCACGTTCACCAATAAAGCCGCCGGTGAAATGAAGGAGCGGATTGGGGAACTGATCGACAAGCGAACCAGCAGCGGAAAAAAACGGAAACTCAAACGTGGCGAGAAACCGCCACCGGCACCGACGGTCAGCACGTTCCACTCGCACTGTGTCCGTGTCTTGCGACAACATGCGACCGCGCTGGGATATCCGGACAAATTTTCGATCTACGATCGCGGCGATCAAGAATCATTGGCGAGGCAAATCCTGCGAGAACTTCGGCTGCCCAGTGCTGCGCTAAGTCCCAACGACATGCTGTTCATTATCGGCGGCTGGAAAAACGCGTCCGTCAAACCCGAAGAAGCCAGCTACATCGCGGCGACCGACAAAGAGCACTTTGCCGCCGCCGGTTACCGACGTTACCAAGAAGGTTTGATGCTTCGCGGGGCAATGGACTTTGATGACCTGCTGTTGCAAACCGAAAACCTGTTTGAATTGCGTGCCGATATTCGCGATCAAGAGGCAGCGAAGTTTGATCATGTTCTCGTTGACGAATACCAGGACACCAACGGGTCGCAGTACCGGATCACGAAGCACTTGACGATGCGTCACCGCAATTTCTGTGTCGTCGGTGACGATGATCAATCGATTTACGCTTGGCGTGGTGCTGATGTTACTCACATTTTGAACTTCGCCAACGATTGGCCTGATGCGAAAATCGTTTGCTTGGAAAACAACTATCGCAGCACCGCTGAAATTCTAAAAATGGCCAACCAATTGATTGGCTACAACACGACGCGTCACGACAAGACTCTGATCGCCAGCCGCCCGACCGGTAAACGGCCCAGAATCTGTCAATTCAAGGACGAAGTCGCTGAATCGCAAACGGTGGTCAAAGAGATCCATCACTTGATTCACAATTTGCACATTCAACCCAAAGACATCGCGATCCTATTTCGCACCAACGAACAACCGCGAATCTTTGAAACCGAACTCCGCAAAGCCGACGTGCCCTACGTGATGCTGGGGGCACAATCGTTTTTTGACCGCCGCGAAGTTCGCGACTTGGTTTCTTATCTGAAATGGATCGAACAACCCAACGATGAAGTTGCCCTGCGTCGAATCATTAACACGCCACCGCGCGGTCTGGGCAACAAGTCGATCAAGTTGCTGGTTGAACGGGCGGTCGAGCGGGGCGTGACGTTGTGGGATGTGATGACTGATCCGTCGGCAACCCAAGATTTGCCAACGCCTGCCCGACGCGGGATCGATGACTTGCAGAAGATTGCCGAAGACGTTCGCGATCGCGGCAACAGCGAGAGTTTGGTGGCTGGCATGCAAACGTTGTTGACGCGGACAGCGTTTGCAACGGAGGTGGCGAGCCGTTACGACAAGCCCGAAGAACGCGAAATGCGGATGGCGTCGATTGGCGAATTGTCCAACGCGTTGTCGGTGTACGAAGACAAAGCCGAGGCTGCCGACCTGACGGGATTTCTGGGCGAGATCGCGCTTTCGGGCAAAGAAATGGGTAACGAGAAAGACAAACTGGCCAAGCAAAACGCGGTCTGGTTGCTGACGATGCATGCGGCCAAAGGTTTGGAGTTTCCGTTCGTATTCATGGTCGGCATGGAAGACGGTTTGCTGCCACACAGCCGCAGCGTCAAGAGTTGCAATGAAGACGACATCGCCGAGGAAAGACGGTTGTGTTACGTCGGCATCACGCGGGCCCAAGAAGAACTAACGATGACGATGGCACTAACGCGGCGAAAATGGGGCAAGCCACGACCGACGACGCCTAGCCGGTTTCTATACGAGATCACCGGGAAAGCAGACAATCCGAACAAGTACCGAAAGAAGAAACCGATCCGGGCAGCGGGTACGTAGATAACGAGCCACAGATGGCTGTCGCAGAACCACGGATGTTTTGGCGCACTCAACATCCGTGGTCCCGCGAAAGCCATCCGTGGTTAATTAACTCGCAAACAACCTGGCACCTTCAACCACCGGATACCCCCGAAAAAACTCCGTCGAAGTCATCGGTTTCTTCCCAGCAGGTTGCAGAGTCTGAATCCGAATGAACCGATCACCCGTCGCGATGATCACGCCATCCTCCGTCGTCAGCAACTCACCCGGCGAATGGTCGTGGCTTGGTTGGTCGGTAACCACAATCGCGTGAATCGCCAAACGCAGCGGCGGTTTGTTTTCGCGTGGTTTGTAATGGGTGAACGCGATCGGCCATGGAATCATGCCGCGAACGTGACAGGATATTTCGGACGCGGATCGTCCCCAATCAATTTCGCCATCCGCTTTTTTCAAACGCGGAGCCTTGCTGACCTTCGATGCATCTTGATCGATACCAAGTTGCGATTCACCGTCCCAGGATGCCAGTTTTTCGACCGCGGCAAGCGTCGCTGCGACACCCAGTTCCGACAATCGTTGCTCCAGTTCGCCCGAGGTCTCTGCGTCGGTGATTTCTGTTTCAACCGTCTGCATCACGGGCCCGCCATCCAAACGCGGCGTCATGTGAATGACTGAAACCCCGGTCACCGAATCGCCGTTTAGCAATGCCCATTGGACTGGCGCGGCACCACGGTAGGCCGGCAACAGCGAACCATGCAAATTGATTCCGCCAAGCTTGGATGTCGCCAACGCATCAGGCTTTAGAATCTGTCCGTAATCGCAAACGACCAACAAATCGGGCTGTAACATTTTGACTCGATCGATTGCTTCGGGTTCATTGATCGAATCGGGATCATAGAGCGGCAGTTCGTGCTCGGCCGCCCAATCGCGGACTGGCGATGGCGGCGGACCGCCGCGGCTTTTGACTGGCGGCATCGGACGCGTGACGACCAGCGAAATTTCGTGGCCCGCTTGTCGCAGCGCATCGAACGACGGCACCGCGAAAGGCCCAGTGCCCATCAAAACTAATTTCATCGTTGACTGACCTCAGTGATTGGTTCCAAAACGAAAGCGTCCGTGGGTCACGCCCAACGCCGTGAAGGGTTTCTGAACTGTTTAACCGCGTGGGCATCGCCCCGCGCGTTGGGCTGGTTCGAACGCGCGGGGCGATGCCCACGCGGCTAAACGAACTAACACGTTTTTTCCCGGACCGAATCTCTTCACGGCGTTGGGTCACGCCCTGCCCGTAGCTGATCCCGCCTCTAAGCGTATTGGTCGTACCATGTTTTGAGTGCTGCCACCAATTTCGGATCACTATCGATCGCGCCGGACTCTTGTTTCCCTCGAAAAACCGCATCCAACTCTTCCAGCGGCTCTTCGATTTCTCGCTGAGATTCTTCACTCATGCGATCAAAAAACATCATCCCATCGATGTGGTCGTTTTCATGCTGGATCACTCGCGACAGGAATCCGTCAAACGTCTGCTCGATCGGATTGCCCTGCAAATCAAACGCACTAACGCGGATCGACTTGGGTCTTTTAACTTGACCGTGAACACCGGGCAAACTTAAACAGCCTTCCTGCATCGTTTCGTTGCCTTTTGGCAATTGCAGTTCAGGATTGATCATCACGAACTCCTCGCCTTCGCCCCGTTTTCCGGTCGGATTGGCGACGAACAATCGCAGCGGCAAATTCACCTGATTGGCCGCCAAACCAACACCTTCATGCTCGTACATCAGTTCAAACATCTGCTCGACCAAGTTTTTTAATTGGGCGTCCACCCGCCGGATCGGTTTCGATTTGATCCGCAGAGTCGGGTGAGGGTAATGAATGATGCTGAGCTGCATGGTTCAAAAACTGGTCTGGGCAGGAATGAATAGCGGAAAATGCCTCGGTAACAGAATGCCGGCGTAACAGAATGATCGATCGGGGCCAAGCAAAACAGGGGTAACGTCAAACGGAATTTGTTCCGTTGCATTCCCAGATATCGCTCCAACGCCGCGGATTGAATTCCGTTCTACTGGACATACGCGATGTTGCCAGCGACGATAACCGCCATGCACCCCCTGGACTCAAAAAAAACGACTGCCCACGACGCTGCGAACGGCCTGTTCAAAAACGCTTTGCGTGACGCAACCGAGATCCGTTGCCACACTCATAAAATCGCCGACGCGTCGATTCTGGACGCTGGTATTGATACCAATGGATCGCTGGCGGCTGGTTTGATTTTAGCCCGATTGTGTATGGGCGATCTCGCCGAGATTCAAATCACCGCCTGCGACAATGACACTTACGCATCGTCCAACGCTGTCTTTGTGCGAACCGATGATCCGCTGGTCGCTTGCCTGGGTTGCCAGTACGCAGGTTGGCCGATCCAGACCAATGACTTTTTCGCGATGGGCAGCGGGCCAATGCGGATGGCTCGCGGTCGCGAAGAAACGCTGGTAATGCTGAACCTTACCCAAGCCGCTTCTTCGGTGGTCGGCGTCCTGGAATCAGACAAGTTGCCGACGCGATCGGCGGTCGAAACCATTGCAGAACAGTGCGGTGTTTCAACGTCAAACCTGCATCTAGCGATCGCGCCGAGCACCTCGATTGCCGGATCAGTCCAAGTGGTCGCACGCAGCATCGAAACAGCGATTCACAAACTGCATGAATTGAAATTCGACGTCACGCAAATCGTTTCCGCCACCGGACACGCTCCGCTGCCACCGCCAGCCAAACCGGGCGACACCACGACCGGCATCGGACGCACCAACGACGCAATGCTGTACGGAGCAACGGTGACGCTATGGATCGACGCCGATGATGGGGCGATCGACGGCGTTGCCTCAAAAGTTCCCAGCGAAAGTTCACCGGATCACGGGCGGCCGTTTGCGGATGTCTTCAAAGAATACGACTACGATTTCTACAAAGTCGATCCCATGCTATTTTCGCCAGCCGTTGTCGTGATCCACAATTTGCGATCCGGTAAGACATGGCGAACAGGACGATTGAAAACTGATGTTTTGATTCAGTCGTTCACATGAAACGCGGGCCAAGCATTTTGATGCTCGGTGGCGGCGAGGGCTGGCACGCCGATCAACTACGACAAGCTTGCATTCGGCACGGATGCACATTCGACCTGGCCGACTACGAATCACTTTCGGCTTGCGTCGGCGAAACATCATCGGTGACCTGTTCCGCGGGTAATGTGCAATCGTTCGACGCAGTGCTAACGCGAACGATGCCAGCGGCGACGTTGGAACGCATTACATTTCGGTTGGCGACTCTGCATCATTTGCATCGGCAAGGTCAACGGATTGTCAATTCGCCTGCGTCGCTTGAAATTGCGATCGATAAGTATGCGACGTTGTCGGTCGTGGCAGATTTGGGGTATCCCGTCCCCGAAACTCGCGTCGTTCAATCTCGCAAGGACGCGATGGAAGCGTTCACGGATCTGGGTGGTGACTGTGTTGTTAAGCCGATCTTTGGCGGTGAAGGACGCGGAGTCATGCGGGTCGGCTCGCTTGATCTGGCTCACACCACTTTTTCGACGCTGGACCAATTGGACGCGACAATCTACCTGCAACGTTTTATTCCGCCGGGTGGATGCGACACGCGGTTGCTTAGAATCGGAGGCAAGATCACTGCCTTTCGGCGAACAAATACCAGTGATTTCCGGACAAACCAAACGCACGGTGGACAAGTCGCGACGATCAGCCTTGAATCCTGGCAGTCCGAACTTGCCGATCGAGTGTGTGATTCGATTGGACTGGTTTACGGTTCGGTTGACTTAATCGATGACAATCAAACCGCTGGCGGCTACCGAATTGTCGAGGTCAATGCGATCCCGGGTTGGAAAGGCACACAAAGCGTATGCAACGTTTCCATCGCCCAGCAAATGATCGAAGCAGTGATTCCAAACCGGTAGGCCGTAGCGAGCCCCAGCGAGTTACGGCATCATGTTGGCCGTACGTTCCAAAAGAAAAACGATGGCGATCCATGGATTCTGAACACAGTTGCGGCGATTCCCAACCAGCGAACTCGCCTGCCAGCACTGTTACCCGGCACAGCAATGGCAACGTCGCCGATCGCTTGACGGTCATGGCGTCGCTTTTGCCGTCGGCCGTCGCGATCGCTCAGCCCAACGGACCGGTGCGCGATGACACGACGCGAAGCTACAAGCTGACCACGTTCGGCGCACTGGATGAACAGAGCACCACGATCGCAAAGGGTCTGATTCGATGGGGTGTCCGACCAGGCATGCGGATCGCAATGCTGGTGCCGTTCGGTGCATCGTTCATCGAGTTGACGTTTGCGCTGTTGAAAGCCGGAGCGACCGTAATCCTGATCGATCCAGGCATCGGGCGTAAGCACTTGGTTCGCTGTTTGTCGGAAGCCAAACCGGACGGCTTCATGGCGATCCCCAAAGCACAAGCGATACGCACGGTGTTGTCGCGGCGGTTTCCAGACGCCAAGTGGAACGTGACCGTTGGCGACAAGTGGTACGATTTGAATTGGTTGTGGAGCGGCAAGACGCTGTCGCAAGTTTTAGAACTTGGCAAAACCGCCGACGACATCAAGCTGCCGAAAATTGAATCGTCCAATCCGGCGGCGATCATTTTCACCACCGGATCAACGGGTCCGCCCAAGGGAGTTCTGTACACGCACGGAACGTTTCATGCGCAGATCGATCGAATCCGCGATCGCTACGAAATCAAACGCGGTTCGCGAGACTTGGCGTGCTTTCCGTTGTTTGGTTTGTTTGACGCCGTCATGGGCGTGACCACCATCATCCCGGACATGGACCCGACTCGCCCGGCCGATGTGAACCCACGTCGCTTGGCCGAAGCGGCGGCGCAATGGGAAATTGATCAAGCGTTTGGATCGCCCGCACTTTGGAACACCGTCGTCCGCTGGGCGAACGATAATGATTTCTCGCAGCCATTCCCAACGCTGCGGCGAATCCTGTCCGCCGGTGCACCGGTCCCCGCCGCGACGCTGGAAAGTCTGCGCCGGTTGGTACACGCGGAAGCCGAAATCGTGACGCCGTACGGTTCGACGGAAGCACTGCCGATCGCGTCGATCGAATCACGCGAAATCATTTCAGAAACCGGCCCCGCGTCCGCAAAAGGAAAAGGCGTTTGCGTGGGAACTCGTTTTGAAGGCGTGTCGTGGCGAGTGGTCCAGGTGGACGATGGACCGATGGATTCGATCGAGCAAACGACCGAGATGAAACAGGGCAAGATTGGCGAGTTGATGGTCAGCGGACCGATGGTGACGGACCAGTATGTTGTTCGCCAGGATCAAAACAGCTTTCACAAAGTCCGCGATGGAAATCGTGTGTGGCATCGGATGGGCGATGTCGGCTACTTGGATTCGACCGATCGGTTTTGGTTTTGTGGTCGCAAAGCTCATCGCGTCGTCTGCGGAAAGCGAACGCTGTACACCGTTCCCTGCGAAGCGGTTTTTAATGCTCATCCGTCAGTGTACCGAAGTGCACTGATCGGCCGTGGACAGCGTCCTAACCAGACGCCGGTGATCCTGATTGAAACGATTCCCGAATGCTTTCCCAAGACGCCGCAGGACCGCGATCGTCTGCAAAGCGAGTTGCTTAACCTGGCGTCCAGAAATCCTCTGACGATGCGAATCACCGAAATCATCATCCGCGACAAGCCGTTGCCGGTGGACATTCGCCACAACAGCAAGATTTTTCGCGAACGTTTGACCGAAGAGCTTCAAAATGAACATTGACGCTTCCTAGAAAGCCCGAACGCTCAAATTTGATACGTCTCGTCTAAATGTACGGGTCGTGAGTGCCGCCGATCGCGTTTTCAGTGCGAATTTTGAGCATTGCTACCGCACAGCATGCTGGTGTGCGAAACATACTTCTTTAGAGGTCGTTGTCGGCATTCGTCCATCAACAACCTATTTCCTTTCTGTAATGCATGGGGCACATGGCATGACGGATGAAGACTCTGTTCGAATACCAATTGAAGACATCGCGATCGACATTCCATGTCAATGCGATGTAAAAGACGATCTGGGCACCTTGACGTTGATGGCGGGCAACGCGATCACCGCCGCCCTGCGTGACCAATTAATCCAGCGTGGCGTTTCGCATCTGGAAGTCAGTCCGCAGGATGCCGACGCACTCTTGGCAAACAACACCGCGAATGATGCGGGGGTAAAAGGAGCAAAGCCGGCGGCTGCTTCGGCAAACGCCAAGCGAGCGGGGAATCAGCAACGCAAGGATCGAAGCCAAGAAACGTATTCACCAGTTCGCGCGGCAGCGTTCCAGAAACAGTTGTCCAAGAGCGTGAGTGAACTGGCAAGCATTGGTCGTCGTATCGACCAGCTTTCAAATCGCGATATCCAAACCGCTTGCGAGCTTCCCAAAGCATTGCTGGAGATGGTGCTAGACGATTGCGACCAATCCATCGCATCGATTGATTCGGCAAACGAACAAGACAACCTTGCCCATCGATGCGCCCAGATGTCGATGTTGGCTATCAACACTGGGATCGAGATGGAATTCGATAGTGATCGCTTGGAACTTCTTGGGCAATCTGGTTTGCTGCACGATTTCGGACTCTATCGACTAGCGCCTGAACTTCGAGACCCGTCGGCGATCCTGACCTCGGCACAACAAGACGAATACCGACGGCATCCAAACATCACGCAAGATCTTCTGAAAAAATTCACGATCGCGTCAGATGAAATTCGTGTGATCGTCAGCCAAGTTCACGAGCGACCCGATGGACAGGGTTATCCGCGCGGCCTGCGTTCCAACCTTACCCATCCGTTGGCCAATGTGCTCAGCGTCGTTGATGGATACTTAAGCTTGACGGAACCTGGCCCCAACCGAGATCCTATTCAGGCTCACGATGCCCTGGTCGTCATGTTGCACGAGGGCACCCGCGGTCGGTACGACTCGAAAGCGTTACGAGCGTTCCTGACGCAAATCACGCTGTTTCCAATTGGATCACGTGTATTGCTAAACGACGATTGCGAAGCCACCGTGATGCGCCGCGACGCAGCGCACTACGCCACGCCGATTGTCCAAGCCGACGGTTCCGACGAATTCGTTTTCACTCGCACCGATTCGCGAAAAATCAGGCGACCAGCCGTTTCACAAAAACGGCCCGAGAAGCGATTGCTAACTGACCAAATCTCAAGGGTCATGATGGAGGAATTGATTGCGGCGTAGTATCCGTCAAGAGAATCTTTTCGGTTAGTAGGTAGCGGAAGTCGCGTAGACTTTCGGCGTCCACTCGCGACACAGCCTAGTATTTCAAGTCAGCTCAATTTTCGGTTAGGAGGTAGCGGAAGTCGCGTAGACTTTCGGCGTCCACCCTCGTAACCGAAACTCTTGGCGAGTTGTTGATTTATTCAAACAGTCGTCACGTTTCGTTTAACAGTTAGCCGAAGGCGTACTCGAAGGTCGCGTAGACTTTCGGCGTCCACTCGCGTAACCGAAACTCTTGGCGAGTTCCGCTACCCGAAAATTGAGGTGAAGCGGAACACTAGTCCTCCGCCAACAACGCTTCCACGGTTCCTCGCATGTCTTTTTCGCCTGGGTTTCCCTGCCAATTCATCTCGCCTTGCCACCACCGGCGCAGGAAACCTTTCTTGTCAATCAAGTACACCGTCGGCCACATCGTGTTGTGCCAAGCGTTCCAATTCGACGATTTCAAGTCCAACAGTACCGGATACTCGATTCCTTCCTTGATCGCTGCCGCCCTGACCAGATCGGCCGAACGCTCCGAACTTAGTTCAGGCGTTTGAATGCCGATCACCACCAGACCTTGATCAGCGTAGTCGGCATGCCAGGCTTGGTAGTGCGGTAGATTGCGTTGACAATTGATGCACTGGAACGCGTAGAAATGCACCGCAACGACTTTGCCACGCAAATCGGACAATTGCACCGGAGTCCCACGTAACCACGTCACTCCTTCGCTTTCCAGTTCTGGTGCCATCGGGTAGGTCCGTTTGATCTTGGAAAAGTTGAAGGTTTTTCCAGTCATCGATGGCAGCAATTCTGTTTGCTCGGGCGTTAATGCCTTTACAAACTGTTCACGTTCCGTCTTTTGCAGCTCAGCAATTTTGCGTCCGCCTGCTTTCGCGTCTAACTTACCGTCTTTGGCTTGCTGTTGAACTTTAGCAACCGCCTTATCGGTCTGCTCTGCGATTCCGACGAACATCGCACGCTGTTTTTCAGTGACGTCGAACCGTTTGGCGATGTCTGGGTGCAGCACCATGCGTGTGCCTAGTGCTTGGCATTCTAGTTGTTCCAGTCGCTTGACTTGGTCTGGTTGTAAAATTTGCTGCAGCGAAGAACGCAAATTTGATGTGAGTTGGTCGATCGTTGCCAGCCGTTTTACCGTCGGATAATTCCTGGCACGAAACCACTCGCCATCGACTTGCGGCAGGAACTCAATCAACGCAGAAATCTGTTCCGGTTCCAGGTTCAAATCTTCGTGAACCGCATCGTCGCGAATCATTTGCAGCAAGACCGGATCCAGCTCTGGACCTACTTCGTCTGCCATCGATGTTTGCGGCGACAGCAGTGTCAAACAAAATGCAAAAGCCACCGAGGTGATGATTGGAACCTTCATAAAACCCTGTCACAAAACGAGTGAACATCAAAACAGCAATCAGTCGCGTGATTCTAACGGTGCCTCCGTAGGCAATGACCAAAACGAGCACCGTTCCGCCAAAGTTTGCTAGACTTTTGGTTTACAAAACGAACCCTGACTTTAACACCAACCCATCGAGAGACCTTGATGCTGAAACGTTTTTCCGTTGCCAGCCCGTTTATCGCCGCTGTGATCGCCACAACGCTCGCAGTTTCTGCGTCGTTTTCATTTGCCGAGGAATCTCCGTCGCGGGTTCTGCGGCATGCGGTTTTCTTCGCCTTTAACGACGATTCATCGAAAGAGGACATCGCGGCGGTCGTCGAAGCGTTTCGGAAACTGCCATCCCAGATCGATACAATCATTGATTACAAAGATGGCGTGGCAACGCCCGGCGCAAAGATGGCCGATGGGTTCACTCATGCGTTTCTATTGACGTTTCAGGACGAAGCGGGCCGCGATGACTACTTGCCTCATCCGGCTCACCAAGCGTTCGTCGAGGTGCTGAAACCGCATAAGAAAGACGTCTTCGTGGTCGATTACTGGGGCGACCCATCGGACACGCAAACCGGATCAGCTCTGATGCACCCGGTATTCTTTCAGTTTCGTGACACGGCCACGGACGCAGAAGTCAAAGCGGTCGAAGAAGACTTCGCGGGACTTGCAACCAAGATCGACACCGTCAAACATTTTGAGTGGGGAATCAACAACAGCCCCGAAGATCATGACGATGGATTCACGCACTGCTTTATGGTGACGTTCGACGGCCCCGAAGGCTTGGCCGAGTATCTACCGCATCCGGCGCATCAAGCGTTCGTGAAAACGCTTGGTCCCGTGGAACAAATTCGAGTGATCGATTTTGTGGTAGAAGATGAAAGGTAAGACTACCTTAACGTGCCCTGCATCGCTTCCAGGATCGGTTCGCTGATCCCTTGCTGGTGCAATCCGATCAGTTCGGAAACACTCAACGGCACAGCCATGCCGCGATAGCGAATTTGGTTGATCACCATCATCTCGCTCAGCCCGCTGCGAACCATCGTCACGACATCATGGGTGGTCAGCGGTTGGACGTAGTTGCCCGCGGGCGTTGGATGAACGGGTTCGACGTTGTAAACCGGCGGATGAATGGAATGACCCGGAACAACATACTGGGGCGAATGATGCCCCGAATGAAAATTGGAATGATGGTTCGAATGATAGATTCGGTTGTGATTGATTCGGCGATCTTTGGCGTCGCCGATCGCGCCGCCTGCAACCGCACCGACGGCACCGCCGATCAGTGCCCCCGCGGTTTCGTTATTCCCTCTGTCACCGATCGCGACGCCAATGGCCGCGCCCGCTAATCCGCCCAGCAACGCACCGCCACGTCGATTTCGATGCCGTGGGTCCAACGAGAATTGGGCCGTCGCGGCCTGTGCCGAAATGACGATCAGGACAATCAGAAGCGTGAAGCGTGATTTCATGGGAATGACAGCGTGAGTGAAATTTGGTTGAGTGTTCTAGGGTTGGGCAACAACTGGCTTGGTAGAAACCGGAATGTCGCGGACCAGAATGCTTGGCCCGTAAACCTTTTCCATACGCTCGGGCGACTGCAGAATGCTGCTGGCGTAGGACGTTGCTGACGATGGCTGCTGGGTTCGTACCGGAGCACGGTTGGCGGCCGAATAGTTGCGATTCGAATAATTCTGAGAGCTTCGACTCGATTGATTCGAGAATCTGCCAAACGGCCGACCGGCTTCCAAGGTGCCAGCGGTGTTTGCAAAGGTGACGCCGACCGTCAAAGCGGCGATAAGCTTGATTTGGTTTTTCATCATTTTCCTCAGATGGTAGAAACAAGTCTTTCAAGCGTTGCTCATTCCAAGGAAACAAAACGGCCATCGTCAGGGAAATCACTGTGACTTTTTGGCGAACAGGTCAGCAAATCCGCTCGTAACGATTAGGCGATCGTTACAGATGTCGAATCAACACTTTTCGCACAAACGTAGGCCAAGCGTCATAAAACTTACTGGCTGAACAGAATCCCCTCATCAAGGTATGATTCATACACGGCAGTATCTCGTTCATTCTCTCCACCAATCGTTGCACCATCTCAATGACGACCGATTCGATCCGCAACGATCCCTTCGCACGCTTCGAGCGTTCACGTGGCGGCTTTCTGATTCCGATCGCTCTGTTCATTATCGGGGCGTTGATCACCGTTTGGGCCGCGCACACATTGACTCGGTTGAATCAAGTCGATCAACAAGCAAAGCTGAAAGCCCAAGCGGTGCAGATTCAAGAAGAACAACGTGCCAAGGCTCTTCAAGAATTGAAAGCGTTGATTTTGCACATGCAATCGCTCTCGCCAGAGGAACAGCAGGAATTCCTCAAAAACAATCCTCAAATCAAAATCGTCAGGCAACCTGAAACGCCGCCAACTGAACCCCCAACACCTGAAACTCAACAACTGGAAACGAATCAACCGTGACTGACGCCAACCAAGTCGCCATCGAAGCCCTGCGTGGAGCCGTCGAAGCCGCACCCGACAACATCGTTCTTGCCACGCAGTTGTCGAACCTGCTGGTGGAATTGTTGCGATATGACGAAGCCGAGCAAACGATCCGCTTGTCGTTGTCTCACCATCCGGGCAACGTTGAATTGCAATTGGCACTCGCGGACATTTATCTTCGCGACGGCAAGGATTCGCACGCTACCGCGATCGTTGAAACTTTGGTCAAGGGCAAGAATCCGTCACCGGCCGCGATGGTCATGCACGCTCGATTGCTGCAACGCGGCGGCGACATCCGCAGCGCCGTTTCCACCTACCGCGATGCGATCGACAAGGACGAAGACGTCGCCGACGCGGGCCTAGAAAGCTTGTTGGGGATCGAGGACTTTCGCGAATCCGACAGCGAATCCAATCAGGCTGACCCGGCGGCCTGGCAAGATGGCGACCCGGACGAACAAATCGAGTACGAAACCGAACGACCCGATGAAGGTTTCGAATCAGTGGGCGGAATGGAGTCGGTGAAAGAAGAAATCCGGGTCAAAATCATTTACCCGCTGCAACACGCTGAAATGTACGCGGCCTATGGCAAGAAAATCGGTGGCGGAATCCTGTTGTACGGACCTCCCGGATGCGGCAAGACTCACCTTGCCCGCGCGACCGCTGGCGAAGTCAATTCTGGATTCATGTCGATCGGCATCAACGATGTGTTGGACATGTGGATTGGCAACAGCGAAAAGAACTTGCACGCGTTGTTCGACCAAGCTCGTCGCAGCAAACCCTGCGTCTTGTTTTTTGACGAAGTGGACGCGTTGGGGGCCAGTCGCAGTGACATGCGACGAAGCGGTGGCCGCCAATTGATTAATCAGTTTCTATCGGAATTGGATGGCGTCAGTTCATCCAACGACGGACTACTTTGCCTGGCTGCCACCAACACACCCTGGCACTTGGACACCGCATTCAGACGTCCTGGTCGATTCGACCGAGTGATCTTTATCCCACCGCCCGACGCCGAAGCTCGCGCGGAGATTCTGCAGATTCAATTGACCGGAAAACCAACGGACGATGTCGATGTGAAAAAACTGGCCGCAAAGACCGCCGATTTCTCCGGTGCCGACTTGAAAGCAGTCGTTGATCGAGCGATCGAAACCAAGTTGATGGAAGCCGTAAAAACCGGAATGCCAAAACCGTTGACGACCAAAGAGTTGTTAGCAGCCGCAAAGACGGTTCGACCGTCAACGAGAGAATGGTTTTCAACCGCCCGCAATCATGCGTTGTATGCAAACGAAGGTGGTTTGTACGACGAGATTTTGGATTACCTGAACATCAAGTAGTTAGGAACATGCGACTTTTTATAGTCGCCTTTCGCTCCGGACGTCGCATCAGTTACTGCGCGTTAGGCCCGGAGGGCCGGCAGCTCCCTGCCGGGTGCGCGAGCACCCGGATGGCTGCCCCACATCAATTCTCTGGCTCGGTTTC
>NZ_LWSK01000058.1 GCF_001642955.1 Rubripirellula obstinata | reverse complement strand
CGAAAGTCTACGCGACTTCCGCTACCTCCTAACCGAAGATTGAGCTGACATGGACAGCTAGTAGTGGACTGAACCCTGGCGGGACCAGCTACGGGAAAACCGGGAAGTTATTTTGGAACATTTCCTTGGTCCCTGGCAATTAAGAAGATTGCAAAAAAATAAAGAGTCAGGAAATGCTGACCAGGACAGAGCTCCCCTTTTTTGCCAAATCCGAATTCCATTGCTGGTCACGGGTGGCGTTCACCTAGACGTGTCGCTTTATTCTTCGTCATCCGAGCGGGGAATCGGTTCCGGCTCACCGCCGACGATCATGTCTCGATCGATCTGTGACTCGACCCACTGGACAATCTTGTCCGTCGCTTGCCGGTTGTACTTTAGATCATCAACGACAAAGGTTCGCGAGATACCTTCGTCAGTTTTGTAATGAAAGACACCGATGCCCTTCTTGTCCCATTTCTCTTTGTTGAATTGATGGATCTGAGCAATTTTCATCTCTTGGCCCCAACTGCTCTTCAAACTGTCTTCGGTCGATTCGATCCAGCTTTCTTTGTCCATGAAATACTTTGCCAACAGCGGCAAGCCGATCAGGATTCCCAAAGCGATGAAAACGTATTGGTAAACAATTTTGCTTCGCAGCGATTCGCTGGTTTCGTCCTCGCTAGGAATTCGCTTACTGAAGCCTTCTTCTTTCGCAAGTGCTTCCCATCGTTCCACTCGGTCCTCTTCGCCCAAACGCGGGTTGGAACGAATTTCTAAATCAAGTTTTTCCCAAGCTTCCAGGCGAGGAAGTCCAGCGGGATACTTTATGAATCCGTCGTATACCGAGAGCGCTGCAAAACCTAGCAGACCAAGGGCGATCAACAGATATTTCAGTAAGAACTTTGATTCGGGAACGGCGCGTGTATTCATCAGGTCTTTTTCTGGACGTGGGCATTTCACTGGGTTTGCAAGAGACCAGTGTGGACCGGAAATCTTGACATTGGAAAGCCTAGCTTAAGCAGAATCCACCGTAAATTGGCACGTAAATTGGCACGTAAATTGGCACGTAAATTAGTACCAAATTCAGCACCATCAAATCCTGGGTCTAGTTAGTTCTGGGAAAGGGGGATCACTAATGAGAGGAGCACTCTTGTTCAGATTCTGCTACAATTCGATTCTGGGGCCGTTGAAACACTGCCATCCTTTAGCACAAAAAGTCTTGATTGAGAATTCTACGCAAAGCCGACTGGTTTGATTCCGACGGATTTCCTGTCGTGATTGCGCGAGAGGATCCGCAATCGCCTTTGGAAATGCACACTCACGAATTTTCAGAAATCGTGATCATCACCGGTGGAAGTGGTGTTCACGTTGCTGATGGTGATCAGTGGGTTTTGTCGGCCGGTGATGTCTTCGTCATTGGTGGCGATCGTCCGCATCACTACGTTGACACGGATCACCTACGACTGATTAACGTCTTGTTTGACTCCGACTCGCTTGAGATGCCGCTTCAAGATCTCGCGACGTTGCCCGGATACAACACTCTCTTTCACCTTGAACCGGCGGCTCGCCAGCGTCATCAATTCGAGAGCCGACTCCGAATATCATCGGCTGATATGCACGAAGTCTGTCGCCTAGTCGATTGCTTAGAAAACGAATTGAAAATGCGTGAGCGTGGATTTCGTTTCATCGCAATGGCTACATTCATGCAACTCGTTGGCCATTTGTCCCGATGTTACGGCCGCACAAAGAATCTGGATTCGCAATCGCTTTTACAGATCGCCGAAGTCATCGGCTACATTGAAAAGAACTACAGCAAGCCAATCTCGCTTGACGAACTCGTTGACATTTCTGGTTTATCGCGACGAAGTTTCTCAAGAGTTTTTGAATCATCGATGGGCTGCACTCCGATTTCACACTTAATCGAACTGCGAATAAGCCGAGCATGCGAACTGCTGAAGAATACCGAACGCAGTATTACCGAGATCGCTTTTGATGTTGGTTTCAACGACAGCAACTATTTCGCTCGTCAGTTTCGTAAAATACTGAACGTCAGCCCGAGTACCTACCGACAGTCCGCGATCAATCCTGGTGGAAGCATTGCCTCGGTTGACTGATCAATTTTCAAAAAACGGAATCTAAAATGAAACGTGTACTTCTTGTGATCGATGTTCAGCAGGAATACTTCAAGGGAGCGTTTCCGATCCGCCATCCGGCCGGGCATCTCGAGAACATTCTTGGCGTCATGGACGAAGCAGCCCACGCGAAGGTCCCAACCGTCGTGGTCAGGCATCATCAACCCGATCCCGAGTCGCCGGTTTTTTGTCGCGGCAGCGAAATGTGGGCGTTGCATCCAGAGGTGGAAAACCGACCGCGTGATCTGTTGGTCGATAAACAATTGCCCGGATCGTTCACGGGGACTGACCTAGAATCTTTCCTGAAAAATAACGACATCGACGTTGTTTCCATTGCCGGTTACATGACTCAGGTTTGCTGCGACACGACCGCACGGCAAGCCTTTCATCTTGGATACCAAGTTGAATTCCTAAGCGATGCAACCGGAACGCTTGATGTGTCCAACAAAGCAGGTTCAGTGACGGCCGAACAACTTCACGAATCCATCCTGGTTGCACAGCAAATGTTTATCAGCGATGTGATTGACAATGCCGAATGGCGTTCGCGACTTTCTTAGAAACTGTTTACACAGAGTGGAGGTTGCCTGCGAACTGCGCGTAGCTGATCCCGCCAGGGTTCAGTCAAGTTTGAGCCAATGCAGAACTGAACCCTGGCGGGATCAGCTACGTTTTAAACCGACTCTCTTAGTTCGATTGGTTGACGTGACCTGGAATGCCGCTTGGAATCAGCTTGAATCTCGGGTCGTTCTCGGTGGTGCGAATCGCTCGCTGTTCGCCTAGATACTTGTGTCGCAGGTCGATAAACGGCCGATTTCTTGCTTCTTCCGATGCGTCGTAGTCTGGGTTGATCGCTGGTGTGTATTTGATGTCGACGTTCTGATCGATCCAGTCATTGAGTTTGACAAATAGGTCACGAGCCTTCTTTGGCATCGAAGCGGACAATTCATTTTTCTCAAATGGATCGTCGGCGATGTTGTAGAGACGAAGCTTGCCGGACCAATCAAAGATGAGTTTCCATTCGCGCTCTCGGATCGCCGATGATGGTGCCGACGGAAGTCCATCTTCCGGATTGATCACGACCACATTAAGCGGGTAGTGCCAAAAGAATGTGTCGCGAGGGTATTCGTCATCCGTGTTTGTCGGATCATCAAACAGCGAAGTGATGCTGCGACCATCAATTCCACCGGGGTGAAGGTATTGGGAAATGTCATAACCTGCCATTTCCAACACCGTCGGAAAGACATCATTGCAGTCGACCGGTGTGTTGCACCAGCGGTCACCTTCGACTTGTCCTTTCCAACGAATCACCATTGGCACCCGGATGCCTCCTTCAAAGTGCAACGCCTTGCCACCTTTGAACGGGGCGTTATTGGTGGCGACGGGATCGGTGTAGGTCACGCCTCCATTGTCACTGATGAATACGACCAATGTGTTTTCGTCTAAGCCTGTTGATTCGAGCGTATCGAGAATCCGTCCGACGGAAATATCCAATCGTTTCAGCATCGCGGCGTAGATTGGATTGTCATGCCCATTCCAGCCTCGCGTCGATTTCTGTTCAAAGTGTGCAACGTCGTCCGCGCGACCTTGGAATGGAGTGTGAACCGCGAAGTGAGAAAAGTGCAGGAAGAATGGTTTGTTTTCAGTTGCGGTTGAACTCGCTTGCGAACGAATAAAGTCAACGGCATGCTCGGTCAATTCATCGGTTAAGTATTCTTGATGGAAGTTCTTACCGGACTTTCCGCGTCTTAATCTTTCTTGAGGTGTTTTAGGAAACAGTAATTCTCCGCTGTCCCAAACAGCTCTCCAGTTGAAGTAGGGCGAACCGCCTTCATCGAGGTAGGAAATTTCCTCGAAACCGTGGCTTGACGGTTGCCAGCCCTCCGATCCGTGGCCTCCCAAATGCCACTTGCCGATGAATGCGGATTGATGGTTTGGCATCGCTTCGGCGAGCGTGGTTTCGTCTTGCCCGTTGTCCAGCGAATGTCCCGACGCCAACGCATCCCGTGTCGTGCCATTGAGCAAGGCCTGCTGAATCTCAATTTTGTCTTGCCACACCAATGCGTCTTGCGCGACATAGCCCTTGGGCGGTTCAATCGCTTGATTGTAAAACGTGCGAACGTTTCCACCGACTGCTGTCGTAAAACCCGTCCGCGCCGCGTACTTTCCGGTCAGAAGACTCGCCCGCGTTGGCGAACACAAATGGCAAGCATAAGCTTGCGAAAACGCCATTCCTTCTTTGACAAGTTGATCAATGTTTGGTGTCTCGTAATACATCTCCGCTTTATCGGCACCCGTGAATCGGGCCGCGTAAGCATTCGTATCAACGATACCGAGATCATCGGCCAAGATGATAATGACATTTGGTTTGGAAGCTTCGGCGATCCTGATTCCGGAAACATTCAGCACGTGTTCGCCGGGCGGAAGCACGCGGCCGCTAACTGAATCATCCTGGACCTTGATCGTGGCTGACGTGTTCGGTGGCACCGTGACCGTCCACTGGATTTTGTCCTCGATCCTTTTCCAATGGCTCTTGATCGTTCCGTAGTGAGTTTCAAAATCGACCTGAACCCAGTCAAGATTTTTCGGAAACACAGGTTGAAGAAAAAAGTGTTGGTAGCCGGGCTTTTCCGGATCAGGTCGGATGCCTCCTAAGCCTTGGAAGAACCAGGAATCGTAGCCGCCCTGAAAGGGATGACTTAGCGAGCGGTCGGGTGCCTCCATCGTCGCGGGATCAAAGGCTCCTTTGCGTTCCCATAGCGAGGTACCGTTCAAATCGTCGAACAGATAGTGAAATCCAGGGTGACCTTTCGCGTGAAAGGTTCCCAGTGCAGTGTCAGCGTAACCGGCGTCTGCCAGCGCCAGATAAAGCCACGGATGCCCAAGCGCGCCGACCGATGCGTGTCCTCGCCAATCCACCGTAACATTCTGACTCAGAGAATCTGCGACGGCATCACGGAGTTCGTCTGGAACAATTCCGAAAGACAGTGCCATCGAATCGGCTGTTTGGCTACCGTACGTCTTCTTCGCAACATCAAAGAACTTCTTGTGGAATGCCTGGGCGGATGTTTGACTCCATGAATCGTAAGTCTTCTTTCCGTTGTTGTCATTCAAGACGGCCGCGATCTGGCTCATGATTTTGGAGGCGTGAACGAACAACGCGGTCGTCGTGATCGCCGGGATTGTCCATTGCGGTTTACCCGCTCCACCGACTCGTGGCGTACCGGGCACCTTAACCGGGTCGCACCAATCGCCGTAGCCGACCGGGATGATGCCATCTTTCTGTAACGAATGGTAATGCGCCATGAAGTCTTGCAGACGCGAATAATGTTCGGCAAGGGTTTGCTTGTCGGCGTAGTTGAGATAGTGTTCCCAGGCGATCAGGACTTGAGCGACGGCCCAGTCCGGTGTGCTGGAGGCACCTCGTTTACCGGGGACAATGCAGGGGCTTTTCTGATCGTTGGTGCGAAAGTCATCGAGGTACTTTTCCCAAAACGCAGCCATGTCAAAATTGCAATTCGACATGGTCACGGTCGCGTGCGCGTCGCCGGTCCAACCGCAACGTTCGCGAATCGGGCAGTCCGACGGAATGCTGATCAGGTTTGATTCATAGGTCCAAACCGCCGTGTCATGAATCCGATTTAGATGCGGATCGGATGAAGCGAACGTTCCTCGTTGGCTGACGCCGCTGCGAATCAGATGACCAGTCAACAGTTCAACTGTCGGCGGTTGTGAAAGTCCGGTTACCTCGACATAACGAAATCCGTGCCAGGTAAACGAAGGCGTCCAGGATGCTTGGTTTTCGTCGCCAGCGATATAGCAATCAACTTGATGAACGGTTGTCGCAAACGCACCATCGCTCGATTGGTTGATGTTTCCTTCTTCGTCCGCCCATTCAGAATAGCGCAGGTAAACAGCCTGTCCCGTCGATAGCGAAGTCTCGCTTAAATTCAATGTTGCCAAGCCGGTAAAATTCTGACCAAAATCGAAGACCCAAACATCGGGCCGCGGATTGAGAACGGCAACAGGCACAATGTCTCGAACTTTTGTCACCGGTGGCAAAAGCTGTGGTTCCAGACGCTCGGTCGGACTTTCATTCGCCTCGGCCGCCGGTTTCCAATCGTAATTCGCCTGTTGTTTAAGTCCGTCAAACTTATCCTGTAGTTCTAGTCGTGCGTCGTAAACTTCGCCCGCGTAAACATTGTTTTTGATGATTGGGGAAGGATGCGTCAGCCAACTGTCGTCGGTTGCGATGGTTTGCGTCGAGCCATCGTCAAAGGTGAGTTCAAGTTGCATGATCAGTAGCGGCGGACCATAGCGAAAGCGAGGGTTAAACGCGACGTTTTGACCGTAGAAGCCTTCGCCCAAATGCGCTGAAAGCGTGTGCTGGCCATCTCGTTTTGAATCTTGTTCAAGCAAATCCTCCACGGCATCGGCATCGTAGAGTATGCGTTTCTGGAAATCCGTTTGCGCAGGATTCATCACACGGTCGCTGATCTTTTTTCCATCCAGAAAAGTTTCAACGTATCCGCCCGCGGTGCTGTAGAGGCGAGCCTTGGCAATTGGTTTGGAAACCGTGAATGTTTTGCGAAACCAAGTTGCGGGGAAGACACCACGAAGCCGCTCGGCACCGGTCACCTGATCGTTTCCGTTCTTGTCGATCGAGTGCCCAGCCAGTTCATACCATCGATTTAACGCGTCGTTGGATTCCGCGAGCTTGGGGTCACTGGCGCGAATCCATTTTGCCGTCCAGTCATCGGGGTTCAGCAAACCCATTTCCCATTTTGCCGGCTCGCTCCATTGGCCGGGCTGTCCATCTTTGTTTGCCCATACTCTGACACGCCAATGACATCCCTGACGGGATACAAGCGGCTTGCCGTCATAGCCAATGTTCAGTGAAGAACTCGAAACGACTTTTCCGCTGTCCCACAGATCAGGCGTTTCGGACGTCAATCGATCAGGACTTGTCGCAACATGGATTTGGTAAGCCTGTTGCTGGGGAATCTTTGATTGCCAAGAAAGACGCGGCGAAGGTCTTTCCACGTTCAGCGGCTGCGAATTCCATTCGCACAGAAGTTGGTGTGGATTGCTACCTGCAGTTGCCACGTTGATTGACGTGATGATCGCAGCGACGACGACGATCGTGAAAGTCTTTCTCAGGATGCAAAGGGCTGTTCTAGTGATGGTTTTCAGTCCTGTATTCATTTGTTTTATTGTTTAGACAACCGGCAAGAATAGTTACGAACTTTCGCCTCTGCGAGGCGAGTTCTGCTGGCATCTTATCAAGCGTCGGAACGTTTGGGGAATTGTCGATAACCGGCCTACATCTCATGTCAGCATTGCAAAATGCTCTTGTCATACAACATGATTGTAATCAACACGGGCGCATTAGATTCGTGATTGAAAGGATCGTGATTCGACTGGACTGCGGCCACTTCAACGCACCAGCATTGAAGATCCTTAAGCTGAAGAACGCAAAGCCGAGCCGCGGTCACGTTTCTGGTTGCTCGGTGTGTTTGGCGATCACCTTCAAAAGATCATCTGGGTCAAATGGTTTCGCGACGTACGCATCCATTCCCGACGCAAGGCAGTGCTCTTCATCTCCTTTCATTGCACCAGCGGTCATTGCAACGATGGGGATGTGGCGATCTGAATCCAGCTCTTTTTGACGAATGATTCGGGTTGCTTCATGCCCATCCATGTTTGGCATTTGGATGTCCATTAGCACGAGATCAAAGTCATCCTGGTCGAGTGCTTCGACAGCTTCCGCGCCATCGCTGGCGATAACGACTTCGTATCCGCGCCGAGACAAAATTCCCTTTGCCACTTTTTGGTTTACCAAACCATCTTCGGCGACCAGGATTTTCAGTTTTCTTTGTTGCGGCGGAGTCACAGCAGGCAGTTGGCTTTCCGCCGCGTCTTCAATCGTCCCACATTCCTCTCCTGTCGCTGGCAACAGCGATTCCAGCAGGTCTGAATGGACCAGCGGTTTCTGCATGTGCCGCATGATTCCCATGCTTTCGCACTTTTGAAGATCACCTGCCTTGGGCGAGTTTGACATCATGACAATTTTCGTTTTGTCGTTGCCAGGCACCTGCAGTATCTCTTCAACCAATTCAAAGCTATCCATGTCAGGCATGGCATTGTCTAACATCACGATCGAAAAGGGAGTTCCCGTCTGTGAGGCGCGTGCTATTTCTAGCAGGGCATCTTTTCCGTTATCTTGCGTGCAGACGGCCAAGCCCCAATTGCGAAACAGGTCACTGAGGATTTGCAGACTTGCATGATTGTCGTCGATAATCAGCGCACGTTTGTCATTCAACAAATGCACACGTTCCGTCGAAGGTTGCTGTTTGTGAACTTCTAACTTTGCGGTGAAATGAAACTTTGTTCCGTGACCGACTTCGCTTTCGACCCAAATGCGACCCTCCATCATTTCGACTAGCTGCGATGAAATCGACAGGCCGAGTCCAGTTCCGCCGTAGCGTTTGGTCGTCGAAGCATCCGCCTGGCGAAACGATTCAAAAATCTTTTGCTGATGCTCCGTTGAAATTCCAATTCCGGTGTCGCGAACGGTAAAAATCAGATCCGCCGAATCCGTGTCAGCGGATTGGCGCGACACCGAGACCTCCACCTCGCCATGTTCGGTAAACTTGATCGCATTGCCGACCAGGTTGACGATAATCTGCGCGAGTCGTCCGGCGTCCCCGACGAGTTGGTCGGGAAGGTCAGGATCAAATCGACAAAGCAGTTCCAGATCTTTTTCGCCGACTCGACTTGCCAACGAGTGCATCGTTTGGCCGACACAATCTCGCAAGCTAAACATTTGATGGTCTAAATCAAGCTTTCCAGCTTCGATTTTGGAGAAGTCCAAGATGTCGTTGAGTAACCGCAACAACGAGTTGGCGGAATACTTGACCATCGTCAAATAGTCGCGTTGTTCGGCCGTCGTTCTGGTGTCCAACAAAAGCTCTGTCATACCGATCACCCCATTCATTGGAGTGCGAATTTCGTGGCTCATGTTTGCCAGGAATTCGCTTTTAGCTCGGTTCGCATGCTCGGCAGCTTCCTTGGCTTGCCGAACCTCTTGTTCGGCTTTTTCGCGTTCGGTCACATCCCAAAACATGATTTGGATACCGCCCACGTTTCCGCGCACGTCATGAACAGGCCCTTTGTAGACCTCAAAGAAAGAGGTGCCGCCATCTCGCTTCTCATGCGGCTCGATTTCGTGAATCCCCTCGCCCGTTTTCATCACGTGTTCATCGTCTTGCCGATATTTCTTCGCTCTTTTTGGACGAAATAATTCTTCGTCGGTCTTTCCGATCAGCTTCGCTAATTCAGTATGCATCAAGTCGCAGTAGAGCTGGTTTGCAAAAACGATTCGCCTTCTTTTGTCTTTGCGAACCAAGTGCATTGGCATACTCTCAACCAGCGATGAATAGATCGCTTCGGATCCTTGCCATGTCTTGGAATCGCGGTATTCGTTAGGCGATTGACCTTCACAATCTTGGAAGACCTCGTTCATGTGCTTCAGGCTGGAGAACCCAGCCAAGTCGGCAATGGTTCTGGTTGGTAAGTTTGTTTCGCCCAGCAGTCTTTGCGCTCGACTAACCCGGCAATTGTTGATCTCTTGTAAGACCGAGTGCCCCTTCGCTTTGGCAAACCGTTGGTCCAGTGTGACCTGATTGGTGTCAAGCTGAACTGCAATGTCGTCGGCGGTGATGGGTGAATGGCTACGCGTCCAAATGATCTCAATCGCTTCTTCGGCGATCGGATCCTGAGTCTTTGTAGCATGCTTTTGTTGATCGTTCTGTGACAACGAAGATCCCGCCTGAAGCAATTCAATCGCGTCTCCGACCAAGCTCATTCCTTGCAAAGAAAGCAGCACAGAATCTCGAACAGGATTGCGTTGAACTAAATCCAGCAGGCCATCAAATTTTTCAATGAACGACTTGCATTCGCCTGGCTGCGCGAACGCCGACGTAGGCCACAGTTGGTCAATGCAGTTGAGCCGATGCAGCAAGTTCCCGCTGAGCGATATCCAGCGTTCATTCCATCCTGTTTCTCTGTTCGGCCGATATCGATGCCATTGTCCAGGCGTCAGGAAGAAGAGTGCGTCGCCCTGGAACGATTTTAGCGGAACGTTTTCGGATTCAAATTCGCCCGCCCCGCCCGTCACCATCAGCAATTGAAACTCGGGTAACGTTCGGCCGTTTTTCCAACTGAAATCGTAGAGTTGTGGATGTCCAGCGAGCGGGTAATCTTGTCCCGGCAAAGTGATCGAGCGACCCGCACCGGTTAGGTACGCACCCCAATTGATGGCTTGTTCGTTGACCGGCAGGTAATGGTGGAACGCTTGTTGATTTGGCATCGCGAGGGTGTCCTGGGAGACGTTTCAATCATCCTAACCGAATCTCCTAGGTCACGCTGGAAACAACAGGATTGGTTTTCTTCTCATTGCTGCGACTGTTTATTGAATCTGCGGACGATCAACAAGTTCGCTCCATGAAGAGACGCCAATGGTTTTAAGATAGACCGCACAGGCTGCATCTTCCTCGGGCGTGTCGAGTGCTTGATACAGATGCCATATTTCTTTTTTGCCGAGCGGATCGGTTCGGCTGAAAGGGTGCAGCAGGCAACGATCGCAAAAATTGCGAGGCAGGAACGAATCATAATAGGCAGGAAGCCGGGCGGCTTTGGTAGGTGGGAAACCGTCGATCGCCGATAAACTTAGGGACCGTGGTCGAGGCTCGCTTCATTGTCCTAGAAGCTAGGAAGCGTCGAAAGTCGAGACCACTATTTCTTTCCGACGTATCTTTTGTGCTTAGGATCACCGCCTGACATGATGTAGGCAATCAGGTCTCGAACTTCTTCCGCACTCATTCGGTCCAGCAAGCCTTCGGGCATTTGCGAGACCTTGGACGCTTCGATCAGTTCAACCGAATCCGCCTCGACTTCGATTGCTTTGGCGTTCTCGTCGATTGGATAAACGGTCAAATCGCCATTGTCTTTTTCGATGACAAGGCCAACGAGCACTTGCCCGTCATCGGTCAGGACACGTGACGACCCGTATTGGTCCGAGATGTGTTTGCTGGGATGAACGATGGCTTCGACCAAATAGGTTTCATCGAACTTGTTGGGCACGCTGGTAAGGTCGGGACCGATGGCTCCGCCCAATCCTGCCAGTCGATGGCACGCGGCGCATTTACCGCTGAAGTACAGCGACCGTCCGCGTGTGAAATCTGCCTCGCCTCGGCTCGACGCCATCGCTTGTTCGACGGTCCATTGCTGGCCCGGTCCAACAGGATCAGTGATTGGGAAATCGGGAACAGGATCAAAACTTTCGCCCGTGATATCTTCCAATGCCTTTCGCACGGTGTCGTTGCATGTCGCAAGCGATTCGTCTCGGATGCGAGTCAGGTATCCACCGTAGCTTGCACCGCCGTTGGCCTTCGCAGCTTCATTGATGAATTCAAAGTAAGACCGCCGCAGATCCAGTGTCCAGCCATTTCGCAAGTTGCGAATCATAAATGCGTACAAGACTTCACGGGTCGGCGGGTGCGCCTCTAGCATGCCCTTAATCGCCTTGCCATAGCGAGCATTTCGCTGCGCTAATTCCGACCAAGCCGGCAACGTCGGCGGGCTGCGTTGCTGGATCAGTTGCATCACCTTAGCGGGCAACGTTTCGTCGCGAACGTAAGCTAAGACTCGAATCAATTCGGTGGTGACGTCGATGTTGGCGCTTGGCATCAGTGGTCGCAGTTGGTCAATGACCGCCGATCGCTGTTGATCGTTGGGTGCGCCGAGCAGGTCGAAGGCGAGAGCGTAGCCGCGAAGGAGCCCCAACAATTTTGCGTCATCGAGTTCTGCGGCGTTCAGCGACAGCAGGCCTTCCAAGACGGAAGCCAGATGATCCGCTTCGCCCATTCGTGCCAGTGCCACCGACGCTGTGATCCGAGCTTGCGGGTCAGGTTCGGCCGACACTCGATCCGACCAACTTTCGACAGGTTGACTCTCGATGGCAACGCGAGCCGCGTGACGAAGGAAACGATCTTCGCTGGACAGGAAAGGCCAGGCGATGTTGACCGCATCAGAATTTTCGACTGCGTGGAATTTCTCTAGCATCCGCCGTTGCTGGACTGCATCGGACACGGCATTGCCCGTTGCAGACGGAGCTTCACAGGAATCGTTTCCCACGTATCGAACACGAAAGAGTCCCGAAGCCATCCCGCGTCCGCCCACGGCGAAGTACAGATTTCCATCGTGGCCCACGACTGCATCGGTCAGCGGTAGAGGCGAACTGTAAACAAACGGTTCCGCTTCGCCGCGGTAACCTGCACCGTCGGGGACCATGTGAATGGCGTACATCGTTCCAAACGTCCAATCGAGTGCAAACAATGCGTCTTGATACTTGGTCGGAAAACTAGCCCCTGCGCCGGAGACGAGTCCCGTTGGTGATCCGGGGCCAATCTCGACGACTGGTGGTAATGAGTCTTCGTAATACGTCGGCCATTTTCCTGACCCACTTCGCCAACCGTAATCCGACCCGCTAACCGCTTGGCAAATACGAGTGGGCCGATACCACGGCAAACCCAAGTCCCATTCCATGTCGGCATCGTAGGTAAACAGGTCTCCGTTTCGATTCAGGGCAATGTCGTATTGGTTTCGATAGCCGATCGATTGAACGGTTTGTTCGTGCGTTTGCGGATCGATACGTGTGATCCAACCACCGGGGGCCCTGCGATCACGTGCATGCCCACGACTGTCCCACATCCGGGGCAACAAGAGTCCTTCGTACCAAGTGGGAACCGTGCTGGCGACATGCTTGGCCAGTGGTGCTGCGTTGCCGCCGACTAAGTACAAATCCTTGCCGTCCTGGGTCGGCATAACCGCGTGGTTGCCATGTTCGCCACGGCCTGTTGTGCCGGGGATTTTTTGCATGGTGTCAAGAACATCATCGCCATCGGAATCTGTCAGCCGCAAAAGGTTTCCGCCATTGATGTGACACCACAAACTATCGAATGCCCAGGTCAAACCTTGGGCTGCTGAAACACTGCTCAGCGGTCCAACCGAAACCTTTTCAACCAGCGGTGCGGCATCTGCTGAATCAGATTGCAAAGTGATCCGATACAACCCAGCGCTTCCTTGATCGCAGGCATACAAACGGCCTTGCGAATCGGTCGTCAGCGATACCCAACTTCCTTGGTCTGCATTGGTCGTGTAGACACGTTCGACGACAAAACCATCGGGTGCAGAAATCTTGAACGAAGAGCTCGTTGAATTTGTATCGCTTGTTTCGTCGGTCACTGATGTTGATTCTTCACCGACTAATTCGCCAAGTGCCGCTGCAGCTTCTGCTGGGCTGAACTGACGAAGTTTCAGGTCTTTAAATTCGGCCTTCATTGGTTTACCACGATGAAGCTGAAGCCCCAGCAATCCGCGACGCAGTGCATCGGCTCGATTGTCGGTTACATCCACCGTCGTCACACCATTGATCTGGTGGATCATTCGATTGCCGACCGCAATGATTCGCAGTTGATGCCACTGATCGGTGGCTGTTGGTGGAATCGCGGGAAAAGTTCCGACAACCTGCTTCTTTCCTTTGGCTGGAATTTCAACACGCTGTCCGCCGGTGGCAATGATCCCCTGCCCGGTTTTTTCGCTGTACATCATTCCCAAGAATTCGCGTTTGGGATGCAGGTCTGCTTGGTAACCGGCCAACGCCAAATTCGCTTCGTTGATGTATCGGCTTCGGTACTGAACACCTGAATTCACAGCGTCAAACCGAACGGAGCAACGGAAATCGAAATCCCCCACCTCGCCGCCTTGCCAAACCAAAAAGGTGTTGGCCTTGATCGGGGCGTCGGCGGTCGTTTTCCCCACAATCACACCATCATCAACCGACCAAAGGGTTGGGTTACCCTTCCAACCTTCCAGTGTTTTTCCATCAAACAACGTTCGATATTCAGGTTGATCGGCGACCGCGGTCAAACAAAACGCCGTCAAAACGGCAAAGCAAGAAATTCGATTCACGGTAGCGATGGGCCTATTTTTTGGAGGTGTTTTCAAAATGGCGTTCGTCTGCATCATAGTTGATTGAAAACGCTTGGGTGAGCTTTGTCACAGAGGAAAGATTCCTGCTAGAATCTCTGAAATGAAAACAACAAGCAGAGTATTTGGGTCTACGGCCGATGGGCATCCAGTTCAGCGTTTTACGTTGACCAACTCACACGGACACAGCGTTGATCTGATGTCTTGGGGGGCATCATTGCTGGATGTTCGAGTTCCGGATCGCGATGGCAGAATCGAAAACGTCAACTGCGTCTTCGAATCGCTGGATACCTACCTGGTGAAACATCCTTATTTCGGCAGCAGCGTCGGGCGATATGCCAATCGTATCGGCGGTGCCAAGTTCACCATTGATGGAATTGAATATCCGCTAACGGTCAATCACAAGTCGCACCAATTGCATGGCGGCAAAAACAATTTTGCTTTTCAGAATTGGGACAGTGAAAGCTACCAGGATGAAACAGGTGTCGGCGTTCGCTTTTCGCTGATGAGTCCTGACGGCCACGAAGGCTTTCCGGGCAACGTTTGCGTGACAACCGACTATCACTGGAATGAACTCAACGAGTTGTCATTCCAATTCACCGCAACCACCGACAAACCGACTCACGTTAATCTAACCAATCACAGTTACTGGAATCTTGCCGGCATGGGTTCGGGATCGATTTTGGATCACCAGTTAAAATTGGAATCAGATCAGTACGTCGACGTCGATCACGAATCGATTGCGACTGGAAAATTAAACAGCGTCAAGGGAACTCCGTTCGACTTTCGCGAAGCGACCGCGATCGGCGATCGCAACGATCAATTGCCCGAAACGCTGGGATACGATCATTGCTTGGTCGTGCGTGGTGAATCGGGAACGCTACGCAATTGCGCAGCGGTTCATGATCCCAAGTCTGGTCGATTCATGGAGGTGCAAACGACCCAGCCCGGCGTTCAGCTATACGTCGGCGGCCACCTGCCCGGCGGTGAAGAATCAGCCGGCATCAAACCGCATCAAGCATTCTGTTTAGAAACCCAGCACTACCCCGACACGCCCAACCAAGCTTCCTTCCCCAGCACCCTGCTGCGTCCCGGCGACGTGCTGAATGAAAAGACAGTCCACCGATTCAGTATTAAGGAACTGTCCTGAAACAAGTTCCGTATATGTCGAAATCTTTCGTAGCTGGGCCCGCCAGGGTTCAGTCGGGTACAGCGAATGATGGACTGAGCAGGTACGTAACCCTGGCGGGCCCAGCTACGGGCAAACCGGGAAGTTATTTCGGGACAGTTCCCAAGTAGTTTTTTGAAAACAGTTCTCGGTGAACGCCTACGTTTGTGAAGCGCCGAGGAATCAGCAACTTATCGTGGCGTTCAACGCAACGCCGTGAAGAGTTCCTAAGTTGTTTAACCGCGTGGGCATCGCCCCGCGCCGTGAAGGGTTTCTAAACCGTTTAACCGCGTGGGCATCGCCCCGCGCGTTCATGCCGGGCGAAACGCGCGGGGCGATGCCCACGCGGTTAAACGAACTAACACGCGTTTTCCGGGACCAAAACTCTTCACGGCGTTGGGCATCGCCCCGCGCGTTGTGCTGGCCCGAACGCGCGGGGCGATGCCCACGCGGCTAAACGAACTAGCACGTGTTTTCCGGGACCAAAACTTTTAACGGCGTGGCGTTCAACGCCCAAAGTTGGATCGGAACGCAGCAAAGTCGGTTAGGCCGATTTCGCCATCAGCGTTCGAGTCCAAGCCGGGAAGAAACGGTTCCTGACCGTCACGAGATCCAAACGTCGATCGGAACAACGCAAAGTCGGCGAGCCCGACAAAGTCGTCGCCGTCTTGGTCACCATACTTGCGGAAGAAATCATCGTTTGGGTGATCGCCAAATCGATACTCATCACCGGCCTGTCCGTCACCGTTGCCGTCGAGTTCAATGCCGCCGATCGTGACTTTCGCCGGATCGATCCGAAGCTGATATCGGCCATCCGTCATCGATTGTCCAGCGTTGACCGTTTGACCGGGTAAGAAGCGAAACGTAGCAACGGTTTTGTCGTCAACGAGGGTGATCAGAGGTGACGAGGTTGCTGCAACCAAGCCGTTGTCCAAGTTGACGAATTCAAATGCAGGACTGCCTGATAAGTCGATATCGACCACTTCGGTAAAGGTGACTTCGACCGAAGTTAACGCAGACCGTTGTGACTGCCCTTCATTAATGACGACTGATTCAACCTGTGCGGCGGGTACGATCTCTGCTCGAATCGCGTCTGAACCGTAGCGAATGGACCACGCCAAATCGTCACCACTTGCGGCTTGAATGGGTGGAAGTATTGCCGAATCGAAACTACCGCTGACGCCGCCATCGGCGGTGATCAGATCAAAGGAATCACCAGGCTGTGGCTGGAAATTCCCAGCGACTTGGATCGTCAACGCTGTTCCGCCCGACAAAGTGCCCAATAAAGATACCGGGCCGCTCGATTCGATCGTCCCTCCGCTGAAAACTACCGACGCGGGCAATTCGATTGGATTGGCGCTGCCCAGGCTTAGCGTGTCGGTGCCGACCTGCAGTGTGCCCGTAAACGAGATGTTGGCCATCCCCAGAATGCTAAGCGGTTCAACGCCCGAAAAGTGAACGCTGGTGGATTGCGTACCGGAATTCGCGACGATGGTTGCGTTACCGAGCATGGTGTTGTTGGAAACATACTGAGCCGATATCGCAGACGCACCGGACGGGATTCCAATCACTGACAACGCATCACCGTTGCCTTCACCAGCGTTGAAGACCACTCCGTTATCCAAGTCAAAGAAACCGCCGGCCGCGTAGTCGATCGTGACCGATTCCGGGATCGCATTGGCCCCCGTGATCGTTAGCGAATCGGTAGCCGCTATCGTTTGCGAGATTAAAACGTTGCCAGTGTTATCAACGACCTCGATCCGGTCGCCGTTTCGCTCAACGGTGACTGTCGTTGCGCCAATCGCAGCGAGATCAAGTGAAAGATTGGGATCACTGATCTGTACCAAGTGATCTTCGACTTCGCCATCGGCAGCGTAGGCATTTGGCGTGAGACCACCGTCGGTGCTGATTCGCAAACGCATCAGTCGCTGGCCCACCAACGCATCACTTGGCACCGAAACGTTGACTGTTGTTAGGCCAATCCCAACCGGTATCGAAACGCCATCGCCGATGTGTTCGGCGGGATGTTCCAGAATTCCGTTTGCGTTGAAGTCGATCCACCCGTCCACCAAACCCGTTGCGGATGCACCGATTTCCAACGGCCAAGTGCCGCCCGGAATCGGTGTACTGCTAAACAGAATACCGTCTTCGTCGTCGTTCCCATCAGAATCGTCACCCAATGCGTCGTTGGACGTTTGCTGACCGCCATCCGCATCGACTTGGAAACCCATCTTCAATTCATTGCTGATCAAATGAGCTGGTCCAGGTCTAGTCTGTTTTGAAATCGCGATATCTGAAAACGCCCAGGTCGCAGCATCCTGGTCGCTTCCGGCGCGAACAATCACTTCATCAAAGGATGCGTCCGCAAAGAATGTTGTCGTTAAATCGGGCAATTGATCAGCATCGAATACATCACCGGGCTGCATCCAAACAGTGATGACATCTTCTGCGTCGCTTTGATATTCAACCCGCATCAGGAACGTTTTTGCTTCGTTTTCCTGAATCGTTTCAGAAGAGGTTCCCGAATCAGGTGTCGGTGAATTTAGGTCGCCTGTTTCCGATTGCGTGACCAAATCACTGGCACCAAAATAGCTCCAGGCCGCCGATCCAAAACGGTTTCCGATTCCCAAGCCTTCTTCACCGTTTTGAAACAATTGGAAAGCGGAAAAGGCGTCCGAAATACCGCTCGATCCAATCGATGTTGGATTGGCCGTGAATCGGAAGTACAGCGTGTCGCTGGACGTGTCGTCTCGTGCGATTCCCGATGACAAAATTGTCTGGGACGCCTGTAAACCGACATCGCCACCCGGTGCGGACAAGACGATCGCGGTTTCACCAGCGGTGAAGCGGTCGCTGAAGTAGGGCGCTAGCGAAGAGGCCGGAGCATCCCCGAAGTCGATCGGCCCGCGAACCTGATCGATAAACTCGTCCAGGAAAATTCGATAGTCTTCCGCATCGATCACTCCGTTGGCATCAAAGTCGGCCGCTGCGTTGAATTCGTCGTTGTTGCCATCGACCAATTCCAGCATTCGATCATGATCGGTCATGTCGATGTCACCATCAAAGTCTGTATCGCCTAAGCCAGCGCCAATGATCGTTGACGTGAATAGGCCGGCGGAACGTTGCACATTGACGTTGCCGGATTGTTCGTAGGTGACGATCGTGACCGCGTGATTGCCGTGGGACAGACCGCCAAACCCGTAGATGAATTGGTCGCGATCGATCTGGCGTGCTTGGTTTTGTTCAGACACAAGCGACATCACCTCGGCGTCCGTCATCGATGCGGGCAAATCAAGAAAGACATGCACCGCGTCAGCGGTTTTGTCCACCGATTCAACGATCAGATTTCGGTTTTCGTTGACGCCGACTTCCCATGGTTCAAAGCTAAGCACGCGAGATTCCGGGGCGAAGCGATCAACGTAAATCGATTCTCGGAAATCGCTAAACACAGCGGGGCCACCGTCGGTGCGATGGCGAAACGCGCGGGCCTCGATGTAGTTGATGCCTTCGGAAAGCTGGGTCGCGTCAATCGTTTGCAGGAACTCGCCATCGCCCCTAGGACCGGAAATTCCACCGCTGCCAACCAGCGAACTCGCTTTATTGCCGAAGGTCTCAAACCCGTAGCTTGCGTCGCCCGGGGTGACGAAATCGACTTGGCCGTTGCCGTTAACATCGGTGCCGCCATTGACGCGAAGCACTGCCTGGTCGCCATCGGCATACGTGTCTCGCAGGCTTTCGAGTCCCAGCAAGCGGACTTCATTAGTTTGCAAGCGAACGTCAAACGAGTCGGACGTGATCACGGTCAAGTCGCTTAGCCTGGTCACGCCGTTGGCGAAGGATTGGGCCGCGGGTACCGAACCGGCCAACACCGAAGTTGATCCCAGAACTTCCAGACCTGCGGGTGCTTGAGGAGTCGGCAACCCGTAGATCACGTAGCCGCTGCCATGAAAATCGCCGTTGGCGTTTCGATTGCGGGGAACGCGAATGTCAATGGTCCCATCGGACTTCACTGTCACCACGTCAGGAATGTCGTTGAAAGGATCGATGAAAGTGTTTGCAGCGTTTCCGGTCAATTCAACCAGATGGGTTCCCGGTGCAAAGGCAACCGAAACGGTGCGTTGGTCAAAACCGCTATCGCCACGATTGGACAATCCAACCACCGCTGAACTTTCGCGTTCGTAGACGTAAATACCATCGCTGCTGATGTAGCGTTCTAGGAAATTGCCGCGACCATGCGTGTTGCGAATCTGAACCAAACGTTTCAGGCTGTCGCCATAAACGCCACCCAACGCGTCGCCTCGTCCGTCTTTGGGAAAGTCACGGTTGTCGCCAAACTCTTTGCCATTGAAATACACCACCGTATTGCCGGGATACATCAACGCGAAAGCATGAGCGACATTGTTGAGTTCATTGGGGCCGTTTTCGTCGTGGCTACCTACGAACAACACGCCGGCTGAACCGTTGTGGATCCCATCGTCGTGAAGATCCAATAGCGAATCGCGGATGTTGGTCCACGCATTGCTGGTCCCCGCGCTAGCGAGATTGCTGTGCATGGCAAAAAACGCGCTGAAGTCAAGCGTATCACGGTTGCCTCCAACGCGACCAAAGTCGTTGGGGTTGATGTCCTTGCGGACGTAGGACATCAATGCGTTTCGGTCGCCAGTAAAAGCTTCGCCATAGGAGAACGCATGATCAACCGATCCGTCGAGTAACAACCGAGGGTTCGATCGATAGACCGCGCGATCGAAAAAGTTCAACACGAACGGATCAAGGTGTTTGGTCGCATCAAGACGGAAACCATCAACGCCAACGTCTTGCACGAGCCACTGCAGCCACCGCATTTGATAGCCGAGTGCATTTTCAAGAACTGGATCACCCGTTTCAGGCGAATCGGTGTTGAAGGGGTAGACAGCGATTCCAGATTCGCCAGTGGCCGGATCGAATAAGAAAATTGGGTCGGCGTCTCGATCAGGATAAAATCGCCGGTTGGCTTCGTCGGGTAGATTGGCGACGCGTCCGTTGAACGGTGCCGTGCCCGGTCGCAAATTGTTGGGATCGTCCGGGGCGACGGGACTTCGAATGAACTGGTGGTTGGTTTGGTGATCAATGTCGACCAAGCCTGCTAAGCGTCCTTCCAGATCACCGCTTAAAAATCCAGAATGGAAATCACCGTCGATTGAATTTGGCAGCGTGATGGCAAGTCCGGGATAACCACCGGATTCGAAGAAACCGTTCGACCCTAAATCGGTAAAGCCCGCATGATTGAGCACGACGTCAACGTGAAGTGCGACGCCGGCATTATCAAAGGCATTGGCGATCGTCTTGAGTTCCGTCTCGGTTCCATAAAGAGTTGGGTCATCGGGGCTGCCAAGATCGAATCGGTCATAGACGTCGTAGCCAACTGATAAATTACCGCTGTCGGCGCGGTTGGGCGGCGGCAACCAAACCGTTCCATAACCCGCATCAAAGATGTCCGGCGTTCGTTGTTCAATCGTATCGAAAGACGATTCAAACCACTGCAAGATCGCAGGTGATGAAACGCTGGCCAACAAACGCCGGCTTTCGAGTTGTTCCAGCGACAGACGCAACTTCGATCGTTTGCTTTGCCGACGCGATCGATTGAGTTGTTGTCTCATGAGTGAATACTGACGCAGTTATGTCGGATGAATACCAAGGGCGAGATAAGTCCCAAGCTTTGAGCGATTATGTTCCATTCTATTCCGTTATCTTGGCATTCAACACTAAGTTACCGCGTTATCTTCCTAAGATTGCTTGTCATGAACTTTTCAGAATTGGGCGGTAATGAGCACGCCTCTCCCAGAGGGACTTCGATTGTATTGATGACACTTGGTGGGATTGCCCATCAAAAAACCCGGTACCAAAGTACCGGGTTTCGAGATTGTTGAGTCATCTGCCTTGATGCACTATTTACGTCGCCGGCGTGCAGCAACGAACCCGCCACCGATGGCCAACAAAGCAAAGCTGGTTGGTTCAGGAATGGCGATCGTGACAAACTGGTTTCCAGCAATCGTTGAGAAGTTGGGAGCGAACTCAACGTTTCCAGCACCTCCAACTCCTCCGATGACTTGGTTGGAGACAAAGCCGCCGCCCGCGATAAAGCCTGCCAATCGGATGTCTCCGGTTGGGCTTCCAATCACACCGAGTGGGATTGAAAACTCTAGTCCGGTCGTCACCGCGCCAGCCCCGGAAACCAAGGTGTCAGTGACGCCCAGGATATTCGATTGATCGATACCGACGTTAATGCCGTTGGAACCAGCAAGTGTCGTGCTTCCTGGAAGAGATCCGCCGAGGAATGATGTGCTGGAGCCAATGGTCGCGAAATCCAAAAAGTATTCGGCAGGATCATTGCCGCCATTGAGGATCAACCCATAATCAGCGCCGAAACCGGCATCCAAGACGGTCCCGTTGTAATCGTTGAAAGGACTTCCTAATCCATTGGTATCATCAAGTGTTGTTTGGCCACCTGCAACCGAATCAATGTAGAGCACCAGGCGGTTGAAGTTCGTTTCGACATTGCCTGTCACCAGCACGTTGAGGTTGCCACCTGAAACAACACCGTAAACGCCATTAATTTCGGAGCCACTTGCACGACCAACCGTTGCATCGGTATTGTCACCGAATCCGGTGGGCGTATCCTGTGTAAAGAGGACAGATCCATAGCCTTCGGCACCGCCAAGAGAGCCATCGGCGACAACGGCCGCGGTTGCTAATTGAGCATTAAGGCCGACCGCAGCGGCCAGCAATGCAAACATGATTTTCTTCATTCTAAACCCTTCATTCGATGGTGAAACAGCAATGAATTAGCCCTTCGGAATTGGCTTCGATGCTGAAAGAAAGGAAACGACTGCAACCCATTTTGATGGACTCAGCTACATTCATGATGTGCGTTGAGCCGGTTTATGGGAGAAGTGATCACAGTCTTGCAAAGACAAGCTAGCCCGAGGTGACTTATTAGACTAATACCTACAGTTCCCCCAAGCCACTAAGTTTTTGCGTCTTTCCACTACGATTCTGTGTCATGCAGGGGGCCGGCATGCTGGTCGGTTTGGATTTAAAGTAGGCATCCGATTTGCGTGCCTGTGCCCTGGTCATGCAAGTTTCTGGCTCGGCTTGGGGCCTGATTGCCAGGATGTAGGCCGTAGCGAGCTTCCAGCGAGTTACGGCAATTAGCGCACCGCCGTAACTCGCTGGAAGCTCGCTACGGCCTACTTTCAAGGGTTGCTAAACGATATCGCCCCGCGCGTCTTGCGGCCCCCAGTCGTGCGGTGCGATGCCCGCGCGGTTTAGCGGTTGAGCAACGTAGGCCGGAACAAGGAGTCTTCGACGCAGTTCCGGCAATTGCATTTCGCAGTACATACGTGCATTTCGCAGTACATGCGTTTAACGGTGGAACGCAATTTTTGCTGGGAACAAATGCTTCACAGCGTTTGCCTTCCAGGGCTGCGTGAAACGCTGCATCGTCTACGCCGAATCCCTCGCTTACGCGTTCAGTTTGAGCTCAATAAACCGTGCTAGAGGTTGGCGGTGTTCCGCAGAATCCCAGCCTACCGGGCGGAACCACTTACCAGAATCGACGCCCTAATAATTGACAAAGGATCGTAGGATGCTGACGTGGAAATGCAGTGTTCGCTTTGAAAACACGGGTATATGATGACATTCAATGGTCGAGACTTGCTCTGGAAGGTCAACCTCGTCCGCATTAATGGTCTCCGTTTTACTCAGCCACTCTAATTAAAGGTTGTAGTCATGTTTAAGGGAAGAAGTTTATCACGCGGCGGTTTTACGCTGGTGGAATTGCTGGTGGTCATTGCGATCATCGGCGTGTTGGTTGGTTTGCTTTTGCCCGCGGTTCAAGCAGCACGCGAAGCTGCTCGGCGAATGAGTTGCAGCAACAACTTTAAGCAGATTGGCTTGGGCATTCACAACTACCACTCGGCTTACAAGAAGATGCCTCAGCAAATGTCGGGGCCCGCGATTGCCGGTCAAGACGAGCATGATCCTTCGGCGGAGAACTGTCACATGATGAACAGTTTCCTCGTCGGGCTGATGCCTTTTGTTGAACAGCAAGCTCTTTGGGAACAGATTAGCAATCCAATGCTGACGATGGCTGATGGCAACGTTCGTCCCGTTGGCCCCTGGGCTGCTTTTGGGCCATCGCCTGACAACGATGACGGTTCAAATGAAACTCGCGGTTGGTTTTATCAGCCCTGGATTACCGAAGTACCAACGCTCCGCTGCCCCAGCGATCCGGGGTCCGGTGTACCGGCACAAGGCCGAACTAATTATGGGGCCTGCATGGGAGACGCCATCGAGCGGCTCAATCGTGGATACCGCCACTGGGACGATCTCGTCTTTCCCAATGGTGCTGATGCGAGTGCAGCCGCCCAGGAAGGTAGAGCATCCTGTCGCGGTGCGTTTGTCACCCGATACCAAACTGGTTTTCGTGACATCCTGGATGGGCTTTCAAACACGATCGCTTGTGGTGAAATCGCGACAGACTTAGGTGATCGTGATGCGAGAACCAATCCAGGAAAGGGTGCCGGTGCCTACACGAATCCGAGTGCATGCATCGATGAAAATCTTGTAGACCCATTGCGACCTCTGTTTTGGGCACCTGGTACGGTAACGGCGGCGCAGGCCAGCATGGGTTGGACTCAGCGCTATGGTCGTGGCTACCAATGGTCCAGCGGTTACACGCTGTTTAGTGGTATGCAAACAATTTTGCCACCCAACTCGCCCGCTTGCATTGGCAACGATGGCGACTGGCAGCCCATGCGTAGCGATGGCACGCTGCCACCAAGTTCTCGTCACCAAGGCGGTGTGCATGTCCTAATGGCAGACGGCGCGGTGAAGTTTATCACCGATTCGATCGAAGCCGGCAATTCAAGGGCGCGGCCAGTGATGCTCAGCAACACTGCTCCGAACGCGGTCGCCGGTTCCATTAGTCCCTATGGATTGTGGGGTGCATTGGGCACACGGGCGAGCAAAGAAATCATCGAAGAATCATTCTAGTCTTTTCTCATAGGAGTCCTTTGAAATGAAACATTTACTTTTGGCATTTGGGACGCTCTTTGTTGCCGTTTCGCTGGTTGGGTGTGGTGGTGATTCAGAGCCTTCGATGGTTGCTGATCCTAATGAGTACGCTCCTTACCAAGCGTCGGCCGAGGAGATTCAGGCTCAGCAAAGTCAAACGAGTCGGCCGACGAATCGGCCTTAGGAATTGTCCTGAAATAAATCCCAGAGATCAGATTCCAACAAATCCCAACCCGAACGCGTAAGCGAGGGATTTACCCGGCAAACAATGATCCCTCGCTTACGCGTTCGGGTTGGGAGTCAGGAAGTTGTTTCGGGATAGGGCCTTAGCGACTGTCTTGATGTCGTCGCTGGTCCCGGCTGGGTTCAGTCGAAAATCGATCTAAGCTTGACTGAACCCTGGCGGGATCAGCTACGGGCAGATCACGGTGGCGTTCACCGAGAGATGTTTTTGTTGTCAGCATGAGTTATGAAACGCGTACTGCATTCGCATGGTCTTATCTGCTCGTTCCAGTGGTATCTTGTTGCACCCCACGTCACTCCCTTCGCCGCACGGCATTGGTGATTTGGGGGCGGGGGCGTACCGTTTTATTGACTACTTAGTCACGGCTAAACAGCGACTGTGGCAAGTGCTTCCGCTGAATCCAACCGGGTTTGGGAACTCACCCTATTCAGCAACATCGGCGTTTGCGGGCAATCCGCTTTTGATCGATCTTGTGCGGGTTGCTGAAGAAGTTGGATGTCTAGAAGCAATCGGAAACTCGCACCGTTTCTGCGATCAATCGGTTGATTACGAATCGGTAACTCGCTGGAAGATGCCGATTCTAAGGCATTGCGCCGACCAGTTTTTAGGTTCAGCCAAAGAGGATCGGCGTTTAAGTTACCAGCGTTTCTGTCTGGAACATCAAGACTGGCTTGAAGACTATGCCATGTTTGTTTCGATCAAGCAGCATTTTGATCGGCTGGGTTTGGAACAGGGTTGCGATAGTTCGGCGTGGAATTTGTTCTGGGACAAGGGACTTGCCCAACGCAATCCAGAATCGATCCGGCAATGGTCGGATTCGCACTGCAAGGAAATCGAAACTGAAAAGGTGCTGCAGTTTTTCTTTTTCGAGCAATGGCTAGAACTAAAGAAATACGCCAACCAACGCGGCATTCAAATCGTTGGCGACGTTCCGATCTTTGTTGCGATGGACAGTGCGGACGTTTGGTCTTCACCGAATCTATTCTTGCTGGACGATCAGCTACAACCGGTTGAGGTCGCGGGAGTTCCGCCTGATTATTTCAGTGAAACGGGTCAGCGTTGGGGCAATCCGCTTTACGACTGGGACGAAATGCGGAAGGACCAATTTGCTTGGTGGGCGCGGCGTTTTCGTGGCCTGTTGAACATCGTCGACGTGGTTCGCATCGATCACTTTCGAGGTTTCCAAGCATGTTGGTCCATCCCGGCGGCGGAGGATACCGCCGTCAATGGACGCTGGGTGAATGCGCCTGGCGATGAAGTGTTTTCGACCATTCGCCAAGCCAACGGTGCTTTCCCGATCATCGCCGAAGACCTTGGCGTGATCACACCCGAAGTCGAAGCGATGCGAGATCGTCATGGGTTCCCCGGGATGCGGATCCTGCAGTTTGGGTTCGACCCCAGTGAATCCCGCAGCGATCACTTTTTGCCGCATCGCTACATCCCAAATTGTGTTGTTTACACCGGCACCCATGACAATGACACGGTGAAGGGTTGGTATGACGCACAGGGCGAAGATGTTCGTCGATACGTCGATCGATATCTGAACCGGGGTTCGGGCCAGGTTGCTTGGGATTTTATTAAGGCCGCGATGGCGTCGGTTGCGAACACCGTCGTCTTGCCGATGCAAGATGTTTTGAATCTTGGTAGCGAGAGTCGTTTGAATACGCCAGCAACGATTAATGGAAATTGGGGCTGGCGTCTGCAAAGCGACCAGCTTTCTGATTCGACGGCGACGAAACTGGGTAACTTGGTCGTCCTGTATCAACGCACCGAATGTAACCTCGCTGCCGCACAGGAAACGGCACAGGGAACGGCACTGGGAACGGCACAGGGGCCTGGGCAAATCAATGCGTGCGAAAACGCGACTGACCAAGAAACGAGTTTACGAATCGATGGAAGTCCCGAAGCGAACGGAAGCCCACAACCTCACCATCCAACGCCGCTTCAGCCCATCGTCTGATTTATGTTTCATCATTTCACCCGACTTGTTTGCTGCCTGACGGTTCTGCACTTCTTTGTTGCATCGCAAGCCCCGGCAATCTGGGCCCAAGAACAGGCGGTTTCTCAATCGAACCATTTTCAACCGGACCAGTTGCCCCCCGCAAAAATGCTACAACTAACCGAGATCGAAAGAGCATCTGGATACATTGATTTAAACGAGACCACTTTTTTCGTCTTTGATTCCTCGCTCTACAACCTCAATCCAAACCACGTCGTTGTCACCGGAGAATTCCGTGGTTGGGATCAAGACATGCAGGATCCTGATTGGACGCTGACTCGAAGTGGGCAAGTACCGACCATTTGGACGCTTGCCGTTCCTCGATCATCCACAAAAGCCATTCGCCCATCATCGCCTTTTAAGTTTCGAATCGACGATGGGCAATGGATCGATCCTCATGCGTTGGCCGTAAACAAGCAGAGCGGAAATTTAATTTATCGTATGGGCGAAAAACCAGCCCGGCTGCGGGCGGAAATGCTGGGCAATGGAACGATTTCGGTATCGCTGGATGCCCTGCCTGAAGTATCCGATTTCGACCCTGCTGATTTTCGTTTGACCAATGCGGTTGGGCGTGATGTTCCTCTGCAGTCATTCAAAGCACAGGGATCCACGATAGGCGTCTTAACGCCTGCCGAGGCCATCGACCGGAATCGAGTTTACTACCTCGAATACCCAGCGATGAATCTAAGAACGCTGTGTCGTCGGGACGGTTGGATGCGGCACCTGCAATCATCCAAACCGCTAGGGGCGGAGGTCGCTGAGGACGGCAGCCAGACAACTTTCCGTCTTTTCGCACCGCGGGCAACCGACGTTCGATTGTATCTTTACGAACAAGCCGAAGACGAAAAGGAATCGAAGCAATTGGCGATGGTTCGTGATGAAGATGGAATCTGGGAGTCCAGTGTCGACTCGGATCTGCATGGAATCTATTACGACTTTTCAGTCCACGGGCCATCCGATCCAGGCAACTATTTTTACGAGACACATCCCGTTCGGATCAGCGACCCGTATGCCCGCGTCAGCGTGGACAGTTTTGGCAAGTGCCGAGTGTGGCGAGCGACCAAGCCAGCGACGCCACTGAAAAACGGACGTCCAGCGATGGAAGATGTCGTGGCTTACGAGGTTCACGTCGAAGACTTCACGCTTGATCTGCCCGTCGATGAGGACATCAAAGGCACGTTCGCCGCGATGACGAAAACTGGGCTGGTAAATGACTCGGGTGCACCGGTTGGATTTGATCACCTTAAAAGACTTGGCGTCAACGTCATTCACCTGATGCCGGTTCAAGAATACCTGCACTATCCCGATGACGTTTGGCAGGAAGCTTTTGCCGATGACCCGTACATGATCAAAGCCGGTGTCCACAAGTCGAACTATCAATGGGGATACCGGACAACGCATGCGTTCGCGATCGAGACGCGTTATCGCACCAAGGGCACGCCACACGGTGCCCAGCGTGACCAGTTCCGCGACATGGTGCAAGCGTTTCACGATCACGATATGGCTGTCATCATCGACTTGGTGCCCAACCACACTGGCGAAAATATGGATGGTCGCCATTACCTGTTCAACTTCAATGCCATCGATCTGCCGTACTACCATCGCACCGATGAAGATCTCAACCACATCGGTCCGTTTGGAAACGAAATCAAAACGGAAGACCGTCCGATGGTTCAACGTTGGTTGATTGATCAGTGCAAAGACTTGATCGCAGAATTCGGCATTGACGGTTTTCGGATCGACTTGGCGGGGCAAATTGACAAGGCGTCGCTGATTAAACTTCGCGAAGCATTGGACCCAGACGTGATTATCTATGGCGAACCATGGATCGCACCAAGTGATCCCGACGTGGCCGCCAATCCCGATTGGAGTTGGTACAAGAGCGACGCGCCGATTACCTACTTTCAGGACGGTGCCCGGAACGCGTTCAAAGGCCCGACAAGCGATCCAACTATCAAAGCGACCGACCGCGGCTTCGCCGGTGGTGATGCTTCCCAACGACACAATGTTCAATTGGCGATTAGCAACGGATTCGACGATGAAGTGGTTCCGAATCGTGGGATCAATTACCTGGACATCCATGATAATTGGACGCTGGCGGATCAGTTTGCGACCACGGACTGGGACGGGCGAAAAGGCGTCGATGAAGGCCCTTACAAAGTTGCTGCTGGGTTGTTGATGACGTCGCTTGGTCCGATTGTTGTCCACGGCGGGACTGAAATGATGCGAAGCAAAGGATTGTTCCCCAACCAGGAAGTCACGAAGCTGCTTCCCGATGGGATGCTGGTTTATCACGGCAAGAAGGATTCTTACAACCTTCGCAATGCGAACCTGTTTCTGTGGCAAAACGCGGGCATCGATCCAGAGAAGGATCCAGCATCGCACCAATACACCAACATGATTAATTATTGGCGAGGGTTGATCGAGCTGCGCCAAAGTGATCATGGCCGATGCCTGCGTGTTGGTACCAAGCCAGGCGACGATTACATCCAATGGATTCTGCCAGCCAATGCCCATCATCTTGGATACATCATCGACGCGTCGATGATGGTGTTGGTGAATACCGCCAACGATGATGCAACGTTTCAAAACGTGGCATTACCAGCAGGCAAATGGCGAATGGTTGCTAACGATTCGGTCGTCGATGTTAACGGAGTTGCCCGCGGCCGTGATGCCATTCTTCGCGGTGCTCGATTACATGACGTGACGGTTCCAAAAACCAGCCTAAAGATCTTTGTCAAAGATTGATTCCTTGCCCTGTAAACCTCACATGATTCGCATGCTTAAGCCTTCATTCGCAATTGGTCTCCTGTTTTTGACACTGATTAAACCATCTCAACCGCTGGCTGCGGATTTGGGAACGCAGGATTCTCAATCGGTCGAGCGTCCGTGGAATGAAGACGTTATTTATTTCGCTTTGACCGATCGATTCCATGATGGCGATCCCAGCAACAACACGCCGAAGGATTGCGATCCGGCGCTTTATGATCTTGAGCAATCAGAGATCAGCATGTATCACGGCGGAGATTTTCGAGGCATCGAAAAGGCGATTCAAAGTGGCTATTTCACTGATCTGGGCATCAGTGCGATTTGGCTCAGTCCGCCGGTTCGCAACGCATGGCGATCGGCGTTCGATTCGGGCGGTCCCAAGACTGGTTATCACGGTTACTGGACCCAAGATTTTCTTGACATAGACCCGCACTTGGTCAGTTCAAAGTCGCTCGACGGGACGCCTTATCCCGACAATCGTGACGGGCGGATGATGCACTACCGTGACTTGGTGAACTTGGCACATCAACACGGTATCAAAGTCATTCAGGATGTTGTTTGCAATCACACCGGTCCATTGTTTTATTACGATGCCAACGAGAACGGCCAACTTGATTCGGCTGATAAGCAGGAATGGATTGCGCCTTTTGCGATGGATCGATACACCAACACTGCCTGGGTCAATCAACCACAATGGAATTTGCTTCCGCCTCAGCCCGCTGGCGTTCAGACGGTGCTCGGCAAACAAGTAAACACAACTGGCGTGCTGCGAGACTTTAACGTCTATGGCCGTTTTGGATTCAATGACGACAGTTTGGGTAAATCAGATGGCGAAGAAGTTCTCTGCGATTTCTTCTCGCTGCGTGACTTGTACACGCACCCCGAGGCCCCGCACTTTGATGCTCTGGTCGATGAATTTGTTGAGATCTATTACTTCTATATCAACACCATTGGAATTGATGGGCTTCGGTTGGACACGGTCAAACATGTTCATCACGAATTCTGGACGGCATTCACCCACCGGCTTCGAGCCAAGTTAGGAGACGACGCCGACAAGCTGCTAATCTCCGGCGAAGTCTATGACGGCAATCCACGCGTGCTGGGGCGGTACACGTTTTCCAAGGACCCAGAGTCGGGACAGAAGACCACTGAACCTTGCTTGGATTCGCTACTGAACTTTCAGTTCTGTTTCAACTTGCGAGATTACCTTCGCAAACCGGGCGCAGACTTTGGCAACCCATGGGGGCTGCAGAACACGACTGACTATTTGTACCGAACTGGCGATCAGGCTTGCTACAACGAAGAGGTTGGATTCGACGGGCTGCGTCCGCGGCAAAAGATGATCAACTTCTATGAAAACCATGATGGGCTGAACCGGTTTCTGGTGAAAGAAGTCGATGAGGTGAAGCATCGTCTGGCGCTTACCATCTTGATGACCAGCGAGGGGATTCCTTGCGTTTATTACGGCGCTGAGGCATCACTGCGTGACACCGACGGGCAATTGGGACGCGACAGTGAGACCGGGCGGATCACGTTTGCAAAGCAGGCGGATCAGGAAACCTTGCAATCAGCCAAACAGGCAAAGGCGTTTGAGCTGATTCGGCGATTGGTCGAAATGCGTCAGAATCATCCGGCGTTGACCTCGGGATCGATGGCAACGTTATGGACCGATGCTGATAACGACAAAGGCGATGACGGGCTTTATGTCTTTACCAGATTCTTGGTCAATGATGCCAACGAAGTTGATCGTTCCAAAACGGTTTTGGTTGCCATCAACGCCAATCCCAACAAGTCGGCAATGGTCAATTCTGTTTCGTTGGCGACCGGAAACGACGGTCAATTTTCACTCGCGTTACCCGGGGACTCTTTTTTACCGTTTCAAGTGGTCGGCGGTGGCGGTGGCGGTGGCGATCAGGGTGCTGGGAACAGGGTTCTGGTTCGACAAGATTCAGAGACCTCGATGCCATCGATTACGATCAACGTGCCAGCTTCTTCAGCGATTGTCTATGTTCTTCAGTGACGTAACGCTGATTGGATTATTATCTATGTATTGGCGGATGTCCTAAGTGAACAATGAAAAACAACCCCTGTCTTTTTGGCAAATTTGCAACATGTCATTTGGCTTCTTCGGAATCCAATTTGGCTGGGGGTTGCAGATGGGGAACATGTCGGCAATCTACGAATATCTAGGTGCCGATGAGAGCGAGCTTCCACTGCTTTGGTTGGCTGCGCCGATAACGGGGTTGGTCGTGCAGCCGATCATTGGCCACATGAGTGACAATACTTGGTGTTGGCTTGGTCGTCGGCGGCCCTATTTTTTGGCGGGAGCGATCGGTGCGAGCATTGCGTTGATCTTGATGCCGCAAAGTGGCGCGTTGTGGATGGCGGCTGGTTTGTTGTGGGTTCTTGATGCGTCGGTGAACATCAGCATGGAACCGTTTCGCGCCTTCGTCACGGACTTGCTTCCCGACAAACAACGCACGGTCGGCTTTGCCATGCAGTCGGTGTTCATCGGCGCAGGAGCGGTCATCGCGTCGAAGTTGCCGGGGTGGTTGGAAACGGGCGGGGTAAGTTCGGTTACCAATTCGGTTCAGCAGATACCGCAAACCGTCCATGTGGCTTTTACCGTCGGTGCCTTCGTGTTTCTGATTGCCGTGCTTTGGACCGTTGTGACAACGAAGGAACATCCGCCGAGCGAGGAAGAAATTTTGGCGATGAAGAACAAACGCAGCGGCTTATCAGAAATTTCCGCTGCGTTTCTGAACATGCCAGCCAGGATGAAACATTTGGCAGGGGTTCAGTTTTTGACTTGGATGGGCCTGTTTTGCATGTGGATTTTCTTCACGGTGGCGGTGGCTCGAGATGTCTTGGGCGCAACCGACCCGCAGTCTGATTTGTATAAGACAGGGATTTACATCGCCAACGATTGTTTTGCTACTTACAACCTGGTCGCATTTTTCACCGCCATCGCTTTCCTTTGGATTGGGCGATTCGCGTCAGCAAAATGGATTCACGTTGTCTCGCTGGCATGCGGCGGTTTGGGGCTATCATCGACGCTGTTCGTGCGAGATCCAACCATTTTGACTTGGGTCAGTTTCAGCGGCGTGGGCATCGCCTGGGCATCAATTTTGTCGATGCCGTACGCCATGCTTTCGAGTTCGCTGCCCAAGAATCGTGTCGGGGTCTACATGGGAATTTTCAATCTTTTTATTGTGATCCCGCAAATTTTGGTCGCCATCATTCTCAGTCGGGTATTGTCCCAGTTCGATCAGATCAACCGTTTGCATGTGGTTGTGTTTGGCGGCGTTTGCTTGTTGTTGGCTGCCGTGTTCACCGCGTTAATTCCTTATCGCGATCAACCGAATTCTGAATTGGTTGAGGGGTAAGGTTTCCAATGGCAAAAAAGAAACGCGTCGCGCTGATCGTCGAATCTTCGGGTATTTATGGTCGAGAATTGCTGGCTGGAATCACACGATACTGTCGGTCGTGCGATGACTGGCTCGTCTTTTACGAACAGCGTGACCTGTCGAGCGAATTGCCGCATTGGTTGTTGAACTGGGATGGCCAAGGGATTATTTCGCGTGTGATTAGCCCAAGCTTGGTGGAGTCAGTTGCCAAGACAGGTGTCCCGTTAGTTGAATTGACCGATCGCAACGAGGACAGTTGTCACCCGCGTTTGCGAAGCGATGATGACGCGATTGGACGAATGGGCGTTGAGCATTTTACGGATCGAGGTTTCCAGAGTTTTGGTTATTGCGGGTTCGAGGATGAGGCTTGGTCGTTGCGACGTGGTGAATCGTTTGCGAGGCACGCGCAGAAGTATGGTGAATGCTCGGTTTACTCTTCGCGATGGCACGGTGCGACCGATGTTTCATGGGAAGAAGAACAGTCTCGATTAATTGAGTGGCTTGGATCGTTGCCCAAGCCCGTGGGTGTGATGGCGTGTTGTGATATCCGCGGTCAGCATGTGTTACAGGCTTGTGCCCAAGCAGGCTTGAATGCGCCTGAAGAGGTGGCTGTGTTGGGTGTGGATAACGATGAATTGTTGTGCCAGCTTTGCACGCCGCCTCTTTCTAGCGTGATCCCCAACGCAGAACGAATCGGGTTTATGGCAGCCGAGATGTTGGCAGCCATGATGGAAGGAACGGTCGCTGTTCCAGAAGTGGACCGCATCGCGCCCATTGGTATTTGCACTCGCCAATCCACCGAGATTGTTGCGATTGATGACCCCGACATTGCCGCCGCGATTAGCTACATCCGCGAAAACGCCTGCGAAGGCATTTCGGTGGGCGATGTGCTTAGGAATGTGCCGGTTTCACGCAGCACGCTGGAACGACAGTTGCGAAAATACCTGCGCCGTTCACCGCAACAAGAAATTCGCAACGTTCGAATGCGACGAGCGTGCGAGTTATTGAAGATGACCGACTTGTCGGTTGAACGAATCGCTGGCAATTGCGGGTTCACGCATCCCGAATACATGCACGCGTTCTTCAAGCGAGAGTTGAAGATGACGCCGCGTGAGTACCGCGAATCGGCATCGGCTCAGCGTTAGGAACGACCGGAGAATTAGTGTCGCCTTTCGCTCCGCGAAACTAGCGGATTCGCGGCTTTCGCGGAGCGAAAGGCGACTATAAAAAGTTGCACGTTCCTTAGATGTTCTAGTCGTCGTATTCTTCTCGTCTGCCGCGTTTTTCTTTCTTGGGCTTTTCGACCGTGACGATCGGGTCGCTATCACGACGATCGGTGACCTCGAAATCTTTCGGCAAAGTAAGGTCGTCAACGGTTAGCACTCCGCCTTCGGCGATTTCGTCCGCGATCAGGTTTAGTTGTTCTGGAAACGCTTTTGCCGGACCGTACAAGTGGATGCGTTTGATGTGTTGCTGAATCTTTTTGGGCCGTTTGACGTCATCACTGAAAGTGACTTTGATCGGAAGTTCTTTTTCTATCACCGGAGGTAAGCCTTTGATCCAGTTTTGATAAAGCTGGACAGATATCTTTGATGGGGCCCGAAATGTTCGCGCACCGCTTTCAATAGGGATATCGAAGCTTTGGTCTTTGGGCAATTCCCCGACAACGGATCGCTGGAGAGTGCGTAGGCTGTGCTGAAGCACTTTCACAAACCCGAATGCGTGTGGCAAAGACAGTCAATGGGCGGCATGATTCGGGTGCTTGGGACGGCAATTTAATTGCTGACGCTTCTTGTCGTAGCGGAAGCGGCGTAAGCTTTCGGCAAATCTCCGTTCTAGCCGAAACTCTTCGCGAGTTACGCTACGTCATTAAAACCATTGACGTCCCTCGTGATCAGAACGTTGTGATCAGAACGTTCGCAAATCGTCCTGGAGGTGGCGGCAACTCTCTGCTTGGGATGTAAATCCCCGAATGGCAGTCTTGAATCTCCGATGCGCACTGCCGTAACTCGCTGGAAGCTCGCTACGGCCTAGATGCTGGCGATCAGAGTGGAGGAACAACAGTGGAATTACCGATGGTAGGGAGTAAAAAAGACAGCAGCGGAAGCGGGATTCGCGTCGAGCTTCGGATGGTTGAAGACTGGCCGAAAGTCACGCGCGACTTCCGCTACTGCATGCTTGGTGTCAAGCTACTCGGCTTAGCTAGCCGCTTTGTAGGCATCGCGTAGATCGCGGATCTTGTCGTGACCCGCTTTGACTTTCGCGTATTGACCTAACAAGACATCGTTGACGGCGCTACCGGCGGTTTCCTTCATGATATCTTCGTAGGCTTCCTTGATGTGATCTTCACCACGCTCGGCTTCGATCAGAATCACGTAGGCGTCGCCGCCGTTGAGCTTGCCTCGAATGTTGATCCAAATGCGGTGGGTCTTGGCAGCAACACTTCCGTCGTCTTCGGCCTCTTCGCCGTTGAACTCAATCAACGTTTGCAACTCACTTGCCATTGCCGATCGTTCATCGCCAATCTGTTTGAACAGCGTTTTAAGCTTCGCGTCGTCAAGCTCTTCTGCGGATTCGTGAAAGCCGTTGTACGAGTCGATGTTTGCTCGAATCAATTTCTGCATCTTGTTGACCGTTTCGTCAGTCAGGTTTGTTTTTGTTTCAAGTGCCATGATTGCAGTCTCCTTAATCGTGTTCGGGTTAATCGCAGACGCTCTGCGAGATCACTCGTTGAAGTAACGCAAAGGTCGTGCCACTTTGCCAGCCATACTTGTCGTTGGGCAAGCCGAAAGTGCGAATGAAGGCGTTAGGAAAACAGTACGTTGGACCTCATGCGCATTCGCTCGCTTGGGCGTGGCGGCACACCGATTGCAACTAGTCGTCAAGGTCATGCCGACTTCTCTTTCGAGTCGTTGGCTATCTGGCTTTGATCCAAAACCTTCCAAGGAGGTCTAAAATGTCTCAAACAGCTCAAGCGTCGCCCAGCGATCCAACGAAGTCTTGGGCCAGCGACGATTGGCACCGCGTCTGTATTGCTGTTCAAGAACGCTGGCCTCATATCAGCGAACAAGACATCAAAGCGTTGCCGTGCGATCGAGACGCCATTGTCGGTTTCTTACGCGAGTTCACTGAAAGCTCGCTCGACGAAATTAGAGCGGTGGTCAACGAGTTTGCGCCTGATGAAAGTCTCGCAGACCAGGTTGCGGGGATCGCCGAAGATGTCGCTGAACCTGTACACGCCGCCTTTGATCGAATGCAATACGAAGCGGACGAGCATCCGGCTGCCGCCAACGGAATCGTGTTCGTCACCGGGATGGCGTTGGGGATTTTGGGAACCCTCGCGTTCCTGCGTTCTCGCCCAACGCCGTGAAGAGTTTTGGTCCCCGAAAAACCCATTGTTTTGTTTAACCGCGTGGGCATCGCCCCGCGCGTTTCGCC
>NZ_LWSK01000057.1 GCF_001642955.1 Rubripirellula obstinata | reverse complement strand
AACTTCCCGTCGCGGTCCTCGCGTGGCTTGGCGTTGACCAAACCTTTCAAGGTCGAGGCATCGGTCAACGTTTGCTCGCGACCGCGCTTCGAGACTGCCACGAAGCCTCGCAAACGTTCGCGTTCATCGCCGTCATTCTTGACTGCGTCGACGCCTCCTCCAAAGCGTTCTACCAACGCTTCGATTTCACCGAGCTTCCGGGTTATCCGATGCGGCTCTACTTGCCCTTCAAACTTTTGGACAAGCTCGTCGCGGGTTGAACGAAAAGTATTTGAGGATTGAACGATCACATAACCCTACGGTCAGATGCAGTTCATTTTGCCAGCGTTCTTGGACAGACCAAGAATCAAGCTCCAAATTTGCGGTTCATTCTCAATCCATAACCGCCAGTTAGCGGAGAATGCTTGTCCATTTTGCGGCCATCCATCACCCGCCAGTCGCCAATGAGTCAGCCCAAATTTCAACTTGAATATGCCCGGTCGGTTTACTCCGACCGCCGGGTTAACGAACAAGCCGATGTTGGTCCTTTGGACTGGCATCGGCTTTTTTCGTGCTTTACCGCAATCCTGGTAAGGACTTACGCGGGCGCAGGCCGGCGAGAGTTCTCTCGGGGTGTCTCTGGAAAAGTACTATCCGGGCGTCGGCGAAACGGGCTCTGGGGCGATCTCGGCCAAAGGTCTCTCGTGTCTCTGTACGATGCAGACCTCAAGGTTATGAGGTCCAGGAGTGCGATCGGAAAAAAGTGGCGGGCGTGCTCTCGTACCGTTCGGCGAGGGAAAACTGGCGGATCTCTTTTCAGTCGCGGGAGGAATCTCCGAAAGGTTCGCCATCGCGATATCGCTCGACGAGCTGGTACGGGTGACCGAGGTCGGAATTGTCGAAGACTAGGACGTGGGGGAGTTGGGCGATGGCTCGTTTGAGGTTCGCTTGTGTTCTTGCGAACCTCGCCTCGAGTTTCTCATCGGGCACGTCGTGGCCTCCTTGGCTGGCCCGAATCGAGACTCGCTCGATCGACGTGGCAACGTCCGCGATACGGATGAAGATCATCACGACCTCGTAGCCGCTTGACGCACACTCAGCCAAAAGGTCGACCTTCTCGCCGATCGGGTCTGACAAAACGGTCTCAAACACAAAGCTCTCGCGACGCTCAACCAGCGATGCTCGAATCGCTGCCGCGGCCTCCGCCGCCTCGTAGGGACCGATCGCAAGTTGGCCGGCGATCTCGTCAGCGTTGACGAATCGCAAACCACATTCGGACAGATGCGACTCGAAAAACGTTGACTTGCCGGCTCCATTGGAACCGGCCAAAGCGACCACGATCGGTCGCGAGTCGAAGAAGTTGAAACCCAGCATCAACCGGCGGCCGGTTCAAAGACTCGATTCACAAATCGGCCAATCGTCTCGGTGCCATCCTCGTCAATCTTGCGAAGCAAACCGGGGCGATCCTTCACCGGCTCATAGTGCGGGAAAGGCCGCGACTTCAAATAGTCACTCACGCGTTGCTGGCCGGCCGGCGAATCCACCGCCGCCACCACTTCGGATAACGACCGAACCGAACCCGCTTGCCGAAGCGCCATCGCTCGGTCCCCGCGCAGCAGCGGTTCGAGCGACTTGCCGATCGCCGCCCAAAACTCAATTTGGCCAGCAATGCTGCGCTGCGAAAGCTCGGCCGTCGCGCGAGCGTCACAAACGAGTTCGTCGGATAGTTTGACCGGTTGGCCCATGGTTTTGCTCCTGAACCCTCCAGGGTAGCATAACGCTACCTCTGGTTCAAGATTCGTGCTTGGCCGCGACCGTCATCTGTTCCCCTTTTCAACAAATTCAGTCGAAAGAAATCAACATGCAAGTCAAAGACGCGATCTTCAACCGCCGAGCGATCAAGCAATTCGACGCCGACCACAAAATGACGGCGGCCGAGGAAAAAGAGCTGCTCGAAACTACGATTCAGGCTCCGACCAGCTTCAACATTCAGCACTGGCGGTTCGTGATTCTTCGCGACGCCGAGCTGCGAGCGAAGATCCGCAAGGACTTTGGTAACGACCAAGCCCAGATGACCGACGCGTCCTTGCTGGTGTTGTTCACCGCCGACACGAAGGCTTGGCAGAAAGACCCGTCGCGTTACTTTGCCAACGCAGCGAAGGAAGTCGCCGATTTGCTAGTCGGATGGATGGGGCCATTTCACGAAGGTCGCGAGTGGTTGCAACGTGACGAAGCCCAACGCTCGATCGGCATCGCAATGCAAACCATGATGCTGGCCGCACAAGGGTTGGGCTACCAATCCTGCCCGATGATCGGCTTCGACATCGAAGAGGTCGCCAAGCTGATCAACCTACCCAACGACCACGTCATGGGACCCATGGTCGCGATCGGCAAAGGCACCAAAGACGCTTGGCCGAAACCAGGACAACTGCCGCTTGACGAAGTCGTCGTCGAAAACGGCTTTTGAGTGCCATGCTTAGCGATAGGAAACTCACATCGACGAGCAAATTTTTGAGCTTGGTTCTGCGGCATCAACCCGAAGTCGTGGGCATGAAGCTTGACGAGGAAGGTTGGCTGGACATTGACGAACTCATCTCATCTGCCAACCAGCGGGGAAAGCAGTTGACGCTTGAGTTGGTTCACGAAGTGGTCGCGACGAATGACAAGAAGCGGTTTGCGTTGAGCGACGACGGACTCCGCATTCGCGCCAGCCAAGGACACTCCATCACCGGCGTCGACTTGAAGCTCGAAGAGACAACGCCACCCGACACGCTCTTTCACGGAACCGTCGCCGCGTTTATCGAAAACATCCGCACGATTGGTTTGGAAAAACGATCGCGAAACCACGTGCATCTTTCCGCAGACGAATCGACCGCAACCAAAGTCGGATCAAGGCGAGGCAAACCAATCATTCTGCAAGTCGACGCTGCAGCGATGCATCGTGACGAGCATCGTTTCTACTTGTCCGCCAATGGTGTTTGGTTAGTCGACGCCGTGCCGACACACTATCTGACTTTCCCGACTTGAGCATTTGATGAGCAAACTCGAAATCGTCAACGGCGATCTCTTGGATCAAGACGTTGATGTAATCGTCAACGCTTGGAACCGAAACATCATTCCGTGGTGGTTGTTGCTTCCGCAAGGCGTTTCAGGAGCGATCAAACGTCGTGGCGGGCATGCTCCGTTTCGCGAGCTTGCTAAGCATGGACCGATCCCGCTGGGTGGTGCGGTGCAAACCGGCGCAGGCAAATTACCGTTTAAAGCGATCATCCACGTGGCCGGCATCAGCATGTGGTGGCGCTCAAGCGAAACGTCAATTCGCGATTCTTGCCGCCATGCACTGGCATTGGCTGAAGAATCTGGTTTCGAGTCGATCGCATTGCCGTTGATCGGTGCAGGGACCGGCGGCGGTTCGACCGATGCAGTTCTTGATCTGATGAAGGATGAACTTTCCAACGTTTCGTTCGGTGGACGAATTGTGATTGTTCAATTTGAGAAATCCAAAATTTGACAGCGACTACTTCGGATCTGCGACCGGCTTGACTGGCATCGGATAGTCGAAGTTGATCGCTTGGTCCAGCAACTTGCTGCGGCGGTCTTTCATGCCCCTCATGAACGGGATCACGTCTTCGCCGTAGGCACGTTCGGCGTATTGGTGGCTGGTCAGACCGGTGCCGTTGGCGGCGCGCCCGTAGATGAATACGTTGAACTCGACGATGTTGCCTTCCCACGTGATGAAGTCGACTCCGAACTTCTTTCCGTCGTTGCTTTTCCAGACGGCAAATTTCGCTTGCGGGTTCTTTGTTTTCAGAGCGTTCACCAGAGCCCCGACTGCCTTGCCGGGATCGTTGCCAGTGGGCTGAGTCCGGACAGCGATCATCTTGGTCCATCGCTGAAGCGTTTCGCCTTCGGGGATGTATTCGTTGACGGTGCCGGTCGCTTCGCTGCCGCCGATGAACTCGAGGGCGAAGGTTTGTTCTCCGAATTTTAGCTGGGGCTTGGTCGCCGGACTCTCGGCGGCGGCGGGCAGTGCCAGCATGCAACTGGCGGCGAGGAAGAAGGCAGCGGGCGTCTTCATGGTGTGGTTCCTGTGTGTGATTGGTTTCCAGCAAGTCAGAGCCCGTTCGCGGCGGCGACTTGCGCAGAATCTGGTCAACGTGCACCAGTTTGCTCCTACATAACCCTGAGGGCGAGTTGTTTGGTTCGACTCGCTCGGGATTCTTCAACAGGAGCGTGGGGTTATATGGCGTTGACGTACATCCAGCCGAAGACACAGGTGCGGAAAGTGGCAAAATTGCTGCGGTTGGCGGCGAATCGGGTGAAAACCGAGGAGATGCCCGAGAGTTTGGAAAGTTCTCCCGAGATCGGCGAATCAGCGCTTGAGATCTCTCCGCCGTCAGTGATCACTGTGTCTCGCAGACGCGGTTCTGCTGGCGGCGGAACCGACTGCAACGATGACACTCGGGCCTGACGGCAACGCAAATGAGCGAACAACAACGCGAGCAGATCGCAACCATTCTGGCACGAGCGATCCGGCAAAAGCTGGACAAACAAGCCAGCACCGAAACGAAGAAAGACACGCCACAAACGCAAGCACCGGAGGTGGTCGATGAGTCCTGAAACATCATTCGCAATCGCCGAGTTGGCGGACCTGACGATCGACCAACTGGTCGCAAAGTACGAAGAAGTCCACCAAGAGAAGTGTCGATCCCGCAACCGCCTTTTTCTTGTCCGCCGCGTTGCCTGGCGGATTCAAGCGAACGAAGAAGGCGGTCTGAGCGAGCGGGCGTTGTTGCGAGCTGGACCGATCGCCGACGAATCAGTGATCCGCGTCACGCCGCCGAAACCGAAGTCCGGTCGTGATGTGGTGCGAACACAAATGCCGCCGAACTGGGACGCTCGAATCCCGCCACCGGGTAGTTTTCTGGAGCGGCGATATAAGGGAAAGATCCGACGGGTGCTCATCTTGACTGACGGTTTTGAATACCAAGACGAGCGTTTCGATTCGCTTTCTTTCAGGCTGTGCCGGGTGGGTACGGCGAGGGCGATCAGTTTCTCGGTTGTGTCGTGCCCGAACAGCGGAAGGTGGCTCGGCAGTTTCGTGATTTGTCGCGTGGCGAGCTTGAAAAGCTGTTCGCTTCGCTTTGGCATGAATGCCGACTGACTGGGATGTTGATTCTGGTCGGTCAGTACGAGCGGGCGGCGAAGCCGAAGAATCCACATCGCGAGTTTGAATGTCGCGAGATCGTCGAGTTCTACTTGGCGAACCTTGATGCCGTGAACAACTGGGACATCGTTGATTCGACGGCTCCAAAGATTCTCGGGGCTTGGTTGGTTGAAAAATACGATGAGCGTGACGTGCTCGATCGGCTAGCCGCGAGCGATGTGTTGTGGGAGCGACGCGTGGCGGTTTTGGCGACTTTCTCCCTGATCAAGAACGACGAGTTCGAGGAGATCATCGAGCTTTCCGAGCGTTTGATGGACGACGGGCACGACCTGATGAACAAGGCGATCGGATGGATGCTTCGTGAAATGGGAAACCGCGATCAGTCGCAACTAGAGAAGTTTTTGAAGAAGCACGCCAAGACGATGCCACGAACGATGCTTCGCTACTCGATTGAAAAGTTGTCACGGGAAGAACGAACGAAATGGATGAATCATTGATGCAGCAACTTACCAAACAAACCGAAGCGATCGTTCGAGAGCGGATGTCGGGCCAAGCCGCGGGGCATGGGATGGACCATGTGCTTCGAGTGTTGGCGTCGGCGCGTGCCATTCAATCCGAAGTCGGCGGCGATTTGGAAACGATCGAATTGTCGGCTTTGTTGCACGATGTGGGTGACGCCAAATTCCATGACGGTGTGGAACGGAGTGCCGAGTTCGCTCGCGAGATTTTGAGCAGCCTCGGTGCAGGCGATGACTTGATCGAGCACGTCGCTCACATCGTCGACAATATCTCGTTCCGCAAAGGGGACTCCGCAAAACCGCTGTCGCTGGAGGGCCAAATCGTGCAAGACGCGGATCGGCTCGATGCACTCGGAGCGATCGGGATCGTGCGGACGATCGAGTACGGTGCAGCTTTGGATCAGCCGTTCTATCGACCTGACGCTGTCGATGCGAAGACAGGTGTTGGGCACTTCCACGAAAAGCTGTTCAAGCTGAAGTCGTTGATGAACACCGACGCGGGCCGACGCATGGCGGAAGATCGCGAAGCGTTCATGCGAACGTTTTTGGATCAGTTCATGAGCGAGTGCGGTGAAGAAACCTGATGTCGCTCAGTGACGCTTCTTGCTCTTCCAAGTGCCGCCGTACTGATAATGCGGGTTGCCCGGTTTGACTTTTTCAAGACACGCCGGGCAGACGAAGATCCAGTCGCCGTCTTCGTCGATGCGGACGCGGTAGAGCACGTCGTTCGTTTCGGTGCATCGCGAGCAGGGTTTGGTGCGGACGCGTTTGATCTTTGCCATCGTGTTAGCCGCGCTGCGACTTGGCTCGGAAGCGACGTGGCTCGTCGCCGGCGTCGGTCTCGGCGAACTTGGCTTCGTGCTTGGTGGATCGCCCGTGAGTACGCTTTCGCCACATCTTGAACGAGTTCGCGGTCATCTCGGATCGCATCAGCTTGATCACGTCGCCGGGCGTCAGGCCGAACTGCGTGCGGATCGCGTCGAAGCTTGTACGGTCCTCCCACGCCATCATGATGATGCGGTCGATCTCGCCTCGAGTCAGTTCGTTGTCTTTCGATTCGGTCATTTGCGTTTCTGTTTGCCTCGCCACGCAAGGCTTTCGTTGTTCCAGCGATTCAGCGTCGTCATGTCGCCCGTGAGCAGTTGCTCGCCCATCGCGATCGCTTGGGTGAGTTGTTCGTCGTTCAATTGTTTGTAGGCGACAAGGCGGCGATCGAGATGGTCGTACCAGCAGCCCTGAAAGAGCTGATCGAGAATGACTCGCATGAAACAGTGGTCCTCGGTGACAACCCACTTGCCCAGTCTCGCTTTGGCAGGCAATTCGGTGCGAGTCAGCTCGAGATAGCGGTCTTGAAGCTCGTAGCGGTGGATGGGTTCAGCCATGATTTCGGGAACACTAATCAACTCTCATCGAACACTAATCACTCCGACCTATTCTTCATTAGTGTCAATTAGCGAGGATGAGTGTTCCTTCTGCTCGTTCTCCCACCAAACCCAAACCATCCGGTCGATGAACCAAAGCTTGCCGAGCATCGTGATTGCCAGTCCGCTGAGTGTTGCTGCAAGGTCCAACCAGATCAGTCCGGCGATGAAAACGACCGCTCCCAGACTTGCCAGCGTGGTGAGCACTCGGATGATCCGATGATGGTGGTTGGCGACGGTGCCCGGTTCGTCCGCGAGCCAGATGCGTTCGCCGAGGACGCCGCGTGACATCCAATTGTCGAGTGACTTTGGTCTCGGGAAGATTCGCGGGTTGATCCAAATCCACGCAACGATCATCGCGATCGGAATGAGCGACCACCAGCCGATCCAAATCCGACTCCAAATCGCCAGTCCAAGCATCGGCGAGATCGCAACGCGAGTCCATCCGCTCCACGGGTTGGCATGACGCTCCCAAACCGCGTCGTCCATCCCCATCACGCGCTGGGTCGCTCGGCCGAGTTTGTTCATGACGGTTTGCTCAGCAGTCGACCTTCGAGAACCGTGACCGCCGTGCCTGTCAGATGAGCGCGATCGCCGACGACTTCGCACGCCACCGTGCCGCCGCGAGACGAGGCTTGGTAGCCAACTAACGATGTCTTCCCTAGCCGGTCTGCCCAGTAAGGTGCCAAGCAGCAGTGCGCCGAACCGGTGACGGGATCTTCATTGATCCCACATTGGGGTGCGAAGAAGCGGGAAACGAAGTCGGTGCCGTTCGATCCGCCGGCGGCCGACACCATCACGCCGCGAGTGTTGATGTCTGCAATCGCGTTGAAATTCGGGCGAAGCGATTTGAGGATGCTCGCGTCTTCGACAACAACCAGCAAATCGTACTTGCTTCGCAGGACGGTCGCATCGCCAATGCCGAGAGCATCCAACAGTTTGTCGTAGTGGATCTTGTTAAAGATCCGTCCGCCAAAATCAGGATCTTTAACAAGATCCACTACCGTTGGCGGAGTCGCTGGAAAGTCGAGCGTGATCCGCGAGTCGGCTTGCGTGCAAGTCAGCTCGCCGCTTCGCGTTTGAAATCGAATCAGCTCCCATGCCTCGACGCGTGCTTGTTCAATCAGCGTATGTGCCGCGGCCAGTGTCGCGTGACCGCACAAGTCGACTTCCGTCGCGGGTGTGAACCAACGAAGATGGAAACTTCCGGCTTCATCAGTCGGAACCACAAACGAAGTCTCCGCCAGGTTCATCTCCGCGGCGACGTTCTGCATCCACTCATCGCTTGGATAGCGGTCCAACACGCAAACGGCAGCCGGGTTGCCGGTGAAGAGTCGATCGGCGAACGCATCAACCTGCCAAATGGGGATGCTCATTTCAATGGTCCTGGAACGAAGTTGACGCGGAGTCGCGAGAGACGGAGAGACGCTAAGCGAGGGTGATTGGTTCGGGGCATCTCTGCGTCCTAGCGACTCCCCGACTCCGCGTCAAATCTCACTGCTTTCGTTTGGAATGAGAAACGAAAGGTGATGCCCGGCATGGACCCACATCAACTGTCGCCACTCATCGTGGTCGAGATTGTCAACGAAGGGATAGTCGTCGAGTGATCCCGCAAACGTCTCGCACTGGCTGATCGCTCGAATGCAGCCTTCGATGATGGTGTCGTCCTCAGAATCCGCCAGCGATTTCGGTTGCAGGCTGGGGAGCGTCGGGACGCCTGGCATCTTCCGCGTCTTTAGAAAGCGATGCGTCAACCACTTTCCGAACGTTGCTCGAACAATCCAAGGGAAGCGAAATCCGAGGCCTTCCATTTCGCCCACCATCGTCGACGTAAAATGCTCGCAAATTTGGGTGAGGTTCCAGTTCTTAGTTTTCGCATAGCCGCTGGAGCGAAGGTTTTGAATTTCCGCGATCACTTCATCACCGGTATGAAAATCCAGCGTTCGTTTTTGCGTGGCTGCCACGGTCGTTCCTCGGGCTAGGGTTCCTATTTGGCACGCCGTGCCGCGTCGATTTCCTTTGGCGTCGGCTCTTTTCCGCCTCGTGACTTCGACATGAATTTCATCACGCGATCGTGAAGCTTGTCTTCGTCAACGCCAGCCAAGCGATCGCCCATCATCGCCAGCGTCTCGGATTGCGCAATTGTCGCAGCAAGTGTCGCGTTAATGTAGCTATTGAGCGAAACGCCTTGCTCGCTGGCAAGTTGTTGTGCTTTCGCTTTCAGGTCGTCAGGCATTCGCAACGTGATTGTCGCCACTGAACGTAATCTCCACATACTGCACGCGGTCAATCGCCCCAGATGGTAGTCTACCGATCGTTCCTTTGCGATTCGACAGGAAAAAGAATGACCATGACTGACGCAGAGAAGATGAATCTGAGCAACCTTCTTGATTCGCTCGTGATGGCGGCGGTTCCGAAGGCGTCGAAAGTTCCCAAGTACGGCGGGACGCTCTACACACTGAAACCCGATGAAAAGGAAGGCCAGTTCTGCGGCGTTTTTCCCTACAAAGCGCACGTTCAGTTGTCGTTCGCTCAAGGTTCGTCGCTCGACGATCCCGATGGTTTGCTCGAAGGTGGCGGCAAGTTCCGGCGGCACCTGACGTACAAAAGCCTCGATGATGTCGATGAAAAGATCGTGAAGCGGTTTTGCAAAGCCGCCATCAAGCTGTGATATGATCGGAAGGTTTGGTTTGCTTCGTTGGTATAGTTCGGTTCCCGCCCCAATCCTCTCGCCGTGACCACCAAGCATGAAACCGCTCTTTCGATTTGCCGCCGTACTCTTGTTCGCTGTCCTCACGGTACCGACCGCGGAAGGACAGACCATGACCAGCCTGTTCGACTTTGCTCAATCCAGTGACGCGGCCAAGTGGCAGATCGTCAACGACGGCGTCATGGGCGGGCGATCAAGCAGCCAAGCGTCGATTGTCAAATTGGACACTGGGGAAGACGCGATGCGGTTCGCCGGCAACCTGTCGCTCGAAAACAACGGCGGGTTCGCGTCAGTACGCTCGCGGCCCAGCGGTTCACTCGGTCTCGATCCCGGCGAGACGATCGTGTTGCGAGTCAAAGGCGACGGACGTCGGTACACGTTCAATCTCTACACGCCCGATCGCCGGACCGCATTCTCCTACCAGATGGAATTCGCCACGACCGCCGGACAGTGGACGGAAGTCAAACTTCCGGTCGATCAGTTCGTCGCTCACTCCTTCGGCCGACGCATGGCCAACATGAGGCTGACGCCCAGCCAAGTTCAATCCATTGGCATTTTGCTCGGGGACAAGAAACCGGGACCGTTCGAGATCTTGATCGACTCGATCATGGTTCAGTGAAATGAGTGAGAAGCAAAAGATGCTCGCCGGCGAACCTTACGACCCGGCTGATCCAGAATTGACGGCCGATCGCCTGCACGCGCGGAAGCTAATCCACACGCTGAACCATGCCGAACCGGACGACGCCAAACGCATGAGAAACGTTTGCCGCGAACTGTTCGGCAGTGGTGGAGACACGGTTTGGCTTGAACCGCCTTTTCGATGCGACTACGGAACCAACATCTATCTCGGCGAGAAGGTTTACTTCAACTTCGATTGCGTGATCCTGGACGTTTGCGAAGTTCGGATCGGCAGCCATGTGTTTGTTGCACCCGGCGTGCACATCTATACCGCCACGCATCCGCTGGACGCTGACCTACGCCGGAGTCAAGAATTCGGCAAGCCTGTCACGATCGGAGACGATGTGTGGATCGGCGGCAAAGCGATCATATGCCCTGGCGTGACCATCGGAGATCGCAGCGTGATCGGTGCCGGCAGCGTAGTCACCAAGGATGTGCCGTCTGGAGTTCTTGCGGCTGGCAATCCTTGCCGAGTGATTCGTGAACTCGAATAACGAAGAAGGTTACTTCCTCAACATTTAGGAGGAAACTGGCCAACGCGGCTTCACTCGATCTAGCATTGCCGATGACTGAGCCAACCGACTAATCCTATGGGTCGATTATCGCGAACGAAACTGCTTGCGCCGCATGCTTCATTCTCAGGTCGGCCGCAACGAGTTGTGTAACGCCCGCTGACTTCATTGGGCCGAGATGCAAGCCATCTAGCGAACGCAAGGGAATTGGATTCGCGATCCCCATGCACTGGTCAAGGATTTGGCATGAAAACGCTGTCGCCTTCGCATCAACTTCAATCGACATGTATCGACGCTCATCAACGTGTCGCCGGAATGACTGAAAAAGCAACTTCGCCGCGCCCGGTTGAATCTCGCCGCGACATTCTTTCGCCACCAGAGCGTAGTAAAGTTCGACGAAATGTAGAGTGCTAATTGCGATCGGCTCCGGCTTAGAAATCAGGAGTCGCCGATAATCACTCGAATCGGTTTCTGGTGCGTATAGTTTCAGCAGCGCCGATGTGTCCCAGTAGATTGCGTTGGTCATCGCTAGAACCGGTCGGCGCGAGAGGCATCCCAGAACGCCTGGGGAGTTGCGACCGCTTTGCTGCAAATCGCAGCGTTGGCGTTAGTCTCAAGCTCAGCCGCCCAAGTCGCACGGTCGACCCGCGATTTGTCAGGCACCAACGCGCCGACCAATCTCGCCATCGGTTGTCCGTTGACCAGGATCACGATTTCTTCGCCTTCGGAAGCACGTTTGACCATGCTATCCAAGTCGCGCGACACGTCAGCCAGATCCGCGTTCATTCGATAAACTCCATCAGTTGTTTCTCCGTATTGTATTAAGAGTCGACCTGCCTTGGCACATTTCTAGGATCCCGACACGAATTGAAACGCTTTGCTCTTGATTCACGGTGGGTAAGCCGAACGCTAGGTAAATCGCACAAGACAGCATGAAGCCCCATTCTGAATTTTTCTACTCCAGCATTTCATCAAGCAGATCGCTGTTAGATTCGTCAAACGAGAGGACTTGGCCAACATCCGCCGGAGGAATATCAAGCACGCTGTAAGGTTTGCCTGCTGGTCGCTGCTTATCGACGCGTTGTGCCAGCCAAACCAGAAGTTCTCGCTGCTGGTCAGCAGACAGGGAGGCCGCCGCTGCTTCGATCTGATCTAGATTCTCCATGACCTCATTTTTGCTTGGCATCGAGGAAGTTGCAAGTCAGTTGTCGAGCAATCAGGGTTCCAGCTAGCTTGAGAGGGTAAACCGTCGCTAGTTCCGAGCCAAGAGAACGAGCACGCACGATCCGTCGTCGATCACGTTGATGCCGGCTTCGCGAGCGGACGCACTGGCCTCGCCATCTTCCGCACCGGGTTGCATCCAGATGTGCTTCACGCCGGCAGCGATCGCGTCGGCGACGACTTGGCGAGTGACCTCGGGTGGCGTGATGATCGACAGCGATTCGGGAACGACGGGAAGGTCAGCGATCTTCGGGTACGCCTTGTGCCCGTCGATCTCTTCGGTGACCGGGTTGAGCGGATAGGTTTCACGGTCGGCGGCGAGCAAGGCTTTGAAGACCTTGTAACCGTACTTGTGCGTGCGAGCGGATGCGCCGGCGACGGCGTACGTTTTGGCCGCGAGAAAAGATTCGATTTCGTTCATGGAGGCGAGTACTTTGTTTGATCAACGGGGTTTCGATGTTGTGGGCGGAACGGACCCGCGAAAACATTCTCGCGAAAAAACGATTTCGTGCGAACCCTGCTGACGCCAAGGCGTCTATCTCTCCGAACACACAAGTCACATTCACAGACGAGCGAGTAACGAGCTTTCTGATGTTTTTACAGTTGAAAACCCAATCCAGTCGACTCGAACAGATACACGAAGGCAATCTCTTCGGCGCCCCTGTCCATAGTGACAGCCCGTTGAATACAGATAATGCCCCGGCGTATCCGCGTCTGATGTGACACTCGCTTTCATAAGCGAACGACTTCTTCATGAAGGCTCGGTGTCACTCAGGCATCGAGCCTTTTTTCGTGTCCGCATCGAACGGCGGGCCACAACAACGAACCCAATATGGGCTGGTAGCTGAGACGGTCTAGCGGCGGTCTGAAGAACCGCAGACGAGGATTCGAGCGCCTCCCGGCCCACTGAAAAATAGCTATTAGCGGTTAGCGATTAGCTATTAGCGAGAACAGGAAAGCTAAAGGCTAATCGCTAAAAGCTAACCGCTGCTTTTGGTAGTCGAGGGCTGGTCGCCCAAATCCGCCTGATACGCGGGTCGCGCTGAGTTCGATCCTCGGGGCTACCACTTACGACAACGACTCGAAAGGAAACGAACATGCTGCCTGCACTGCGATTGAAACGCATAGCCGCGACTGAACATCGGGGCTGTGGTGTAACTGGCAGCATGACGGACTTTGCTGTGACGTCTGTTAAGGGCGTTCGGTGAGGGCCGGGCTCCGTTCGGCCCCATCGCTACGCATCGGCGTGTAGCTCAGGGGTGAGAGCGGCGTCCTTATAAGGCGACGGTCGCGGGTTCAATTCCCGCCACGCCGACTGAAACGAAACAACGACGACACATGGGATTGTGGCAGACAAGGTAATGCATCGGACTCTTAATCCGAGCGATGTGAGTTCGATTCTCACCGATCCCACTTGAAGAAAGCGATTAGCCATTAGCTGTTAGCGATTAGCTCCAACATGGAAAAGCTAATCGCTAAAAGCTAACCGCTAAAAGCTACTCCAGCACTGATGGTCTAACGGCAAGACTCCTCCGTCGTAACGAGGTGATGCGGGTTCGATTCCGGCTCGGTGCTCTTGATGCTTTGGCATCTTTGATCTTTGACAATTTGGTAGTGATGCATTTTTTGCGCCCATGATGTAGCGGTAGCCTGCTGCCTTGCCATGGCGGAAGTGTGGGTTCGACTCCCACTGGGCGCTTTGCAAAAATCCGGTGTGGCCCAATGGTAAGGCGGCTCCCTGTTAAGGAGACGAGTGATGGTTCGAGTCCATCCGCCGGAGCTTCGCGAAGTTTGAAGGGTGAAGCGAGAAGTGTGGAATAGCTCGCTTCGTTCTACACCTCGCCCTTCAAACTTCCGCAAATTTCGTGTCCTTGGCCGAGCGGCAAAGGTTCCGGGCTTCCAATCCGGCTAGGTGGGTTCGACTCCCACAGGACACTCTTTCATTGTTGAAAACTCTCTCCGGCGCGTCGTCGCGACGTGAGCCTTTGAAGCTCGCAGGTCGGGTTCAATTCCCGGACGGAGTGCTTTGCAAGTTTAAGTTACGCCGGAGTAGCAGTTGTTGGTCGCTGCACCTCGCTCTGAACGAGGAGTTCATTGGTTCGATTCCAGTCTCCGGTGCTGTGGCCAGATCTGGTGTTGGCTTCCAGAGACTCACTGTGAATGAGTTTGTCGCCGGTTCAATTCCGGTTGGTCACCCTCGCGAACATATTCGGTCGCAATTTCCTCTGGGAAGGAAGCTTGATTGTCTATCAAGTCGTTGCGGGTTCGACTCCCGTTGCCATCGCTCGAAAGTCCATAGCAAACAGTCTTTAGTTGATAGAAGAAAGACCTACAGACTATCGGCTAAAGACTATCAACTATTTCGGCGTGGTAGATTCTGATGGCAGAATCGTCTGGTTTTCATCCAGGAGTCCGCGGGTTCGATTCCCGCTCACGTCACTTGGCTAGCTGATTAGCCGGTAGCCAATTAGCAATTAGCTTTTTCGGATCAGTGTTTGCTAACAGCTAACACGCTAAAAGCTAACTCGCTATTTCTGGAAGTCACCCGGCCGGATGAGGACACTGTCTTGAAAACAGCTGCGGCTAATCACCGTTGTGGGTTCGAGTGCAGCTCCCACACTGGGGCTTCCGCTTGTTTGATGAAATCTTGGGAGCGTTTCCACACGGGAGACTGTAAATCTTCTGCCTTGAATTGTGTGGTAGTCGGCGAGAGGTGCGATTCCTTGCGTTCCCACTTGTTTTGAAAAGTTTCACACGTCTCTGGTGTAACGGTAGCACTGCTGATTCCAAACCAGTTAGTCAGGGTTCAAATCCTTGGGGACGTGCTCTTCGGATCGACATTTTGACAAAGTCCTGTGGTCCAACGGCTACGACACCTGTTTTACACGCAGGAAACGATGGTTCGATTCCATCCGGGACTATTTCGCCTAGATACGCCAACCGGCCGAGCGGCGAGCCCTTTAGGCAATGAACACAGTAACCCGAGTGTTTGCAGGTTCGACTCCTGCTCTGGGCACTTTTCAAATTCAACGAAGAACATCATGGGGCGCTCGTCCAACGGGAAGACGTCTGTTTTGCAAGCAGAAAATCGGGGTTCGATTCCCCGGTGCTCCACTTTTTTACAAACGCTGAGGTAGGCCAACGGCGAGCCGCTTGTCTTAGGAACAAGTGCTTGCGGGTTCGACTCCCGCCCTCAGTACTGATTCAAAATGCTGTGGTACGCAAACCGGCAAAGCGGCGAATTTCAAACGTTCGTGTTTGAGGGTTCGACTCCCTCCCGCAGTACTTCGATGCAAACAGCCAAGTGGTGGAACCTGCGAGACACGCAGGCACCAGAATGTCGTGCCAATATTGGCGTGCGAGTTCAACTCTCGCCTTGGCTACTTCGCGATTCAGCTCGCGACAACGATGCGGATGGGCCAGTGCCCAGCTGAGCCTCATAAGCTCGGATCGCCGGGTGCGACCCCTGGATCCGCTACTTCAATGACGTAAAGGCGGAAGAGTCTGCCAAAATGTACTGGAAAATCAGGACTCGAAGACGATCGAAGTTCAGACGTTTTTCCCTTGTTGAAATTGATTTTCCAAGTGCTTTTAATTCGGATCTGCGCATGCTTTTCAGCTCCTCCTTTGGATTCTCGCCAAGTTCTTCGAGCAGCCACGTCAACAGGTTGACATGAGGTGTAGCCTTGAGCACTCCAAGCGACTTGATCGTGAATCGGAATCGCTTCCCGGATGTTTGCCGCGCGAACACAAGTATCCCTTCGTCCTGTTCCTCGACCGCTTCGATATATTTCGCTGCGAAAGCGACAACTTTGACGGGAGTGGAGAGAAGTTTTAACGCTGTCGAATCTAAGGCTGCCACAGATGAGCGAATTGGATCGTGCGGTAAATGCAATCTGACTAAGCCGAGCAAGCCAAGTCGCTTCACTTCAACGTTGCGATGGCAGCTTGCTCTTTCGAGCACCGGTGCAAATTCTAAGTGTTGTTTTCCCATCGCAAGCCGAACAATCCAAGAAAGAACCAAGTCGGGATCCGGGACATTCCCTGAGCGACCTTCGTCAACTCGGTAAAACAGATGCTCTAGAGAGTCGCCGGAAACGTACGAATCCAGTTCACATGCGTTTCGGAGTATTGATGCGAGTGCCGGATTGTCAGGCTTCAAGAATTGCTCTGAAACCAATTCGGCTCGCGCTCGTTTTCCATCCATAGAAGCAACGAGGGAAGGGACATCGTGATTGGATTCCATTGGAGGGATGCAAAGCCCAAGCAGCATGGAGAACATTTCATCGCGAAAGGAACCTCGAAAACTTTCTTTAGCGATGGCTTGTCGAAGTCCGTGCAACGACGCGGCAATGAACACGTCGTCATCGGATTCGATTGCGGATCTAAAGCAAGAAGCAAAGCTCTCCTGAGGATTCTCAGCAAGGTGCTCGGCAATGACGGCTCGGAATCTAGACGAACGGCGTTTGAGTAGTTGCTGAATGCCTTCCTTCAACAAACGGGAATGGTGGTTGATGATAGCGTGTGCCAATGCTTCGTTGGCTGCGATAGCGTACTTTGAAGCACCGTCTTCATGGTCGCAGGCAGTGTTCGCCAAGACCATTGGCACCTGTTTGATGATGTCAGCTTGCGCGTAATCCAGAGTTCGGTACGCATCCCAAGCGATTTTCTCGTCGTCGAGCTGACGGAACAAGGCGACAAGTTCATTCAATATTCTGCTCTTGTTCTTGTGAACCCACGAAACGGTTATGCGTCTTCATTGTCGCAGAGTTGGCCGAGTACGCAAACCGGCAAAGCGGTCGCGTCGAGAGCGCGGCGATTTTGTGGGTTCGACTCCCACCTCGGTCATGAAAAACGATCGCGTGGTCCAGCGGCTAAGACGCCTGCGTGACAAGCAGGAGACCGATGGTTCGATTCCATCCGCGATCACTCGACAGTTGATAGCCAGTAGTCATTAGTCAATAGCCACCTAATTGCTAAAGACTAGAGACTATCGGCTAAAGACTACTTCGGAAGGCAGCCGGATACGGTTTGCCGGGCCGCACTGCTAACGCGTGCCACCTTCGGGTGATGAGGGTTCGACTCCCTCGCCTTCCGCTTGTTTGCAAAACGGCTCGATGGTGAAACGGACATCATCTCTGGCTTCTAACCAGAAGTTCCGGGTTCGATTCCTGGTCGGGCTACTGATGCGACAAAGCCAGCCGACGTGGCTCGATGTAGAAAGGCGTTGCTCTTGTAAAGCAAACCATGCTGGTGCGAACCCAGTCGTCGGCTCTTGTGTCTATGAAGTATGAAACCAACCAAATGACTCGCGGGTGTGCCGGAAAGCATGACAGTCCTCGAAACTGTCGGACCAGGTTCGATTCCTGGGCGGGTTACTCGATAGGCGATAGCAAATAGTCCTTAGTCTGTAGGTTTTGAGCGCAGCGATTTGAGAAGCCCGTAGGTGACCTTTGACGTTTCGACAACCTTGTCGTTGAGTGTCGTGGCGAGATCGGCTGGCATGTATTCGAGCCGTGCAGCGATGCTGAGTTGATATTCCACTTCCCGTGCGGAAGCGAATGCCATGTCGAGAAATCGGACGAAGTCCGCCTGCGATTGGCGTGCGCAACCTTCGACGATGTTCGATGCAATCGAAACGGCGGCTCGACGAACCTGCGAAGTTAGCCCGAACATTTCCTCACGAGGAAATGTCTTGGTAGCACGGTAGACGTCGAGCACCAGTTCATCGGCCAACTCAAACGCTCGCAGTTTTCTGTGATCTCGCATTTCATTCCCCTGTTTTCCTAGAGACTAAAGACTAATTCCTAAAGACTACCGCAACGCTGGAGCCAGATGGCCAGGCAGCCGGTTGCAACCCGGCCAAAGTGGGTTCGACTCCCACCAGCGTTTCTGACTGATCGACTGCAGGCTTGGATTACATCTTGAAAATGTGAACCATCTGAGTTGTCCCTTCGTCGATCCGTCTTCAACCAAACCACGGCGACTGCCGGTTCAGACTACATGGTGAGAGCGCGTCGCAATGCGGCGAGGTCGCGGGTTCGAGCCCCGCCGGCGGACGAAAGTTCGCGAGTAGCTCAGTAAAAAACGTCTGACCAAAACTTCGTCGCCAACCGCACACGATTGACTGCCAGATTGGACTACATCACCTCGACGGCCGTGGGTTCGAGTCCCACCGAAGTGAACCTTGTGTCCGCTTCGTAGCTCAGTGGGTAGAGCATCGAATTTGTCTGATCGAACCACTTCGTCAATCGCGTTTTCCCCAATCGTCTCGAGAGATCGAATGATGCGTGTTTTACACTCCTGTTTCGCCATTCCGACCGGCCGCGAGTAGTCCAAGCTCGCGGTCAGGCAGAGAACACACATGCACAATTCGATCTTTCAACGATTACGGAAACATGAAAACCACAACCGAATCCAGATCCAAAACCGTGACGACCGTCGCGGCCAGGATCGCTGGCGAAGACATCGCCAAAGGTGACTACGTCACCATCCTCAGCGAGATCATCGAGCTTCCGTCCTACTTATGGGACTGCTCAGGAATCTCGCAACCCATCGACGAACTCGTACGACTTCGCTACCTGCCAAACGCAGCCGGTGAACCGCACAAAGTCGTCGCCGTTTGCTTGCCGTTCGTTTACGCGAAGCGACCCAAGGGAAACCTGATCGCTTTCGACACACGACAGCAACAACTCGTCCGGCTCGACCGAGACAACGGCCGTTCCCTTTGGAAACAAATGGGAAAGACCACCAAGAAGAAAACGAAATAGAAAGCGCACACGATCGACTGCCGATTCGGAGTACATGCTTCAGGAGCCGGATGTCGTGGGTTCGAGTCCCACCGCCGCGGGCTGCTTGTCAAACTCGCAGGGGCGTAGCTCAGTGGTAGAGCGCCGTAATAACCTCTGGTCACCACTTCGTCGATCGCGTTTTTCTTTTCATCAGGTGCATCACTGCCACCCGCACACACTCGACTGCCGGCACGGAGTACATGGCAAACGATCGAAAGATCTAGCGGGTTCAAGTCCCGCCCCGCTCGCTTGGCAACAAGCCTGCGGGATCTCTGTCCATCCATTCGTCGAGTGCGTTTTAGATTCTCCGTAGTGGATCTTGTTAAAGATCCCGCGGATGCCCGGATGTTGAGCAACATCCACTACATGAAGGAGCCGAAGATGGCGAACCGACAACTATTCCAAAGCATCACCAGCGTCCTGCCACGAGCGACTGTCGTCAACGAAGCAGGCGGCCCAGCGTACAAGCTGTCAGCGAAGCACGCGATTGCGCAAATGGCGGCGACCGGCACGTTCGGCAACGTCTACTACGCGTCCGCGCAAAACCAACTCGACGAAATGCGAAAGCTGATCGACGAGATCGACGACAACGAATTCCTGGCAAAGCTGGCCGTCTACTCACGTGAGCGTGCTTACATGAAGGACATGCCAGCAGCGCTCTTGGTCGTACTGTCAATGCGAGACACCAAGCTCATGCACCAAGTCTTCGACCGAGTCGCGGACAACGGCCGCGTTCTGCGCACCGTTTTCCAAATGATTCGTTCAGGACAGTTCGGTCGCAAGGGTCTGTCGTCATCGCTGCAGCGTGCGTTCCAACGTTGGCTGAACGACGCGTCTGTTGGCAAGTTGCTCTCAGCTTCGATCGGAAACGATCCAAGCCTGCGAGACATCTTGCGAATGGCACGTCCAGCGCCAAAGGACGACGCGCGTCGAGCGTTGTTCGGATGGTTGACCGACAAGCCAGTCGAGAAGTGGGCACCAGCCAAGGCTGACCACCTGCCATCGACGGTGCAGTCACTGGTCGCCTACCGAGCAGCCGACACGGCCGAAGCCCAAACGCTGATCGCCGGCGACTCTCTCAGTAAAGTTCGATGGGACTTGCTGGCCGACGCAGCCAAGGGACCGTTGGTTTGGAAGGCGATTGCACGACAAATGGGACCGCAAGCACTGCGTATGAACCTCAACACGCTACTGCGTCACGACGTGTTCCATAGTGGCTCGGTGGTCTCCACCGAGAGCGATACCAAGTCACGTTCGGGACGAACGTGCCACTATGACAACGCGATGATCGACTACGTGGCCGGCCAACTGGCTGACCGCGACGCGATCGCTCGCAGCCGTCAGTTCCCGTACCAGTTCCTGGCGGCTTACATGAACGCATCGGACGAGGTTCCAAACAAGATCAAGACAGCGTTGCATGACGCTGCCGAGATCGCGTGCGGAAACGTTCGGGCGCTACCTGGACCAGTCATCATCGGACTCGACACGTCAGGTTCGATGGGATGCGCGGTCACAGGTAACCGTGCGGGTCGTTCGGGAAGAGGGGGCGGAACGTCGAAGATGCGATGCGTCGATGTTGCGGCACTGTTCGCAGCAGCGATCCTGCGTCGCAACCCAGACAGCGTCGTCATCCCATTCGATACGCAAGCTTACAAGGCAAAGGTCGATCCAAGCGATACGATCCTGTCACTGTCAGCACGCCTGTCGAAGTACGGAGGCGGAGGAACGGACTGCTCGTTGCCATTTGTAGAAGCCAACACACGCTACGCGAAGCAAGCCTTCGCCGGCATCGTGCTGGTCAGCGACAACGAAAGCTGGATCACCTCGGGACGTCCCCACTACAATCGTTACAGCGGCTACGGCCAAAACGGTTCAACCGGCGTGATGACGCAGTGGGAGAAGTTCAAGAAGACCCAGCGTGGACTCGGCGTTGCCGATCCAAAGCTAGTCTGCATCGACATCCAACCCTACGGAACCAGTCAGGCACCCGAGCGAGACGACATCCTCAACATCGGCGGATTCAGTGACGCCGTGTTCAACGTAGTCTCATCGTTCCTCGAAAACGACGCATCCCGCTTCGTCCGCGAAGTCGAATCCGTCGAACTGTAACGTGGGGTAAGCATCCTGCTTGCCATCAATCGCAAGCTAGAAGCTTACGCCACAACCGAAACGCCCGCGGAGGAGCAATCCCCCGCGGGCGTTTTTTTGTTTCTGGATCGAATCAGCCCCGGCTTGATGACAACCCATTGCCGTCAAGCATTCGGGACGGACCGAGAGAACTAACTTGCTATGTACGGACATCTTCCGTACAATGAGTGCATTCCTTACTTCGGAGAAAAGTCATGCCGGTCGGCGAAACAAAGATGGCTCGGATTGAAACGCGTGTGTCAACTGAAAAGAAGCAATTGATCGAACGCGCCGCGGCCTACCAGGGATGCAGCGTCTCAGAGTTCGTGATCGCTAATGCCGAGCAAGCTGCCAAGGCAGTGATCGAAGAACACGAGCAACTCAAACTCAACCGCACCCAGAGCCGCGCGTTGGTCGACGTGTTGCTGGCGACGGGCCGACCGAACAAGCGTTTGCGAAACGCGGCCGATCGGCACCGCAAAGAAGTCACCAGCCGATGAATGGCTTCCTTTGCGAGGCATTATCCAAAACGCATGACCGAAAGCGATTCGATTGCGGCGTTTCGGCCCTGAACGCTTACCTAGCCAGATCAGCCAACCAGGATGTGAAGCGAAAGGTGGCTGCTGTTTTCGTCATGTGCCCTCAAGCGGAACCTGAACGGATTGCGGGTTTCTATACGCTCTGCTCAACCTCCGTCGAGTTGACCGGCTTGCCTGACGAATTGAAGAAACGATTACCTCGTTATCCTCAAGTCCCCGGCATCTTGATCGGTCGACTGGCAAGGGATGATGACTTTCCGGGGCTTGGAAGTCTACTGTTGGCGGATGCCTTGGCACGCTGCGTCGCAGCATCGACGCAGATTGCGGCGACTCTGATCGTCGTTGACGCCAAAGATCTCGCTGCTCAAAGCTTCTATGAGAAGTACGGCTTCAAAACCCTTCCCAACCTTCCATCACGACTTTTTATGTCGATGTCGATCGCGGAAAAGCTGTAGCCGCCCGAGCGAACCGCAACTCCCCACTCGAATCTGCGCTGCCCGGCAAACCGTTGCCGAATAGAATGGGACCATGGCAACAGAAACCATCACCGTCGAACAACTCATTGATCCTCTTGGGGAATGCTTGACACCCGACGTGGCTCGCCGGATCATCGACCTTCGTGCCGATGCAAAGTTGCAGGCCCGCGTCGATGAACTTGCCGACAAAGCGAACGTCGGAACAATCACTGCTCAAAAGGTCTACACAATGCTCGGCAACGAATCGCTCTGGGATGTTGCCGCTCGCTGCCATGAGCTTCTAAGTGACGCCGGCATCGCTTACTACGTCTGCGTCGGTGTTGCTGTGTGCTTGCACAGATACCAACGAAACACGACTGGCTTGGATCTCGTCATCCGAAGCGAAGATAGTGACGCGGTGCGCCGAGTCCTTACGGATGCTGGGTTCAAGTGGGATCCAGATCAAGCCGAGTTCCAAACGGCTGACGGAATCATCATCCAATTCTTGGTTGCCGTTCAGAAAGCCGGAAAGGGAACCGAGGTTTCGGTGTGGAGCCGATCGGTGACCTGAACGTGGAACAGATCGAAGGCTTGTCGGTCGTCCGGTTGTCGCGACTGATTGAAATGAAGATCGCCTGCGGCATGAGCAATTTGCGTCGAACGCACAAAGACTTCGCAGATGTAGTTGAACTAATCGTCGTCCGCAATTTAGATGGTTCGTTCGCGCGATTCCTGCACAAATCGCTGCGTCCGACGTTTCGCGAACTCGTTCGCAATGCGACCTCGCCCGACGAAAAATGACTTCACGTCGTCTGGCTCGATGAATACGGATTGAGAAAACTAATTGGCGCTAATCCTCACTAATTGCAGTGCGGTTTTGATTTGATTAGTGGCGATTAGCGAAGATTAGTGTTCCCCCTCGTTGCCTATTGCTTTAGCTCCACTTGATGCGTTTCGCTTCTCTGCATCTAGAAGTCGATCCGCAATTTCAGCGATAATCCGATCGCGTTTTTTGGATGAAAGCGACTTCTCTGAGTATTCAACTTCGTCAGCGGTTTTGTTCTTACGGTTGTTGAACCAGCGAATTAGCTCAAGTTTGGTTGGTTGTTTCTTAAAGTTGATCGGCGAGAGCACGGCATTGCCTCGCATCACAACCAGGGTCCAGGACTCGCCAGTTTTGTCGATGGCGTCGTAAGACTGTTTTTCGACAAGGTCGAGTCGCAGTAGTTTTGTGCAGAGTGGCCGCACCGATTTTGCAGCGACAAGCACTCCTTCAATATCAACAATCACGGGATACTTAGGTTTGCGGAAAAAGTGTGCAAACTCATCAAAATCATTCATTGGGCAATCCTAAAGTTCGCGACATTTTAGCGGATAACAGTCGAGCGAAAAGCCGGTTGTCGGTCAAATTAGATCAGCGTCGATTAGTGTTCCCTCGGTTCATCGCCTTGCTCTCCTGATTCAACATCCACGACCAAACCGTGATTGACCAAGTTGCCCTTCAGGTCGCAGCACGAAGCGTTGATGAACTGAATCCCCTCACGAGTTTCGATACCAAAATTCTCGATTCCCGCTTCATCGTGAATGTGCCCGAACGCGTGAATCCGAGGCCGAATCCGCTCGGTCACGTGGCGCGTCAGTTTCATTGAACCCACATGAATCGGCTCCTTCGTTCGCCAGTGCCGCGTCACGTCGCGAACGCCCTTGGGCGGACCGTGCGTAATCAACAAGTCGGTATCGTCGGGGATCTCGGCCCAGTACTGATCCAGCTCTTCCCGGTCTTTCATGTACGCCCAGTCAAAGAACGCAGGCGTGTACGGCGAACCAAAAACACGCAGCCCACCGAGTTCCATCGACTCGTGAATCAAAAACCGAACCGACGGAAAATGAGCCGGCGTGATCATTCCCTCCGCGATCGCCGTCGAATGGTTGCCGGGAACGAAGATCTTCGTTTCGATGTCCAAGTTCACAAACCAATCGAAGAACGCTTTCGACTGCAACTGATTCATCCAAGGCTTACGCACGTTCGCCTCATCCCCGCAATGAATCACCACATCAGCACGCGGAACCGTCAGCTCCGCGTGCCGAGTGTGAGTGTCTGAAATGAACCAGATTTTCATGAGTTAAACCATGCGAGATCAATGGGCGAAGCATTCGTAGTGGATCTTGTTAAAGATCCTCGCGTGCTGGGATCTTTAACAAGATCCACTACGTCAGTCAGCTCGGATCTTTAACAAGATCCACTACGTTCGTCAGTCGCCATGCTTGGCGAGGAACTTGTTGGAAATCGTCTTGAAGGAAACGCGATCATCCCCCGAGCCGCGAACCCAGACCAGTCCCTCACGCTGCGTCTTCGGATTCAAAACGCTTTTGCCCTCGGCCAATGCCAAGATCGCATCCATGTCGTCAGGCACGTTCATCTCACCCAGCGGCGGAACGATCGACAAATCAAGCTCACGGCAAATCGCTTCCATCTCCGCCTTGTCAACGTAAGCAGACGCGGCGATATCGAAGACGTTGAAGACCAACACGGTCGGAGCTTTCAATGCATAGCGGTTCTTCTGAATCCCCGGCCCGACCAATTCACCCTGAATCGCCAGCGACCGGCCCAATGTTCCCATCCGTTCGCGTAGGTTCAGTTCCCGAACGACTCGCCAGTGACTGTTCGACTCGTCCTCGGCCAACTGCCAATTCCGACCACACACACCAAACTGGTCCCCGATTTCATCGTTAAAGAGAAGAAACGCCGTGAACGAAGTCCCGTCAACCTTCTCCGACACGTAGAACAGTAGCCCACGAAACGAATCAAAATCGCCGGCCAGGTTTTGAATCCGCTCCTCATCCGTCTTCGCAATGAACGCCGGGAACCCGCCCACGACATCGCCACCCAAGCAAGCCGGGATCGGCGGCTCGTACTTCACGATGCCCAGTTCTTCGGTCACATCCTCGCCCACCGAGAACTCGCGCCCAAGAATCTTCGGATCCAACAGCAAGCCCTGCGAAATCTGCCCCCGCAGCTTCACCGTCCGCAACCGAAACCCTTCTCGGTCATCCATCACCTTCAGCGACGACTTACGCAGAAACTCAAACTCCTCCCGAACCGGCAAGAACGAATCAATCTCGCAATAGATCACCGCATCCCCGGCCGCGAATTCCCCCTTCTTCGTCACGCACTTCCAGCCATCGACAACGGCCAACTCAATCAAGTCCGCCCCGTCAATGGGTCGTGTCTCATGGACGGTACGTATCGTTGCCAGTTTTCGCATTAGATAGTCATGATCATTGATGGTGCCGATGAATAGTCACACAACGGCAGACAGCGGCTCGCATGCAGAGGTTCATCAAGCTACCCGATTTAGCGCGTATGCCTGTTCTGGTAAAACATGGCTGAAGCAAAGAAAACTAACTTTCCGTTCGGTAGGGGCAAAGCGTGAGCATGGGAAATCTTGGGGTCGTTTTGGCGATTGTTTACGTCATTTTTGGGCTGTTGCTTGGCGGTAACACCGCGAGGGCGGATGAGCCCTCCGCATCCGCCGATCCGGTGGTGATGCCTGTCGAGCTGTTTTTCAAAGAGATGCAGTTACTTGCTCGACGCGTCCCTGTTGGAAATACAAAGTTGGAACAAGAAGACTCGCTCAAGAAGTTGCGAGAGGAAATCCATGCCAAATTTGATGGCGTCATCCTGCAATATGACGCGAGATTCGAATCAGTCGATTGGCGGAACGATTTAGCGACGATTAAGACTCGGTCGCCGATTCGCAAGTACAAGCCATCTTCCAGATTGCCTTTCAATATCACGACAACGCAGCCATTAGCGATCCCAGCGTCGCGAGAAGAGGCCGGTGCGTTGCAGACACGGAAACCTCTCGTGTTCCGCGGAACGCTCTGCTTCCAAGACGGGAAGTGGGGCGCAGTAGGTCGGCCTCCAAAATCTCAGTCCATATTTTGGATCCGAAGCGAGAATTATAAGCAGGTCGTTTCGATCGGAACTTTCATCACCGAAGACTACTCGGTATCGCTCGGCGACGACGAGATTTTCTCAATGCATCCAGATCAGGACGCTGAGTAGTGGTCAACAAACCTGAACGAACTGGCTGTCTCGGTTTCTTTCTGAAACTGTTGGGCATCGGTCCTGGTGCCGGATCTGGAAAAGGCCGGAACGATCTCCCGTACCGTCAGCGCGACAACTTCCTGTCGGCCGCCGAGTTGGCGTTCTACCGCGTCCTTGAGCAAGCGGTCGGGGAAACCTATTCGATCAACAACAAGGTGCGACTGTGGGACGTGTTGTACGTCCCGCGGCGAGACGACAGCCGCACGTACGAAAACAAGATCAGCAGCAAGCACATTGACTTCCTGCTTTGCGAACCCAGCACGATGCAGCCGGTTCTTGCCATCGAACTCGACGACGCCAGCCACAACCGCAAAGACCGGCAAGAACGCGACGCCTTCCTCGACCAAGCCCTCACTGCCGCCGGCCTGGCCATCCTGCACATCAAAGCCGCTCGCACCTATTCAATCGCCGAAGTTGGGCAGCAAATCGCGAGCGTTCTACCCGGCACCGCATCCAACATGTCAGTCGCACCGCCATTGCCGACGAATTCAAACGTCCCCTCCTGCCCAAAATGCCACACCGCAATGGTCGGGCGCAAAGCAGCGAAGGGAGCACACGCGGGCAAGCGATTTTGGGCTTGCACCAACTACCCGAAGTGCCGCGAGATTATCGGGATTGATTGATCTTGCGCGTGACTATCTTGGTAGCCGTTGTTTTTTCGGATTTCGAGCAAATCATTTCGCCAATCGGTGCTTCATAACGCTCAAGCCTGCGCCATAAGTCACGTCCGGAATCAACTGGAATTCAAAACGTTGATAGAGTCTTATCGCGGCTTCGTTGGTGGGGTCGACCAATAGCAACAAGTACTCCGCCGGCTTTTTACGTTCACCATTCATTCGGATCGCGTTGGTAACGAGATGCTGCATGATCTGGCGAGAGTAACGCCAATCGGGATCGGGAGGCTGGCCTTGGAATTTCTGGTCGATTCCGAGCATGGGAATGTACAACAATCGCGTGTACTTTCCGTCAGGCATCGGCCAACGCCAATTGACTAGGCCAACGGAACCGTAGCCAACGACTTGGCCGGTCTCGATTCGGTACAGCCACACCGATGAGCCTCGGTTCATCGAGTCGAAAGCTCCAGAGCCCATGATCCACTCGGTGCAGAATTTTCCGGACTTCGATTCACCACAAGAAAAGCCGACCAAGTCACCTCGGTCGGCTTCGGTGAATGCATCGGCATAGAGTTGGAACTCACTCATCCGATTGGACTCTTTCCTTCCACGATGGCAGCGGTTTACCCTCGATGGTTGATCGTGGTTGCGAATCGTCGCGAAGTGCCTTCGCCATCGCTTCACTCATCTCTTGGCCATCCTGCTCAAACGCAGCCACCGAATCCAAGTAGTCAACGACTTCGATGTCAGGCCACAACTCGCGGATATCTACCTGCAGCGCCACCGCGATCTTTTCGAGCGTCGATCGTTGAGGACGGCACTTACGGTTAAGCATTTGAGAGATCGCCGGTTGCGAACATTCGACTCGCTCGGCAAGTTGTTTTTGGGTGATGTGCTTATCCTTCATGATTTGTCGCAAGCGGTCAGCGAACTGAGCTTCTTGCGAATCCATCTTTTCGACTTCGGTTTGCAGCGCAGGAAATTTCTCCGCGGCACTTGATTCAGACTGAGCGAGGTCCATGCCATAGCGGCCCTCGGTATCCGGCAGCAAGCGAAACTGATCCAACAGGGTGTGCCACGCGCGGCCCTTGTCGCCAGGAAGGGACTCAGGATCGTCGATGATCGCCATCAGCCGTTCAGAATTGGTCCGAAGCTGGTCGCTGCATTCGGTCAGCGCAGCGAAGAACGCTTGCTGCTGGTTTCCGTGCAACGAGAGAATCATTCGCATCAGCGAAGTGTTCGTGTTCTCGAGTGGTGTGTCGGGAGTTTCGGTCGTGCTCATAATTTAATCACGTGGGCATCACGGAACGCAGACAGGCAAATTCGGACGTCATACCGCGGAGGAATCTCGGGAGGTCGTAAATCTTCCATCGGCTCGGTATAACTAAAGTATAAGTCGCGTTTCAGCTTGGCAAGATGTTTTGCCGGGAAATCCGCCCAAATGGCCTGACAAACTGGCTGTTCCGGAGGGATTCAGCCTCGGCACCCGCAAATCCAAGGCGACAGGGTCCACCGGACTTCACGGCTGCCCAGTCGATGAAGGCGGAGTTTGGGACGCGTCTGTTGATTGGTCAACGTCGTTTCTACGCTGGGGCTGCTGCGGCTCAGGATCCGTTTTCTCACGATCGCCGGGGCCGAGAATGACGTCGATGACTCGTTTCATTAGCTCCCGAAAGGTCGCTTCCCGGTATCCGACAACGAACGCCAAGATTCGGTAGGGGAACAGCGTGATGCCTTCGGGAATGTCGCTCGTGATCGTTTCGGAACTCCCGACGGCAACCAGCGTGCGAAGCATCAGGAACGACATCAGGCCCAGAATCGCCCCGATGATCGGGCGACCCAAGTGCCAAAGATTGAACTTCGTTTGCAAGTTGTCTTGATACTCGAACAGCGCTTGCAGGCTAATTGTGATCGCACCGAGTGAGCCAAACCAAAGCATTTCGATCGGGACATCAGCAATGGTTCGCCCGGTCAATTCAAACAGATTGAACATGTAGCAAATCGCACCGCCAAGGATGACGAGTGCGTAAAACGACGACGCGAAAAAGATAGCGCGTCGCGACCAATCGGCAGGATCTTTGAACATGGTGGGGATCCAGTTGAGAACGCGATTGATTGAGGAGAACATCAGCTTGATTTCGCACGCCGTTTCGGAGCCAAGTCCTGCATGATTCGGTCGAGCCGCTTGTCGTCCAACTTGGCAATCGCATGAAAAACATCTGGCCTCTCCATCACTCGCCGTCGTATCGGCTCCGGAACCTTCTCGGCCAGCAACAAAAGTTCGTCTTCGTCGCCGTCAAGTTCAACAGCCAGCTTGTGGATCAACTGTTCCGAAGCTTGGTGGCCTTCTTCGAGCTTCTCGTTCTCGATCTTCGACAGGTAAGTGAACCCAACGCCAACGCGCTGCGACAGATCGCGCAGCGTTAAACACTTCGCCTTTCGTAACTCTCGGATTCGCTTGCCGAACTGCATGACGGTCGCCTGCTTGTTGGCGGGGATGCCCCAACGTAAATTACTTGCACTTCACAGGAAACATATCGGCTTGTCGAATCATTGGCTAGCCACTTTCGCATCCAACGCTCGAACGGTTCATCATGCCAAAACGAACTTCGCAAACGGGAAGCGAACTATTTATCGTCGACAACAGCGAAGAAGACTGGAAGGCACTTCGTTATTTGCGAGACTGGTGCGACCTATCAAAGTCGATTGACATCGCAACCGGCTACTTCGAGATCGGATCTTTGCTTGCTCTGGATGATCAGTGGCAGAAAGTCGACAAGATCCGCATTCTGATGGGTGATGAGGTCTCGAGGCGAACAAAGAAAGCGTTTCAGCAGGCGTTGGCTCAGGTCCAGCAACGTCTGGACAACAGCCTTGAACAAGAGAAGGAGCAAAACGACTTTCTAGCCGGCACGCCCGCTATCGTCGAAGCGATCCGGTCGGGCAAGATCGAGTGCCGTGTCTATCGCAAAGACAAATTTCATGCGAAGTGCTATCTAACACACGCCAGGCAAGAAGTCATTGGATCATTCGGATTGGTGGGGTCGTCCAACTTCACCTATCCAGGTTTGACGGAGAACATCGAGCTAAACGTCCAGGTCACTGGGTCGCCGGTCAACGTATTGCAGGAATGGTACGACCAGCATTGGGAAGACGCCGAAGACGTCTCCGAAGACATCTTAAAAACGATCGAGCGTCACACACGTGATTTCACGCCTTTTGAAATCTACGCGAGATCACTGCAAGAATTTTTTCGCGGACACGAACTCACCGCCGGCGAATGGGAGCGGCAAGAATCAAAGATCTTCAAAATCCTTGCTCAGTATCAGCGTGAGGGCTATCAAGGCTTGCTCAAGCGTGCGTCGCGACACAACGGAGCGTTCCTTTGCGATGGCGTCGGGCTTGGCAAAACGTTTGTGGGCTTGATGTTGATCGAAAGGCTGATCAAACATGATCGCAAGAAGGTTGCTTTGTTTGTTCCCAAGGCTGCTCGCGATGCCGTGTGGACCTCTACCCTGAAGAAATACTTGCCGGAGTTGTTCGGGCGATTCAACAATCTCGAAATCTTCAATCACACTGATCTGCTCCGCGACTCGATGCAGGAGGATCTGACTTCGGTTGCGGATCGTGCGGATGTCATTCTGATCGACGAAGCTCACCATTTTCGCAACACGGGAACCAAGGGCGACGATCCAGGGCAGCGACGGTCGAGGTATGGCGGCTGCATGACATCATCGGTAACAAAACCGTGTTCATGCTGACGGCGACCCCGGTCAACAACAGACTCGTTGACTTTCAACACATGATCGAGCTGTTTTCGAGAGGCGAAACAGCGTATTTCAACGAAGCCCCATTGGGAATTCATTCCCTGTCGGGACACATCCGCAAGCTAGAGAAAGAAATCGAAGCGAGCGTGTCGGCCGATGGCGACGAGCCAGCCCTGTTGAACATGGCAGATGCCGGGGAGGTGATGAACCAAGATGAGCTATTCAAGGAACTAGTGGTTCAGCGAAGCCGAGCCTACGTCGTCGAAAGCATGCAAACCGAGGACGCTGGTGTCGCCATGTTCCCCGAACCGCGTGCGCCCAAGGTCGTGCCCTACTCGGTCAAGCAAACCTACGGCAAGCTGCTGAAGATGGTCGAGGACGCCTTCAAGAAAGAGAAGCCGCTTTTTTCGCTAGCCATCTACTATCCACTCGCGTACCCAGCCCCGGGCCAGGAGGTCACCGAGGATTCCGATCAAACGATCAAATTTGACGAGAACCGTCAGAAGCAAGTTGTTGCGTTGATCCGGACGAACTTCCTGAAACGATTTGAAAGCTCTGCCGAAGCGTTTCGTCAGTCGTGCTGGGCACTGTTGAAGAAACTGCTTGCCTGGGTCGAGGTTCACGTCGAAACGAAAGGCGAGAAAGGCCGATTGGATCGTTGGAAATCGCAGCATGCGGACCTGATCGGCTACACACCGTTGTTCGCGGATGTCGAAGAAGACGCCGAAGACGACTTGCTCGAACCGGAATTGCTTGAAGCTGTCGTCCGCGTCGACCGAAAACTCTACGACGTTGCCGAGATCATCAACGAGACGCTTCTGGATCTCGATCAAATCGCGACGTTCCTCGAAGAGCTGGAAAAGTTCAAACCGTCTCAGGACAAGAAGCTCACGGCGCTGATCAAGCTGTTGAAAAACGACTCCGTTTTGAAGAAGCACAAGGTATTAATCTTCTCGGAGTTCATGACGACAGCCCGTTACCTGAAGAAACAGCTCATCGAGGCCGGCATCGAAGGCGTCGACGAAATCGACAGTGCCGTCAACACCAAAGGCCGCGGCCGAATGATTCAGCAATTCGCACCGTATTACAACGGCACCACCAGCGGCGAACTCGCCGATGCAGGACTCCCTGAAACCAGAGTGCTGATCTCGACCGATGTATTGTCCGAAGGCTTGAATCTGCAAGACGCGACGCGGCTAATCAACTACGACATCCATTGGAACCCCGTCCGGTTGATGCAGCGAATCGGACGTGTCGACCGTCGCATGAACACCGAAGTCGAAGCCCAAATCTTGACGGACCATCCCGACCAAAAAAAGATTCGCGGAACGGTCAGCTATTACAACTTCTTGCCACCCGATGAACTCAACGAACTGCTCAGCCTGTATCGAACCGTGACCAAGAAGACGCTCCGCATTTCCAAGACGTTGGGCATCGAGGGACGCAAGCTGTTGACCGAAGACGACGACTACGAAGACCTGAAGAACTTCAACGATCAGTACCAGGGGACCAAGACCCTGACCGAACAGTTGCACATTGAGTTGCAACGTATGTTCAAAGACGATCCAGACCTTGAAGAGCAAATCCGATCGCTCCCGAATCGAATCTTCAGCGGCAAAAGCCATCCCCGCAAAGGGACCAAGGCCGTCTTCTTCTGCTACGCGCGACCCGCCGAAGATCATGCGGCATCCAAGGCATCAGGCGAACCAGTGTGGACGCTCGAAGCAGGCGATTCCGCTTGGTATTTATACGATATCAAGAGCGAGAAAATAATCACCGACACGGCCGAGATTGTCGAATGCATCCGCTCGACCGCCGAAACACCTCGGGTTTGCAAACTTGATCCGCCCAGCCTGACCAAAATTCGCGAGAAGCTGGACAAGCACCTCAAAAACGCTTATCTGAAAAAAGTCCAAGCTCCCATCGGCGTCAAGCCCGTTCTGCGGGCCTGGATGGAATTGAATTAGCCGACCCATACAACATCGCAAAACAATACAAGCTCGAAGCGCAAGCGAGTGAGTCACCATCAAACCGCCGTCCGTCAAATTTACCACCCAATCACCCACTCGCTTGCGCGTCGAGCTTGTATAACCTGCTTTCGCCCCCGATACCTGGATGCAAAATGTCCAAAGACTTCAACACCGGTGAACCGCTCGGCTACTTTCTTACTTGGACCACGTATGGAACATGGCTGCCCGGCGACGATCGCGGGTGGCGGAAACGCGACGAACCTGAGAGCCAACCTCCCAACGCATTGTTTCGGTCCATGGCCGAAGCGGACATGACCGAGCCCGCTTTCATCCTGTCTGTCACCGACCGCGCGACGGTCAAAGAAACCATCCAGAAACACTGTCACATTCGTGGCTGGCCACTGCACGTTGCCAACCCAAGAACCAATCACGTTCACGTCGTCGTCACGGCACCGGGCTACAAACCTGAAACGGTTCGAGATCAACTCAAGGCTTGGTGTACTAGAAATCTGAAAGAAACATACAGTGATCGCGAGAAGTTTTGGACCGAAGGAGCGAGCCGACGATACCTCAATACTGAAGAAGAGTTGGAAGCCGCCATCATGTACGCGTCAGAGGCGCAGGATCGGAAAGATCGCGACCAATGATGCACCGGTTAGTCCACACCATGAATTCGCGAAAACACCCACTCGCTTGCGCGTCGAGCTTGTATAGCCACAACATACAAGCTCGACGCGCAAGCGAGTGAGCCCCGACAACACACCCCCATTGCGACCAAACTAACGGCAGGTAAACGACGTGGCAACGACTTCCCCCGAAGCGCTTCGCAAGATCAAACGGTTTGACCAGCTTCTTGCCTACTTGCGAGATGAACTTGATTGGCCCGTTGAAGATTTCGAGTTCGATGAGGTCACATTTGACTGGGACCCCGAAGAACTTGGCATCGAGAAATCCGTTGCCGCGAAGATCCAGTCGATCAAGCAACTCCGACCGCTGGCCAGCGGTCAGCAGTGGGGCATCTTCTTCGTCAAGTTCGAGCCCAAGCGATTGCCAATGGTGGCGATGCGCCGCTTGCTCAACAAGTTGGTCATCAAAAAGCGGGCGTCAAGCCAAAGTGCCGATCAGGCGTCTTGGCAAATGCGTGATTTGCTGTTTGTTTCCGAGTACGGCGATGGCGAAGGCCGCAAAATTTCGTTCGCTCAGTTCACCGACGCGTCACCCGGCAACCTGCCGACTCTGAAAGTCCTCGCCTGGGGCGAAACGCAGACCAAGCTGACGCTTGAAGATGTCGACCAGAAACTCCGCAGCCATCTGACTTGGCCCGATGATCCCTCCGACGCGGCGGCTTGGCGAGAACGGTGGTCGGGTGCCTTCAAGCATCGTCACGGGCACGTCATCAAAACATCGAAAGAGTTGGCGACGCAGTTGGCTGAGCTTGCCAAGGCGATCTACGAAAAAGCCGTCGAAGCTCTCGAGGTGGAAACCGAAAACGGGCCGCTGACCAAGTTACTGCGAGCGTTCCAGCAAGCGCTGATCCAAGACCTGACGCCTGACAGCTTCGCGGACATGTACGCGCAAACGATCACCTACGGACTGTTCTCCGCTGCCGTCTCCAGTTACGCGGGCGACCCCAAATACAACGGCCGCAGCGAAGTCACCACCGACAAGATGGTTCAGCTCGTCCCGAATACCAATCCGTTCCTGCGTGAGATGCTCTCAACGTTCCTGTCCGCCGGTGGTGAAGGAAACACGCTGAACTTCGACGAGCTTGGCATCAACGACGTCGTCGATTTGCTCAACGATGAGAAGACCGACATTCATTCGGTTATCCGAGAATTCGGAGCGATGGGCCGCGACGAAGACCCCGTCATTCACTTCTACGAAGATTTCCTCAAAGCGTACAACGCCGAACTTCGTTTCCAGCGAGGTGTTTTCTACACGCCCAAACCGGTCGTTTCCTATATCGTCCGCAGCGTGCATGAACTGCTGCAAACCGAATTCGGCCTCGAAGACGGCCTTGCCGACACCACCACCTGGGGTGAAATGGTCGAGCGATTCAACGCCCAACCCAATACAAGCTCGACGCGCAAGCGAGTGAGTCCCAGCACCCCACCCACCTCCGACGAATCCCCCCAACCGCTCACGATCCCGGACGGCATGACCGCCGACGACCCGTTCGTCCAAATCCTCGACCCCGCCACCGGTACCGCTACCTTCTTGGTCGAAGTCATCGACGTGATCCACAAAACGATGACAGCCAAGTGGAAGAAAGCTGGCAAGAACCAAGCTCAGTGTCGCGATGCCTGGAACGAGTATGTGTCCCAGCATCTCTTGCCCCGGGTTTATGGCTACGAATTGATGATGGCCCCGTACGCGATCGCTCACATGAAAATTGGATTGAAACTTACCGAGACAGGGTACGGCTTCCACAGTGACGAAAGAGCGAGTGTATTTGACAAACTCACTCGAACCACCCAATTCACGTGTTCAAAAAGTGCTTGGGAAATGGTTTCCCGCTCTCGCGCACGAGTCGCATCGAGTTGACAGAATAAAGAAGGAACAGAAATTCACGATCATCGTCGGGAACCCTCCGTATGCCGGAATATCGGCAAATAATTCGGAACGAGCGGTCGGATTAGTGGAAGCTTACAAATTCATCGCCGGAAAGCCACTCAATGAGCGAAAGCACTGGCTGCAAGATGACTACAAGAAATTCATTCGTTTTGTTGAACAGTCGGTGAACAGCACGGGTCAAGGAATCGTTGGTTTTATCACGAACCATGGTTTCATTGATGACCCGACCGCTCGCGGTATGCGTTGGAGTTTGCTGGAGACGTTTAATCAGATTTTTGCGTACGATCTTCACGGAAGCCTGAAGAAAAGGGAATTGTGCCCTGATGGTTCGTTAGATCAAAATGTTTTTGATATTGAACCGGGTGTTGCGATTTCATTGATGGCAAGAACGGAAGCGACGCTTCGTACTCGTAAGCATTCCGATCTATGGGGAACGCAAGATCTGAAATCCAAGACGCTTAATTCAACCAGTGTCAGGAGCACGCATTGGGCCGAACTGAATCCGGTAGCGAAGTTTTTCTTGCTTATACCAGCGGATCTTTCATCTGGATCCGAATATGAAGCGGGTATACCGATACAGGATATGTTTTTGAAGTCAAGCGTTGGATGCGTGACAGCTCGTGACTCGTTAACAATTCATCTAGACTCGGCTGCGGTTTGGGAAACCGTTAAACGATTTGCGGAATTAGGTGAAGAAGATGCGAGGGAAGAGTTTGCTCTCGGGAAAGATGCAAGGGATTGGAAGGTTTCAAACGCGCAAGCCGATATTCGTCGTTCGGGCCCGTCGAAAAAGTTGATAACTCCGGTTCAGTACCGTCCGTTTGACAGGCGTTTCACCTACTACACAGGGCAATCAAGAGGGTTTATCGGACAGCCACAGCCCAAGGTTATGACTCAGTTCCTACGTGGAGAAAATCGAGGAATTGCTGTGGGGCGACAGGGTGGAGCGGCCGACACGGATGAATGGAATGTTGTCATTGGGACAACTGCGTTTACGGAGTTCAATTTATTTCGGAGCGGTGGGAACACGCTTTTCCCTCTCTATCTCTTTCCAAATAAAGAGGAAGCTGCCCTGCTGAAAGATGGTGAAAAGCATCTCAACATCAAATCAGCGATCCTCCGGCTTTTCCAAGACATCTGCTCCGAAGTGCAAGACCAATGGACGTTGGGTCAAAATATCTTTGACTACATCTACGCGATTCTCCATTCAAATCAGTACAGAGAACGCTTCTACGAGTTCTTGAAGAGAGATTTCCCCCGCATTCCAGTTCCGTCTACTGGTTCCGTTTTTGAAGAACTGGCAAAACGTGGATTGGAACTTTTTGAACTTCACAGTGCAGGATTCTCAAGTGAGCAAGTACCAATATTTAGTGGTGCCGTTGGAAGTGTAGTAGAGAAAGTGAGTTGGACCGGAACCACAATTTGGATCGACAAGCCGCAGACAATTGGTTTTGAGGCGGTTAGCGAAAGTGAATGGAGTTTTCGGATAGGCGGGTACCAACCCCTTGAGAAATGGCTCAAAGATCGCCAAGCCAAGGGCGGCAAGAATCCGCGCCCGGGGAGAAAGCTGACAAAGGACGACATTGAGCACTACCAGAAGATGGTCGTCGCCATCCGCGAGACGATTCGGTTGATGGGTGAGATTGATGAGGTCATTGAACAGCACGGTGGCTGGCCGGGGGCGTTTGTGACCGAGCCGATCGAACTCGACTCGGAGAGGGACGACGCCCAACGCCGTGAAGAGTTTTTGCACGGCAAAAACCGCTGTTTCGCTAATCCCTCATAAATGAAAAGGTCAGATTCCCCCCAACACCTAACTGAAAACGATTCAGTCGGAAAGGAATCTGACCATGT
>NZ_LWSK01000056.1 GCF_001642955.1 Rubripirellula obstinata | reverse complement strand
TTAAAATGATGTGCGAGCGAACGAAAAATATTCGATTCAAAACTACGGCTCTCGCTCTTGAGATTGCTTTCGATCGTGATCTTTGGCAACAAAACAGAAATCTCAGACACCATGTTTTCCGTCGTTTACAAAAAATCACAGCCTCGCCGGGACTATTCACCAGCGTTGTGATCGCGGATCGATCAACGACAATTTGCATTGATTTGTTCGACTTCCCTCGGGATGAGTGACGACACCAATCCGGCAGTAATTAATACGACGTCCCCTGCGAAAGCCGACACTTATTCCCCGCTCGTTCATTAGTTCGTTTAGCCGCGTTGGGCATCGCCCCGCGTGTTCGGAGCCGTACGACGCGCGGGGCGATGCCCACGCGGTTAAACGTTTAAAACTCTTCACGGCGTTGGGCGACACCTACATCGCTAATTCACGTGATCAACCTGATCGATCAACAACGCGATCGCCGCGGATGCCATCGCGGTGCTCATGCTGGGCAAGCGAGTTCCCAGATCGGCGGCGGCTTGTGCGGGAGTCAGCGGAAGATGCACAAACGCTGATTCGGTCTTCATTCCAAACGACTTTGCATAGTGCTGGCTGAGGTACAAAGCCGCGTTGCAAAGATAGGTTCCGGCGTGATGCGATAATTCGCATGGGATCCCCGCCGCGACCAAAGACTCAGCCGCCTTGGCCAGTTTCAATGGGCAGCGATAAGCTTCGGCCGCATCTTCAATCAACGGCGATCCATCGGATCGAACATTCAAACCTACTGATTCCAATTTAATCAGCGTCGATCCGGGCGACTGGCCGACGTGGATCGCGATGTCGTAATCGAGCTGAATGTCCTTTCGCAGTTGCTGGCTCATCTGCGAAAGATCAACCGGATAGCGGCGAGTCGTTAATTCGACGGGGCCTTCGTACCAACGAGTCAGATCCATCAACGCCAACCAACTGGCGTTTTCTTTCCATCGGTCGTAAGGCTCGAAGGCGGTAATCAGAACGCGGGTCACGACAGGTCCGGAAGAGGTGGAAGGCTAATGGAAAAGAACGATCATAGTCCGAAGTCCGCGAAGCCGTTGTCTTGAATTCGAACCATTAGCTTGATCAGGTCTGCCGGTTGGTCCAGCGACAACTTCTCCAGCACATTTGCTCGCGTGTTGTCAACGGTTTTTTCCGACACGCCCAGGATCGCTGCGATCTCCTTGACCCGAGTCCCCTTGGCGATCAGAACCGCGGTTTGTTGCTCGCGATTTTTCATCTCAGAGAGAAGACGCCAACTTTGGGAGAGCGGCTGGAGCCTCAACTGCGACTCTTCCTCGGTGATTTCAAGCAGACTGGTGATGCCCAGAATTGCCCAATTCGGATGCCCAGCCCCCAGTAACGATCCCTTAAACGTTTCCAGCTTCACGGCTCGACCCTGGGCATCCCGCCCCGCATGCGAAAAGAAAAGCTCGCTACAACCAGCCAAAATCAAATCATCTGACGCCCGCGACGCCGTCAGGATCGATTGGTCCAGAAAGGCTTCGCAAAGCCGCCCCACCGAGGACCGATCGCCTGCGAACAGTTCCTCGTACAGCCGATTCGTCAACAGAATTCGCCCGTCCGCTGCCTTGACGTAGACCGCGTGGCAAAAGGGTTCGACCAATTCTTTGGCCGACGAGTGATCAGCGATGTGCTGAAGTACATCACGATGCAACTCTCGACTATTGCTGATGAAGTCCGCCAAAGTATTTCCGAAACAAATTGCGATTGATAAAGCAGAACAAACGGCAAAATCGGAAAAAGAAAACTGCGAGCAGTCAATGTCCAAAATCAGGGTCACACATCGACCTCTCCGCAAATCAGCATCCCCACTGCCGCATGGATCGCCAGACCACCGAACACCGATTTATCAAGTTTTATTCGATAATCTATGCAGCAAGTTATAATCTTTTCTCGAACCAAATTTCAACATTGCTTGACCGGAAACCCCTCAGTTGGCAGAGCTAGCGTAACGGATCTTGGGGAATTCATAGGGAAATACGGGGTTATTCAAGTTGGGTGTGTCGAACCGGACGCGGTTCCAGTACTGAGGTCGCCCATTCCAAATGGTCGAAACAGAAAACGTGGGCTTGTTCGCACGACTTGGCAAGCATGGAAAAGTACCTCCGTAATCGGAACGCACAATCGACAGAATCATCGTTGGGGTCGATTAGACGCTGGGGCCGAGTTACCCTATTACGTTAGCCAAACCCCTCTCATTCCTTTATTTTCATTCATCATTGGCGGTAGCCAGCCCTGTGGATCTGCAACACCACTTTTCCAATCAAGCGCCACCTCGCGACCACTTCATCTCAGTTCTCGAGCACTGGGCCGAACATCGATCCGGCGAGACTGCGTACGTTTTTACTGACGTCGAGTCGGTTGAGCAGAAACTCACCTATTCGGAATTGTTGGCCGAGGTTCGCGGCTTAGCGGGCTATCTGCAAAACCGTTGTCGCATTCGAAGCGGCGACCGAGTCTTGTTGCTGTATCCGCCAGGTCTGGATTTTGTGGTTGGCTTTTTTGCTTGCCATGCCATCGGTGCGATCGCTGTTCCCGTGTTCCCGCCACGTCGCAATCGCAAGGCGTCGCGAATTCGAAGCATCGTTGTCGACGCGAGCGCGACTTGGGCGTTGTCCACCGGCGGTGTCGTGGAACAATTGCGTGGCGACCAAAGCCACGACGATTTGATCGGCCTGCAATTGCTAGGCACCGACGATCCGGCTCACCGTGATGCCGATGGCCTCAGAGCGCCTCGACGCAGCGGAGATTCGCTGGCGATGTTGCAGTACACTTCTGGATCCACCGGATCGCCAAAAGGCGTGATGCTGACGCACCAGAATTTGATTGCCAACAGCGAATTGATCATGCATGGCTTTCGCCCCTGCCCCGATACGGTCGGCATGAGCTGGTTGCCGACCTATCACGACATGGGTTTGGTCGGTGGCGTGTTGATGCCAATGTACCTAGGCCGCATCAATGTGTTGATGAGCCCGATGACATTCCTGCAACGACCACTGCGTTGGCTGCAAGGGATTAGCAAGTACGGTGTGACGGTCAGCGGCGGGCCCAACTTTGCTTATCAACTTTGCGCCGACAAAATCCTGGACGAAGAACTCGCCAACTTGGATTTGTCATCCTGGGACATCGCGTTCAATGGTGCTGAACCGATTCGTGCCGGCACGCTGGAAACCTTCGCAAATCGATTCGCGCCGTGTGGCTTCCGTTCGGGATCCATGCTGCCCTGTTACGGGATGGCGGAAACAACGCTGATCGTCACCGGTGGTCCCGTCGAACCAAGACCGATCATCGAGAGCTTTGACACATCCCAGCTTGCCAAAAAGAAAGTGCGGCCGGTTGATGTTGGGCATGAATCAGCAAAGGCGATGGTGGCCTGCGGTGAAGTGCTGCCTGGCGAAGAAGTAATCATCGTCGATCCAGAAACTCACGCCATTTTGGATGACGACCAAGTGGGCGAAATCTGGATCGACAGCCCATCGGTCGGCAAAGGTTATTACCAGCGAAAAGACGCAACCGAGCGTACGTTCCGTGCCAAGACTTCGTGCGGCAAAGGCCCGTTCTTGCGGACTGGCGATCTTGGGTTTCTCTTTGGCGGCCAGCTTTTCGTTTCAGGCCGACTGAAAGACATGATCATTGTGCGTGGCGTCAATCGCTACCCGCAAGACATCGAAGAAACCGTCGAAGCCGCAAGCGAAGTGGTTCAAGCGGGCAGCGTGGGCGCGGTCGCGATGGAACACGATGGGCGAGAACAATTGGTGATCGTCGCCGAAGCCGTTCGACGACGAGACCTGGATTGGGACGCAGAGATTCAAGCGATCCGCCGTGCCGTCACTGCTCAACATGATCTTCCACCCGATGCTGTTTATCTGGTGCGTAACAGCAGCATTCCCAAGACCAGCAGCGGAAAAATCCAGCGACACGCGTGCCTGCACGCGGTCCGCGACGGTGATTTAAAGTTGGTTGCCAAATGGGTTCGCTGGGAAGAAAACCAGTCTGCCAGTTTTGGTGCCGGCGGCCAAACGATGATGCAAGCTGCGGCAGCCGGTGGGCAAGGTTCGTCGGTCAACCACGATGATGTGAATGAGTCGATTGCCAAGGTCATCATGCGACAAGTTCGGTTGGTCGCAGGCGAGCGTGCTGCGGTCTTGGATTACGACACGAACATCGTTTTGGACCTGGGGCTTGATAGCCTGGAAAGACTGGAGATCGCTCGCAAACTTGAACGAACCTTTGGCGGCCGGTTTCCTGAACAGGTGCTGGACGAAATTGAAACCATTGCACAAACCGCAATGGCGGTTGAACGTTACCTTGCCCCGGGCAGCGAAGCTCGCGCCGAAGCATTCCTAGACGGAACTCTCGGTGACTTGGATGGCGACAGTTCGTCCGCCGAAGCCAATGGCGTTGCATCACGTAACGGTGCCGTCGCACCAGATGTTGAACCCGAAGACAGCGTGGAACAGTTCGCAGAGTATCGCCGTTTAAAGACGACGATGCAGCAGATGATGATGACCGGAGTTCCCAATCCTTACTTCACCGTTCACGATGCGATCGTCAATGATCGAACCATGGTCGACGGGAAAGAATACATCAGCTTCGCCAGCTACAACTACCTTGGCCTGAGCGGACATCCGGATGTTTCCAAAGCGGCCGCCGATGCCGTCAACAAGTATGGCACCAGTGTTTCGGCCAGCCGCTTGGTGTCCGGTGAAAAACCGATTCACGGGCAATTGGAACGTAAGATCGCCAAGTGGATTGGAGTCGACAACTCGATCCTGATGGTGGGCGGTCACGCAACCAACGAAACGACGATCGGACACTTGGTTGGCGAAGGCGATTTGATCGTTCACGATGCTTTGGCGCACAACTCAATCGTGCAAGGTGCATTGCTGTCCGGCGCTCGTCGGCGTCCGTTCGCGCACAACGATTACGAAGCACTCGATCGGTTACTCAGCGAAGTTCGGTCAAAGTATCGCCGAGTGTTGGTTGCGATCGAAGGTGTTTACAGCATGGACGGGGATTTCTCTGACGTGCCTAAGTTCATCGAAGTCAAAAAACGTCACCACGCGATGTTGATGGTTGATGAAGCTCACAGCTTTGGCACGATGGGCGAAAACGGTCGCGGCATGGCCGAGCATTTTGGCTTTGACGCTCGCGACGTCGATATCTGGATGGGCACGCTTAGCAAGTCGGGTGCCTCGTGCGGTGGGTACATCGCCGGAAGTGACGCACTGATTGAACTACTTCGCTACACCGCACCTGGTTTTGTTTTCAGCGTGGGGATGCCACCCGCCCAGGTGGCGGCTGCTTTGGCTGCGATCGAAACGTTGGAACGAGAACCCGATCGAGTCGAACGATTGCGAGATCGCAGCAGTCTGTTTCTCTCACTGTGCAAAGAAGAAGGCTTGGATACCGGCGACAGCGGCCAGACGCCGGTCGTTCCCGTGATCACCGGCAATTCGATGGTTGCCTTGCGGTTGTCCAATCGTTTGAAGGCGGACGGAATCAACGTGCAGCCAATTTTGTATCCGGCCGTTGATGAAAGCGCTGCTCGATTGCGATTCTTCATCACCTGCGATCACACCGAAGAACAAATTCGATTGACGGTTCGTCGCACGGCAGCGCATTTGGCGGAACTTCGTTTTGACCCAGTCGAAGTCGCGGTTGCCGAAAGCTGATTTGCCCTTGATTGATTGAAGCATTGCCGCGAAAGAACTTCAATCGATTGGATGCCAGCAAAATCGTAACCCGAACGCGTAAGCGAGGGATTTCCGCGTCAAACAAGATCCCGCGCTTAGCCCGGATATTGCATCCGCGGATTCAATCTTAGCCGGCTCGCGCGAACCTTTGCCTGGGAATACATTGGGTTTAACACAACTCAAGACCCCCAAACAAAGGCCCGACGCGAATGACACAGCGTAAACCAAAAGAGCCCACTCTGAAACGACTGCGACGCAAGGCCGTCGACGCCGATTTCACCGGTGGAACCATCACCACCGATGCCGGACTGCTGCTACTGCGAGAGGTCGATCGGAAGCTCAATCTCATCAATCGGGTCGCTCAGGTGATCCCCGATCCTCGTGATCCGATCTACACCACGCACACTCAGGCAGAAATCCTCACCAGCCGAGTCTTTGGCATCGCCGCTGGCTACGAAGATGCCAACGATCATCAACAACTCAGAGACGATCCCGCTTTTCACGTCGCTGCACAAAGAAGTCTTGATCAGTCCCCCGGCGATGACGACTACATCCCGCTGGCGAGTCCATCGACAATCTCAAGATTGGAAAATCGCATCGACAAAAGAACCTGCTTCGAGCTGCATGAGATTCTCGTCCAAACTTTCCTGGACAGTTACGACGAGGCTCCCGACGAAATCGTTCTTGATATTGATTCCACTGACGACCCGGTTCATGGCGAACAAGAGAAACGATTCTTCAACGGTTACTACGATCGCTATTGCTTCCTGCCCCTATACGTCTTTTGCGGCGACCAGCTTCTTGTCTCGTACTTGCGAAGCAGCGGAGATGGCGGAGCGAAACATGTTCGACCGATTATCAAACTTCTCGTGGGTGCGATCCGGCAGCGTTTTCCTGATGTGAAGATCATCGTTCGCGGAGACACCGATTTTTCCAAGCCGAATCTGATGCGTTGGTGTGAACGAAACGACGTCGGCTATGTGCTGGGTTTTGGCGTGAATTCCCGCATCAAACAGGACATGGTGTATGAAAGCATCGCCTCTCATTGCGAGTACAAACGCACCGGGAAAACGGCCCGTCATTTTCGCTGGATCAAGTATCGGGCGAAGCGATGGAAGACGACGCGCTGGATCGTCGGCAAAAGCGAGCACGGCAACAAAGGACGTAATCAGCGGTTCGTCGTGACGAATCTTCCGGAACTGTTTTGCGGTCCGGCGGCGACGGCTACCCAGGCGTGTTCGCCATGCTTGGACCCGGAGAAGTTCTACGCCGAACGTTACTGCATTCGCGGTGAGATGGAGAATCGGATCAAGGAGCAACAGTTGTTTTTGTTTTCCGACCGCACCAGTTGCAGCAAGTTTGTGGCTAATCAGTTTCGGCTTCTTCTTTCATCGTTTGCTTACGTTCTGGTCGACGGTCTTCGGCGGATCGGCTTGAGTGGAACCGGGGCATCGCGTTGGCGAGTCGATACGATTCGCTTGCGGTTGCTGAAGATCTCTGCTCGCGTGGTCAGCAGTGTCCGCCGGGTGATGTTTCATCTCTCGGAGACCTACGCTTATCGCCCGGTGTACCACGCGGTGCTCGGTCGTCTTTGCGGCAGTGACTAGCGCGCCCGATCGCGTCGCGAACGCATCAACTTGATGGCGAAATCGGCCAGCGGGGTAAGGGGCGTTGTGCAACCGCATCGCAAAATTCTATCCAAATCGCCCGGCTTCAACCCAAAGCTACCGCAAGCCAAAATCCGGCCGCTATAAAATCTACGGATGCAATATCCGGGTTAGGAACTGTCCTGAAACAAGTTCCGTATTTGGCGAAGTCTTTCGTAGCTGGGCCCGCCAGGGTTCAGTCGGGTACAGCTAGTAGTGAACTGAACCCTGGCGGGATCAGCTACGGGAAAACCAGGAAGTTATTTCGGGACAGTTCCTTACGCATTCGGGTTGGGAAATTGCGAAGTTGTTTCGTGACAGTTTCTAAGTGGTAAGCGCTTTAGCCCTTGCGGTTCCAGATAGCTATTCTAAACTTAGGTTAGCCCGTCCATAGCGCCCATATTTGAAGGAGTTTGATTTGCTTACCGAGTCCACTGTTGAAACGATGTTCCGTGAATTGATGAACACGTCCGAACGCACCGAAGAGGTGTTCGAGAAAGCCGAAGAACTACTCGAAGTGGAGCTTCGTCCCGAAAGTCCTCTTCGTCATCGCTTGAATGTCGAACTGGAAGAACTTCGTTCGCTCGAGATCAAGAGCTAAGCAAAACGCATTTATGCGATCACGAAAAAACGCATGGTTGGACATTTGTCCGACCATGCGTTTTTTCGTTGGTGGTTTTGGACCAGTCGTTTAGTGATTCAATGAAAGACCGAAGGTTCCGCCGACCATGAACAAGTCTTGATCCATATCGCCACCGGTGATCCGCCCTTGTTGAGAGCCACCACGCCAAAGCCCGGTACCGATATCGATGATTTGGAAACCCGCTCGGATGGAAACCATTTTCGTCAACTGATAACCGAGCTCGCCTCGCACATCGAAACCAACAAAGATGTCTTCGTTGCGTTCGTAGGTGGTTGCGGTGCGGTCACGTTGCACGCCGACAACATCGTCTCCTTCGCCAACCGGTGTACCGCCGTAATCGATCAACAATTCATCTGAAAAGGATGTTGAGCACTGCCAATTACCGCCGGAAAACACTCGAAAGTCGGCTGAGTAGGTGAAGCGATCACGGTACTTGAAGTATCGAAACCCAATTTGACCACCGAACATTTCGTTTTCAGTGATCGATTGATCAGACAACAACTGGTCGAAACCGGGCAGGTCGCCGATCACACCGGCACCGGTCAAGTCTCCATCGGTATTCAGGCGTGTCGAAAGGCTGATGTCATCGATCCGCATCCATCGAACGCCAATCATCGGTTCAAGGATACCGCCGTAATGATACGGTTCCATTCGCCAAGTTCGGTTTAGTTCGTAGCTGTCGTAGTTAAAAATGTTCGTGCTGTCGCCGACGTCAAAGAAGCGGTAATTCGTGCCGGGAACATTGGTCTCGAATGGAAATGAATCCTGTTGGACATTTGAAACGATTGCGTTTTCGTTGACGCGGTTCGCCGCTTCGTGCCGGATATAGTTTCCCTCCGACACACCCATTTCAGTCCAATTGAACGTCCAACCGCTTTTCTCCGGCGTCATATAACCGACTTCGTAGCGATGTCCCCAGCCGTTATCTAACTTGGTTTCTGCGGATTGCGAGTCGTTTGTTTCGGGACGCGAACCGTACAAGCTAAGCCGATCGTAGGTGCCGAACCAACCGGTCGGTGCCCTGTGCTTGGCTTTCATGTCCGCCAAGTCCATGTTGTAGACCGGCTCGAACCAACGAAAGTCGGGGTCGAATGCGAAAGGATCCGCCGGTGGCAGATTATTAAAATGTTCTTGTGCGCTTACACCGGCGATCGAGCCCAGCATTGCTAGGATTGTGAGCACACCTGCCGTCAGTTTCCGTACCGACATCGCTTGTTCCACCGTCTTGCAGTTGATGATTCATCCGAGCGAACGATGCTCAGAGACCTGTTTCGGGCCTGACAGCCCTGCTACCACGACCGGGACACCTGCACGCCAATTCATAGGCGTAGCGGGACAGTCCGAGTCCGGTTGTGTTGATAGTATCGGCTAGGTCTAGCCAGAAGGCTTAGCTTCTTTACCGAAAGAAACCGCAAAAAACGGAGAAGCCGCAAGAACGTCAATCATTCACTAACCGTTAAAGTTATGCGTCGTTCCTCGGGCGCGTAACGCCGTAACTCGCTCCACTCGCGACGGCCTACCTTTATTTCTTACCCAATCGCCGACGTTCAGCGAAAAACCGCGTCAGGATTTGGCCGCAGGCGTCGCCCATCACACCTGACGCAACATCACATCGGTGGTTCAGCCGGGAATCTTCCAAAACCTGGTACAAACTGCCGACCGCTCCTCCTTTGGGATCGTGAGCACCAAAAACGACCCTGGGAATTCGCGATTGCAAAATCGCGCCCGCACACATGATGCAAGGCTCCAAAGTGACGTACAGCGTGCATTGTTCCAAACGCCAATCCTCCATTGCCGCCGCCGCCTGAGTGATCGCGATCATTTCCGCATGTGCCGTCGGGTCTTTCAGGGCTTCGCGTTCGTTGCGAGCGGCGGCGATCGCCATTCCATCTCGCACGATGATTGCTCCCACCGGAACCTCCTCGGCCACCTCAGCCTGCATCGCCATTTCGAGCGCTCGCTGCATCCAGTGCTGATCAAAATCGAGTGCAAGTGGTCGCTGGATATCTAGTTCGTTCAACGGATGGCCTTTTCCTTGGATGTCGTTCCCAGTCAAGCTTGCTAGCAATCAAGGTCGTTTCGGGATGCTTAGAAGGACGGTCAGCTTCCAGTCTCAGGAAGCCTGAATCGAGGCAAAAAAAGGAAAAAACGACCGCGTATTGGCAAAACCATTCACGCTGGGATCCCCTTCAATTCGATTTCAATCTAGGTAAAGTACGGCGAGATCGGCAAGAAAGAAACTGTCCTGAATTAAGTTCCCGATTTCCCAACCCGAACGCGTAAGCGAGGGATCTCGTTTGACGTGTAAATCCCTCGCTTACGCGTTCGGGTTGGGATTTGGGGAATCGAATCTCATGAAGTCATTTCGGGACAGTTCCGAAAGCCACACCTGAACCCAACTTAAACGCAAGCCTTTTTAAATGCGACCTGTCACACGATTCAATGTTTTTGGGATCCGTCTGGCGATTCTCTGTTTAGCGGTCTATTGGATTGCGATCTTCACGGGCACGCACTTGCCCAGTGTGATGGATTTTTCACCGAAGATGCATGACAAGAGCAAGCATTTCCTCGCCTTCTTTGGGTTGGCGATTCTGCTTTGCTATGTGACCAATTCGCGAAACTACGTCAAGCGATTTGGGATAATCGCGATCGTTTGCTTGATCTACGCCGCGGTGGACGAGATCACGCAAAGCTTGGTTCCCGGTCGAGTCCCGGATTACCAGGACTTTATCGCGGACGCATTCGGCGTGGCAGCGGCGATTGGAACCTATTACGCCCTAAAACTGGTCAGCGAAACGCGAAGAATCGAAACGCTGGCCGGCTAGAAAGCACTACCGGAAAAATGTTCCGGAAGTTGCAGGCGTTTCTTGACTGTTCGCTGGATAGATGCTGCTCTTACCGGTACTGCCGGGCATGTAACTGCCTTGCTTGGTCGGCGTCGGACTGGTCGTCAAACTGCCTGAGGAATTGGCGGTCGAATAAACCGCTGCCGGCGCGGCCGCATTATCTGAACTTGGCATTCCGAAGGGCGTCGCCGAACCGGCCGACTTGCTTGGCGCTGCGGCGGGCGGCGTGATGGAAGCAGTCGCGGTTGCCGGTAAATTGGTCGGCCCAACATTGGTTGCCGCCATATTGGTTGCCGCCATATTGGTTGCCGGAGCGTTGGTCACCGGAACATTGGTCGGCAGAGTGAACCCGCTGCCGGACTTCTTGCCGCTGGCGATCGAAGTGGAACCAGGGGAAGTCGGTGAGGTCACGCTTGGCGGAGCCGTGTAGTTGCCGCCAGCGACCGGCCCAGTTCCTGCTGGAGCTGGATTCCCCATCCCCGCTGTCGTTGCTGGCAAGCCAAAGCTTGACTTGGCGTAGACGCTATCGCCAGTGCTGCCATGATTGGTGACCGGCAACACGGGAGAAGTCTCGGGAGCCGTTTTAGGCGTAAATGTTTTGCTTCCAAACGTGTAGGGCGAAGGCTTTGCCGCACCGCTAACGTTGCTCCGCGGCTTGCTGTAAACACCGTTGGCGTTCGCGGCCGCGTAGTTGGTTGCCGGCGTGGCGTAGCCGGGCGAGACGTCAACTCCAGCGACTTGAGCTGTTTTAGGCGAAGGATTCGGCCCCATCGATGGAACACTGTTCGATGGTCCGCCGATTGATGGAACAGAACCTGCGGACGGTGCTTTCGTGCCGCCAGCAATGGATGCAATGGCTTGTGGCGTCGCCGAAACGCTTGGCGGCGCAGGATAAGTCGCGCTCGGTCCAGTGCCTGCTAAGACATCCGCCGAGGGCTCGCTTGAGCGTACGAATCGGTTCAGCCCCGGCACACTTCGGCATCCACACCAAAGCAGTGTCGTGATCGTGACCGCAGTCAACATCGACAGATGTGTGGCCCTGCATCCCGCGTCGACATGTCCCGCGTCGACATGTCTCACGCGGGCATTCTTCGTAGCTTGATTTTTTGTGTCTTTTATATTGTCGCTTAGCATCCCTGCCTGCCTTCCAATCAGAAAACGTACTCGTTTCAGCCCGACCGTAGAAATTGCTGGGCAAGGGTGTCAAGGTTAGAAACCACAAATTTCAGTTTGCGGTTGCAGGCCCGCAAATCGGCCAAAAGTCCAAAAGTAGGCCCTAGCGAGTGAAGCGAGTTACGGCAGTGCTGCGAAAGATGCCGTAACTCGCTTCACTCGCTACGGCCTACAAAAACCTGCCGAATTGGATGCCTGCACCCTCAGTTTGACTTGCCGCCAAGACCGCCAACGTGATATTGAATCGAGTCCCTCAGAAGATCTTCCATCGCTTTTATGCACTCTTAAATTCACGCGGATTTCTTGCCAGGCTCATCAACAAGCCAGCCGTTCATTTTCGACTCCGCGACCGATACCAACCGCGGACCCGCTGGACGTACGCCCACAGGTAACTCAGCAGGTAACTCATCAGGCGACCCGCTGTTGCAACAAACCAAGCGAGAGATCGCTCAAATGTTGCGAGAGCTGGCGGCCGCGGCACGAGACGAGATTCCAACCGCAAAGTTCGTGTCAATTCTTTGCGACCGAACCCTCCGAGCGATGTCGGCCGAAGGAATCGTGATCTGGGAATCGTTGCCAAAGCAGTCGAGTGAATCTTCCTCCGACGCGTTCCGGCCGATTGCCAGATTGGGAAGCGTGACCGATCGCGACATCGACGACCAAACAAACCGAGCTGCTGATTCAATCCCTTCGCCGGCCTGGTCGGCTCACCAATCCCTGCTGGCGACCATCGCTGGTGATGGGGAACCCGCAGTGGTTCCATCGACTCCCGATGTGACCGAACCCGATGTTCCGGCAAATCCAACATCAGTGCCCGCGGCTCTGGTTCCGATCGATGCCCCAGGCAATATATCAGTCAATACATCTGGCAACCCATCTGGCAACCCATCATTCTCACGGCGCGTGATCGAAGTCTTCCTAGAGCCCGGCGGCGGAATCGTGGCGCAGCGTGGCTACCTTCGATTCGTTTGCCAAGTAGCCGATCTGGCGGGTGAGTTCTTTCGTGCCGAACAATTGCGAACGCTTCTCAGGCAACAATCACTTGCCGAAAAGTGTGACCAACTCATCGCGAACATCCACGAACTTGATCGCAGCGAAAAAGTTGCAACCTTAGTCGTTGATGAATTAGCCGAAATCTTTCAACTAGATCGTGTCGCAATCAGCCGCATCAGCGGAAAGCCCAAGTCGCAAGTCATCGCAGTCAGTCACGTTGAAACGATCGACCATTACTCGGAATCCGCCCAGCAAATCCGAACGGTCGCTGCGGTGACACTCGATAACACCGGAGCGGCATGGATCTCGACCGATGAAGAAAACGCGGCATCGCTCGCACCAGTTTTCGCTGCCTCCGGAATCGGTTCTGAATCAAAACAACGCGACCATGGCTTTCGAGTAACGGGCTTTCGCCTTGCTGCAAAGCAAAACAATCCAAAACAAGACGCACTTCAAGAATTTGAAAAAAGAGAACTCCTTCGCACCGTCGGCCAGACCCTGCGAATGATTCAACAGATCGATCACAACCGGCAACCGTCGCTGGTGCGTTTGATTCGGCATCCGTCAACAGATCGCCACCTGGCGCTGCATACGGCGAAGCGTGTCACATCGTTTGCCATCATCGCAGCGGCAATCGCGTTGGTGATGATCGTTCCGGTTCCCAAAACGATCGAAGCAAATGCGACCCTGCGTGCCCGAGATACTCAAGCGATCTGCGCGATCAGCGACGCAGTCGTCGAAACCATCCAAGTCGAACACGGACAGCACGTTCGCGCCGGTGATGTCCTGATGACGTTGTCTGATTCAAATTTGGATCAGCAAATCACGACGCTTGTGGGTCGCCGCGCGGTGCTGGCCGAACAAAAGATGCGTCTAACCGAAGACATGGTGGATTCATCGGCCAGTGACTTCGACAGTTTTGAAAAGATCCAAGGTCAACGCAGTGTCGTCGACGAAGAAATCGCATCGGTGAATCAGCAATTGATGCTGCTACGCCAAACCAAAGACTCTTTGACGATTCGAAGCGACCGGGATGGAGTGATTGATGCATGGCAGATCACAAAACGGCTCGGTGGCCGCCCCGTCAGTCGCGGCGATTCACTGCTGCAGGTCGTTTCGCATGACTCCGCATGGTTGGTTGACGCTGAAGTTTCCCAAGCTCGAATTCAACGCGTCCGCCAGGCTGATCAGGCAAACAAGTTGTCCGCCCAAATCACGATCGATGATGCGCCTGGTGTATCTAGCGTTGCCAGTGATTGGCAGTTTGGTCCAACACGCCAAATCAATCAAGCCACAAGCGGTGACGCCGTCACTACCGCCGTCACACTCACGCTGGCTGTAAACGACATTGCACCTTCGCCGACGACCGTTTCTGCGCAAGCGTCAAGGATTGGCGCACCAGCACGTGTCTACTTCGACTGCGGATCCGTTCCACTGGGCGATCTGTTGTTGGGTGATCTCTACCGCGACATCCGCAACCACCTCGCGTTGCATTGGCGTTTTTCCGACGACGATGAAAGCACGTCATTTTGAAATTCAATCCAACAAAGAATCGCATGAACATCGCGAAAACAACGATTCAAATGACACTGATACTGATCGCAATCAGTTGCCCAATCTCCATTGCTACGGTGTCCAGTGCTGCAGAAAACGAACTTCGAAGTTCGAGCGAAAACGCAACCGCAGGCAACCACGGTGGCGAAATCGAAGTCGAAGAATGCGTGGTTCGGTTCGGGTCTGAGATTGAAGTTCCCGCGTTGGAAACCGGGCGAATCGCAAACATCGCGATCCAGCGGAACGACCAAGTCACCAACGGTAGTCCGATTGCGCGACTGGATGACCAGAGCCTTCTTATTCGACGTCGGGCCGCCGAATTGCGGGTCACGTCCGCAAAAGAAGAGGCCGAAGACGATGTCGAAATCCGCTACGCCGAAGTTGCCCTGGCGGAGGCCGAGGCAGAACTGGACAACAGCCGCTCGATTCAAAACGACGTTCGCGGTGCGATCCCGTTGACGCAAATGCGACGAATGAGGCTGGCTGTTCAGCGTGGCGAATTGGAAGTGGCCCAAGCGAAAAAGCGTAGCAGCCGCGCGCGTTTGGAATTGCAATTGCGACAAGCCGATGTGTCAGTGATCGATGACCAACTGAAAAACCTGCACGCACAAAGCCCCATCGATGGCGTCGTTTTGGAGGTCACCAAACAGAAAGGTGAGTGGATTGAAAAAGGGAAATCGATCGCCAAGATTGGACAGATGAACCGATTGCATCTTCATGCACTGGTCCGCAGCGATCTCGTTTCGCCGCGTCATTGCAAAGGCTTACCGATCAGCGTTCATTGGGTCGACGACGTTGATGGAACAAGACGCTCGCTAAGCGGCACCGTGCTGTCGGTGGATCCGCAAGCCTTGCCCGGCGGTCGGTATCGGCTTCACGCTGAAATCAAAAACGAAAGATCTGGATCGCGGAAAACTCATCCCTCGCAAGAAAACTGGTTGCTGGTCCCAGGAACCAGCGTCCAAATGAAGGTCTACGTTCCCGAAAACTCAATCGCTCGGAAAAGCAACGCCAAGAGATTTTAATAGTCTGATGCGAACCGAACACTCATCATTGCCCGGCAATCCATCTAGCGAAAGCGAAGCAAACACACGTTTGCGCGCCGACCTTGGCGGTGTCAGCATCGATCACGGCGACCGATCGGCGAGGATTGTGATCGACGACATTGGTGGACGCTTTGCACGAATCCCAAATCATCTTTGGGATTTGCTTGTCAGCGGAAAAGCGAATCGTCAAGCTTGGCAACAAGCCACGGCTGCTGGTTGGACACGACGTAGCCCCAGTCAAAGTCAAAGCAACAGCAACAGCAACAGCCAGAAACAGCGGCTAGGGATAGCGTCGCTCTTGGCGATCCGCATCCCACTGTTTAATGTCGATTTCATTGCCCGACATTTGTCGGCAAGTTCTGATTGGATCTTTGCTGCACCAGCAGTCAGGTTCTGGGTCACCATGATGATTGCGGCCGCGATGTTTGCGTTATCACAGTATCGTGAAATCGCGGGAACGATCGGAGAGATGCCCAGATACTTTTCATCTTCGGGTGCGTGGGTTTTGGGAAGCATTTTTGTGGGCACCAAGTTGCTGCACGAACTCGGGCATGCGATCGCTTGCCGCCGCACGGGCGTCCGATGCGGCAATCTTGGATTGATCTTTTTCTGCGGAGTCCCTTGTCCGTTCTGCGACGTCACCCAGCTTTGGCGTCACCCCCGCGCAACCGACCGCGCTGCAGTCATGTTGGCCGGGATGTATGTCGAAGGAATCCTGGCGACACTGGCAACATTCGTTTGGGCATTGGCTGATGACGGTCCCGCGCGGCTGCATGCCATGAATGTGATGATCGTCTGCAGCGTCAGTACGCTTCTGTTCAATGCAAACCCGCTGATGCGATACGATGGCTATTACGTTCTTTCGGATTTGGTTGGCAGCGTCAACCTGCGATCGGAATCACGCAATGCGTTTGCAAATGCGATTCAACGAATCGTTAGCCGAAAGCCGGGGGCCGTTTCATCGATGCTGAACCGCCGAACCGTCGGATTGGTGATCTATTACCTGGCGTCTTCGGTTTACCGCTATCTGATTTTGATCACCATCGCCGCGGCCGTTTTAGTCTTCGCGGATTCGGTGGGCATCAAGCTGATCGCCGCAGTCGGGATTCTTGGTTTGGCGTTTGCCATGACCGTCAAGGCGATCAAGCGATCGGCAAACAACCGTCAGCGGTCATTCGCCAGGAAAATGATGGCTGCCGGCGTGTCGATGTTGCTGCTTGGGATCGTTTTGCTAATTCCGATACCGCGCCACACAACCGCCCATGGATTCGTTGACGCAGCCAATGCAACAGAGGTGTTTTTGGGTGCGAATGGAGTCATCGAATCGGTTCATTTTGACATTGGACAGACCGTCGTGGTCGGCCAAGAATTAGCACGTGTTCGCGACCACCAACTTGCCATTCAGTCCGTAGCGATCTCTGGACAATTAAAAGTGGCGTCCTATCGAACTCGAACCGCAAGACGACAAACACTGGATGATTCTCATTCGTCCAAGCAACTTGATTCACTCGAAGCAGTCGAATCGGCTCTGCAAGCAAACTTGGTTTCGCTCAACCGACATCGATCCCATCTATCGTCCTCCGCCCCAGTTTCGGGCATCGTCCTGCCGACGTGGTCGAGGAATGAATCCAATGGCAATGCTGGATGGGGAAACGTGCCCAATCTGTCAGATCGTTTAGGAATGCGTAGCGACAAAGGTGATCCCTGGTGCCGGATCGCTGCCGACCAACAAGTTTGCATCGTGTTGCGGGTCAATGCAAAGCACCGCGAGAGCGTGTCGGTGGGCATGATCGTCCGTGGACACGAATTACAATCGTCAACTCACGTTTGCAGCTATCGCGTCTTATCGATTTCGCCAGCCTTGACCCACCAAACCGATTCGACGTCCAGCAATGATGCTGCCATGATTGAAGTGCTGTGCGAACCGACCAACGATGACTCACGTGATTCAAACTTTCTGTCTAGAATTGGTGGACCTTGCAAGGCGGTGATCAGACTTCCGTCTCGATCGATTGGCGAAGACGTCATTGTTTTTCTTACCGAGTTGCTGACTTGACCGAATCGGATCACAGCCATCGCGCGATCATGCCCAGCATCGATGCGCTGATGCCGGTCGTCGTCGTGCCGTCGCCTCACCCGGCGGTCGAGTCAATCGAAGCAATACTGAGTCAAACACAAAATCGTTTCCAGCGACGCAGTGGTCCCGGTGGGCAGCATCGCAACAAAACCAGCAGCGGCGTTTTCTTGCTGCACGAACCCACGGGTGTCTCGGTCGAGGCAACCGAGCGCCGCAGCCAAGCCGACAACCGAATCGTCGCCGCGACAAGACTGCGTTACCGGTTGGCGATCCAGGTCCGAACCCAATCGACGATGACGTCGGCAACGGCAACGGATCCTGTTGAGCAAAAGTTCCGCGACTCTTATCAGGGAACTCGACTAAAACTGAACGACGCCAATGCTGACAAGCCTGCCGTGTTGGCGCTGTTGCTAAATGATCTGCATGCGACCGGTGGACAACCGAGCTTGGTTGCTAAGCATTGGTCGGTTTCGACGTCTTCGATCCTGCACTTGGTGAAAAGTCAGCAAGATGCATTTGGCTGGATCAATTCGGTTCGCCTTCATCACGGACGCAAGTTGTTGAAGTGATCATTTGCTAGACTGTGAACCCAGTCGAAATCCCTTTAGATGAACTCGGTTCGGGTGCGTCATCGCAATCAGTTGACATGCCTCTAACCTGCTTACGGTGCCCAGGGTCAAGATCACCCCACTTTTTTATTCGTTTGATTTCGTTCGGTTAAGGTTAGTACATGTCGGATGATCAAAACGAACCGTGTGTTGAGACAAAAATGGACACCGAACAACTCATTCTGCAACTGCATGGCCGTGCGGGAACTCATCCCGAGGAATCGGTCGACGCCGATTCCTTGATCGGCTTTTTCCAGTCTTTTCGGCCTGACGGAATCAAGGAAAGCCGGTTGTTTGCCGGCCTTGAACTATTCAACCGCAATGATTCTAGCGACGTCGTTGCCGAGGGGCTCGACGATCGTTTGACGCAGCTTTTCGACGTTGCGGGGAACCATTATCGTCCGGGCGGTGGGAAAGATGCCTACTTCGTTGTTCGCAATCCTGCACCGATCGATCCTGAACTTGTCGAACGACTTGCCCGCGAACTGCTTGGTAACCTAGCCGAACTTGCGACCACGGTCGGTGATGCCGAAACGGCCACGGTGCTTGAATCCAATCCACGAATACGGGTATTGGAAGGCTTGCCGCCAAAACACCCCCGATCCGATGACGAAAAGACCGCGTTTTTGCGAATGATGCAAGAGGATGTGCCATCGCTTGTGACGCGGTTGGATGTCAGCGGGATTGCGAAGGCATTGCGACCGGCTTACTACTTTATCGCCTGTGACCCTCTGTTACGCGATCATCTGATGTGGCCGATGTACTCACAGGCCGCCGGCATGGACGATCCTTTTGAACCCTACTTTCAACTTTGGAAGCACGGCGTAAAGTATCGAATCTTCCAAGAAGACCAAGTCGATTTCTACCTGCCTCGCGTTCAGTAGGTCTGCCTACGATGCCCACGCGGCTTAACAAAACGGTGCCACTTTTGTACATCATCAGGATGTTTCATGGTGGGATGCGGCTTACAGTATCCGAATCATCTGAAGTCCATCATCCTGCGCCGGAGAACTGCCGTCTTGACGATCCAGCCCTTTGATTTTCAATCGCGAACCCGATTCGTTTTCGGCGGTGGCAGCATTGAACGAGTTGGCGAGTTGGCCGCCGAGCTTAGGTCGGCCTGCGTTCTGGTCGTTAGCGATCGTGGAATCATGGAGGCTGGTCACGATGCCGCCGCCATTAAATCACTTCAAGACGCTGGTTTGCGTGTCGAGTCTTTCCACGACTTCGCTGAAAACCCAACTTCGGCCATGGTCGATGCCGGCGTGCGTAAGGCAGCCGAGGTCAAACCTGATTTATTGGTGGGGCTTGGTGGTGGCAGCAGCATGGATTGCTGTAAAGGAATCAACTTCGTTTATTCGTGCGGTGGACGCATTCACGATTATCACGGCGTTGGTAAAGCGACTTGCGACCTGCTGCCGATGATCGCGATCCCGACCACATCAGGCACAGGCAGCGAGGCACAATCCTTTGCCTTAATCAGCGATGCAGAAACGCATGTGAAAATGCCGTGCGGTGACCCGCGTGCGGCCTGTCGAATCGCAATTTTGGATCCGCAACTGACGCTGACCCAACCTCATCAAGTGACCGCTCTGACCGGTATCGATGCGCTGTCGCATGCGATTGAAACTCAAGTCACGCTTCGACGAAATGCGATTTCGACCACGTACAGTCGCCGAGCTTTTGGGCTGTTGGCGAATAGTTTTTCAAGGGTGCTTTCCGAGCCCAATGACCTTGATGCGCGAAGCGAGATGCAACTCGGTGCTTGCTTTGCCGGAATGGCGATCGAAAATTCGATGCTGGGTGCTGCGCACGCGACTGCCAACCCTCTTACCGCTCGCTACAACATTACGCACGGGCAAGCCGTCGGATTGATGCTTCCCGCGGTGGTGCGTTTGAACGGTTCGATTCTGAACCAGGAAGGTCATGGTGCCTGGTACAGCGACTTGGTGAATGACTTGGACCAAAACTCTTCTACGACCAGAGTCTCACATTCTGATGCCCCTCAGCACTTGGCCGCGATGATTGAAACCTGGCTTGATCAGGCTGGCTTGGCCCAATCGTTGGACCAACTGCAAATCCCGCGTTCTGACATTGAATCCCTTTCGCAAGACGCGATGACGCAGTGGACGGGAACCTTCAATCCAGTTCCGCTGGACGTCGATCGGTGCCGCGGCCTCTACGAATCCGTTGCCAAAGATTGACCGTCACTTTTCTTTCTCGACGGTGTGTCATACCGACCTAAAACGTTTGCGATAGACGCCCGGGTGGTCCACAATGGGGGTAAGTTCTTCATCAAATGTGGAGACAAGCCAGAAATCGGGCCAGCACATCATGACATCGATCCAATCGCAGATGCCCCAGGAAAAACTGCCGTCAAAGCCAGGCCAGTGGCGAATCGTCCACGCATGCGACTTGACCCGAAAGTATTTTGAGCCCGAAACCAAATTGACTGGCGGGACTGAACAGACAGCGGGTGATGCCGCTCTTTCTAAATTGCATTCGCTTGGCACAGACTCTAGCCAAACCCAGCCAATTCAAACTGAAATCGACCAAGCTCGACTATTAGATCAGACCGCTGAAAACGAGAAGGTTGTACTTCAACGTCGCCAGCACCTCGAACAACACATTCGATCAAATCCAACCGACCCGAATTCGTTCTTGGAACTCGGTCAGATTTATCGGTTGGAACAAAAGCCGATCGAGGCGAAGCGGGTTCTCGAACAGGCCACTGAACTCTTCCCCGACAATCACGAACTGCGTTGGGAATTCGAGGAAGCAACACTTGCCCGATCCTTGCAGCAGTTGCGAGAAGTCGCGGAGCTGGCCAATCGTTTAGAAACCGCCGAAGCCGATCGCGAACTGCATCGCTGCCAGCATGATTGGGCATGTCGCCGAATTGAAATTTGCCAAGCAAGGTTGGAACGCGATCCATCGAAGATTCACCTACGAGTCGCGTTGGGCGAAGCGATGTTGGACGCGGGAATGTATGAAGGTGCGATCGAAGAGCTGGAACCACTTTTGGAAATCGATGCGTTTTCGCCGTCTGCATATTTGTTACGCGGAAAGTGTCTGCTGGCGATGAACAAAGACCTCGATGCGATGGTGGAATTACGTGCTTGCGCAATGCGCCGAAGCGTACCCGCACCTCTTCGGCTTCGCATTTTGTCACTGCGTCTTCTTTGCGAAACAGCCGAACGACTTGGCATCCAACTGACACTAAACCGCTATCGTGAACTGCTGCGGCAAGCGGAAACTGAATTCGCAAAACAATCCGCCTCCGCCAACGTTTCCTAAACCGTCCGAACGAGACTTTGAAAGAAAACCCATGAGCCAGGCCGTTGTCGATCCCGAAAGCCTGCGTCAGTTTGCTGCTCACCTAAAACGCTTTTCAGAAGACTTAAAGCAGCAATCGACCGGCCTCGCTTCTCAAATGAACCAGCTAGAACAAACTTGGCGTGACGAGCAACAACGAAAGTTTGGTCAAGAGTTCAGCGAGCAGATGAGGCAGATGGCCAAGCTGATTCAAAGCACCGAGCAGCATGTGCCGTACTTGCTGCGAAAAGCAGAACAAATCGACGCTTACCTGGGACGCTAATTGTGCCTTCCAGTAACGTCCGGAATATCGAGTCGCTTGAATCATTTCACGCTGGGATGATTCGATTGTCGTCAGAATGGCAAAAGACCGTTGACGAGATTCGGATGCTGGTGCAGCGAGCGGAAGAGCATTTCACCCATGCCCGCCCGGCCTATTGGCGACAGCAAGAACGAATTGCGGACCGAGAACTTACCGAGGCAAAGAATGATCTGTCGGTAAAGAGATCTTCGGTCCGCCCCCAGGACCGGCCTGCGGCAAGCGAAGCAGTCAAACGTGTCCGCGTGGCGGAAGCCAGAAAACGACTGTGCGAAGAAAAGAAACGCGACGCCAAAAAATGCTCCCTCGAAATCAGCAGACAATGCGACAACCTCCTCGGCCCGGTAGCCGACCTGGCCCAACACTGCGACGTCCTGCTGCCAACCGCAGCAAAAGAACTGCGCGGATTGATCACGCAGCTAAAACTATACGCGGGAGAAGGCGAAAGGCCGTAGCACCGATTCCCATCGGGCAACCGCAAACTGTTCGGCAGGAACCGGACCTGTATCAGATTTTTTTTGGCAAAACGATGGTGCTCGGTATTGATACCGCCTTTTACTTCGCCTGCAGCGCACCATCGTTTTGCCCCCACATCGTTTTGCCCATTTTTTTAGAGAGCCGAAACCGTAGCACCGGTTCCCATCGGGCAACCGCAAACCGTTCGGCAGGGACCGGACCTGTATCGGATTTTTTTTGGCAAAACGATGAAGGGGCAAAACGATGGTGCTCGGTATTGATGCTGCCTTTTACCTCGCATGCAGCGCACCATCGTTTTGCCCCCACATCGTTTTGCCCAATTTTTCAGAGAGCCGAAACCGTAGCACCGATTCCCATCGGCCTGCAAACCGTTCGGCAGGGACCGGACCTGTATCGGATTTTTTTTGGCAAAACGATGAAGGGGCAAAACGATGGTGCTCGGTATTGATACCGCCTTTTACTTCGCCTGCAGCGCACCATCGTTTTGCCCCCACATCGTTTTGCCCAATTTTTCAGAGAGCCGAAATCGTAGGGCCGGTTCCTATCGGGCAACCGCAAGCCGTTCGGCAGGGACCGGACCTGTATGGATTGCGAAAATGCCTTACGATGCTTTGCGACGACCAATCCTTTGGCATCCACCAATTCAGACCTAATGACCTCCATTCCCGCAGACATTTTCCAGCAGCTTCAAGACGATTCGACTGCCAGCGTCGATCAAATGCTGCAGCGATCGATTGGACATTTTCGACAATCACGAAATGCCACCGAGATGTTCGAGGCGATGAAGATGCGAGTTCGGCATGGATTGTCGCTGCCGCTGGTTGCCGGGGATGACGACGATCCCATTGCGAACGATGTTGAACAACAATTCGAGGCCGGTTTACTGGATGCATGCCGCGAAGCGGGCATCATGCTGATTCAGGACGGTAAAATCGGCGAAGGCTGGATGTACTTGCGCCCGCTTGCGGACAACGAATTGGCGAATCAGCTTTTGTCCAAAGTAGAAATCACGGACGACAACTACGATGAAATGATTCACATTTTGTTGCACGAAGGTGTCGATGTGCGGCGTGGATACCGAGCTGTTTTGGACCACCAAGGGACGTGCAACAGCATCACGTTGTTTGATCAGGCGATCGTTGGACGCAGCAAGCAAGACCGCCAAGCTGCCGCCGGTGAACTGCTGGATCATTTCTACAGCGAACTGACATCCATGGTCCGCGATGATGTGTCGCAGCGTGATAAAGATCATCCGGAATTGCAGAATCAGGATGGTTCATGGCCAAAATTGGATGATCAGACACTGGGCGACTTGGTCGCCGCCCGTAAGTGGTTGTTGCAAGACGGCGTTTACCATTTAGACACCACTCACTTGTCAGCGGTTGTTCGCAATGCGGCCGTTTTGGATGACGAACAAGCTTGGCAGAAAGCGAGAGAACTGGTCGCGTATGGCAGACGCTTGCATCACGAGTTCCAGTATCCGGGCGACGAACCCTTTGTCGATTTTTATCCGGCTTATGCTGCCTACTACGACGTGCTGCTTGGAACCCACGTCGACGCTGGATTGAACCAGTTTAAGCGGAAAGCGGAAACGGTCGATTCGGACCAACACGGCACATCGGCGATTGAGACCTACGTGGACTTGTTACACCGCATCGGTCGGCATAGCGACGCGATCAGCGAAGCCATACGACTGGTTCCCGATGACGTGCCGTCGCAACAAATTGTGCCACTGTTGCTGGACTACGCCTCGCATTGCCAAGACACAGATGCTTACCAGCCGATCGCGGACTACTGCAAAAAACAGAACGATGTCCTGGGCTTTACCGCAGTGATGCATGCGATGAAAGCGTAGCAGACGCCCTAACGGCGAGCAGCAGGTGAGAACTTACCGTAGTGGACGAAACAATCTGCCGATTGCCTATCGACGGCGTTTGACTTTTCGGTTCATGGGATTCAGGACCGTGGGGGTTTGCTTGACTTCGACCTTGGCGACTTCCAGCTTACGCGGCACCGCTTCAAATTCTTTGAACTCGTCGCGTCCCAGTTCCTTGTTGATCCGTCGTTCGATGCTGGTCAGAAATTCGCCTTCGCCGGGAACGATGAACGTGAACGCGATTCCGTCGCGTCCCATTCGGCCGGTCCGTCCGACGCGGTGAACGTAATCGTCACAATCTTGCGGGATGTCGTAGTTGACGATGTGCGAAATGGTGCTGATATCGATTCCGCGGCCGACCACATCGGTGGCAACCAAAATCTTCAGCTTGCCATCACGCAGAGCCTGCAGCACACGATCACGTTCGCGTTGTTGCATGTCGCCGTGCATGCAACCGCAGCCTTCAAACTGATGGCTTAGTTGTCGGTGCAATCGATCAACACCACGCTTGGTTCGGCAGAACACGATAGCCTGTTCAGGTTGTTCGCGTTTTAGTAACAAATCCAGCAGGTCTGATTTTCGGTTTTGTGCGACCGTAAAGTATCGTTGTTCGATCGTCTCGACCGCCATCTCATCCTTGCTGCAATCGATGACCTCGGGATGATGCATGTAAGATTCGGCCAACCGTCGAACGGTCGGCGGAAGCGTTGCGGACAAAAGCAAGGTTTGCCGATCTCGCGGACACTTGCGCAGAATTCGTTCGATTTGAGGGCGGAAACCAATGTCGAGCATTCGGTCGGCTTCGTCCAAAACGACGCACCAGACCTTGCCCGTTCTCAGCGAACCGCGTTGCAGGTGGTCGTGCAGACGGCCAGGCGTCCCGACGACAATCTGCACGCCGTTTTCGAGCTGGCGAAGTTGGCGTGTGATATTCTTACCGCCCGCCAGCACTGCGATCTCGGTTTCGACGCCAACGGCCAAACGCTCTGCTTCGCGTCCGACCTGATCAGCCAGTTCACGCGTTGGAACGACCACGATCGCTTGCGGATCGCGACAATCGTCCAGAGAATCCAGTTGTTCCAGGATCGGGATCGAGAAAGCGGCGGTTTTTCCGGTTCCTGTGCGAGCTTGACCGATGACGTCGGCTCCATCGAGCGCGAGCGGGATCAGGGCATGCTGAATCGGCGAAGGCTTGGTAAATCCAGCCTTTGCGAGTGCTCGCCGCATCACGGGCGACAAATCCAGGTCGTCAAACGAAGCTTCTGGTCCGGCTTCTGTATCTATTTCAGTAGTTTCTTGTGTGTTCATTCGCAAAGTCTACCCTGATCGAGCCTTGGGGGTAAGCTCGACCTGATAATCGTTATCACATGCACGGGCGGGCACGTTTGGAAAGACATGCGGTAGCTGGGGCACCAAATGTTGTCGTTTTGATGCACCGGCGGACGATGACCAGTTTGAGGCGCGGTCGCTTTGGCAACACACCGAACGACTGTAAGCAATTGGTCGTGAAAAATATGGATGGAAAACCGCTGATGAAAACCTTTGATGAATCAAAATCCATTCGTGCAAGTCGGTCGAATCGGAGTCAATCGACCGGCAGCTCCGCATCTGGTGACAACCAAATCAGCAGCGTAGTCCGTCTGATGAGCGAAACCGCTCATGATTTGCGATCGCCGCTAACCACCGTCCGCGAAGCGATTCGGCTGGTGCATGACGGCGACCTCGGCGAAGTGACTGCCGAACAAACCGATTTGCTGAAGACCGCGATCGACCAATGCGATTGCATCGACCAAATGGTCGGCGAAATGATGCAAATGGAACGGCTTCGCGTGGGCGCACCGCGAGCAGATCGCAAATGGGTTTCGATCGACCAAATTCGTGCGACGGTTGACCAGACGCTTAGCCCATGGTCGACGCCCCATCAGATCGATGTGTTGTGGGACGCGGATCTTCGCCATGGCAGTTCAAGCATGCCGAATGTTTACGCCGATCCATCGATGATTCGTCGCTTGATTGTCAACTTGGTCGTCAACGCGATCCGGGCCAGCGACCAAGGCCAAGAAGTTTTGATTCGTTTTGCAACGGCGGACAACGGTGACTTTGTTCGCTGCAGCGTGATTGATCGAGGCCGTGGAATTCAAGCTGATGACCTAAAGCGAATCGCCGATCATCATGTTTCGTTTTCAGGCGGCGAAGGACTGGGAATGACAATCTGTCGCCAATTGGCCGCAGTTCATTTTTCGAGCCTGCACCTGAGATCAAAACTCGGGCAGGGAACCGAAGTCAGTTTCGAGCTACCCGCTGCCGGTCCTCGGTCCGTCGCGATCGCTTGGGCTCGCTGGCGAGACGCGATGAAGAAGATTTCAAATGAGTCCAACGCACGTCCGCTTGTTCGTCCCAGACGTCGAGATGAAACCCGATCAATCGCCAGCCCTCATCAAGCTGAGATAAACCAACAAGGTTCAGTTCAAGCCATTCGGTTGGACTCGCCCGCGGAAAGCGTTCGATCTTGCAGCGTTGCACTTCATCACCGTGACACAAAACCAAGAGTCGCAGATTGCTTTGCGGCAGGTATTGTGACTCTTGGGGCGGCGGTTTCCAAGCAAATGGCTGATGAGTTTGGCGATGTTCTCAATCGCGAGCTTCAAATGTTCGACATGAACTACCGCGTTGACGCTCGACGCTGGGTTTGGGTTCTTGATGCCGACCAGAATAACATCAACAGTCGCATCGATTCCATTGAACAGGCAACTCATTCGCGGTTGGAGGGCGTACGATCAACGTGGAGCGAACCGCAAATCATTTCCGTCGATTCTAAGAGTTCGATGCCGCGACTAAGTGACCTGATGGTGCGACAGGCGTTGTCGGCATCAACGATCGATCACGGACTGGGCCATGACGAAGTTCGCTTGGGAACGTCACCGATCAGCGAATCTGACACCGCAAACCAACGACTCGATCAAGAGCTACGACGTTTGAGTCAACAGATGAAAGCACAGACGCTGCGTTTGAAGCAGCAATCACAAAACCTTCGCCCACGTGGCTGAGACCACGCGTTTTGTAGCGTTTTGTAGGCCGGAACAAGCTGGGAAGATTGCAAATTGCAACATGAACATTGCAAGTTGAGAATTGATTCACACAGCCCACGATGGAAAACTTGCGACTTGCAATGTTCATCTTGCAATTTGCAATCGTCATTCCACGTCCATGTGACGAGGTGACTCAAGATCACTGCGAATCGCAATTACGGCGATACCACCGTGTTGCCTCGCTGGTAGTTTTCTTTTTGAGTCTTGTAGATATCGGCGATGTCAACGGGAAGCCGACGACGGTTGACCGCTGACTCCTTTTCAAAGTCTTCGCCGCGCGTTGCGGAACCCAGTGGCGTCGTCAGCGTGTCATCGATCGTTCTCAGATAGCTTTCCAGCTTCCACGCTGGGATGATCGTGATTCCGTACTGACTCGCTAGTTCTTGCATCTCGCCACGTTTACGCAGTTCTTCTTTCTGCTGCTCGGCTTCTTCTGCACTTGCAGTGACCGAAACCTCGGGTGATTCACCGATCACCAAGAAGCGAACGCCTGCGTCTAATTTGCCTGTCATTGTCCCTGATGCAGAGACCTCGGCGACCACTTCAGCACCTGCTGCCTTGATCTGGCCTTTGATCGCATCGTTGTCAGGCCTTCCATCGCCATCAATGTCGATGTCACCAGCGAGCGCGATCTTGACTCGACGACCGGGTGCCCAGAACGGCGAGTAAACTTTGTCGCCAGGAATGATCGGATTCTCGATCTCTGGAATCGCGACGACTCGAGCGGTCGCCAAGTGAGGACCATCCACTTTGATCACTTGGATACTGGCTTTCACCGATGCATCTTGCAATCGAGTTTCTTCACCATCGATGACACCGAATGTCACGCCTGGTCGCAGTGCATCCGCGGATCCAAGATTGATCATCACGACCTTGCCGCCGGAAACAACGAACCGAATCAAACCTTGGGTGGTTTCAAACTGGTCGTTCAAGAACTTGTTGATCTTTTTCTTTTGCGTGTCGATGGTGCCAAGAAGTTGCGTGTTGTCCTGTGCAAGTTTCTTGGTTTCGTTAGCAGCCTTGGAACGAAAACTGTTGTAATCCTGAACGATCTTATTGAGTTGATCTTTTGTCTGTTCCTTTTCCAAGTTCATGCGATCGCGGTCTTCGGCGAACGCGTTGCTTTGTTCCGCAAGTTTCTTGTTGGCATCAGAAGCTTTTTCTTCCGCCATGGCTTTCGCCTTTTTAGCGTTCGCGATTTCAGCTTCGGCGTCGATGCGAATCTTGGTCTTCTGTTCTTGCGATGTCGCGTATTGTGTGTTTCGATCTCGCAACGCATTGAGCAAGTATTCGGGTAACCCTGGGTAGTTTCGTTTTTCCGGGGGAACTTCGGGACCAAAGACGGTCATGTCACGAGCGAACCGTTGCTCGATATCAGTCATCTCGGGATCGTCGGACGCGTTGCTCTTCATCTCATCGATCTGAGCTTGCGTGAACCCCCCGACACCTAGCATCGCTTTCATTCGGGTCAGTTGGTTCTCCATCGTGCGAACCTGGGAACTGACGGTTTGCAGTCGGTCCTTCGCTGATTCGGCTTCGGTCGAAAGGAAATCACCATTCCGCCAAAGGAAGAAATTCAGCGCAAGGGAGAGCACCAGAAAAATCATGCAGGCAATCAAGCTGCCGCGGATGACGGAATCGTCGCGAGCCACCATGGTCGTTTTTTCTGCGTTAAAGAAGAAAAGTTGGAAGGGAGAAGGACATAGCCTATTTACTGTGTAGGTTGATTCTACCTCGGACGCAAAGAAAAACCGCGTCTGCAACGCCGGATTTGACGGCATTTAGCGGTTATCAGCGTCAACCGGGTATTCAGGCTGGAAAATCAATCCGAATCCACGGTGCGAAACTTTCCAGCGGATTGGCGGTTAGAACCTGTTGTTTAGAATTAGGTCCCGGATTTACTCTCCGATTCTTCAGTCCCCCCACCTACAAAACTCCTTCCCAGCACCATGACTCTATCTGTTTCCAACCGATCTCGTGCCACCTCCCGCCGACGTGGCTTCACTTTGCTGGAACTGCTGCTCGTTCTGGCTATTTTGGTCGTGATCGCCGGAATCGTGACCACCAACATCTCCGGTGCCAGCACTCAGGCGAAAGTCGATGCCACCAAAGCTCAATTGAGCGGGCTGAAAAGCCACATTTCGATGTACCAAATCCGCATGAATAGCCTGCCTGAAACGTTGGAAGAATTGAAAGACGGCCCCAGCGATGCTGCGAAACAGGCCAAATGGGTCGCACCGATCATCACCGAAATCCCCACCGACGCCTGGGAAAACCAACTCGATTACAGCGTCAATGGCAACACCTACACGATTCGCAGCGGCGGAATCGACGGTCAAATGAACACGGATGATGACCTGACCGAAGAAGGGCAGTGAGTGATGCACCGAAAACCTCGATCCGGGTTCACGCTGCTAGAACTGCTGCTGTCCCTCGTCGTTTTCGCCGCCATTGCATCCATCGCTCTGCCTGGCGCGGCGGTGCTATTGGCTGATCGCAAAATTGTTCGCGGCGGCGATCAATTGCGAATCGAGATGACTCGAACCCGCGTCGATGCAATGCGAGGCGGACGCGTGATGATGATCGAGGCCGGAATCGGCGGCAATCAATTCCGTGTCCGACCGTATTTCTCCGCCAGCGATTCGGTGGAAACCATTGACGGCAACTTTGGCCAAAGCGGGCTGAACACCGGTGCCGACCAGGCCATCGTCACAGCCGTGATCGCAGACCCTGATGCGACGCAGTCGTTCGAGATTTCTGAACAGCTAAGTGTGGAATCGGTCCAAGTTGTTTCGGCTGCTCGAGGTGCCGAAATTAGCCAAGCAGCAACGTTCAACCCTACCAGCAGTGAATCCAATCTGGACGGAAACCAGCAATGGAGCCAGCCGATCATGTTCTATCCCGATGGAACGACCAGCACGGCGGCAGTCACGATCGCCGACGAAAAATTCGGCAAGGTCGTCGTCAAGCTACGCGGCATCACCGGCGACGTTTCGGTCACCGAGGTCTCGCCATGACAGTCATCGTAACAACCACTCCAACAAAGCAACGTGCTGGGTTCTCGTTGTTAGAACTGATGCTTTCGCTTGCGATTCTGGGTGGATCACTGGCAATCCTCAGCCGCATTGTTGACACCGGCGTCAGTGCCGCGATCGAATCTCGCAGCCTCGCTCAAGCTCGCATGGCATGCCAAGCCAAGCTTTCCGAAGTCTTGATGGACACCGCATTGGGCATTCAACCTCAAACCGAAATCAACGTGCCGATGGCTTCGTTCGATTCCAGTTCGACGTCGCCGATGAACTATTCTGTCGAAGTCGCCCCCGCATCCGTGGATGGACTGCTCGCGATTCGCGTTACCGTCCAAGTTCAAAATGACGCTGGAACGGCGCAGATCGCTAACCACTCACTGACGCGATGGACCGTCGATCCAGCACTTGGACTGGAAGAAGCCGAGGCAGAGGAACAGGCGGCACTCGCTGGTGAAACCGCCGAAGGGGAACAATGATTACTCCGCGCCATCGTCTAGCCTTCACTCTGTTAGAGCTAGTTCTAACGCTCGCGATGTCCGTTGTTTTAATGGTCCTGATCGGCGGCGCGATCCAGTTCTATGGCCGCGATATGAACTTGCGCGACATGGACGTTCGACAAACCCAACTGGCCGGTGCCTTGTTGCAAATGATCGAAGACGACTTACGCGGCACCGTCTTTGGCGAACCAGCCGACATGTCACCGCTGGAAACACTGCTGGTCGAATCCACCGGCGGACAGCCGGAAAACAGTGCAGACTTATCGGCAGCGGGCATTGATTCGGAAGACGACATGACGGCAATCGATTCCAGCGCCGACTTGATAACGTCAACCTTGGTGCTGCAATCGCCTGGACTGATTGGTGGACAAAGTTCGATTCAGTTTGACCTCAGCCGTCTGCCACGATTGGAAGAGTACCAAGTGATGATGGACGTCACGGTTGGAAACTTAGAAGATGTCCCCAGCGACCTGAAAACGGTGGCTTATTTCGTTCAAGACGCTGGCACGATTGGCGGTGTTCAAGACCAACTGGAAAGCGTCGGCGATGATCAGCAAGCGGGTTCCGGCGGAACCGTCAGTGGCGGACTGGTGCGACGATCAATCGATCGCAGTGCCACCGTTTTCGCTGCCACAAACAGCGGCATGACAACTCTTTCGCAATCCGGCGACCTGCTTGCACCGGAGGTTACATCGATTTCGTTTCAGTACTTTGACGGAATCAATTGGTTGACGTTTTGGAACAGTGACGATTCCGGCCAACTTCCCTACGCCGTGAAGGTTCAACTAACCATGGCTGACGATTCAAGCATCGAAGAAGGTGCCACGCGAATTTTCTCGCACGTCGTCCGCTTGCCGATGGCCAGAGAGGCGGAAGAAACCAGTGAAGAGGATACAGAGAGCGAAGAAATGGCGGAGGCAGGAATATGAGGAACAACGATATCAGAAACGCCGCGAATCGCCGAGGATTCTTTTTGGTCATTGTCTTGATCGTCGTCGCGGTCGCAACGATGGCGGTTTACTCATTCACTGAATTGATGGTCAGCCATGACGACGCGGCTTATCTGGCCGGCGATGTCGTCCAAGCTCGAGTCAGTGCCGAATCGGGTGCCGAATCGATTCGCGTTTTGTTGGCACAACCGCCTCAATCGCGGCTTGATTTTGGTGGAACGTACAACAACGCTCAACTGTTTCAAGCGATGACGGTGACCAGCGATTTGGATGCGGACCGGCAATCAAGTTTTTCAGTCATCTCGCCATCGCTTGACGAAAACGGATCCTACGCCGGCATCCGCTACGGGCTGCAAGACGAATCAGCCAGACTGAATATCAACGCGCTGCCCGTGCTGGAACAAAACTCGGCTGCATTGATGCCGACGCTGTTGGCTGCCGGTGATCAGGCCGACGATGTTGATGCCGACAACATCGCGTTCTCGCTGTTGATGGCACTGCCCAACATGACCGCCGATGTTGCCGACGCGATTTTGGACTGGGTCGATGAAGATGACGAAGCGAGAGAAACCGGGGCTGAATCGGATTACTACGAAATGTTGCCGACACCCTATTCGGCAGCCAATGGACCGATCCGCAGCGTTGACGAATTGTTGTTGGTGCGAGGCGTCACACCGACATTGCTGTTTGGTGCGGACAGCAATCGAAACGGAGTCATGGATGCTGACGAACAACAGCGTTTCAATGTGACGATCGATACGCCGGGCGCACTCGGTTGGTCGGCCTACCTGACCGTCCACGGTGCTGAAGCCAACAAGACGGTTAGCGGTTCGCCGCGAGTGAACATCAATCAAGATGATTTGGAAGTACTCTACGAAGAGCTGTTAGAAACCAACTTGGGCGAGATCTACGCCACCTACATCATCGCATTCCGAATTGGTGGTTTCGCGAATTCTCCGTCAGCCATCGCCGCAGCCGCTGCGGGCCAACCCGCCGACAGTTCGGCCGCGGTCCAGGGTGCCCAAGGTCGCGACGGTGGTTTGTGGACCGCTGACCTGTTTGACCAATTGGACTTATCTGGCGGTGGCGGAACCAACGCAACACAGATCCTGGACTTGCTCGATTCAGAAGTGGTGATTGGGACCGGCGACGATGCCGTCGTCTACACATCGCCGTTCGTCAGCGACCCGGTTGCGATGTCCATTTACATGGCTGATTTAATGGATTCGGTGACCACTCAGGACTCGGCAGTCATGCCAGGTCGGATTAACCTGAATGAATGCCCGGCGGAATTGCTTTACGGGATCCCGCTGCTAAGCGAGGAATCTGCATCGGCAATTCTGCAGGAACGAAACCCCATGTCGGATGACCCGGGACGTCGCTTTGAAACGTGGCCACTGGCCGAAGGCTTGATTAGCCTGGACGAAATGCGTTCGCTGGTTCCGCTGCTTTGCGGCAGCGGTGACGTCTATCGAGCACAAATTATCGGCTACTTTGATCGGTCGGGAATCTCGCGACGTGTCGAAGCGATCATTGACGCGACCACGGTGAACCCAAAACTTGTTTCTTGGCGAGACCTAAGCCACCTGGGCCGTGGGTTCGACCAATCCGTTTTGGGTTCGCGAACGCAAGTTAATTACTAACGAAAACACTCATGAATAAAATTGCAATCGACTGGGACGAAAATGAATTGCGTCTGGTGGTCGGCGACGTTCGCGTCGGCAAAGCCAAGATTACCGACGCAGCGGTATTGCCGCTGGAAGTCGATGGAATCAAGCGTGACGTGTCGACGGTCTTGCGCGAGGCCATTGCTGAGCGTGGACTGGAAAACTGCGAAGCAATGATCGCGATTGGTCGCGGCAAAGCCGAACTGCGCGAACTGCAATTGCCGCCGGTTCCAGACGAAGAACTACCCGACATGGTTCGCTTTCAAGCCGTTCGGACGTTCGCGTCGTCGGGTGAGAGTTCGATCATCGACTATCTCGTCACCCAACGCAGCGATACCGGGATTGAATTAATCGCCGCAGCGATGGGCCCTAAAGATCTGGCGCAAGTACAAAAGGTTTGCAAAGCAGCGGTGGTCGAGCCAAAGCGAATCGCGCTGCGACCGATATCGGCAGCCACGTTGTATTTGACTCAGCGAAAAACGAACCCCGATGCAAATGTAGTGTTGGTTGACTTGCTTGGTGACGACGCCGAGATCGTCATCGCCCGCGATGGCCACGTCATCTTTGTCCGCACCGTTCGCATTCCTGCTTCTGAACCATCACGCGGTCGGGCGCTGATTGGCGAATTGAAAAGGTCACTGGTCGCCTGCGGTGACGATGCCAAGCCAGACAAGGTAATCCTGTGGGGCAAGGAATCGGTTCACCAAAGTGATCGAGAATTGTTGTCTGGCGTTTGCGAGGCAAACGTCGATGTCATCGATCCGTTTGACTTAGCCAACACCGATCGAAAGCTAATCGATTCGCTTCCCAAGCATGTGGGAAGGTTGGCACCGCTGGTGGGATTGCTGGTTGCCGAAGCAAGCCACCCCGAACTGTTGGTCGATTTTCTGAACCCACGGAAACGTCCAGAGGTCAAGCCAAATCACGTTCGCACAGGCTTGTTAGTCGCAATTCCGGCACTCGCAGCGTTGTTTCTTGGATACATCGTTTATTCAAAACTTAGCTCTCTTGATCAGCGAATCGCTGAACTAAAAGAAGCCAACAATCAGTTGCAAAAACCGGTCGATGAGGCTTTGAAAAGCATCGGACGTACTGAACAAGTGGACCAGTTTTTGGACGGCAATGTCCAGTGGCTGGATGAGTTTCGTCGTTTAGCCGAACGAATGCCGGGTTCAGATGAAATGATCGTCCGAAGCATCAACGCATCGGCGGACCAGCGATCGGGCGGTGGGAAATTCGTGGTCAGCGGCGGTGCGATCAGCCCCGATTCGATCGATCAATTTGAAAGCTCGCTAAGAGACGATTTCCACACGGTGATCGGCGACGGAGCAAGCGAAGAGAAAACCAACGACGCTTATCGTTGGGGGTTTACCGAAACAATCCAAATCGACGCGGAACGAATTCGCAACCAACGGTACGAACGAATCCTGGCGGCATTAAACGCAGAAACATCGAATCCTGAAACAGGGGATTCCGACTCGTCTGAATCCCAAGACGCTCAGGAGGTGCAACCATGACTCAACGTGAACGGTTTCTATCACTGTTGATCGGTGGACTGCTGTTGGGATCTGGGATCTGGTGGGCGCTTGGGAAATACCAAAGCGCGATCAAGACTCGCAATGGACAAATTGCAAGTCTCGAAAATCGACAAGCCGAATTGAACGAACAGCGACTGCAAGGCGAATATGCCAATCGGCAAATGGGCGAGTACATCGTCCGCTCGCTGCCAGGCGATGCCGAGACCGCGCAAAGCCGCTACCAAAAATGGCTGCTATCGGCGATGCAAGAACATCAAATGACGGATCAAAGTGTTGATCCAACTTCATCACGATTGATCGGTGACCTGTACCGTCAGTTTTCTTTTCGCGTTCAAGGCAACACGACATCTGAAAACGTCATTGATCTTCTGCACGCGTTCTACTCCAAAGACTATTTGCACCGAATTCGCAGCCTGTCCATGCGACCGAGCCGGACTGGTGGTTTCCGAGTGGAAATGACCGTCGATGCGATCGCGTTACAGAATGCTCCCGCTGATCTGGCGGAACCAATGCGGCAGTCTTGGCAGGTCACCGAATCCGCCCAGCAGTATCGCAAGGCGATTCTTGATCGCAATCTCTACGAACCTCCCAACCAAGCACCCAAGTTCGCTGGCAAAGATCAACTCGATGCGATTGTCGAAAAAAAGACCACCATCCCGCTCGTTTTCAAAGATCAAGAAGATCATGAGATGACGTTTGAATTGGTGGACAAGCCAACTTTTAAGGATGAATCTGGATCGCTGACGATTGATGAAAAAACTGGAACGATCGTTGTCGAAAGCAGCGAAAAGAAACCGATTGAAATCACCGTTCGCGCGACCGACAAAGGCTATCCCAATCGATCAACTCAGCAGAAACTAACAATCAATATCGTCGATCCGCCTCCGCCACCAAAGCCAGAACCACTGAAGCTAAAGTTTGATGATGCCAAGCAAACCGTGCTAACCGGTCTCGTTCAAGGCCGTGGTGAATGGACCGCTTGGTTGAATGTACGAACCCGCGACAAAACGCTCAAATTGCGAGTCGGAGACTCATTTGAAATCGGCAGCGTCAAAGGTAAAGTTGTGGAGGTCAGTGCTAAGTCAGCGGTGCTGGAAGCCGATGGTCAAAAGTTTGAGCTCAAACTTTTTGGTAACCTAAGCGAAGGTGCAAAGACAGCAAGCGAAGTTGATTGAGAGCGACCATATTTCTAACCAAACGACCAATACCGGATCATCCATCGATTGCCGTTGCGTATCGTTGGTCTTTTCAAGCGGCACCCGCGCGGTCGACGAAGTAACGCTGAGTGTCCCCGCCGGTAAGATCATGTCGTTGGTTGGCCCTAGCGGTTGCGGCAAAACGACCATGCTGCGGATGATCGCTGGTCTGGAAAAACCAACGGCCGGCGAAATTCAAATCACGCCCTCGATCGATGGTGCCGCTGGCGAAATTGGATTTGTTTTTCAACAGCCCTCATTGCTGCGTTGGCGGACCGCGATCGAAAACGTGACGCTGCCATTGGAATTGATGTCCAGTTCTGCAACTCAATCGCAAAACCGATCGACCGCCGCACAGATGCTGCAGCAAGTTGGGCTGGCCGATTCAGTCAACCTGTATCCCCATCAACTATCCGGCGGCATGCGGATGCGAGTTTCGATCGCCCGCGCCCTGGTCACCCAACCGAAAGTCCTATTGCTGGACGAACCGTTCGCAGCGCTCGACGATACGCTCCGCGAACAATTGGGCGGTTTGGTCTTGGACCTTTGGACGCAGCGACCGTTGACCATTGTGATGGTCACGCACAATATCGCCGAAGCGGTCATGCTGTCGCATCGCATCGCCGTCATGCGAAATGGAAAGCTAGCCGAAACGATCGACAACCCAATGCCGTGGCCTCGTGACGATTCAAACCGAAGCCAAGCTCCGTTTAGTGACACTTACCAACTGGTCCGGTCTGTGATGCGAGGCGACGACTGATGCCTGGCAATTGGAAGAACAATGTTAAATGGAAGAACAATCTGAGCGGTGGATTGGCGGTTGTCACCGTTGCGTTGATCGCCATCGGTGTTTGGCAAGCGATCGTTTGGTATTGGGGTTTGCCAAAGGCATTGCTTCCAACACCCAAGCAGACCTTCGATTCGGCGGTGATGAATCGCGAATCACTTCTGAAGGGAATTTACTCAACGGCATGCGCCGCCGTGATGGGACTGGCCGTCGCGATCGCGTTGGGTTCGGTGATTTCAATCGCACTGAGTCAATCGAAGTGGCTTCGCATCGCAATCTTCCCATACATCATCTTGCTTCAAACCGTTCCTATCGTCGCGGTGGCACCGCTGTTGATTATCTGGAGCGGCTACACATTTCGATCGGTCGTGATCGTCACGGTGATCGTGTGCCTGTTCCCAATCGTCAACAGCGTTGCGGCCGGGTTGACTCGAATTGATCAAGACATGAACGATTTGTTTGATCTGTACAAAGTCAGTCGAGCCAAACGTTTACAGAAACTTCAAATTCCATCGGCCATCAATGATCTCGTGATCGGATCCAAGACAAGCAGCGGATTGGCGGTGATCGGAGCCATTGTCGCTGAGTTTTTCGTCGGTAACGGAACTCGCTACGACGGACTGGGAACTCTGATTACTGGTTGGCAGGCTCTCAGCAAAACGGACGCCTTGATCGCGGCACTGTTTGCATCGGCCGCACTTGGCCTGGCCATGTTTGCAACGGTCCATTTTATCGGTGCCGTCGTTTTACGCCGCTGGACATCGTGATAAAGTCTGTTGACTGACCAATCATCCATGCCCACAAGACACCCAACCGTTGCCCAATGCGTACGTGTTTGATCCTCGCGACGTTCTGCCTTTTCCTAGCCGGATGCTCAACTGCCAAGGAAGACAATTCAACTGGTGATTCCGTCGCCGTTCAGTTGAACTGGTATCCCGAAGCCGAACACGGCGGAATTTACCAAGCGGCCGCCGACGACACCTATTCAGCCGCTGGAATGAACGTTGACATCCGCCCCGGTGGTCGTGCAACACCAGTCGCGCCGGAACTGGAACTCGGGCGAGTTCAGTTTGCGATGGCCAACGCGGATGATGTTGTCGCTTTTCGGCGTCAAGGAATGGACATTGTGGCCGTCATGGCGGTAGCGCAAAACAGTCCACGGTGCATTTTGGTTCGCATTGATAGCGGCGTGAATTCCTTCGATGATCTTGCGGGAATGACGCTGCAGAGACAAACAGGACGATTGTTTCTTGACTTTATGCGTTCGAAAGGCATTCTGGACGACGTGCAGGAAGTTCCCTATCACGGCAGCATCACATCCCTGGCCGCTGATCCAAAAATCGCAGTCCAAGCTTACTCGTTTGCCGAACCGCTGCTGGCACGACAACAAGGCATCGAAGTTCGCACGCTGATGGTCAGCGATCTCGGTTGGAATCCCTATTCCAGTGTGCTGATCACAACAGGAAAACTGATTCGCCAGCAGCCTGAACTGGTCCAACGATTCGTTGATGCTACACGCACGGGATGGCGCAACTATTTCGCCAACCCAGATCTTGGAAACGAAGCCATCTTAGCCGCGAACGAGCATGGCATGACTCCCGAAGCACTTTCGTTTGGTGCCACCGAGTTGCTTCCGCTGGCGATGCCCGAAGGCATGAAGATGAAAGACATCGGCATGATGACTAGCCAACGCTGGGAAGAACTCATCTCGCAGATTGACGCCGTCGCGCCGGATCAAGCAACACCCGTCAAAGCATCCGAGTGTTTTACGCTTGAGTTCTTGTAGTTGAGCGAGTGTGTTTTGTGGGTCGTGAAGGCCTGTCGATTAAAGTGAGCCGCAGGCGCGTAAGGAACGTACGACTTTTTAGAGTCGCCTTTCGCTCGGGACGTCGCATCAGTTACTGCGCGTTAGGCCCGGAGGGCCGGCAGCTCCCTGCCGGGTGCGCGAGCACCCGGATGGCTGCCCAGCG
>NZ_LWSK01000055.1 GCF_001642955.1 Rubripirellula obstinata | reverse complement strand
CGTCTGGGAACCAGAAAGTAGGCCGTAGCGAGCCAAAGCGAGTTACGGCGTTGCGCACATTGCCGTAACTCGCTATGGCTCGCTACGGCCTACATGCTGGCAATCGGGAAAATGCGCCGTTGCCACAATGCTTCCCAGCGTCCCAGTTTGTGTTGTCTGCCATGGTGCAGCTTGCGCAATTTGCTGCGTTGCAATGATTTTCATCAGCCCCCAGCCCCCTCCAGCACCATTCTCAAATAGCTACGGCTTTCCGCATCATTCAGGTTCAGCTTGCCAGCGAGCTCACTGATTTGGTTCCGAGCATCTTCCACGGAATCAGAATCCTCAACCACCATTTCGATTTCCGCGAACGAACCGAGTGTCTCAACCTGATCGATTACGACCACCAATTTTGACCAGGGTTTGGGTAGGTCAAATGTTTGCCGAACCTTATTCACCGTTTCGACGCGTCGAAACCCCAGCGCGACCAACAAGGCTTCGGTTTGATTGCCATCGCGATCGCCGGGGTCGAGCCGCCATTCCATTTCTTGCCTCGCCTTGATCACGCCAGGCAGCTTCTGGCCCTTGTACGTGATCAACGGCTTTCCATCGACGCGTCGAATCCGCAAGGCCTCGCGAGTTTCAGCAAAGTCGCGTGACGGATGGTTGTAATAAGTGTCGGCATGCGATTGCTGTTCCAACGCCGTGGCACCGATCGACGCCAGCTTGCTGATCAGTTCTTCGGTGGAATCGACGTGGTACTTTTGTTCGACTTCAAACATTTTAATCTTCCCATCGGAGCCTGTTTGCCTTCGCTTGTGACCCAAACTCCACCTTCATGATCGACCGCAATGGCTTCGATCTGTTTCCAGGCGGGTAGCTTGACGACCGATGGAGTCTGAGCAAGTTGTTGCCGCAGCGAAAGGCCCTGCTGATGTGGATATTTTAAGGCACCCAGATAACTCGATAGCCACAAGTCACCGCTCTGCCGATCAATGTCTGCGCCGGTCACCATCGGCAACGCCAATGTGATGATTGCCTCAGCGACAATTTTCTGTTGTTGTTTTTTTAACTTGGCACCCTTCGCTGGTAACTTGGCGGCAAAGACGTGGCAGATGGGGAACGCACTTTTGGTGAACAACAATACTTCGCGTCGGTCCGCGTCGATCGCAATCGCTTCGCAGTCGTAAGCACCATCGGGATAACGAATGCGGATTTGATGAAAGTTTTTTAGCTTGGTTGATTCGGTGGGATCTGGTTCGTCAAAGATCAGCAAAGTGATTGATTTGCGTTTGCCGCGATTGTCGCCGCAATCGGCCACGATCAGCCGAGACTGACCGTCTTCGTCCATCGCGGCGATGTCCTCCCAATCCTCCGCTTTCAATTTTGATTTCAGTTCGACTTTCCCTGTCGGCTTCCCGTGGATGTCCAAGGCGAAAAGCCGAGCCTTATCACCGGAATCGTTGTGGGTCCAAACGTGGCCCGGGCTGCGTCGAGAGAACGCTAGTCCGCTGCTTTCGCGAATGCGACTATCATCCAGAATGCACTGGAAATCCAAAGCGCTGTCGATCGGGCGGTGCTGCGCCGATTCAGCATTATTTCCGCCTGTAAGAACCCTGCTAGAAGAAATTTCGTCCGCAAAAATAACCAATGTAGTGGCGGACCCGACCCATCCAATCGCAATCATCCTTAACAGGGTTGCTTGGTGTTGCATCAGTTTTCTGACGATGATGATGTCAGGTCTCCCCTGTGAGATTGTTTTTGTCATTCGATTCAAGTCTGATAGTAGTTATGCCAACTTGCAAAGGCCGATCATTATTTTGTCCTCAAGCAGACGCAGTTTTAGTAGATTCAAGCCTACTTCAGACATGCCACACGTAAGTTTCAAAATGACTCGAACGACAGAACAGGTGTCTAATCGCTTGTTTTCGACCACGTTTTTGGCGGTTGTCGTTTTCTGTCTTTGCTTTTTTTTCGCGATGCGATTCGCTTCAGTCGATTCAGTGTTGGTCAATCCAGCAGTTGGCAAACCGGCTCCGCAGATCGATCTGATCAAGTTGCCCGGCAGCGATGAACTATCGGCGGCTGAGATAAAGCTTGACGGTCGTATCACCTTGTTGCATTTTTGGGGAACGTGGTGTGGTCCTTGTCGAATGGAATACCCAGAACTCGCGCAGGCGACTGAATCACTTGGCGACCAAAACAAGTTTCAGTTCGTTCCTGTTTCCTGCGAGGGTTCGTCGCGTGAAACGTTTGAGGGGTTATGGGAAAAAACATCAAGCTTCTTTGGCAGCGAAGGCATCAACAGCGTCGCGTTCGCCGACCCGCGTGGAATCACACGCCAAAGCATGGGGCAGCGGTTAGAGCAACCGTCGCTGTACTATCCCACATCAGTTCTAATTGGCTCCGACGGAAAGATCGCTGGCGTTTGGGAAGGCTATTCGGAAAATGGAATTGCCGAAATTGTCGCGATGGTAAAGTCGCTCGCCAATACAAACTGATGCGGGTGCAGGCACGCTAATTGGCGGACGTTTTTGTAGGCCGTAGCGAGTGGAGCGAGTTACGGCATCTTCTGCAGCCCTGCCGTAACTCGCTCCACTCGCTACGGCCTACTTTAGATTCGCCGACATCAGCTTTTTCTTGAACCGCGTCGCCGTTGCCGTGACGTCTTCGCAATCTCGCAGCGCCGCGGTTAGTGCGATCCGGCAACAACCTGACTTGATGACTTGATCTAAATTACTCTCGTTGATTCCGCCAATCGCGAATGATGGAATCTGGATTTGCGCTGAAACTTCTCGGACATATTCCAGACCTGCAAATTCATCGAACGACTTTGTGCGACTAGGGAACACCGGACCGCAGCCGATGTAGTCCGCTCCGTCCGCGACAGCTTGAATCGCTTGATCGATCGAGTGGGTGGAAATGCCGACGATACGATCATGCCCAACAATCTTTCGAGCGACCGGTCCCGGCAATTCCTCCTGTCCCACGTGAACTCCGTCGCAATCAGCAGCCAGGGCTAAGTCGGCACGATCATTCATGATGAACAGTACCGAGCATTTCCGGGCAATCTCGGTGCCGATTCTCGCCCGAGCAATCAGCGTTCGATCATCGCTGCTAGAATCACGAAGCTGCAACACATCGACACCCGATTCACACAACGTCGTGACGGTTGCCTGAAACTCGGCCTCGTTAGTTCCCGCATCAATCAATGCGTACAGCCGGGCGTCCTGCATCCGACTTTGGCGATCCTGCGCCGCGATCAGCAGTTCCAGATTCGCAGACGCGGTATAGAACCGATAGCGAGCTTGTTCGATCGTTGCTGCTGCATCAGCGTTGATCGTCTTCAGATACTCCTCGATCACCCGCAGCGATTGCCCTGTCCGGGAAATTCCCGCCGCGACAACCCCGCTCGCACTATCACGAACTCGCTCGGTGTCCTGCGAGATCTTGGTGCCGACATCCCCCAGCGTGTCACGGGCGGCCAGCAAACTGGTTCGCGGCAACACCGCCAACGCCGTCGAAACCTGATGACGAATCGCCTTCAATTCAGCCGACAACGCTTCCCCATCAAGAGCGAACCGTGCCCATTCTTCCACCGTTCGCAGCCCCTCCCCGACTCGGTTGGCGGAGGCATCCAAAATACGCAAAACAGCTTGTTCAGAGTTTTTGTTCATGGGCTCAAGTGTAAGGCTATCAGCAGCGTAAAATGAGCCCACACAAAATGTTGATCTGCCCCCCTTTCACACAGCCCCCTCCACCCATCAAACTTACAACGTCGCCCCTGTAGCTCAGCTGGACAGAGCAGCTCATTCCTAACGAGCAGGTCGGAGGTTCGAATCCTCTCGGGGGTATTTTCACGAGCGGTCGAAACGTCGGTTTCGGGATCTCGGGGCTTGCGCCCCGAGAAAGGTGATCAAGAATATCTCGTTCATGGGATGCCGCGGACGATGGTGGGGCCAATGGTTTTGGTCAGCCACACGGGTAGTCGTTGCCAGATCTTCACGAGTCGCTGCTTACCGCCGGCGTCGGGACGCATGTCGTTAGGATCGCCTTTGCGAACGTAGTACTGCCAACACGCAGCATGCGGACCAGCGCCCCACTGACTCTTGAACTTGTAGGTGCCGCTGCCCACGCTGCTGCGTCCAAAGTCAAAGGTCTGGCTGCCCCGCTCAATCGCCCGCCGAAGTAGACTGCGATACATCAACATGTTCGCATTGGTTCGATTGAATGACCGAAGACTACTGGCACTGGGAACTTCGGTGCATCCATCGGTGTGAATCAGTAACCCGCTGGCAATGGTACGACCTGATTGTCGAACGACGCAGAATTCAGCATCGTCTGCGAAATGATTGATGATGCTTTGAAACAGTTTCTTTGAAAAAACGGGCGTTCCCAAATCCCGCATGTTGCGTGCAAAGACATTGTGAAAATCATCAACCAATTCCATCTTGCCAAATTCAACACTCAAATGGTGTTCGTTTGATTTTCTGATTTGACTGCGGACTTTCGATTTCAACATGCGCTCCAAATCTTCGTCAGTCGCAGGTAGATCCAACCGCATGTGAACTTTGTCGGTTCGCTGAAAATTGAATTTCGGATGTTCGATGTTTTGTTCGTGTCGTAGTTCCAAATGCTTGACATCCAATTCGTCAGCAAGATCACAAGCCCGATCAATCAAGGCTAGCGCCGCATCAGTTGATCTGGCCCAAACTCCACCCGTGTTCAGGTAAGGAAGGCTGACTAAGAACTTTCCAAAGATCGGACCGCTGACCAACACCAAAGGCAGTAAGCCAACGACATCATCGTCATCAATCGCACGCAACAGAAAACCGCGATGCCCAAATCCATCACACAGACTATTCATCCAATGATCTTGATGCGCCGCAAGCCGGGGCGCAGCGTCAACAATGTCGTCACCAATACTTAGGGGTGACCACTCCGAAGGCCAATCGATGCACTGAACAATCATGCTGCCTCCACCGCCTGATCCTGTTTTGCAAATTGCCCCCAACTTTCAAAGAACATTAGACTCCAAATCCGCCCGCCATGATTCCATGCACCGTCATCATGCTCGTTCAACAAGTTTTCGATCGCATCAACGGATAGAAATTGGTGGCATGTAGCGTCGCTCGCCAACAAACAATCGCGGGAGTAGTCGCGAAGATCCCCACGAAACCAGCGGTCTAGCGGCACCGAAAAACCCATTTTGGAACGGTTTTTTAAACGGTCGGTCAGGTGCTGCGGAAAGGTGTCGGTCAGAAAAGGCTTCACTCGGTTGCTTTGCGACAATTGGTCAAAAGGAATTCGATACGCTGCCTCGACAACATGATGATCCAAAAACGGGCTTCGACATTCCAGCGAATGCGCCATGCTGGTGATGTCAACTTTGGCAAGCAAGTCGCAGGGCAAATACGAACCAGCATCCGTCCGCATGGCCCGGATTCCCGGCGTCATTCCCGGTGTCATTCCCGGTGTCATTCCAGACGTCATCGACATCAAATTCGCTACAAAGGCTTCCGACGCTTCGCCATCGATCGATGCAGAAAAATCATCACGATAGATTTGCCGACGCATCGACGGTGGTGATCCGGTCGCCCAATTTAAGTAGCGTTCTTCCAGAGGACGACCAAGCAAACGAAGACGGTGTCGCAAGCGGCGACCGATCGATTTTTCGCTGCGTCCTGGGATCAGGCCAACCCACGGACCTGTTACCAGGCGACGGATCGCAGCGGGCAACGCATCAAATCGCTTGGTGGCATCAATGGTTGGATAACGGTCATAGCCACAGAACAATTCGTCGCCGCCATCCCCGGTCATCGCCACCGTCAAGTGCTGGCGTGTCAGTTCCGAAAGGTAGTAGGTCGGAACGGCGCTGCTATCACCAAAGGGTTCGTCAAAATGCTGCACCAACTTGTCCAGCACATCCAACGAATCTGGCTGAACCATCATCCTGTGATGCTGAGTCCCCAAATGCACGGCCGCCTCGGCTGCAAATTCGGATTCGTCGTAACGTGGATCCGCAAAACCGATGGAATAGCTTTGCACGGTTGATTGCGACTGGCTCTGCATGCACCCCGTGATGATCGTTGAATCGATTCCACCCGATAGAAAACTTCCCAGCGGCACGTCACTGCGCAGTCTCAGACGAACCGATTCATCGAGCGCATCGCGAAGGTCTTCTCGCAAGCTTTCCGGTGACGCATTTGCATCAGGAACTTGATCGGGTTTCCAGTATTGGCGAACGCTGAACCGACCATTTTGCCACGTCGCAATGTGTGCAGGTGGAAGCTTGCAAATGTTCTGATAAATCGTACCGGGATGCGGGATGTATCCGTATAGAAAGTATTCATCGATCGCTTGTGGACGAATCTCGCTTGGCACATCACCTGCGGCAAGAATCGATTTCAACTCGCTGGCAAAAATCAGACGATCATCAGTTTGAAAGTAAACCAACGGCTTTTGCCCCATACGATCACGAGCCAAAAGCAATCGTCGCTTACGGTCGTCCCAAATCGCAAACGCAAACATGCCACGCAGGTGCGCGACGCAATCATCACCGTACTCTTCGTACAGATGCACGATCGTTTCGGTATCACTGTTGGTACGAAACTGGTGACCGCGTGATTCCAATCCGTCGCGAAGTTCGCGGTAGTTGTAAATCTCGCCATTGAAGGTGATCCAGACGGTTCGGTCTTCGTTGGTCATCGGTTGATGACCCGAATCCAGATCGATGATCGACAATCGTCGGTGGCCGAGAGCGATTCCAGACCCATCATCGTGTTCGATGCGATGCACGCCGCGACCATCGGGACCACGGTGGACCAATCGATCGGTCATACGGTCAACGGTTTGCTGTGTCGGTGGACGCTTACCCGAAGTCCACAAGTAGCCAGTGATTCCGCACATTTCTCAGCTATTCCGTTTCACTCGAAGTCGTGCTGCTTGCGAAATCCTGTTGGCCCGGCGCGGACCATCCCTTTCGGTAATGCAGAACTCTGGCAGGAACTCCGGCGGCAACAGCGCCATTGGGCACCGGCCGAGTGACAACCGCGCCCGCGCCGACGATCGCATTGTTTCCGACGTCGGCCATGATGATTGCACCGGCACCAATCCAGGCACCGTTGCCGATGTGCATCTTCTCGTACCGCTGATCTTGATCGTGCATGGACACCGTCGAATCCGCTGAATCATGCTCATGTCCACCACTCAAAATTTGAACTCCATCGGCAATCATCACCTGACAACCGATGTCGGCAAATCCGATCAAGCAGAAACGCCCGATGTAAGCATTCTCTCCCACGCGAGCCTCTCGCATCGAAAAAACAGTGTTCCAGCCCAGGTAGACATCGCGACCGCAGGCATCGAGCGTTTTCCGATAGAACGCCTGCCGCATGTAAACACCACGAAGTCCGGGGATCATCGCGATCGACTCGGAAGCCGAAGTCATCGCTCGACTCCCCAACAACACGTAAGCGATTCGGTAGCAAGCGATCCTTGGCATGCACAGGATCAGGAATCCAAATTGCACCCATCGTTTCGCCCCAGAGTGAAATGGTTTGCGAGTCGCCCGTTTCACGGACTGATCGGAATGCTCTGCAGGCTGTGTTTGGTCAGTCATGCGAATTCAAAAGCCGTTGGTAGATAGCGGCAATCTTCTGCATGCGAATCCCAAAGTCAAATTCGTTCTCGATTCGGGTTCTCGCTGCGGACGTCATGCGTTCCTGCAAGTGTTTGCTGGCGATAAGTTCTTCGACGGCCTCGGCCAATTCGTCGGGCTGCCGTGACGCGACCAGCAGACCATGGATACGGTCGTCAATCAATCGAGCAATTCCTCCGACATTGGTGGACACGATTGGCACTTCCAACGACATCGCTTCCAACAGAACATTGGGCAATCCCTCCGTGACGCTGCTCAAGACGAACGCATCGGCAGTCTGCAACAGTGTGCGTGGATCGGCGACATGGCCTAGCAGGGTCACATGATCGGCAAGTCCCAAACGCTCGATCTGTCCCTCCAAATCCTGCCGCAAAGGGCCTTCACCACCGATCCATAAGGTGACAGGAATCTTCTCTTTGCAAAGTAGATCTACTGCATCGATCAGATAGGAAAAACCTTTTTCAATAGTCAGACGTCCGAGAGCGACGATCAGAAAACTACCATCGCTTGGTGCGCTTACCGGATTCTGGTTAGTAAAACGCTGCCGTGCTTCCTTTGACGAGGTGTCTCGGCGGTAATCCTTTGTATCGATGGCGTTGGAAATCAGTTGGACATGATCTCGATAAAGGCCCCACCTTCGTCCGCTGCGATACAGATCTTCTGAAACGGCAATCACGGAATCGTAGAACGGAAGACAAATCCGGCCCGCGGTCGCGTAGCACCAACTCTTGCGGTTCGTGATGCACCAACCATGCGTCGTGGTGACGAGTTTCATCGGCCATTTTCTGCGCACCAACAATCCAAGCACGTTGGTTTTGTAGTCGTGTGCATGCCAGATCGCGACGTTACGTTGGCGGCAGAACTGGTGCAGCTTTTCTACCATCTCGAAATCAATCGCACTGCCATCCGGCCAAGCGATCAACTCGGCTTCGTTTTCAGTTGCGCTCTGTTGGAGAGATTCGATTCCACGATCACCATCGGGGTACAGATACAGGCAAGCCGAATCAAACCCAAGCGGTCGCAAAAACCGTGGCGAGTTTAAGATCGTTTTCTCAGGCCCACCGCCAACTCCGTTCACAATCCGCGTGTGCAAGATCAGCGGTTTTGGTTTCGCGTTTGGTGGATCGCTTAGCGAGATTGATTCACTCAATTTTGGAACCATCACTCTGTGACTTTACTCTGTGACGTTGTCGAGCCAGCAATCATTTTACGGTAGGCTTGATGATAGGAATTGTGCATCTTGGCTGCACTGAATACTGATTCCGCTCGTTCGCGTCCGGCCCGACCAAAACTTGTTCGCATCGCAGCATCCTGCGACAACGTTCGCATACAATCTGCGACCTTTGACGCGTCGCCGATCGGTGCCAGTAATCCAGTTTCTTGATTGATGATCACTTCGGGAATGCCCCCAGCGATGGTCGCAACGCAAGGCAGTGATGCCGCCATCGCCTCAATCAAAGTCAGCGGAATTCCCTCAGAGACACTCGTCAGCAACAGAATATCGGCAGCATGGATGATCCGCGGGACGTCATGGCGAACACCCAGCATGTGAACCTGATCTTGTAGCGACAAAGCGGAAATCTGTTGCCGCACATCGTCGGCAAGTTCGCCATCACCAATGATAAACAGATGAATATGAGGATCGTTGTTTAGGAAGTGCCAAGCATCGATCGCAGTCGCGTGATCCTTCAACGCATTAAGACGAGCAATCTGGAACACCGCAACGTCTTGATCGGAAAGCCCCAGCTCTGCTCGAGCGGCGCATCGATCTGTCGCAGATTTCTGGAACTGGTCAACGTCAACGCCGTTGTAGATCACGTCGATCCGCGCAGGCGATAGTCCCTCATTTTCGATCAGTGCCTTCTTCACTTGTTCGCCGACCGCGACACATCGGTCCTGCTTTCGGAACAGAAACTTGTTTGCCAACACTCGTTTTGGCTTGCGGATATCGGGGTAGTGTCGCCCATGTTCGGTCATCAAAATTGGCGGATAAGAATTCCAGAGCCGCAGCCCACGTCGCCGCATTCGTCCCAGTGATGCGTAGACAAATGGCGTATATTGGTGGGCGTGAATGAGCTGCACATTCTGTTCAGCAAAGAACTTACCCGTCTTGGAAATTAGCGATCGATCCAGACCGGGTTTTCGACCAAAGCATTCGACGGTGAATCCTTCCCTGATCAGACCTTCGCCGATCTCACCGATGCTGTCCAAACACAAGAATACGGTCTTGAATTGGGATGCTGCGTTAACGGCAAACTCACGAGCCAGAACTTCCGCACCGCCAACAGACAGCGAATGCAGGACTTGGCAAACGACGGGACGATCATCTTTTTTCATCGAGAATTCGTCCTGCGAAATCTCGTTCGCCACCATTGTCCGATCGGTGATTCAGCGAGAGCAAGTGGCCAGCGATGCACTCCAGCGATCCGAAACGCCAGCCGCAGAAATTGGAGGGGCGAACGAACCGATCGACGTATCTCCGCTTTTTGAAACTCCCACGAATCCGCCGCAGGCCAAGGCCCATCCAAATCACCGTTTACCACCGAGGCAGCGTGTTGAGACACCGACGGTTCCATGGCGGCCATCAAAACTGGAACCTGCTGCAATAGAATCGCTGCCGGGCGAGTGTACGATCGAGTTGGGGAGTCAAACAGTTGGTCGAGCGCCCGGTCAAAGAACGCTTTGCCATCTTGATATAGAGCATCGCTTGATTCCGATTCAGGTTGATACCTCGCGATCATCATCATCGTTGTACCTTTGCGAAGATCCTGTGCCGCCCACGTCTCGGTTGGGAATTCCAATTCGTCGGGACGATCTAAAAAATGCTTTTCCTTGGATTGCATCCAGGCTCCGTAACGGTGGAGTGCCGCCAGAATGTATCGAGTGGTTTCATCGCGGTCGCTAGACACTAACTGGACGAACCGCAGCAGCGCTTGCAAGGCGACTGGATAGGACCAACGAAGTTCTGCATTGAGCAACTCCATTTCGTCAAAATTTTGTGATGGGTGAATCGACCTATAAATCAATGCCTCGCACTTCTCTAAATAATGCTCCGAACGTGTCAACGTCCAAGCGTCCATTAATGCGTTGATCGAATTTGCTAGTCCACGTCCTGGTCCATGGAAAGTGCTTTGCGAAGTTGAACTGGCGTAACCCGTCGCGCGATCGCTCAAAGGTGCAAGCGGAGATCGATCACCGTCGTCCATCGCGATCACCCAATCGGCCAACGAACAAACCGTAGCAGCAGCACGGGGACAGCCCGTCAAATGGTGATAGAGCAACAACCCCGATGTGTAGTTGTGTTCGTTTGACGGACCACCGCCGTTGACCCGATGTTCATCGCCGGTCATGGAATGGGAAAACGTTCGGTGCGTACAGGTGCCCGCGTCGCGGTAGTGGCTGGTGTGCCAAAACATTCCACCGTTGTACGCCGCACGATCTTGATCGGTGTGATAGATGTCAATGTCCATCACATGATCCGCCAACGGACGTGCCAGATCCCACCATCGACGATCACCAGAATGCAAATAGCGACGCAGGAATCCCTGCAGCAAATCGTATTGATTGTTGTAGTGCGAAATGACGGGCTTTGGGTCTTGGGAATACGCTTCTTCGTGATCCGCCCAAACGTCACCAAAGTTTCGCCAACCGTATTCGTCGATCGCTTCGCGTTTGTTGAAGAAACTGTTTTCACCCTGCAAAAGTTCTTCGAACAGCGTCTGCAGTTTTGGATTCGGTAGCTCGCGATTGGCTGTAAACCAATCAAGCGATTCGCTGTCGGCGAGTTCCTGCGGGTCTTGCAGGATGGTCACTGGGCGATGCACCCAATCGAGCCGATGAATCGGATCATCGGCATTTGTGCGCTGCTGCGAATCGTCGCCGAGCGACATCCAGATTGTGCGTGTCGTTTTTTCGCCACCTTGAAGTTCCTGTGGCCCGGCATTGCTTTGGGCGAGCAATCCGAAGTGGAAACCACGTTCGTCTGCCTCGATCGAACTCGGGAACTTCTGCCAAAAATCAATCATGGTTGCCGTCACCGAAGATGATTCACCTTGCAGTGTCACGATCGGCTGAAAACGACGATCTTCGTGACGGCTTGGCCCCAATTCAGGAGGATTGCCGTCCGACCGACGATGGTTGCGGCGCTCCGCGTTCAACCCACCGCTATGATGCCCACCGCTATGATGCCCACCGCTATGATGCTGGAACAGTTGCAAACGCTTTTGCGAAGATCGTTCTTTGACGGGTTGATCTCGATCGGTCTGCCAACGAATGTCGCTGAACACTGAGTCATCATTTTCGATCGATAGCATCGCGGATTCAAGACAATACGACATGGGATCGCCAAGATCCCAGAAACCATCAGAATGTTCAGCACGGTTTGGATTGTGCAGTGTTGCGTCGATTCGCAACGACGACGAATCGACAAAGTACGTCAGCGAGAACTCGACGCGGATCGACGTTCCGTCAAGCTTGGTTGCGTAACGTTTGGAAAGAACAGCGCTGCTGGATTTAGGTTGCTCGTCAGTGATTAGTTCCAACTCGTTAACCGACAAAGGTAGCTGCCATCGGTTCCCGCCCGCTGAACAAACGACAAGTCGAACGTTCCAACCCGCGAGTTTCTGATGCAGATGTGCGAGTGAGATTGCATGATCGCGAGGTTGGTGTTGGGTCGTTGGGCGGGCGGCTAAAGCCTGGGCTCCGGTGCTATTGCCTGATTCAAAGCTTAGCGTGTACTCAGTTTCCGCATTCGCCTTGGCGCCTAGGCAAGTCTGCACGAGAATCCACATCGGGCTACCGTCAGTGCGCCGTGATAGCACACGACAACAAGCAGCGTAACGGCATCCGTGGTTGTCAATCACGACTGCTTCGGGCGATACCGAAATGCCCAGCGAAATACCCAGCGGAACGCCCATGCCAAACGTCACGGGTTCCCTGTGACGGGCAACGCCATCGCATTCATGAAGAGAGAATTTCATCACCGATTTTCGATTGCGACCAAGGCGTTAGACCGATGCCGCCGCAGTGTCTGACCGTCGTTCGCTTTCGATCTCGATCAATTTGGGATGCGGCACAATGAATGGACCAATCGCCAAATAATCGATACGCCCATCCAGAAACGCTCGGACTGCATCTTGCGGCGAACAGACGATTGGTTCCTCGTGCATATTAAAGCTGGTGTTGATGACCGACGGGATCCCTGACTTTTCAAAGTACGACTTCAGGATGCGATAGAAGCTCTCATTCGTTTCCGCACTGACCAATTGAGGACGCGCGGTTCCGTCAATGTGAACCGCCGCTGGGCACATGCGTTTCATATCATCGGTGCAGTCAAAGGTGACGGTCATGAACTGCGCCGTTTTCTCGCAGCCCTGCATATTCTTAAACAGCCGCGATGCTTCTTCGGCAAGCGCCGCGGGTGCGAACGGCATGAACTCGGTTCGCCCCAATTGATGATTGAGCCACAAATTGACCTCAGGATCCTGGGCAGGATACAAGATCGATCGATTGCCGAGTGCCCGAGGACCGTATTCCATCGATCCGTTGAAACGTGCCACGATGCGCTTGTTGACCAACAAATCCGCAATCGCGGGTTCGACGTCAGCATGTTCTTCGTAGGCTAGTTTTTCTTCGTCCAACGCGGCCCGAATTTCATCCGATGAATAGTTCGGCCCAAGATACGCATGACGCAGCGCCGTCTTTGGACGACACTCGGATGGCAACGCCAACAGTGCAGCACCGGTTCCGCAGCCACCATCACCCATGTTGGGATAGACGAACACTGAATCGACTCCATCGCATTCGTGAATCCGTTGATTCAGTTTGACGTTTGCATTGACGCCTCCCGACAGGCAAACATTTCGCAGGCCTGTTTTGTTGACCCAATAGTCGGCAACCTGTTGAACGACTTCTTCCAACACCGTTTGAAAAGCCGCGGCCATGTCTCGTTTGGAAAAGTTTTGCGACAGTAGCCTGGCAAAGTGGTAATTGGTGGCTGCCCGCATGCGGATGTCGCCTTGCTCCATTCCCGTGAAGCGCTCCCGCAGGACGTCGCCAAGCACTTCCGGATCACCATAGGCCGCCAAGCCGACAATCTTCCCTTCGTGACGGCCCGGTCGAAATCCAAGTGCTGAAGTGACGTACTCGTAGAATTGTCCTAGCGAATTGGGAAAACGAAATTCGTGTAACTTCACCAATCCTGTCGGTGTCGCCTCGTAAACGGCCCCGCAGTTTCCACTGCCGTATCCGTCAAACGACATTGCAAGCGCCGATTCGTATCCCGAGTAGTAGTACGCGTTGGCCGCATGACAAAGGTGGTGATTGAACCGTTGCAGTTTGTCACGCAGGCCAAGTTCGTCGAGCCCTGCATGCAATTGCTGCGTCCTGATTTGATGGTCTGCGGTTGCAAGAGCAACCCATTGCCGAAAGCACTTGCGGTGCAATCGCCGATCCATGCTTGGTGACCATCCCGCCAATTCATACAGTGCTCGCTTTGCGAAAGACTTGCGTGGAGCGAACTCATCAGAAGCGTCCAACCCAGGAATCGGATCTTTGGGTATTGCTTTGTACGCTCGGCGAACTTGCTTGAGCTTCGCCAGCGATTCGGCCGTCGCGTTATCGCGATGAAAAGTTTCATCTTCTTGCATGGCCGCACGCATGAGTTCGTGCTCGCGATCACCGTCGAAAAATGAATAGGCGACCGTATCAATTTCATCCAACGACCATCCTGTTCGCTGCAAACCCAAACGAATCGCTCGCATCGGAAACCCGTCTTGCAACTTCACGCGTGACAGACGTTCTTCACCGCAAGCGAATAGGATCTTGCCGTCTTCCACGAAGGACGCAGTCACATCCTTATCAAGCGGGCTAATTCCAAGAACTTTCATTTGTCTAACCGTCAATTGATCTTGTGGTTGGCTTGTCGAGGCTGTGTAGCGTCAAGATTTTCTGCAATCTCTGCAAGGGTCGCTGGTTGATAACGCGGATCGCTGGCGAGGCATTTCAAAACTTGCTCCACGCCATCAAAAATCCGGTCCACCTGATCATCGGTTCGGGCATACGGACTTGGCCCCACCGATAGCGAAGAACTATGCACCGTAAAGCATAGGTACGGTAGCCCCAGTCGATGCGCATTGCGAATTGTCCACAACATCGCACCAACTTTTTCAGTCTCAAAGTTCAGCCAGATCCTTCGAACCAGATTGAGCCGTTCCATGACGCCGACCAAACGTAACCGTGATAGCGAAGTGTTTTCAATCAGGTGATGGATCTTATTCCATGTATCAAACGGCTGGCGCGAATAGATTCGCGTCAACGGAATGCTCCACAGGTTGGGTGAGTTTGCATCATGCTGGACAAGCACATTCGGGTCAGGGTTTCGGTCAGAATAGTTCGGTGCTCCATCATCAGGCCACGTCGAAAACGGACAAACCGATGAATCAACACAGAAACCATTCTGGCTCAAAAACTGCAGAGTCGTCTTGCCTGACGAGTATCGACCACCACGATAGCTGCGTGGATGGAAACCTCGTTTTCGATGAAGCTGATAAGTAGAATTCAGTTTCTCAACCGCGTGATCCACCGACAAGTTTTCAAGAAATGATGTTCGTGTTGTGTTATCAGTCGAGTGGTAGGGTGGCGTTGTCCAAGGATGAACATGCATGCCAATTTCAACAAGATCGCTCTCGCTGAATTGTTGAATCACATCGCAAGAGGAACCATGATCCAAGACAGCATAATTGACAAGGTAAGTCGTCTTCGCACCGTACCGCTCACATAGCCCAGCAAACCGGCCCAGCCGCGAGATGTTTTCGACACCCGTGGAGTGAACCGGAAACCCGTCAGCCCAATTCCATTCCTCTTCAGTATCAATTGTCAAACAGTATTGCATAGGTTTCGTTGCGAGCGGATTTTTATAGTCGCCTTTCGCTCGGGACGTCGCATCAGTTACTGCGCGATAGGCCCGGAGGGCCGGCAGCTCCCTGCCGGGTGCGTGAGCACCCGGATGGCTGCCCCACATCAATTCTCTGGCTCGGTTTCGCGGCTACGCCGCGAAACCGAGCCAGAGAATTGGTTATAGAGAAAAAGTGAGATATAGCGCTGCCATCCGGGGATTTACATCCCCGGCAGAGAGCTTCCGTCCCTCCGGGACTATTCACGAATGCTTGCTATGACTGACGAAATCATGGACACCGAACGGGCTGAGAAATAGACGATGTAGATCAAAATGTACTGAAAGAACTGATGGACATTCCCCTTGGTTGCGACCGCACGCAGTGTATACGCGAATGGAAGTGCGAGGAAAAACACGATTGCTAGTACCAGATCCGATAGTGTTGCTTGGTCGCAAGCAAGCAACACACCGCTGATGATGATCCATCCAAGTCCAAGCAGAAAATAGATCGGAGCGATAAGACTGGGCAGTTCTGACCACGTCCATCGACCCGAACTGATCCCCGAAAAGCTATTCTTGCCATGCCAAAGCTCCTTGCGAAAAAATTCCAGTAGAGTTCGTGGCTCTCGGTGATGATAGACGCAAAGAGACGGATCGGAGATCATCGGTCCGAGATCAGAAACCTTGAAACCAAGATCGACGTCCTCGCATGTTTCGAGATGCTCGTTAAAGCCACCGATTTGTTCAAACACCCAGCGCCGAACCCAGACATTGGCCGACGGAATCCAGCGAACGGACATGCGACCGGGCCGACGCTTGCGTTTCAGAAAGCTCCAACCTCTTTGAACCCACGTCGTATCTTGGGAAGGGACCGAGGGAGGGCATCCACCGCCCAGCACTTCTGGGTTGCGAAACAATTCTAAGCCGTTTTGCACCCAGCCCTCCGCCACGGTGCAGTCTGCGTCTAAAAACGCAATGACTTCCCCCGATGAAACGCGGACACCGGCGTTTCGCTGGGCTGCAATCGTTGATCGCGGATGATTCACAACGTGGACGCCAAACGATTCTGCGATCACCGTTGTTTGATCGCTCGATCCAGCATCAACCACAACAATCTCGACTTCGGAATTCGTCCCCAAAGCGTTTTGTACTGACCGGATGCACTCGCCTATGAAAGCTTCCTCATTCAAACAAGGAATCACGACCGACAGCTTCATTGCTGAACCTCAGTTCGCACACGGTCTGGATTCCAAGTTGTAAACTTACGGCCGATACAATAAAGCAAAATCCCGTTTGCAGAAGCCAGGTTCCCCAGGCAGAAATAGAACGGAACTGAAATCAATCGATACTGCCGCAGGCGTTCTACCAGTCCCATCGACGCCACGGCGTAGAAGAAGGTTTGAGCTGCGAACAGGATAACGGCAATCGTGTTCTGGCCAGCCAGTGCGTACGATCCGCTGATCACCCAAGCTGCCAGTAGAAAAAATGCGGTAAACCAGCGCAGTACTTTATGACTGACCAAGTGAAACGCAAACAAACCGGTGCAAAAAGGATTCGCTGCACCTCGCTCGCGAACCAGCGCACGAAAACTACGATTGACGATGCGTACTTTCCGTTGATACTCGCCGCCGAACGAACCGGCAACGTGTTCAAAGCAAATTGCGTTGGGTTCGTAGACGCCTCGATAACCGTTTTGAATGATTTGCAGGGGATTGGTAAAGTCATTGATGTCATCATCGCGAAGTGGCTTAAAAAGGTCTCGGCGAATCGCGTAGATCGCGCCATCACCTCCGACCACCGAATCAACACGACTCTCCCAGCGTTTCAGCATTGTTTCATACTTCCAGTACAAACCTTCCGACTCGCTGACCTGATCCCCAGCACTCTGGACATACTTTTGTTGGCCGACAACGTAGCCGACCTTCGAATCCGAAAAGTGTTTTACCAAGTGTTGTATCGCATCGCTTTGGAAGATTGCGTTTGCATCCGTAAAGACAACAATGTCCTGTTGGCATTCAGGAACAAACGTTGTCAGTCCCGCTGACTTGCCTCGTCGTTGTGCAGTGCGAGCAAGTCGTATATTGGGCGCGTCGAAAGCAGCAACGATTTCGTCGGTACCATCATCCGAGGCATCGGAAATCACCAGGCAGTCAATCTTGGATTTGGGATAATCCAGGGCCAAAATGTTCTGCAACTTCTCTTTGATCACGTCGGCTTCGTTAAAGGCGCTAACGACAACGCTGACCGATGGAAGCGAATCATTGTCAAAAGCTTCTTGTCGTTGTTTTAGATCTTTGGGACTGATTTGTCCAAGCAACCAAAGCCAAACTGGGTAGCCAAGCCAAGGCCAAGCAGCCAAGCCAAGCATCAACAAGCAGATCGTCATCGTGATTGGATCAACTTCTGCAAGTCGAGTTGACGGGCTATGTCTCGAAATCCTAAGGCGGCAAACACCATGTAGACCGATGAAACCGAATCACGAAACCTTGGCGAACCGTAGAAAATGGCTGCGGTCAATACAAGTGCTGCCAGCGGTAGAAGCAAGTAGACCGCGTCAACTTTTGAAACGGACAGCGATCTGAAAACACCAAATATTATAAAAGGTATCGTCGCTAGCCAAGCAATTCCAAAACTCCATTGCACCAAGATATTATCGGTTTCGACCCACGGGTCTAGCAATCGATACAACTTCATTGTTGTAAGGTACGGAAGATCAGCCAGATGCTTGGCAAAGAAATCTTTGGCGTATTGATTGGCTTGATCCATTCGCTGCAGTTCGTCTCCATTGATCGGATGATCCTGATCCACCAAGTCCGATGTTTTGATCCAACTTCCAGGACTCTCGCTAAGCACTCGTTCATTGTTGGCACCCCAAAGCGTGTATGCACCGACCGCTGCCAGCGTTGGTCTGCCAAATACCATGTAGTTTCTTCCTGCCCACAGCCCAACTAGCAAGCAGGTGGCTGCCGTCATACACACTGACAAATACAGTCCTCTGCGAAGCCTATCGCTCGACCATGATGCGCATGCAATTAGCAAAGGAAAACAGAGCAAAATGTTCGGGCGAACCAGTGCGGTGCAGCCCCAAAGAATGCCTGCGATGATGGACACGTAAACACTTTTTTCTGCAAGACTTTTCTCTGCGCGAAACGCAAGCACCGTTGTTCCGGTAGCCAGAATTACCAAAAGACTAAACGGCACTTCGCTGACAAAGTGCAAAGGTCCGTAGGCGTGATTGGGATAAACGGAAATCAGCAGCCCAGCGACCAGTCCCACTTGCCTACCAAACGATTGGGTGGCAACCCATGCCGTACCAACACATGCAAGCGCCGATAGAATGCAAAACCAGACTCTGGCCGCCGCGTAACTTCGGCCAAAAAACAGGTAGACTGGCAAGAGCGTGAAGGACGTGCCGGGCATTCGGTGAAGCGTCGGATCACCATCTTTGTTTGAGTATCCGTTTCCAATGGAAAGCTGAAATGCACTTTCTTCGTAGTTCAGTTGGTCCGGTGCTGACGTCGCATCCGGCGGGGAATCGAATCCAACAAACTGCCAGACAAGTCCAAGGCGAACCCCAAACGCCAACACGAACACGATCGCGAGCACTTGAAGACATCGCCGATCCCAGACAAACGTTTTTGCATCTGATTCGGATTTATTCATTGGAGCGTACTTCTGCGGGCACTTCATGTGTGCCGACCGGACCGATGTAATCTCTGGCAATGACAACATTGTCGATGAATAGGTGCTGATCATATGGAGACGACTTTGTTCCGCCGTGATAAACATCCATCCATACATTTTCGATTTTCAGCAACTCGCTGTCTCGAAAACGAATGTCATTTTTCTGAAACGCTAATTGACCATCGACCCAACCTTCAATCAGGCCGTCATTCTCGCCAGGCGTGTTCAGTCGTAAATGATGCTCGATGCAGTACCAATGATTCCGAGCGAGGTAGCCGAGGAAATTCCGAGACCAAACCCAACCATCGCCGTAGGGGCTCTCCATATCGGCGTGATAACAGTAGGTCCCAATAGGTGTTCGTCCGGCTAACGGATTTCCTTTCGGAATCGTTTGCATAAAGAACCCTCTTGCCGACCATCCATTGCTACCATCGCTCTTCCGCCCACCCCAACCGGCTTTGCCGTAAGTACCCGCGATTCCCGGCAACTTTCCATTCTGGATTGTTTGGTTCCAGTCATTTGCGAGTCTGAGATAATAGCGAAAGTAGATTTCTTCTGGTTCATCGAAACCCTGATTCTCAAACGCAAAGAAACTACTCATCGCGCTTAGCTTGCCTTTTCGGATTTCGACTCTTAACGACTTCCCAAACGCGTTGGAGAACTTCAGCTCGTCATCTTTGCTAACGATGTCGATCGATTGCGTGCGCAGATGGTTGCTCCATTCGGACTTCCAGTTTGGTGTTTCGAATCCAGTTGCAAACAACACGCTTTCGCTCTGATCGATGCCGGCGTCAAGCAAGTACTGGGAAGCGATCCCAGCTTTGAAGGACTTCGACGGCAAAGCTTCTCCCTGATCACATGCAAACACATTGATGTCACCCGAGCCGTATTGGGCGAAAGAATGCATTCGCAGTTGAGCCTGTTTGAGTCGTCGTCCAGCGAATTGTTCGGTTGGGAATCGAACGAGCACTGGCGTTTTATCAGACACCCGTAACACAAATTCTTTCCCAAGCGAGTGTTTTGTTGCGTAACCCAGGTGGGTATCGGCCACCGCTTTGACAACAACCGATTCGTCGTCGAACAACAAAACGAGTTCAGGATACTGTTCTGGTTTGTCTGATTCGCGACTGCGAAAATCTATTTTGCATCGGTCATTGGATCTTAAATAGAATCCCTTGTTGGCAGATCCTGACAACCACTGGCTTACCAGCTCTGTTACATCCCACTGAACAACTTTCAATTCATCGGTGTCTTTTACGAACATGGTTGCAAAAGGCTCACTGCCCTGCGAAACACCTTCTCGATCTCGCCAGTCGCCAAACAAATTTTCCCATGCCAAGCTGGCGACGCGATTGTAGAACTCCTTTGTCGCACCATCGACTCCATCACCTGTTCCTTCATCCCAATGGAACGGTTGCTCGGTAAAACCAATGCGAGTTCCAGTAAACGGAACGAACTTAGAATTCTCTTCCGTTGTTGGTTCCTTCTCTTGAAATCCGAATCGCGATGCGTTTGCATAAATCACGACCAACAAGCAAAACAAAACCACAGTCTGTGGCTTGGCGATCCAGTCAAATCGCGGGTTCATAGATCCATCTTCTGCGACGAGTATTGGTACATACGGACAATGATGTTGGTCTACCGATCTGAACGCATAAAGTCGCAAAAACGGTTCGAGCAATCTCTGCTGAACTCGAGCATTTTTGAGAGATCACTTTTGTTGACAAAAAGTATCTCAGCAAGTTTGTAGTCATTCAGCCTGACGAAATATGCTAACACGACTGCTGACATACAGATGTAAGACAAGCTGGTCGCTAGTGCTGCCCCAACAAAGCCAAACTTGGGGATGAGATAGCAGTTTGCAATGATGTTGATCACTAATGCCAGCGCGGACGCGATCGTCCCAATGCCGGGCCGGCCACGCGCAGCAAGGTCCACGGTTAGCAGTTTAAAGATCGGAAAAAGACAAACGCCTGGAAGAAGCGAAACAAATGCAAAGTAGGAACCTTCAAATTCTTTTCCATAGAGAAGATTGATCGCATACGGCCCGACAACCACTGCAAGCGAAGACAGAATGAGTAGCAGGAACAGTGAGAATCGCGTTGTTTGAAGGGTTCTTTCGGAACGATTATCAGCATCACTTTTGGCAACACTTGAAAACAAAGGTGCGACTGCTGCATTGGGTGCGAGCCACATCAGTTCTGCCATTCCCACAGCAAGAGAATAGATTCCAACAGCTTGGTCGCCGTCAAAGTACTTCAGCAGAATCAAGTCCAGTCGGTAGTTCAGGAAATTAATCAGAAGCAATGCGTATGATTTCAGACCGTAGGCAGCGGTGCGAGAAATGAAGTCTGCCGACCAGAATGATTCAAACCGTAAATTGTCGCGCAAGAACCAGCCTACTGACATGATGTGTACGACAGATGAAACAAGAAGGGCAATCACAAGCCCCGCTAGCCCAAAATCGAACAGCCAGACAGCAAACACGATCACTGAGATATTTACGAGTGATTTTGCTAACGCGCCGACATTTACCTGATCGATTCGGCCGAGGCCAATCAGAATTCGCGAACCGTAGTTGGTAAGGATATAACACAACGACAGCAGGCTAGCTGCGACAAGAAACTTGGTTTCAATGCCGATCCAAATTGAACGATGAAGTTCCCAGGAAAACCAAAAGAACACCATCCCGACGCACCACAAGAAGGTGCCAATGACGATCGCCGCGGAAATGATCTGCGAGCGACCATCGTTGGCCCTTGCAATGGAGTACGAAAATGCGGCTCCTAAGCCCAAGCTGCAAACCATGAAAACCGTTTGAGCCAGCAGTTCAATTAGGGTGGCTTTGCCCTTCAGTTCCGGACCGAGTACGCGAGCAACGATCACGCCTCCAACAATGCTGATCACCATCAGCACGATTTGAGTGGCGAACGTCGACGCTGATTGAACGAAGAAGCTACCGTTTTTAACTTCGGTATCCCGTTCGTTGTTCACTGATCTACCGAGCTATTTCGCGTTGCTCGCGCGGGGCTTCCCACCACCACTTCATTGTCCATGACATCGTGCAAGACAACCGAGTTGGCCCCGACCGTTGCACCGTTACCGATGCTAATAGCGTCAAGCACCTTGGCTCCGGAAAAAACGGTGACTTCGTTTCCAAGCACCGGGTAACGCGGTGTTTGCGATTTTGATTGCCTTCGCGCAGCACCCAGCGTCGTGCCGTTGTAAAGAGTGACCCTATCGCCGATCACGACTCCGTCGCCGATCACAATGTTCTGCGTGTGTGCGATGAAGATCCCATTACCAACCGTCGCACTTAGACTGCACTCAAAGCCGGTTAGGATTTCATTTGCGCGTTTGGCGTATGGAGACAGCCTCCAGAAAAACTTTTTCGAGTGCAGGTATTGCGACACTCTCATCAAGATGACAGCCAAGACTCTCCCTTCGACCAGACTTCGGCTGAGCACCTGAAACACAGTGACCTCGGGCTCGTATTGCACCAAGTCGATGATCAGGCATTGCCTAAGTGAGTTGCAGATCATCACACGCTTCGTGGGCTGGTACTTGTTGTCCGTCAGGTTGGACATACCTGACTTCGCAATTTAGCAGGAAACCAGTTTTATCAAACACATCTTGCCTGACGGTGCGAACAAGCGAAAGCACGTCAGCCGAACTCGCCCTACCGAGATTGACAATAAAGTTTGCATGCTGCTGCGGAATCATGGCATCGCCGATTCTAAGAGTTTTAAGACCACACCTCTCAATGATTGCTCCCGGTGGACCAAATTGGTCGTAGTTTTTTGGGTCGCTTAGGAATACTGATCCGCAGTTCGGATGCCGGCGCGGAAATTTTTTACGCCGTGACCTCAAAATGTCTCGCATGCGTTGCTGGATCCGAACGGGATCACCAGTCGAACACTGCAGATCAACGCGTGCGATGACCAATCCCGCGTTTTGCAACGCTGATTTGCGATACGAAAACTGGCATGAATCGCGATCAAAGCGAATCATTTCACCCATACTATTTATCGCGTGTACTTGCTGAACGTGAGTGCCAATTCCTTGTCGCAAGCTACCGCCATTCATAAGTACCAAGCCCCCAAGCGTGCCGGGAATTCCGATCGCGTGTTCCAATCCAGTCAGCCCAGCCCTTCCGATGTTCCTTATCAGCCGCGGAACAAACACACCGGATTGTGCCGTGATCTTGCGACCTGAAATTTCGTAACTCGAAAAGTTCCGCCCCAGCTTGACGACAACTCCACGTACACCGACATCGTCAAAAAGAAGATTGCTGCCATCACCGATAAAAAGGTGAGGGAGTTGGAACTCGTGCAAGCTTTTAATCAGCGTACAAAGCTGTTCAAGCGAAGTTGGTTGCACAAGTAAGTCAGCCGGCCCTCCGATTCCCCACCAACTGTGATTGCGAAGCGGCGCATCGAAAGACGTTTCGCCGATGCTTCGACGAGCTAACTGCTTTAGCGAATCACGCATAGTCGATGTCGCCACCGAGGTCCTTTATCTTTGTGAGCAAAGAGTTGTAGCCGCGTTCAATCTGCCATGCATCGGTGATGATCGTTTCACCTTTGGCTGCAGCGAGACCGGCTAACGTGAGAGCAATACCGGCTCGCAAATCGAGTGCTTGAACGTTCTGTCCATGCAACGGATTGCCTCCGTCGATAACCAGCAAGTTTTCCTTAATCTGATATTGAACGCCCATTTTCGCTAGCTCTTTGACATATCCGTAACGCCCCGGAAATCGTAAATCCACAATCACACTTTGCCCTCGCGCCATTGCACCGAACACGGCGAACAGTGGTTGCATGTCTGAATTGATACCAGGATAAGGCCCCGTACTAATCTCGAACGGATAGCAGCGACCGCCAGTGACGATCAGGCTGCTATCACCCCGAAAGAACCTCGCTCCGCTTTCACGAAGATGGATCAAAGGAATTTCAAGATCTCCGTACGGGAAATTGTGGATCTCGATGGTGCCCTCGGTAATCACCGCAGCGATCAACCAAGTCAAGGCCTCCATGTTGTCGGCGAGTGCCCGATAAGTGGTTCCGCCAAGGTGCTCTCGACCAACAATTTCAATTCGCTCTTGTCCATAGACCGTGATTTCAGCACCCATCGATCGCAAGAAGCGAACCAAGTCCAAAATTTCGGGCCTGATATGTGGATTCCATACATTGGTCACTCCATTTGCGAGCGTACCACAGATGATTGCGTTCTCAGTTGCTCCGGTCGATCGAATCGGCAGATGAATTTCGCAACCCTGCAGTCTTTGACTTGAACTCGCACAAAGGAAGCCATCCTGAGTCCAAATCTTGGCTCCAAACTTTCTCAATAACATCTCGTGTAGGTCATACTTCCTGTCGCCAAGATTGCATCCGCCTGGCAGCGGAACTCTGCCCTCGCCGAATCGTGTGGTCAGCGCACCAAGTACCAAAAGTGTGTTTCGAATCGACCTTCCATCCCAATCAAGATTGGTGCTCAGATCTTGATGTTCTTCCATTGTGATCGTCCCAGGGGAGACCTTCGATGTCTTACCAAGGCACGAGAGCATATCGACGTGAATTTTCGCATCTAACAATTCATTGGGATAGTTAAGCAGATCGATCTTGCTGGACGTCAAGATCGAAGCAGCCAACAGACGCAGGACGCTGTTTTTCGCACCGCTCAAGTGGACCTCACCCGACAAACACGACGGACGAACTCGATAGCTAAAATCTTCTAACGTTGGTGCATCGGCATCGCTCATCTGTATCAATTTTTCCTTGGCTGTTTGATAGTGCTAACCATCCGCAGGAATCGCTTGATCGTATGGATTGAGTTGTCACGTATTACTGGAACCAGCCGGCACAAAAAACTGATCCATTGTCGCGACCGTGCAAACCGTGCAAGACGATTGTGATGGTCTAAAATCTGGTGATATACCAACTGTGTCGTTGGGACGCCCACGCTCACTTCGATATTCTCTTCGATGTATTGTTTTCCAAATTCACCGATTTCTTTTCGCCGCTGGGGATTAAGCATCAACTTCTTGATTTCAGACGCCAGGACATGCGAGCCTTGAACTGAATCCACATTACGTCCACTAAAGTTGTACCAAGCGAGATCGCTCACTTGATCCGCTTCGACAACGCCTGCGAATCCATTTTTTCCTACGACAATCGTGGGGCGTCCCAAAGCCATTCCCTCAAATGCACTTCTGCCAACCCCTAGCACAAGATCGGCGTATCGAAGGTATCGAAAGGCCTTCGCCGCTGGCCCGGTAAACAGCATCTTTGATGCTGGGAATTGTTCGCCAATCGATTCACCACGAAGCTTAGCTTGTTGATACAGATCGCCTTTACCACCGATCATTACAAGTTGAATGTTAAGTCCTTCTTTGAGTAGTTTTTCGATTGCATCAAGCACGCTGTGAATGGAATCGATCTTGGAACTATCAAACGAGCTAATCATCATGATTGTAAAGGCATGTTGGTTTTGCGTTACCAAACGTGCCTCGGCGTCCTCTGACGCAAACTGCGTGTTGAGGATTTCTTTGGTATCGAGACGCGAACGCATGACGGTGACGGCATCAGCATTCCATCGGAAGTGATTAACCATCCGCATTTTTTGCTCCTCAGAGAAAACAATAAGGTTCGGAGCATCTGGAAGGTTGTAGTAGGGGTCGACTCCGCCGCAAAGAGTACACACAACTGGCACGTTCGCCATTAAGCTTGCTGGATAAGCATGCATGTAGGAGCGTGCATCGAATGCATGAACTAGGTCAATGTTGTGCTGTCGAATAAGATTGCTAAGTCGCTTGACTGCGGCTAACGACGCCCAAGTGAAGTATGTATTGCGCGTACCGTGGTAGATAGGGATTTGGACCTCCTCGAATCCCATTTCTTGACCAATTTCCGTTGCCAGTTCTCCATCTGCTCCTGCAAAAACTGGCGTGACTCCCCGCTTGCGTAATTGACGAGCAATGGACAGAGCAGAAAGAACATGACCTCCGCGCATTGCCTTAAACACTACGAACAACACCTTGACTTCTCGTTGGTCGATGGTCGGTGTCCTATTCATCGAGTCTTCAGGAATCGTCATGATGCTGCATGATAGACTTGCCGTTCTTCGGCGCACGACTCGCTAAGCTGGGGCGAATCGGCGGGCTGATGCAATATGTTTTTCACGGCGTATCCAAGAACAGCAAGTAAGTACCCGGTCTCTAGCATGGCACCGCTGCTAAACATGCTGGCAAGGAAGAACGCTGGCATGCCGACACAGATCGCCAAAGACGCCGCATTTAGCCAAGGATCCTCTTCGCGCCGTCTTAGAACTAGCCCAAGAGAAGATCGCAGTGGTATCCAGAAAAAAGCGAAGTAAGCCAGTGTGGCAGGGATCCCGAATCCAGTTGAAATTTCGAACAAGATATTGTGCAGTGCCTTCCGCTGCGAAGTGGAGACGATCGGCCCTTCGTAATAGTCCGGAACCAGCAATTCGCCACACCAGGGACCGACACCCACGATAGGATTTTCTATCGTGATTTGTGCGCCGGCTTTCCAAAGCTTGAACCGCGAGTTGGCCGAATTGTCTCGCTCTCCTGCCTCAGCAAAAATAGATGAGAATTCTCTTACGACCGGGGGCCCAGCCAAAACGATTGCGACCACGCCAATCGCAACAATGCCAATAATGTTGCTTCGAGTCTTCTCAGCGAAGAAAGCCACAAGTGCGAATAAGAGACAAACGGCCAGCATCCCACCTCTGGATTCGAGTAGTAGTATTTGGTGAATCTGCAATGCCGCGATGGCCAACGAAAAAAGCCGTAACTTTGGCCCTAAGTTAGTTAGTGCGATTGAAATCGACATTGCCAGAACAGGGATCGTAAAGATCGTGTAACCATTGTTGTCTCCCTTGGTTCCGCTGGCCCAACCCGATCTTGAATACGCTGAAAAACCGTCTTCAAAATACTGAAGGTTAATTTGCATGGCGTTGTAACCTTGCGTGACGACAGCAACAACCAACAGGATCCAAAGCTTTTTGGGCGTATCGATCAAGGCAACCGCTAGGGTCGTGACCAGAGCAATTTTGAAGACCGTGTAGAGGTAATAAGATGAAGTTTCAGGATCCAGAGATTGACCGTGTGAGACCCAGCCCATGAAGATGAAAAACCAAAGAAAGCTCAGACCTGTCTTATTTTGTACAACTCTTTTCAGGCCCGGCAATCCGCAAACAATCCAACCCGCAAAAAGGCACAAAGCCAAATAGAGCTGAAAAGGGAATGCTCGATCAAGACTCCAACGCCAATTCCAACCGGGATCCATAATCGCAAAGCCATAAAGAGCGATTACTCCGATCCAAGGTCGTATGATCGCGCCAACGCAACAAAGTCCAAACACCAGAAATGTAAGTGTCGCGCCGATCATTGCAGACGTTGTTTACCCGCACAGATTTGAGATAACTGAGTCTGGACCATAAAAAGATGAATTCTAATAGCGCGGACTTCGTCCACGTGGGTGGCAGTATAAAGCTGACAACACAAATGATTCTTAATTTGATTTCGCTCAGAAGCGAAAGACTTCAAAACAAAAGTCAGCCAGCTTTTCGGAGAGGAGCCTGGTTCGCTGACGCAATCGACGTCGCCATCGTTCCAAAACGATGAGACTGTACCAGTCCGATGAGCTTACGCTCGGTATGCTTTAGATTGACGTAGTGGCGGAAGCGGCTTTTGGTGCCGGCTCCTTTGATTCGTGGTTGGTCGGGATCGATTTCCCAGGGGTGGATGTAGAACATCGCGGGGCGGCCAGATGACTGGATCCTTCGAATCGCGGCGGTGGTCATTGCGGTGGGGAAGAGGCGGAAGTAGCCGCCGCCGATGGGGACGGTGACACCAGCGACCTTGGCCACGGATGGCGGGAACTCCAACAGTTTTCCACGGTCCGCGACGCGATCATGAATTTCTTTTTTTGCGTCCGGTACACCGTATCGATCATGGCCCGCGATGGGAAAGATGCTGCTGTCGGTGGTGAAACCCTGTTCGATCAAAATATCTAATGCCCAAAGTGACTTCTTAGTAATCGAAAAGCTCGGTGCGCGATAAGCGGTTGGCTTGACACCGCACGCGCTTACGATGGCTTCCTGGGCATCGTTGATATCCGTTGCAAATTGCTCCGGCGTCTGGTCGTAGACCAATTGGTGCCAGTAGCCGTGGGAGGCGATTTCATGTCCAGCTCTGGCAATGCGGCGAACGAGTTTTGGAAAGCGATGCGCCACCCAGCCGAGAACAAAGAACGTGCCTCGAATATCGCATGAATCCATCAGCGACAGCATGCGGTCGGTGTTGGTTTCCACACGGCACTCATACTGGTCCCATCTCTTCCTTGAAACCTGCCGTTCAAACGCGGACACTTGGAAGTAGTCTTCAACGTCAATCGTAAACGCATTGCAAACAGATAATCCGTCCGGTCGATCTGCGTGACCGCTGACCTGGTTCGTGGATTGATTGCTGGTAGCGTATGAATTCGGCATGATCCGTCGGGTCTAGCTGCATTCATGTCGTCACCGCAAGCCCGTTTAGAAATTCTCCTGAAATAACTGCCATGTTTGGAAATATCTGTCGCAGCAGGGCCCGCTGGGCTGGGCTGGCGATGGAAAGCCTTTCTAAACCGTTTAAACGCGTGGGCATCGCAACTCTCATTCGACCTTTTGCCACGAAGTGGCGCTGTCCAGCTATGCTGCCAAACGACTCGAGCTAGTTGTTTCCTCACCTGACGTCATCTCAAGTGCCACGTCTTCTTCTCTTTCAGACTTTATCCGAAACGAACCAACCAACATTGCCAAGAAGAAGAATGGGATTAACAACTCGGAAAACTCTTCCATCCCACCGAGAAAGATGGGAGCCGAATCACCAAAGTTGAATCCAGCCCGATTGAGAGCCCCCATGCCGGAATCGATTCCTTTGGAAAAGACCACCAGCAACACGCCGCCGACCGGCAGAATCCCCTCGATGCGACCGGATCGACATCGATCTAAAACCATCGGCAAGTATCGGTAGAAAACCATTAGCGTGGCGATCACGATCGACGTCAGAACGATCAAGACAACACCTTTCTCCATCAAGCTAATATCAGGAGCGACGTAGAACCTTGTTTTCAAAATATCCATTGATGTCCACCGCGAATGAAAATCCAGCTCGCGTGCCGCGAAGACAGCAACAAAAAGACTCAACAAAAACGGATATCGGGGCCCTCGCCTGACTGGTTTCGTCGCGGCAGCCAAACGAACGGCCGGCGGACTCGATACCGTTTGGTAAACACCAATGCCCAGCAGAACTAGCGAGCAAACGCCATACAGAATCACCGTCGTCATTTCGACGGGCCCCTGTTCAGCCATCATTGCGTCTCTTGCCGGTGTCTCCATCGACAAAATCGCTGTCGATGCGATCGTGCAAAAAAATGTTGACAAGATGCACACAGTACCAATCGATATCAAAAACTCTTTTGTGCAGAAACTATTTCTACAAGTTTCCAAACATGATTTCATGAAGGTTTGTAATCGCGTTATGAATGATTGCATCGCGTTGCTTGTTTTAAAAAGGAAATGGAATCTTGACGAAGCGTTAGGCGGCTTTCTTGCCCGGGCCCGTTTCGGCTCGCGTTGAATCTTCGGAATCGTCACGTTGCAGGGCATCTCGTTGCATCGGATACGAACCAAGCGTCTGTTCATTCGTTGGTGCGATGTCTGCGGAGGCTTCGACGGAATCCGATACTCTCTGCGTCCCCGTCACATAGCGAGCAGCACCGATGATTCGATTTGCTGCTGTCAAACAGTAGTGTTCAGTTCGCGAATCGGCACCGCCATAGATCGGAATACTCCGGCCAAGACGTGACGCCATTTCGCGAATCATCAAAGCGGAAATACTCTGGTTCGCAGCCCACATTTGCACGATGAAAGCGGATGATCCCAATGTGGGAATCACGCCAACCAAAAACGCTTCGCGATGCCGCACATTCGCCACACGATTCGACCACACACTGGCAAGCGTCACCGCCGTTCGCATGATGGGAAGCGCCACGAATGGCGCAACGGCATGCCAGAGACTCCCACCTGAAAAATAGACTGCAACTCCACCGACCTTGATCGGCGCAAAAACCGGCGTCAGCGTTTTCACCGCCAGATGCATCGCGAGACCACGAGAATAGACGGAAATTTCTGGTCCGTGAAAACTCTCTTTAAGGCTCGCGGCCTCTTCGGGATCAATCCATCGTCGGTCCTGCCACTTTTTAACCGTCCGCAAAAACATGCGACGACCAACGATTGACTGGTAGCGTTTGTTCGTCAATAAACCCGCAAGCTTCCCGGCACGCTCCGCTCGCCAACTTGGATCCACCAAAAACCGGTGCATTCCCGCTGGCGTCGTCAGGCTTAGCAAGCGATTGCCAAGAAACCTGGTTGTGGAAAGTTCGACGCCTGCCTCGTTTTGCTTGATCGTTTCGGCGGCCGGCAATCGGCTGGCATCCCGCCATTGCTGGACTTTTCGTTCTCTGTACTGATCCATTTGACGCTTGCGGAACGGTTGATCACGTAAGAAGCGTCGCACTCGTTGTCTTTGCGAACGACGACCAAGCATTCGTTGCATCCACTGCGCTGTTTGACGCGTTGGCATCAAGCCCGCAATCCAAAACAGGATGTAAAACCCAAAGCTGCTGCAAAGCTGCTGCTGGCTCGTTGCGTCAGTCGAACCTTCCCGCTTCCATCTCTGACGCAACTCGCTGCTATACAGGTTCCTGCGGCGAGGTGACAACCAGGTCCAAGGACGGCGAAAAAGAGCAATCTCGCTCTCTTTCCAAGCACGATTGTGTTCTAACAATTGTTGGATATCGCCAACCACAGAATCATCGACTTGATCTTGCTGTTTTCGTTCAGCTCTAAGTTCTTTAACACAGGCTTGAAGCTTGCCTGCGTCCAAATCGTCGAATGGAAACAGAGATCCTGCTCGCCAGGCGATGTGCAGATATCGAAAGACCAACACCGCCGGGATTCCCGACTCCAAGTCAATCACGACATGCTGTTTTGATGGGATGCCTTCGTCCGCATCGTCACGAAAGATCGATAGCTGTTGTTTTTCGGAGATCAGCAAGTTGGCTGTTGAAACCATCGCTTTGGGTGCGACTTGCCATCCCGATCCTGACAACCCACAGTCGATCAGATCCTGTTCAAGCTGTCGCATGATCGCAACCAACTCGGTCATCTCGCTCGTCGTATTTTCGCTTTTGCCATTCGATCCAGGATTCTGATCCAAATCTGGAATCGGACCGCGTCCATCAACCCAACGAGCCGCCAACACCCAGGATTGTCGTGGCAGGTCGTACCGAACATAGATCGGCTCTGCGACCTGAACTGGCGAATCGGCCATGGCCAACATTTGCGAGGCAACACGTCGCCGATAGAAACAGGCCAGAATCGCGTGCCGGTTACTCTGGTAGGCAAACGGAGCCGCGAATGCGATTCGGTAGATCAGTCGTGTTAATCGCCCCGGGTCAAAAACCTTTTCAACACATCGCAGGCTTGAACCATCTTCCCAAGTCGCATCCACCAACTCGGCCGTTGCAGCGCGGCCATTGCCCAGCGTTCGAACGACACGCACGACGCTGGGTTGGTGGGGCATCGAAGGCAAGGGATTTGCTGACAAGGGAGAGACCGGAGCTTACGATTGAATAACAATTAGGTCTTGAACTAGCGTGTTTGCCGGGAAGACGTCAATCGCAAGCTGAAAGTTTGCGGTATTGGGTGAAGGCGGTCAGCAGACTTTTGTAGGCCGTAGCGAGTGGAGCGAGTTACGGCAGGTAACCCGGTGAAGCAATTCGATAGGGAAAGTCGCCAACACCAGGGCTTTCGGTGATCCCGCAATGGAGGCCGAAACTCTTGGCGAGTTCCGCTACGGCAAACCGCCCAAAACGCGGGAGAAAATTGCTTCACAGCATGGCACGGCAATGCCGTGAAGGGTGTCTAAACCGTTTAACCGCGTGGGCATCGCCTGGGCCGCTAAATCTTTGGTATTGACATAGTATTTTGCAATTAAGCATTTGTTCCGCTTTCAGTCCAATGCGGCCATTCGAATCGTAGGAGGCAACTCGATCGATTTCCGTTGCGGGCTTGTCCCGGCGGAATCACAACTGGCGGCTACCAATGCTCCGTTTCAACGCCAGTTCCAATCTTCTTCAGCCACGATCTCCGCTGCGGGCTTGCCCCGGCGGGATCAACGAATTTCGCTCGATCGCGCTCTTGATCGCGATGGGGGTAGCCAAGTCGTTAGCTCCGCCGGGACAAGCCCGCAACGGAGGCCTACGTGAGAGTACCCTCTCGAATAATATCTGCGGTTAGTAGTAGCTTCCAGTTGCCGCTCCGTCCGGGGCAAGCCCGGCGGAAGCACTCAACGTCGCGGTGAGAATGAAACCTGCGCAAACGAGAACTGATGCAATACCAAAGATTTAGCGGTCCAGGCATCGCCCAACGCCGTGAAGGGTTTTGATACAGCAGAAACCCATTGTTCTTTTACTGGATAGAATCCCTTCACGACCTACGTGGTTGATTTGACCGCGTCCTCTGCATCCATGGTTGTTGATTGGTGTCACCATTGACCACAATGCTCGCCATGAGCAAACGAAACAAAAAAACGAAGTCTACCGCACCAACTGGTTCTGACGCACCAAGTGCTGACCAGCCCGCTGCGAATGCGGCCGACGCCGGGCCTCTGGATAATTCACTTGCCAGCGGCTCTCAAGCGAGCATGTCCGCGCTGCCGCCGCTGTCTCGGATTCTTTCCGTCGTGATGTTGATCCTTGGCATTTTGATTGTTGGTGTTTTGTTTCTGCAGGTGATGGCAGGGTTCTTTGTGCCATTGTTTCTGGCGGCGTTGTTGGTGGTGATTTTCCGCCCGGTTCATCAGTGGATTTATCGAAAGAGTGGACAGCGTCCCAAGGTCGCCGCCACCGCGACCACGTCGCTGGTATTGTTGATGGTGTTGATGCCCGTGATTGCCGTCATCTCGGTTGCGACAAGTCAGTTCACGTCGATCGTCACCTACGTTGACTTTGATGATTTCACGGGAGCATTCGATCGAGCTCGAGCACAACTGGGCATCGCGTTGGAGCATCCGCAGCAATTTCGCAGACTCGATGAGTTAACCGATTCGCTTGACGAAACCCGAGATCCGGAAACCGGGATAACGACCGAGGACGATGCTGAAACGATTTTGATCAAGATCGAGGAAGCGAAGGAATTGATTGCTTACTTGCATGAGGAAGTTAGCGGACCGCCAACAGCCGATCCCGATGCCGAAAACGCTCAACAGAGTTTGAGTGAGTACGCCGAAACGGTTCAAGCTCACTTGGATCAGAAAGATGTTGATTTGATCACTCAAGTCAACACCGACGAATTGTTCGACCAGAAATCAGTCAACGCCTCCGCATCGATCCGCACTTGGATGCGATCAAAACTTGGCGGTACGTTTCGCAGCCAGGTTTGTTTGCTGGCCAATCCCAGTGCCGAGGATTTTCGCGATCTACTTCGCAAGGGACGTGAATTTTTGCAGCCACGGTTTGTCAGTTTGACAAGCGCGACGGGAAACTACTTAGGGAAATTTTTGATCGGATTGGTTGTGCTAGTAGTTGCGGTTTACTTCTTTTTGATCGACGGTTCGTCGATGATTCACACCTTGATGCGGTTGAGTCCGTTGGATGATGCTTACGAGGAAAGGTTGCTGATTGAGTTTGAACGTACCAGCCGTGCGGTCGTGTTGGCTAGTTTTGTCAGTGCGTTTGCCCAAGGGATTCTGGCGACGATTGCGTTCTGGCTTTGCGGATTCGATTCACTGATCTTGTTGTTTTTAATCACCAGTTTGATGGCGTTGGTTCCGTTCTTGGGTGCGGCATCGGTTTGGTTGCCGTGCGCGATTTATTTGGGTGCGGTTGATCAGCGTTGGTACGTTGCGATTGCCTTGGCGGTCTACGGTGCCGGGATCATTTCGACCGTGGATAATTTCATCAAGCCGATGGTTTTGCAGGGACGCACGACGCTGCACCCGTTGTTCGCGCTGCTGAGCGTGCTGGGTGGATTGGCGGTCTTTGGACCAGTTGGAATTGTGGTCGGTCCGATGGTGGTCGTGTTCCTGCAAACCCTGCTGGAAATCCTTAGTCATGAATTGGCAGAACGCGACGCGGGGGCGGGGGCGGGCGGTGAGGCTAATTGATCGCCATCGAGTAGCTTGCAAAGAACAGCCCCAGGTGGACCAACAGCAAACCGGCGGACGGTAATCGATAGTCTGAAAACATTCCGCCGACTGCTAAGCCGCATCCCAAACCCGCGATCAGGACGCCGCCGGCGGGGAACCACCAAGCCGCCGCAGACGCAAAGAAGACCACCATCAACGACGCGGTTGCCGATCCTTTGGCAGTGTATTTCATCACGCCGTCGGTAAGAACTTCCGGCGCGGTCGATTGTTCTTCATCGAACAGGTCGGAATTTGCACCGGGTGATTCAACGGCCTGAACCACTGTCCCAGGCGCAAACGGGGAACCTGTTCGGATAGGTTCATCGGGAAAGGCATCATCGGGAGGCACGGTTCTGTCTCATTTCTAATTTCAGGTCGATTGCTTCGTTGCCACTCTTCACCAGTTGCGACTATCTTAGAGGAAAACAATCACCGCATGATCACCCCGTTTTCAGAGCGGATTTCATCAGGACTTCTGCATGCCAGCCTACCAGCCATCCAGCCACCGCCTACCACGTTCTTGTTCACGACAGGTTTTGACTTTCACAGCGGCACGGCTGATTTTGTTTATCGCTGGATCGCTTGCTTTGACGTTCCAGTCGGCGGGTGCGGCTGAATTCGAGCAGCCTGAACCGTTGCAGCCTTCGATTGCCTCGGCATCGGACGAACCTGCGGAGGCAATGGAAGCGATCAGCATCAAAAAGGGCTGGGAAATTGGACTTTACGCGGCCGAGCCCGACGTTGCCAACATCGTTGCGTTTGACATTGACAACCAGGGCCGCATCTTTGTTTGTGAGTCGTTCCGGCAGTCCAAAGGCGTCACCGACAATCGGGCGCATGACGAAAAATGGTTGCTCGCTGACTTGGCTGCCGAAACGGTTCAAGACCGCATCGATTATCACAAGCGGTTGCTCGGGGAAGCGGCTGTCACGTACGCGCAGCATGACGATCGACTGCGGTTGCTAAAAGACACCGACGGGGATCACCAAGCTGATCAAAGCACGGTCTTTGCAAGTGGGTTTAATCGGATCGAAGAAGGCACCGGCGCGGGCGTCCTTTCACGCGGCGAAGATGTCTACTACACCAACATCCCTAAGTTGTGGAAGTTGAATGACACCGATGGTGATGGCGTCGCCGACAATCGATCGGTGCTGTCCGACGGTTACGGCGTCAAGGTCGCGTTTCGCGGACACGACTTGCATGGATTATTGGTTGGCCCGGACGGGCGATTGTATTTCACGATTGGGGATCGTGGTTACAACATTACGACCGACGATGGAAAAGTGATCACGAACGTTGATTCGGGAGCCATGTTTCGATGTGAACTCGATGGATCGGATTTACAAGTGGTCGCCACTGGCCTGCGCAATCCGCAGGAAATTGCGTTCAACGATTACGGCGATTTCTTTTCGATTGATAACAACAGCGACAGCGGCGACAAAGCACGCGTGGTCCAGTTGCTGGAAGGCGGCGATTCGGGTTGGCGAATGCACTATCAATACCTTCCCGATCGAGGCCCTTTTAACCGCCAAAAAATTTGGGAACCTTTCCATGAGGAACAGCCGGCGTTTATCGTGCCGCCAATCACTAACTTTACCGATGGCCCCAGCGGACTGGCATATTATCCCGGCACCGGATTCGGCGAACAGCTTCGCGACACATTTTTGATTTGCGATTTCCGCGGAGGACCAAGTAACAGCGGCATCCGTTCATTCAGGCTGGAACCCAAGGGCGCGTTCTACCAATTCGTTGACGGGAAGGAGCAAAACACCGAGCAGTTGGCTGAACAGGACACCGATCAAAATATTGAGCAAAATATTGAGCAAAACAGCGAGCAAAAAACTGAGCAGAAAACTGAGCCGACGCCCGAACAAATTGCTCAGCAAATCGAAGACGCGGATCGGGCGTCTCAGGTGATCTGGAATGTGCTGGCGACCGACGTTGCGTTTGGACCTGACGGAGCGATTTACTTTAGTGATTGGGTGAACGGTTGGGATGGACTGGGCAAAGGTCGCCTGTATCGCGTCACCGATCCCGATGAAATCGATCAGGCGATCGTCGGCGAAGTTACCCAGTTGCTTGCCGGTGACTGGACAGAGACGAAGACCAAACCACTGTCCGATCTGCTGTCGCACGATGATCGACGCGTTCGCTTGGAAGCTCAGTGGGAACTCGCCAGACGTGGTGAACATGAAACCCTACTGGTTGTTGCAAGTAACCCCGACGCGTCCACGTTGGCTCGTTTGCACGGTGTCTGGGGATCCAGTCAAGTCCTACGAACTAGCGAAGAAGAACTCAGCCGAGCCAAAATCCTCAGCCTGCTTCGTCCTCTGTTGACAGGCAATGATCCAATCGTTGTTGCGGCCGTCGCTGCGGCGATGGGAGATCACAATGATCAAGAATCAATCAGTGCTCTGCAAACTTTGATTGGCAGCGAATCGGATCGGGTCAAATACCACTCGATCATGTCGCTTGCGAAATTAAAAGATGCCGGTGCGTTTGCTGAAGTGATCGCATTGTTGGACGAACGTGACAACTCTGACCCGGCGCTTCGACATGCCGGTGCGATGTACTTGGCAAAGACGATTCCCGCTGACGTGATTGCAAAGCTATCCGAACACCCGTCTGTTGCAGTTCGCCGGACCGCCGTGGTGGCTTTGCGACGAATCAAAAGCGGAAAGCTGGCGGATTTCCTGGGCGATGAGAGTCCCCTGGTTGTCGAAGAAGCCGCCGGTGCGATTCACGATCTGCCTGTTCGCGTGGCTCAAAAGTCGTTGGCCAATCTGATTGACACCCCGATGAAAGATTCGCCGGTCGCCCGCCGGGTCATCAACACCTTGTATCGCATCGGAACATCTGAATCAGCGACACGTCTGGCTAACTTTGCGGGACGCCCGTCCGCTGCAGTTGATTTTCGCTTAGACGCGTTAGACGCTTTGGCTAGCTGGGCTGATCCAGACCCTCGCGACCGCGTGTTGAATGTTTATCGACCGCTGAAATCGCGTCCGGTCACCGATGCCGTCAAGGCCATTGAACCGCAGATCGATGCACTGATGGCATCTCAAGATGAAATCCGTGCCAAGGCGATCGACGTTGCGTCAACTTTGGGAGTTCGAAAGATTGTTCCGTTCTTAGTCGCGCGAGTCGCCAAGCAAGACAGCAGTTCAGAGGCCAGAGCGACCGCGCTGAAAGGACTTGCCAAGTTAGACGCCGAAGCCGCGGTCTTGATTGCACGAAAGACGAAGCTGTTGCCCACCAATGAGTTTGTGCTCGCTTCGCTGAGCGTTTTGTCAGAACTTGACCAGCAGAATTCCATCGACAAATTCATCAAGGCGACTCATAGTCGTGACGCCCAAGTCCAAGGCTTGGCGTGGGATATTCTTGCCGACCATCCATCTGCCAAAGCAGAGGCCAGGATCGCTGAAGGTGTAGAAGCCTACATTGAAGGATCGCTTCCATCGGGCGTTCACTTGAACCTTGTTGAAGCGGCAAACGGGCGTCTTTCCCCCGAACTGCAGAAAGCACTTTCGCAACATCAAACAACAGTGGCCGAGGCCGATTCGTTGGGGCCGTGGTTGCTGTCGCTCGATGGCGGAGACGTCCAAAAGGGCAAGAAGTTGTTTTTTGAGAAGACAGAACTCTCTTGCGTTCGATGCCACCGAGTTGATCGAATTGGTGGTCAGGTTGGACCAGTTTTAACGGTTATTGGCAAGCAAAAAGATCGTCGCTATTTGCTCGAATCGATTGCGATCCCTGACGCCAACATTGCCAAGGGCTACGAGACCGCTGTGATTGCCAATGATTCCGGTGAAGTCTTTTCGGGTGTGGTTCAATCCGAAAATGACGATGAAATCAATCTGGTTCGCGGCGACGGCAGCTTGGTGACGATCCCAACCGACGAGGTTGTGGCCCGCAAGACAGGGATTTCCTCCATGCCAGCGGATCTATCGAAAAGCATGACCGCCCGGCAATTGCGTGATTTAGTTGCCTATTTGGCGAGTTTACAGGTCGATCCGTCTGCTGCGGGCAGCATCGAATGAGACGGCTAGGAAAATTGGATTCTTGTTTTGCCTAAATGGCTTTGGTGACCTACTGTTCAGTAGATCGTTCACCTTCAATTCCAGATCACTCTCTGATCACCCGATTGAATGTGACCAAACAGTTAGCTGAGGGCATAACTAATGACTTGTCACGAACTCGCCAAACGACTGCAAACACTTGCGCCGGAGCTTTCTCCGATTGACGTTGCGAGATTGACATTGATGATCCTGACACAAACCAGCGACTCCGATTTGTTGTCCAATGAATCGAAGCTGATGTCAGCGTGGAAGAACGCAAGCTTTCGACTGGAAGCCGCTTCGGATCAACATGCCGCCGTCGCAGATGAACTGGACCAATTGTGCGGCGATGGCCCCATCGAATTTAGCCCTGATCAACTTTGGCTTTTACTCCGAGCCGTGAAGATTCAAGGTCAGCTCTTGGAACTCTACACCGATCAACCAGCACTCGCTTAGCAAAGCTATTTTAACGTAGCTGATCCCGCCAGCGTTCAGTCCTGGATCTGCTACTGCGCGTTAGGCCCGGAGGGCCGGCAGCACCCTGCCGGGTGCGCGAGCACCCGGATGGCTACCCAACGCCGTGAAGAGTTTTGGTCTCGGAAAACACGTGTTAGTTCGTTTAGCCGCGTGGGCATCGCCCCGCGCGTTCGGTGCCGCACGACGCGCGGGGCGATGCCCAACGCGGTTAAA
>NZ_LWSK01000054.1 GCF_001642955.1 Rubripirellula obstinata | reverse complement strand
CCGCGTGGGCATCGCCCCGCGCGTCCGGGGCAGCACGACGCGCGGGGCGATGCCCACGCGGTTAAACGAACTAACCCGTATTTTCCGGGACCAAAACTCTTCACGGCGTTGGGCATCGCCCCCACGCGCTGTGGGACCGGCACGATTAACGGGGGCGATGCCCACGCGGTTTAACGAAATAATACGTGTTTTCCGGGACCAAAACTCTTCAAGGCGGTGGTTAGATCCCCAAGATAGTAAACAACCGTTTCCATCGCCTTTTAAAGATAGCCGGTTTGCACGTAACAATGGTGCGACAGGGCAGCCTGTGAGCTTTGCAGGGGTGCGGGGGTTTGGCTGAGGAACGCGTCCTGGGACAAGTTCCCAGTTTCCCGTAGCTGGGCCCGCCAGGGTTCAGTCGAGTAAAGATCAACGCGGTGAAGAGTTTTGGCCCGGAAAACACGTGCCAGTTCGTTTAGCCGCGTGGGCATCGCCCTATGGCACTAACGTTAGCCCCGGCTGGGGCGACAGCACGGTGCCGTGGGTCTTGACCCACGGAATCAAACACAACAAAAACCGTAGCCCCGGCTGGGGCGAAAGCGATCAGCCTTCCGCTTGATTGCCCTTGCGGGACATCTTCCCGGGACATCTCCCAACGCCGTGAAGAGTTTTTATCCAGTAAAAACCCATTGTTTTGTTTAGCCGCGTGGGCATCGCCTGGGCCGCTAAATCTTTGGTATTGACATATTATTTTGCAATTAAGAATTTGTTCCGCTTTCAGTCCAATGCGGCCATTCGAATCGTAGGAGGCAACTCGATCGATTTCCGTTGCGGGCTTGTCCCGGCGGAATCACAACTGGCGGCTACCAATGCTCCGTTTCAACGCCAGTTCCAATCTTCTTCAGCCACGATCTCCGCTGCGGGCTTGCCCCGGCGGGATCAACGAATTTCGCTCGATCGCGCTCTTGATCGCGATGGGGGTAGCCAAGTCGTTAGCTCCGCCGGGACAAGCCCGCAACGGAGGCCTACGTGAGAGTACCCTTTCGAATAATATCTGCGGTTAGTAGTAGCTTCCAGTTGCCGCTCCGTCCGGGGCAAGCCCGGCGGAAGCACTCAACGTCGCGGTGAGCATGAAACCTGCGCAAACGAGAACTGATGCAATCCCAAAGATTTAGCGGTCCAGGCGATGCCCACGCGGCTAAACGAACGAACACGTGTTTTCCGGGGCCACCCCTTCACGGCATTGGGCACACCTAATGTTGGACTGAACCCTGGCGGGCCCAGCTACGGGAAAACCGGGAAGTTATTTTGGGACAGTTCCTAACGCATGTTTGTTTTTGGGCGGAAGATCTTTTTCGCTCGGTGCGGTTCGTACGGTTTGCTGATCATGCTTTCCGAGATTGGTGCGGATAAGACTGGCTCGCTGCCGGCGTAGTGGATGCCGCCATCGCCGCCGTTGCACGATGAACAACCGCCGCACGCGGAACTGGACCCGACCTCGAATCCGCAAGTCGCTTCCATGCCGCAGGAAACTTCACAACCGCCATCGCAGCCGCCATCGCAGCCGCCGTCACACCCACAACTGCAACCACAATCGATTCCGCCGAGAGCTCCGCAACTGGGTTCCGGACCACAGCCGCCGTCGCAGGATGAATCGCCGCAACCGCCGCAGCCTGAATCGTAACGGTATCCCCACAGGCTCGCGAAACCATCGAACACGCTTCGGCATTTGCCACAGGATTGTCCGTTGTGGTTTCCGCATTGATCGCACGGATCGTGGCAGTCCGCTGGATGGTTGATCCAAGGGTCGATGTAGAGTTCGCCGCAGCCTTCGCAGTCGCTGCATCCATCGCAAGAATTAAAAGCCAGCGGGCCATTGGGGCCGCCGTCGCACCCGCCCGGGCCGCATCCCATGGGGCCAACGCAGCCGGTTGCAAGGCAAAGCGTGAAACTAGCAATCGCTGTGAAAGCAATTTTGGTTGACAGATTCATGGCAGGACACTCGGTAACAATGGTGGAAGGTTCTTCCCCATCGTTATCGACATCGCGAGCGTCAAAATTCAATTAATCTGCTTAACCGGCAAACTTTACCGCCGCTTCAACAGAACAGCGACTCGTTCGCGGGCCCGGATCGCCGCTTCTTCGATCACACCAGCGAATTCTCGCCGCGTGTGATCGTTGACTTGTGGAATTCGGTCGGCGACATCCAGCATCGCGTTTGGATTTCGCTGCGACGCTTGGGAAACCTGTGTCATGAAACGCGCGGTTTCGACAAAGTTCTTATCGGCCGAGCGACCAATCAGTCCGCTGAAGGTCCGAGCGATTAGGTCGGCACCCAACGAATCGAGTTGCAAGAAACAATCGATCTTGCCGGTGACTTGGGTGCTGCCATCGGGTCCATGGGCGTAGTTGCTGGTGACGACGAACACACCGCTGCCGCGGATCGGTCGCGCGACCAGTTTTCCGTCGTAGCTGCCGTTGGCAATGTAGATATGAGTCGTCGGGTCGCCGTAAACAAGATCGATGCGACAGGTCGTGCCGCTGCCGTCGCTGGCGTCTAGCTGATAAGGCCCGGTCCGCTTGCACTGCACATTGGTGATCCCCATCAGATCCCACATTCCGACCAGCACTTCGGGGTTGCGGGTCAAAAATAGGAACATGTCCTGGTCGCAGTCGATTGCCTGTGTCGGCAGTTGGCGATAGATCGTCGGCGACTGGGCAATGTCCAAGATTCGCTTTTGAGCGGTTCGCGTTAAGCGTTGCATGGGCAATCGCTTGACCGCGGCGTCTCGCAGAGCGACGGAACTGCTGCCCGTTTGATCGAGGGCCTGATCATGCGCCGATTGGCCACGATGGTTCGGGCTTTCGCGTGGTTCGTCTGCGTCAACGTGGGCGGCACAAAATGCCGTCACCAACAGCGCGCACCAACAGCCCTGCTTTGCGATATGCGTAAGCGATCCCCCAGCCACGGACGTCCTCCCAATACGGGCAATGTCGCCGGTCCACCGAATCCGATCGTGAAGCTCGAACTCACCAAGCGACGCCAACCGCGACGGTTATCAGCGATGCAGCACGTGACCGCGCAAAAACATCCCGACTATCCGAAGTGGAGGCTTGTGAGGAATTTTCGGCCTTCCCCGGTGACCAAGTTGAGCCAAAGGACAGATTGATTCCAGGTTGCCGGGAAACTGAGCAACCCAAACGCACGGCCCTCGACACCTTGCCCGGTTTCCCGATAATCGGACACTGATTCAATCAACAACCCAACGGCAATTCTGCCGCATACTGCAAACACCTCCCTTTCCGGAAAACCTACTTCGATGGCTAAGAAAACAATCGACCAAGTTGATGTCGCTGGCAAAACAGTCCTGATCCGAGTGGACTTCAACGTTCCCCTCGATGAAAACCAATCGATCACCGACGACCGACGAATTCGCATGGCGCTGCCGAGCATCAAAAGCGTCATCGATCGCGGCGGCAAGCTGATCCTGATGAGTCACCTTGGTCGTCCGGCCGGTGACGGTTTCGAGCAGAAGTTCTCGCTCGCTCCCGCCGCTGCTCGTCTTGGCGAGATCCTGGGCAAACCCGTGGCGATGGCAAAGGACACCGTTGACGAAGACGCGACCGCAAAGGCATCCGCGTTGAAGGACGGCGATGTTCTGGTCCTGGAAAACCTGCGATTCAACGCGGGCGAAAAGAAGGGCTGTGAAACCTTCGCAGGCAAGCTGGCCGCGATGGCCGATGTCTACTGCAACGACGCTTTTGGTACATGCCATCGAAGCGACGCGTCGATGGTGGCAGTTCCCCAAGCGATGGCGGGCAAGCCGCGTGTTGTGGGTCACTTGGTCGCCAAAGAAATCAAATACCTCAGCGAAGCGATCGGAAACCCGGCTCGGCCTTTCGTTGCGATCCTGGGTGGTGCCAAAGTCAGCGACAAGATCAACGTGATCAACAACCTGCTAGGCATTTGCGACGCAGTGCTGATTGGCGGAGCGATGGCGTACACGTTCTCGTTGGCACAAGGTGGCAAAGTCGGTGGCAGCTTGGTCGAGAAGGACAAGGTTGATCTTGCCAAGGAACTGATCGACAAAGGTGGCGACAAATTGCACCTGCCCGTCGATACCCATTGCGGCGACGACTTCGGAAACATTGCCGGCTGCAACAAGGTGATCGTTGCCAACGGCGAAATTCCTGACGACATGGAAGGCCTGGACATCGGTCCTGAAACCGCCAAGAAGTACGCCGAAGTAATCAAGAACGCCAAGACCGTCGTATGGAATGGTCCGATGGGCGTGTTTGAAAAGCCACCAATGGACGCGGGCACCAAAACCGTCGCTCAAGCGGTCGCCGATAGCGATTGCATCAGCATCATTGGCGGTGGCGACAGTGCCGCAGCGGTGGACCAACTTGGTTTTGCCGATCAGGTCTCGCACGTCAGCACCGGTGGCGGAGCAAGCTTGGCGATGCTGGAAGGCAAAGCGTTCGCAGCCGTCGATTTGCTAGACGATGCGTGAAGGTAGGGATCGAGGCTAATTGTAGGCCGTAGCGAGCTCCAGCGAGTTACGGCGGCACTGGTTGACGATTGCCGCAACTCGCTGGGGCTCGCTACGGCCTACAGTTCTTTCTAAAACCTAACGCCTAATACCTAAACCCTCTTTATGTCCATCGAAGACCAACGACTAGACGCCAGCAACAATCGCGAAGAAAACTGGCTTCGTTGGGGGCCTTATCTTTCTGAACGACAATGGGGCACCGTTCGCGAAGATTACAGCGGCGGCGGTGACGCGACGTGGAGTTATTTCCCGCACGATCACGCGCGTAGTCGTGCGTATCGCTGGGGCGAAGACGGGTTGCTGGGGATCAGCGACCGACAATGCAGGCTTTGCTTTAGCGTCGGTCTTTGGAACGGTCGCGATTCGATCTTGAAAGAAAGACTCTTTGGCGTGACTGGCCCCGAAGGCAATCATGGCGAAGATGTCAAAGAGTGTTATTACTACCTCGATAGCACGCCAACGCACAGCTACATGAAGGCGTTGTACAAGTATCCGCAATCAAAATTTCCGTACGAAGAATTGGTCAGCGTTAGCCGACAACGCGGTTTTGGTGACGACGAATACGAGCTAACCGATACCGGTGCCTTCGACGAGTCACGATACTTTGACGTCCAAGCCGAATACGCCAAAGCTGGCCCGAACGACGTGTTGATCAAACTGACGATCACCAACCGTGGCCCGCGACCGGCCGTCATGCACGCGTTGCCGCAGTTTTATTTCCGTAACACTTGGACTTGGCAGTGTACCGACGAAGGCTGCACGACACGCCCGTCGATGCGTTTGGAAAATGATGTCGTGCGAACCAATCACGAAACACTCGGTCAGGTGTGGTTGGCATGCGATCGGACTTCAACAAAGACGGATACGCCGTCGGGCAGTTGGCCTTGGCTGTTCACTGATAATGAAACCAACAAGGATCGCCATCCAGGCTTGCCGAGCGAATCCGAATTTTACAAAGACGCATTGAACAATTATGTCGTCCTGGGCGAAACCGGCGGCGTTAATCCTGATCAGCGAGGAACCAAGTGCGCGCCCTACGGTTTGATGATGATCGCACCGGGGGAAAGTGAAGTCATTCGCTTGCGGCTAACTCACGTCAGCGAACCCATCATCGCTGAACGGGCAAAGAGCAAGACTGATGCGTTTCGTGAACTCGCTTTCGATGATTCGTTTGAGCAGGTGTTTGCCGATCGGGTTACCGAAGCGGAATCGTTCTACGACAAGCGTATCGATCCATCTTTGACCGAACAACGCCGCGCGATCATGCGGCAAGCGTACGCTGGATTGATGTGGACCAAGCAGTTCTACCATTACAGCGTCAGCACATGGCTGGACGGCGATCCCAACGGAATGCCTGCACCCGAATCGCGAAAACAGGGACGAAACAGCAATTGGCGTCACCTGTTTAACCGCGACATCATTTCGATGCCCGACAAATGGGAATACCCTTGGTACGCGGCATGGGACTTGGCGTTCCACATGGTTCCGATGGCGAACTTGGATGTCAATTTTGCCAAAGAGCAGATGATCTTGTTCCTGCGTGAATGGTACATGCACCCAAGCGGCCAGATTCCCGCGTATGAATGGAACCTTGGCGACGTCAATCCACCGGTTCATGCGTGGGGCGTTTGGCAAGTCTACAAAGCGACCGGTCCACCACAGCAACGTGACCGCCTTTTCTTGGCGCGAGCGTTTCAGAAACTGCTGATCAACTTCACTTGGTGGGTGAACCGTAAAGATCCTGGTGGCCGAAATATATTCTCGGGCGGATTCCTGGGCCTGGACAATATCGGCGTGTTTGATCGCAGCAAACCAATGCCGGAGGGGCATCTGGAACAGGCCGATGGAACATCTTGGATGGCGTTTTATTGCGGTTCAATGCTACGCATTGCACTGGAGCTTGCCGAGGACAATCCAGCCTACGGCGACATGGCCAGCAAGTTCTTTGAGCACTACGTTGCCATTGCCGAAGCGATGAACACAATCGACGGGACTGGATTGTGGGACGAAGAGGACGGTTTCTATTACGACCATTTGATGGTGGACGGACAATCGATCGCGATGCGAGTTCGATCGCTGGTCGGTCTGTTGCCGCTGACGACCGGCGTGATCCTGGAAGACGCGATCATCAACAAGCTGCCCGGTTTCACCAAGCGAATGAATTGGTTTTTACAACAGCGTGGAAACTTAAGCGAACACATGACGTACATGGAATGCCAGAATGATGACGGCACATCGAACCGTCGCCTGCTTGCGATTCCATCCGAAGATCGGTTCCGACGGTTGATCGCAGTGATGCTGGACGAAAACGAATTTCTGTCGCCTTATGGAATTCGCAGCTTGTCGATCGCTCACCGTGACAAACCGTTTCGATTCGACATCGGTGGACAACGCAATGAAGTTTCTTACGTGCCCGGCGAAAGTGATAGCGGCATGTTTGGTGGTAACAGCAATTGGCGAGGACCGATTTGGTTCCCGATGAATTACTTGCTGGTGCAGTCGCTAAAACGCTACCACCACTTTTACGGCGATCGCTTTCAGGTGGAATGCCCAACGGGCAGCGGCAACCTGATGACGTTGATGGAGGTCGCACATGAACTTGAACGCCGTTTGATTTCGATGTTCGAGACCGACAAGGACGGCAACCGGCCGATCAATGCGGAAGACGAAAAGTACCGCGACGACCCGGCATGGCAAGACAACATTCTGTTCTACGAGTACTTCCACGCCGACAGCGGAAAAGGCCTCGGTGCAAGCCACCAAACCGGATGGACCGCGCTGGTAGCTTCGATGCTGAGGAGCCAAGCGAAAGCGGAAAAGGCAGGATCAGTTACTGCGCGTTAGGCCCGGAGGGCCGGCAGCTCCCTGCCGGGTGCGCGAGCACCCGGATGGCTGCCCCACATCAATTCTCTGGCTCGGTTTCCGAGCCTAGGCGGTGGCAACTGGCATTTCGGCCATCTGGTACGCGCGCGAACGGAACAGGAACTCGATAATGTTTCCCTCGTGGGGCTGCAGCCAATCCAGTCGGTTCGTTGGGATGGGGCCGATGTTCAATCGGTCGATGTCCACACACATGCCAGCAGCATCAATCAATTGTTGATCCGCGGTTAGGACCGTTCCGACCAAGGTTGGCCCGATCCGACGCAGCGTTTCAGCCTGCGAGCACTCGACCACGCTGACAAAGGGGAACATGTATTCCTTCATCGCAACGGCGCGGTCAGGCGAGTTGGCATGGACCACCATCGGTCGCAAGTAAGCACAATGGTCGCGCTCGATCAGCTTCTCACCAAAGCTGGCCGTCATGTCTTCGACGCCTGATTCAGCCAAGTCTTGCTGGACCATCCCCCACGTACCCGTCGCCATCGCAGGAACCGTGAATGCTGCGAGCGCGGCATCTGGATCACCAGGTGGCAGCACATCGACTGGACCAATTCGGTCGGCGATCGCCGCAGCAATTTCGCGAGTGTGACGACTTGCCCAGATACCGCTGCAATTGATGCAGCTTCGACCTGAATTGCTCAGCACGCTTTCGACCATCACGTCCAAGTAGTCTTCCCAGTCATCGACGACGTCGTCACCGATGATGATCTTTGACCAACCTGGGCCGTGAGCTTGAACACGTGGGTTACCTTCGTGCTGTGCAACCGTTTGAGCGCTGCCAAAGATCATGCTACGTGGTGCCTTGGTCATGATTGCACCGCCAGCATCGTGACCGCCGGGGTACAGCCCGAATGCCGTCGCCGGAACGCCTGCTTCGATAAATGCAGAAACCATCCGATAGGGCGTCCAAGGTTCCTGGGAACCCGGCTTCAACGCCAAGCCGATTTGCAGCGGAATGGCAGGCAGCCAAAGTGTGTGAACACCGGGCGAATTGTTCGGTAAGATCGCGCCCAAGACAGGCGTTTGTGCTTGGTAGCTGACGGTGACCCCGCGGCCTTCATCACCAAAACCCTTTGACAAGATCGAAAGATCCAAGCCGCGAGTCAAGCACTCCAAAATCTGATCCATGTTGCTGAGAACAAAACTGTTCTTAGACATGTTTCCTCGGCACATGTGTTCCGGCAATCCCGTACTGGCCGATTGCTGATGAACAAAGTCGTCAACACTTTGAACTGAATCACCCACGGTCAGGTCGGCTGATTCAAACAGCACGGCGGCGCGTTTGCACTTTTCGATCAAGTCGTCGGTCGAAAACTGCAGCAAAGCCTGACGAGCTTTGTGAGCCTGTTTCATGTCACGGCCAACAATTCCACCACCAACGTTTCCAATCTTTGCAATCGGTTCACCCGTATCAAAGTGAACCACGTCGTGGTGTTCAAGCGATTCGTAGGGCTTGCCCCAACGCAGTGGACTAAGTGTGATCATGGTTTTAGGTATTGGCTGTTGGTTATTTGCGACGCGGGAAAAGTAGTTGATTGATTTGTAGTGGATCTTCGATTGTTTTAATAAACGCCAACGGTTGTGGCCGTTGCGATTTCATGGAAAGGGCGAACGCCGCTGACGCCGTCCCACGGGTACATTTCAAACGGAGCTTCCCGTTCGCCTTCATCGCGTTCCATGAATCCCGGGACGAAGAACTCATCCGTCAGCGTGTACAACTTCACTCGCCCAGTTTCGCCGTAACCAACCACTTGGTTGTAGTCATCAAACTTGACGACTTCGGTAACCGCACGAGGCTGCGGAGCGTAATAGGAAATCTTGTAATTGTCCGCTGGCGTGACTGGTTTGCTGCACGCCAATCCCATCAATGTGTTGCCATAGGTTGGCGTCATGTAGATGCCGCCCTCTTCGACCGGGCCGCCCAGCATTTCTTCGACGCAAAACCGTGTCCACTGCGGTGTGAACTCTGTGCCGCCCGAAAAGATCCCCTTGATCCCAACTTCTTGCAGCGAAGTGCCTTTGTCCTCCAAGGCTTCCCCCAACGATTCCAACAGTTTCGGCGTTGCAAACATGCACTGCACATCGTGTCCGGCCGTCAACACGGTGACTGCCTGATCAATGCAATGCTTCTTGTATTCTTCCAGGTGTTCCATCCAGCCTTTCTTGATCAGCTTGACGACCCAGCGCGGATCTAAGTCGATACAAAAGCACATCCCACCACGATGTTGAGCCAAGTGCTCGACCGCCAACCTCAGGCGTCGTGGACCACTGGGTCCCAGCATCAACCAATTGGCACCTTTGGGAAAGTGTTCGTCAGGAAGCGTGTCGCTAAACAGCTCGTAATCCTTCCAATGGTCTTCGATCACCATCCGGCTTTTGGGAATGCCGGTCGTTCCGCCGGTCTCAAAGACGTAAACCGGTTTGCCCGCGTGGCCTTTGGGGACCCAGCGATCAACGGGACCGCCCCGCAGCCATTCATCCTCAAACTCGGGGAACTTCTTTAAGTCCTCAAAGCTTTTGACATCCGTTAGCGGATCGAAATTAAGCGAGCTCTTTTTCTCCAGCCAGAACGGGCTGCCAGTTTCATCGCTGAAGTGCCAATGAACGGTCTTCAAGGTGTGCTCGTTGAGGCCGTCCAATGCTGCACTGGATTGCTTCGAGACATCGTCGCTGATCACGTTCGCCATAGATTTGTTCGTAGATAAATGCGTTGTTGGGAGAAATGTGTGTTCGCTGAAAACAAAACTTGATTGGTGACGGATCCACGAAGTGCGTGAATTCCCCGATCACGTACTCATTATGCACATGCGGAAAGTTCTTGCATGCCATGCCACCTGAGAAAGCGTTTGTAGCGGGGGGCTGTTTCGAAAAAGAAAAAGCCGTGACTTGAACATTCAAGACACGGCTTTGGTTGTTTAGATCAGCGGCAGACAAGCTACCGGCTGAAAATTTAGCCTACAAAACTCATCAGTTAAACTCAGTTTGCGGCCGCGGGACTTGCAACAGGCGGCACGACAATCGGAGCACTAACGGGCACGTTGTTGTCGTCATCATCAGCCAAGAAGGCCAAAGCTGCGATACCAGCCAATCCGCTGAGGGCACCGCCACCACCGCCGAAGAAACCTCCGCCACCGCCACCAGAGAATCCACCGCCACCGCCTGCTGGGAAGCCGCCGCCGAATCCACCACCGGCGTAAGGAGCACCAAAGCCGTCCATCAGGACTTCGCCTTCGACAATTCCACCATCGACGATTCCGCCACCGGCACCGTCAACGATGACTTCGCCGCATCCGCAGGGTTGATCAACAATCACTTCGCCGCAACCGCAAGGCTGCTCAACGATGACTTCTTCAACAACGTTGCAAATTTCTGGCATCGGTGCGACTTGCATCGCGAATTCTTGGCAGCAACCGCAGCCATGATTGCCGTGACCAAACAGACCGACCAAAGTCTTGCCATCTTTTCCAACTGCCGAAGCAGTTTCAGTGATGGTTGCGGGATCAACAAGCTCGAAACCGATCAAGCCAATACCGTTGGGGCCAATGGCCATGATCGAGTAGAAACCGGGATCCATGTTGGCAAATTCAAACTTGCCTTGTTCGTCACTGAGTGCTCGGTCGATTTCCATCGTGTCTTTGAACAAGAACACGTTGGTGCGATCGGCTGCGTCTAACTCGCCGATGTTTGCACCGGCAACGTGCAGTCGCCCCTTCATGCCGCTGCCGTCTTGAGCGACGCGGAACAGGTCTTGTCCGCAAACTTGATCTTGAAGCTGACCAAGGTTAATCGATTCGTAAGCAACTTCTTGCTTCTTGATGTTCGGCGGCAAGTAGCGGATCAATGCTGTGTTGACCACGGTGTAATCAATGTTGGCCATCGAGATTTCAGCCGACTTTGGAAACTCAAGATCCTTGACTTCGTTTGCACCAACTACGTGCATTGCACAGGCGGCAAACACGTGATCGCCGCGAGCGGTCAATGCATAAACGCCAGCTTCGACGTTAGCGATTTCAAACTCACCGCTTTGATTTGTCTTCGCTCGTAAAACCTTTCCATCGCGAGCCAAGATCGCAACCGAAACATCGGCGAGAGCTTCTGCTTCACCGCCTGCCTTGGGAAGAACGACTCGCCCGGTCAGCGAACCGGCGTCAGTCGAACTGACCCACTGGTTCATGGTCAGGTGGTTGAGAGTCGTTGAAGATGCATCATCGTTCGCTGCGGAGGCAACGGTTTGGATTGACATCGCAAAAAGGATAAGTGCCGCTAATCGCGTCATGTAATTTGCCTCGGCTGAAAAGTGCATGGGGTGAACTCTGTGGACAGTGTAAATCTGGGTAAGACGTAGGACCAGTCCTACAAGTCATAAGTTCCGGAAATTGTTCGAATGTTCACGGAATCACCCCCGCTAGCTAATGGTTAGTCCAACGGAATCCCCCCGCATTGGAAAGACGATCGTCCTATCCTACTAAACGCAAAATCATAAATGCTGTAATAATTATGAGATTTGTCTCATTTTTCTTCACGCAGATAACCTAGGCCCTAAATAGCCAGCAAAGCTTGAATTTCCCCCGCTTCAACAAATCAGCCCGGATGACACAATCCCCATGAACCCATCGTCCCCATGACCCCTTCACGGCCAAATCCATTTGCTCCCGCGAAATCGGTTCAGGAGGAAATAGGCGTGTTCGGCGACGCAGTTCTATTGAAAAAGACCTTTCTTTACAGGGTCATTCGCTTCGGCGAGCACCGTGGATTGACTCCCCAGAAGCCAGATTCAAGCATGGACCTCACCTACAGCGGATGGTGGTTCGTCCAGCGGGTCCACGTCAACGATCTACTGGTCTGGTGGACGATCAGTTGGCGATCGATCTGGCCTCTGATCGAGATCGATTTGACGAAAAAACTGGCTCAGCGCGATGAAACCGGAAAAAGGCAAACAGGCCTGCCAAAGGAAATCAAAATCGAACTCGATTTCACGCCAGGCCTTCGGATTCGACGTTTTCGCGTTTGGCTCGATCAAGAAATCCGTTACGACGAAATTAGCTGATCGGGCAAAGCAACTTTCCCGACCTTTGCAGAACACAAATCCGACCTCAACCAGCGGGATCCAAGCGTTTCTCGAATCTTTCGACCGCAATCGCCTTGCCATCAGGATCAGCGTCAACGATCACACCGCACAGACGCACGTCTCGGGTGGCAACGTGGAAATGAACGGGTTCAAACGAACGAAACGTCTCGGTCACTCGTTCGATATCCCTACCGATGATGCTTTCGTAGGGCCCGCACATCCCCGCATCGCACTGAAACGCTGTTCCGCCCGGGAAAATGCAGGTATCCGCAGTCGGAACATGGGTGTGCGTCCCAATGACCGCGGTCACTTTCCCGTCCAGATAGCGGCCGATCGTCTGTTTATCGCTCGTCGCTTCAGCATGAACGTCAACCAAGACATGATTCAGGTCAGGATTGGCCTGCCGCATCTCATCGATTGCCCGATCGGCGGCCGCCAACGGGCAATCGACTGGCCGCATAAAAACTCGTCCCATCAGCGAAATGATCCCCAGCGGTCCAGCAACCGTCGGAACCACTGTCCAAGTTCGCCCCGATGACTCCGAAGGGTAATTCGCTGGTTTGACGATCCGCTTGTCTTTGTTGAGCGTTGCGATAATGTCGCGGCACTTATAGATGTGGTCTCCCAGCGTGATCGCATCGACGCCCACTTCCATCAATCGCTTAAATTGACGGGGCATCAACCCCGAACCGTCTGACGCATTTTCCGCATTCGCGACCAAAACATCCAGCTTCAGCGACTCTTTCAAGCTTTCAGCGTGTTTTAGAACGGCTGAGTAACCCGGTTTTCCAACCAAATCACCCAAGAAAAGAATTCGCATCTGAACCCAAGGTGATTTGTAAAGTGCGGAAAACGTGGAAGTCTTTGACTCTCAAGAGTCTAATGTAATCAAGCTGACGGCAACAACGGAACCCATAATCGGGGTTGCAGGCAGGCTAATCGGCAGACGGTTCTGTAGGCCATAGCATGTAGGCCGTAGCGAGCCATAGCGAGTTACGGCAATTTGCGCACCGCCGTAACTCGCTTCGCTCGCTACGGCCTACTTTTGATTCGCTTGCCTGCACACCTCACACCAAACACGAATGTAACTCCTATGCAATCCTTGTGCCTCTTGACGAAATTCGGCTCTTTCGCCTATTTTTAGCGGACTACAAAGTGCCGGAAAGAATCGTCGCGTTTTGCACGTTGCGTTCCTCCTGCCAACGCCAGCGTAGCTTCAATTGGCAGAGCATCGCATTCGTAATGCGGAGGTTGCGAGTTCAAATCTCGCCGCTGGCTTTTGTTGCCCAACCACTACTTAACCCCTCACACGAGCCGCCGATCGCCTGAATGATGTGTCATTTTGTGACAGATTGTCTTGCTGATTCGCTGCCGGGAGTTCTCTGTCGATGAGTGAAGTCGAACTCGACGTTCTCGACTTGAAGGAAATGATCCTTTCAAACAATTCGTTTGGCCCCGCCGATGTTGGTGCGATCCGCGCCGCCATCTCTGAAAATTACGGCCATTTCGGCGAACTGCGTGACGCGGTCAACGAAATGGAAGAAGACGAAGCGATCAGCCCCGCTGGCAAGACCAAGATGGGCGTTTGCCAATTCTTGCTCGGCCGATTTAAGGATTCGCAGACCACTTTGCAAACTGCCGACGGCAGTGCGATGGCGTTGTTCTACCAAGCACGTTGCTGCTTCGAACTTGGCAGCTACCAAGACTCGATCGAGACCTACGAAAAAGCCAAGACATCCGGCTACAACGAAGACCAGTGCAACATCGGCATCGCCGAATCGCACCGCTACGCTGGCCGCATCGAAGAAGCGATGGCGATCCTGGACAACATCTTCGGACCAGCCGAACAAACCGCCGACTACATGTACCAACGCGCCGCGACGGTTGCTGCGGTCGGTGGGCGGATGGACGAAGCATTGGCGTTGTACCAACGTGCCGTTCAAACCGACGAAAACCACGCCGGTGCATTGTTCGGTTTGGCTCTGGAAAATGATCGCATGGGCAACGACGACGAATGCCTTTCGTTGTACGAGCGTGCTGCGAAGACTTTCCCCACCGGCATCGGTGCCCTGATCAACCTCGGTTTGATCTACGAAGACAACAACCAGTTCGACAAAGCACAAATTTGCTACAAACGAATCCTGGATTGTTATCCCAATCACCCACAGGCCCAGTTGTACATGAAGGATGCTGCCGCGACCGGCAACATGCTTTACGACGAAGAAGCTCAGCGTCGTAACGATCGCTTGGCTCAAATACTGAACATGCCGGTCACCAACTTTGAACTCAGCGTTCGTAGCCGCAACTGTTTGCAGAAGATGGGAATCGACACCATCGGCGACCTGACGCGGACAAGCGAAGCAGAACTGCTAAGCAGCAAAAACTTCGGCGAGACCAGCCTGTTCGAGATTCGCGAAATGCTGACCAGTAAGGGCTTGGCTCTTGGTCAATTTGCTCACGAAAAGAAGAGCAACGATCCGCCGATCGACACCAGCCACATGTCGCCCGACGAACAAGCGTTGTTGGACCGTCCGATTTCGGATCTGAACCTTTCGGTGCGTGCTCGCAAGTGCATGAACCGTTTGCAGCTCAACACGATCGGCGAACTGATTCGCCGCACCGGCGACGACATGCTCGAATGTAAAAACTTCGGCGTGACCAGCCTCAACGAAGTTCGTGAAAAGCTGACCGATCTTGGTTTGAAAATGCGTGGTGATTGATCTCACTTGGCTGATTTAAAACAGTGACGCATTTCTCTTTTGAACTCACGCACCGCGACGCCGGCAGTCTGGCCCGTCGCGGTGTTTTCGTTACGCCTCACGGCCCCGTGCAAACCCCTGGCTTTATGCCCGTGGGAACTCAGGGCACTGTCAAAGGCGTGACCATCGATCAAGTCGCCGCCACCGGCGCACACATGATCCTGGGCAACACGTATCACCTCGCACTTCGGCCCGGTCACGAAACCGTTCGCAAGCTTGGCGGACTGCATGGCATGACGCGCTGGGAAGGCCCGATCCTGACCGACAGCGGCGGCTTTCAAGTTTTTTCACTCGATGCGATCAACCATGTTGATGAAGAAGCGGCAACCTTTCGCAGCCACCTGGACGGCAGCATCGTCAGGCTGACGCCCGAACATTCAATCGAGATTCAAGAATCGCTCGGCAGTGATGTCGCGATGGTCTTGGATCATGTCGTTGCATTGCCGGCTGAAAAGGACATCGTTCAAGACGCAATGGAACGATCGATCCGCTGGGCGCGGCGCTGCCTGGAATCAGCGACACGCGACGATCAAGCCAAGTTCGCAATCGTGCAAGGCGGGCTCGATGTGGAACTGCGAATCCAATGTGCTCGCGAACTTGCGGCGATGGATTTTGAAGGTTTCGCCGTTGGCGGATTGAGTGTCGGTGAACCGCCGACCGAAATGTATCGCATCACCGAAGCAACGACGCCGGAATTACCCGAGAACAAACCGCGTTACTTGATGGGCGTTGGAACGCCAGTTGACCTGATCGAAAGCGTCGCTCGCGGCATCGACCTGTTTGACTGTGTCATGCCAACTCGCAACGGTCGCAACGGGTTGGCGTTCACCGATTCGGGCAGCATCAAACTGCGAAACGCCGTCCACCGCGAAGACACCTCGCCGCTGCAAGAAAGTTGTCCGTGCATCGCTTGCCGGCACAGCCGAGGTTACCTGCGGCATCTCTTTCACGCCAAAGAAATGCTCGGGCCGATCCTGCTTTCGATTCACAACCTGACCTACTACCAACAAGTCATGGCCGAAACACGGGCGGCGATCGAGCAGAACCGTTTCAACCAATACGTCGCTGAAAAGAAACAAGGCTGGGGAATCGATGCATGATCCCAGCAAGCGTCTCTTCCACGATTCTTGAAGTCACTCAAGCAACCAGCATCCAAAGCATCGAATCGGTGCAGACGTTGTGGTCCGGTTACGGCGAAATCGCCAGAGTCAATCTCGTCGGATCCCAATTCGAATCGCTGATCGTGAAATGGGTCAATCCACCGGTCGCCGCGAACCATCCACGCGGTTGGAGCACCGATCAATCACACCAACGAAAACTGCGTTCCTACCAAGTCGAATCATGCTGGTACACAAAGTTCAGCGATCGCTTGAGTGATACCTGCCGAGTCGCGAAGTGTTATCAGGCAACCGCGCAAGGCGATCAGCATCTCTTCTTGCTAGAAGATCTCGATGCAGCCGGATTCGGTGATCGCCGCGGTCGTTTAGATCAAGCTGGCGTTCAAAGCGTGCTCACTTGGCTGGCCGAATTTCACGCCACTTTCATGGGCTGTGACGCCGCTGGTCTTTGGCCGGTGGGAACGTATTGGCATCTTGCGACCCGCCCCGACGAACTCGCAGCGATCGACGACTCACAGCCGTTAAAACAATTCGCAAGCCTGATCGATCAAACACTGTCAACTTGCCCGATTCAAACACTCGTTCACGGCGATGCCAAAGTCGCCAATTTTTGTTTCCCTGAAAAAGCTTCCGGTTGCACCCGAGTTGCGGCCGTTGATTTCCAATACGTCGGCGGCGGCTGCGGCATGAAAGACGTCGCTTATTTCCTGGGCAGTTGCCTCAGCGAAGATCAATGCGACCGCGACGCAGAATCGCATTTAGATTTCTACTTCGCAAAGCTGGCCGACGCACTCAGCGCCAGAAACGACCTCAACGTCACTGGTGCGGAAGTCGAATCCACCTGGCGACCGCTCTACCCAATCGCCTGGGCCGACTTCCATCGCTTTCTTTTAGGCTGGTGTCCCGGCCATCAAAAGCTACACGCCTACACTCACCGAATGACCAAAGAAGCAATCGCATTGCTGAAGCAGCAAAAGTAGGCCGAATGGAGCCAAGGCGACATCCGGCATTTGCGAAGCATCCGCTCGTTGCGACTCCTCCGCTAAACAACATCCCCATCAAGCTCATTATCCAGCGTCACGCCCAGTCCTTTTAGAACTTCCTGCAACTGGCTGTCCAAGGCGTCCAACTGGTCAAGCACATCATCCTGACGCTGTTCAAGTTCGCGAAGCAATTGCCCGGGTTCTTGGTCATCAACTTGGTGAGTAGGTGTTGGCGACATGGGCTGACAGCATCCGTGCGGCTGATGGGGAACGGCGAAGAAGTTGCGGTCGCAGCCGTCATCGCAAATTGACGATCGGCTGCTGACCTGCCCGAAACATCGACCGCCTTTCCGGACAATCCGCAGCGATCGGTCGGTCGCAGCGATCGGTCAAGGCTGACAAGAAATGCCGGTTTTTCGCCCTGTAACGAAGATTTCGATTGCCCGGCCCGCGTCTCAGCTTGTCGTCTAATGCGGTCTCACCGGCGATTCGCGGGTGGTTTGTTGGAACAAAAGCGAATTTGAAATGGGCCAATCGAGTCAAATAAGACGATAAACCCTTAAAAACTGGTCAATTCCGTTGCGGATGCCCATTGCCTCCGATGTGGGGCTGGCATTAAACTTCCGATCCAAATTCAGTTGGCGGGATACCGAAGTGCATTTCGTCCAGCACGTCCCTTTTCAAACCAGGGGAGAATCAATCCAAGATGATTTCAAAACGCGATTCGGAGCAAAGATGGTCAAGTTAGTCGTTCGAGACCGAGAAACGATTCAAGAAGCAGTCCGCCGATTTAGAAAATTGGTCGAGCGAAGCGGCATCAAGAAAGAAATGCGTCGCCGCGAATACTACGAAAAACCCAGCGAAACCAACCGCCGCGCCCGCCTACGAGCCGAACGCCGCGCCCGCCGCACAAGAATGCTGGCACGCTAGAAATGGCGACAAGCTGTCAGCAATCAGCCAAAAGCTGACAGCCACCAAAAGAGCATCTGACAAGAAGCAGCCCATCCACAAAGCTTCTTTCCAGGGCGATTAGCTCAGTTGGCTAGAGCGCCTCGTTTACACCGAGGATGTCGGGGGTTCGAGTCCCTCATCGCCCATTTCGATTCCCCTTGTGACCCGCTTGAACCGTCTTTTACCGGCGTTTTCTCAATGCGTCGGGCACTATGCTGGTTGCTGCTGGCGGGGTCTAGGGGCTGATTTGGTCCACAAAGTGGTCCACGTTTTGGAGTGTGGACCACTTTTGAGTTCGGCTGAGTCGCTGCCCGCCGCCGGGCCTCAGCGGTCGCCATCGCGTAGTACTCCCAGATGACCGCGGGCGAGTTTCCCACCCACGATGCCACGTCCACCACGTCGTGACCTGCCCGAAGTAGGTCCGTGATCGCCGACTTCCGACCGTTGCTGAATAGGTTGGGCCAGGGATTAACGCCGGCACGCTTCATGATCTTCAGCATCGCTGAACGGATCGCTGAATCACTGGCGTCAACGAACCGTGGGAACACTGGGGACGAAAGCGGAGTTTCAACGCCTGGGTTCACTAAGTCCCGCAAGTCTTCGAGGTACGGCCGCAAGTCAGCCATGATCGGTGCGGTCCGCAGGCCTCGCTTTTGATGATGCTCTGTCTTCGGAGCTTTGATTCGAAGATGGGGGTCATCGTCGCTCAGATCAATGTCGGACCACTTCAGCGTTTGAATCTCACTTGGGATGCGGAAACCGATCAAGCGATTCAGGGCGACGATGCAACGCATCTCAGCACTGTGTGGCGAGAACTCAATGATCCGGTCGAACTGTTGCTCAGTCACGTAGTGGAACCGCTCGGGGTTCGCATGGACGGACGCTGCGATTCCGTGGAAAGGATTTTCCGTCAGCCACTTCGATTCGATGGCGTGTTTGAAGATTTGGCGACAGATGCCGATTCGCCGGCGGACGGTGTTCACATCCAGGTCGTCACGTTCCTTATCGCGTTCGTTGCCCTCAATCGCCAGCCACTCACGAAAAACCAGCGCGTCGGCTTTGGTGATCGAGTCAATCGCGCGAGTCTCACCAAAGTGCTTATCCAGAACCGTCCACGCTTGGCCGTAGGTTTTCTTGGTGGATTCTTTCATGGACTTCTTTGATTTCAAGAATGCATCGTAAAGCACCTTGAGGGTTCGCGGCGGTTCAGCCACCGCGCGAGCTTCGACCAGATCCTTATCAACCAACTTGATGTGCTCGTGATCCTTCAAGCTGTCCAACCAGTCAAGCGTTGTTCGATGCGGTGGCTCGGTTCGCTCGGCTGAATCAAGCAAGTGTTCGACATGAACGCGGATAACTTCGGCCTGCCCTTCGTCGCCCTTCCACATCATCGTCCGCCGCTTGCGATCGATAGACCAGCGGATCCGCCACGTCTTTGGTCGGCTTCGGTCTTCGGCTTTAGTCACTTTCGGCATCGTGTTCATCTTCACGTCATCAAGGGAAGGAAAGCCAACGGCGGGCCGGATGATGAAGTCCGGTTTTTGGGGATCAGCCTAGCCGTCGACACGGTGGAGGTTATCGGATTGGTTCTTGGGTTGTCAAAGATCAGTCGGGAGCGGTGTTCAGGTCGAAATCGGTTTGGAGTCGCTGGCAAAGCCAATCAGCCGCCTTGGAATACCACGGCTATCGAACTCTTTGCCGATCAATTCACGGATTTGGGCGTCGTTCAGGCCGTTCTTGCGGCCGGCTAGGATCACCGGGCGTTCAATCGACGAAAGCCGTCGACGGAGCCTTTCTTCGTCGGTCGTCGCACTCCTCGGTCGTTTGGATTGCTCGATCGGTTCGGGCCAATCGTCGGACGGATCAGTTCTTGGGTCGCACGATCGCAATCGGGTAACCAACGCGCCGGGGTTGAACTTGGGGCCTGATCGTTGGTAGTGGTCCACGATGGCGATGACGTGACTAGGCGTTACGCCAGAGCCGCGTGCGTCGGCGATGGCTTGCTTCCACACTGTCGGTCGACGATCCGAAGGAAGAGCCAAAAAACAATCCTCCACCACCGCCCAATCGAAGGTGGAAGGGGGTGGGGTTTTAGGGTTCTTGGGTTCTAAGGGTATAGATAAAGAGTGATTTTCTTTTGTCCGCAGTTTTGTCCGCAATCTGTCCGCGATACTGTCCGCAGTTTTGTCCGCGATACTGTCCACGCTTTTGTCCGCAGTACTGTCCGCAGTGAGATTGTCAATTCCGGCGGCTGAGGGGAACGGCTTTTCGCCTAAGATTGCCGCGCGGTTCAGGGTGATGCGGATGATCTTTTCCTGGGTACTGGTCCGGCGACCCGCCGGCGATTCCTTTATGAAATCCGTGAAGAATCCTTGGGCGTTCAGTTCGTCCAATGCACGGTCCAATACACGTTTACGATTTCGCAAGTCCTTGGTATCGGTCGCAATGTCACGATCAGACGCAAGCCGCGTTCGTGATCGTTTGAGTGGTTGCCATCCACTGACTCGGACGATCAGCATCGCAACCGACCACGTGACGGAACCAGGACGAAAGCCAGTGTCGGCCAAGCATCGTTCCATCTGTTCGCATCGTTGGGCACACAGACGACTGCGGGCCGCGTCGTCACGGTCACACTCCTCCGCCATGTCGATGATGGGGGTTTCCCTTCTGACGTTCTGCTCATCCATGACGGCCTCCTTTGAACGCTGCGACGATTACCACCGCATAGCGCCCTCGCTGAGTGCGTCGTCGTTTGCTGGTTTCGTGGAAGCATCCTGATTTCAACATTGCCTTGACGGCACCGCAAACGCTCTGAATCGCAATCCCGGTTAGCTCGCTGATTTCATCACGAGTCGCACCGTAATCGCCGCGTCCGTTGACCAGGGACTCGCATCGTTCACGCTGAGTCGAAGAACCATTCAGTGAAGAGGCGACCGCCGCCGCTCTGGTTTGCTTGGCCTCACTACCGGCGTCGAAAAACGCTGGCTGTGTCGCGAGATTGGGGTCAGATGTTGTTTGTGATTCACGTTCCCGCCGCCGGCAAACCACACGATCGATAGCGGATTCCATTTCCGCAGCATTCCAGATTCGCTTACCGGCAGCCCGCCAGCGTTTGGCGATTTGGTACCGGATTTCGTCTCGCTCGGCTTTGGTTGCCGCTTGCCGGTGGGCTTGCTTCGTCGTACCCTGGGTTTGCGAGACTCCGGGGGTTGGTGCGTTTGTCATACCGTGCCAGCCCCTTTTTCGTTGGTGGACGCTTCGGCTTTCTTTTGGTCCGCCGGACTGCCTGTTCTCATTTTCGCAATCACGTCGTCAACGAGGAATCGCCGCGTCTTGCCGCCGCCGTGGAGTGACGGGATCGTGCCCGCCGCCGCTCGTCGTTCGACCCACGAAAGCGAAACGCTCAGAATCTCGGCCAACCGCCGGGCATCGACGATCAGCGGAGCCGGCTGCATTTCGGGCCGTTGCTTGGCACGGTCGAGTTCTTGCCGGACCATCGCCCGGAGATCATCGACGACCGGGCCGAACATGCCGGTAATGTCGTCGGCTTGGAATTGGATCTCAGCCATTGGTCACCGCCTCGGTTTCTTGAGGGCGACTACTAGTCGCGATCAACTCCGCTGCAGCAATCGCTTCATCGGCAGGAAACCGCATTCGGTTGGCGTCACGCACAAACGGCAACTTGCCAGCCTTGGCGTGTTTGCGGATCCACGCTTCGGTAAGTCCCAGGATTTCCGACAACTCGTGAATAGAAAGAAACTTCGTCACGTTCTAGTTCTCCCAAAGTGATTAATTGAATCAACGATGGGCGAAGTTTAGCGCGGTGTAGCTACACCACTTCAACTACACCACTGCTACACCATTCAGAAAAGTCGAAGTTTTTTGGATCAGCAATTTGCCACCGCTCGCCGTCGTAAACAATCATCGTGTGAAAAGCGTGGTGGGTCAGTTTTTCTCTTCGTAGTTTGGCGGACGTTCGGCGGAAGGCCTGCGAAACCGTCCTGAGATCGCGTTCGACTCGCCTAATGTCTTTTAGCGTAGTTCCATTCTTTGACTCTGCAATCACTTTCAAGACCCTTGCACCTTGGGGTGTGAATTGCTCAAAGAAACGATGCTTGCCCCACTGGACGGTTTTGTATTCATCGTCACTGGTGACAAATGCCTCCCGGTCAAGCTCATTTTGCTTGCCGTTGGACAGTCGAAGCGATGATTCGATCTTAGGGCTTACCTTGATTGAATCACCACGTTTAGCTTGTCGGCGAACTTCGTATTTTTCCGCCAATACATCCTTATCCAACGCTTCCGACGACGCGGTCAATTCTGGTTCGACGGCGCGGTAGATTGCAAGCATGTCTTCAGTGCCTGGGTTCAACTCGGCACGTTGGAGAGATCTGACGATGGTAAGAATGCGTCCGCGAAAACTAGGTTCAAAGCTCGCGATGTCAGCGGCATCGATTGCAAGCCGAACCGCTTCGTAAAATGCATCGCGTGAATTTTCCCAGATGCTTCGCAAAACATAGTCACGCGTGTCTTGCTCAAAATTGACGCGATCTTGTTTGAAGACAGCTTGCTTATCGATCGCATCGGCAAAGAGTGCGAGCAGTCGCTCTACAGTATTCATTTTTATCCTTGCGTAGTGGGCCGATCTATCCGGCCGACAACGCAAAGAAACTTGCAGCCGGATAGATCGTGCGACCGGAGCTACCGGCCTACCCATCAAATCGCGGTTGTCACGCCGCGATGTGTTGAAACGCTGATTGACGGTCAGCGAAGCTCTCATTTTGCCCGATCTGAATGACGCAGGACAGATGCCGTTGTGTCTGTCAGACGGCGGCGATCCTTTTGACCGTATCGCGGCCCTCCATCGGTGACTTTTGCACGATGTCGATCAGTTCACTGATTCCGGCGGATGCCAAACCATCTAGGCCGACAGCGTTGTTGACGATCACGGTCACGATCGCCCTTGCTTGCTTCTCCGCACCGCTGGAACCGGCGTTGCGGCCTTGGTTAGCGAGTGTCAGCAAGTGTTCAAGCGAGCGACTCACGATGATGAACCCGCTGCGAAAAGTACACTCGCAGCCGTAGAAAGCCGGCCAAAGAGCGATAGTCTTGATGGCTTCCGTTTATCTTCGCCCGGTAGCAATCTTTGCTTTGCCTCTTTGAACGCATCCGACTTGATGATCTTCGACAGCAGTGTCGCGCCATCGATCGCCAGATTGATGTCTCGACCGTTCGGCGACTCGACCAACGCGGCTCGGCATTTGCGAAGCGTGTCGAAGTCAACGTCACCGATGTGGCGACCGTGTTTGAGGTTCTCGAGCAGTCGCGTCGGCGGTTCATGCACGTGACCGACGACGAAGCGTTGGTGAATGATGAAAAGCATCGTATCGAACGCGGGCAGAAGAAACTTGATGCCGACTTCTGGACTGCCAGACATGCGGCACGTGTCTGCTACCGTGATCAGCGAGCGGCAATGGAGCAAAAGGTACTCGGTTCGATCTTCGCGGCTCAGTTGTTTGCCGGTGTATTTGTTCTTGGACATGGTTTTCGTCTTTCAAATTGGTTTTGATGTTGTTGAGTTAGGCAAGGAAACCGGCGTTTGGTTTCCTAGTGAGAATCGTCGGGAAAGAGAGCTTTCCTACGCGGTGGCAAGTTGGCGACAAGGTGGTGTCGTCGCGGCGGGTTCCCAACGGACCGCGTTGAACTCCTCATCTGCGAGCTTTCCCAGTGTCTTGAAGCGATCGAACGACGACAGCGACGCGCCCACGTCTTGAAGGGTCCAACCCTTGCCCAATGCATAGACCAGTTCGGCTTTCAGAAATTGAGCGTCGCCGGTATCGGCCATCGCCGCCAATCGTGCGGCCGATGTCGCAACTCGGTGTCGCTGGGCGTCCATTTCCCACGGCTCGGGCAGGTTCAGCAACAACGCTTGGAGTGCTGACGATGATGAACCAACCGCGGCGTCATCGATCTCGGCAGACTTGATGACGACGCGGGCCATCGGTTCCGAAGTGCCGGACCATTTGAACATCCGTGACTGTCCCGCCGTTTCCTGGTGTTCAGAACGCCGGATAAGTTTGAGTTCCTGCAAGGTGACAAGGTCACGTGCGACGGTGCGTTCACACCATCTTTCCCCGGTCTGTTCGCGGAGCTTGTCGGTCACGTTATCGACCGTCAGAAAACCGACTCGGGATGCCGCGATGATCGCTGCCACTTGAAAGAGTCGGCGGGCTTGGCTCAACCGGCTCGGTGCGGCTTGATCGCGTTTTCGGCTTCGGTGGTACTCGGCAAGTTCGCGGAGTCGTTCCGCTTCACGTTGGCGGGTGGCACTTCCAATCACGGCAGTAGAGTTTCGTTTGCTCATAGCAAAACCTTTCGCGAACCACTTGGGTACGCGCGTGCAACGGCTGATCGACACGCTTTAACAGCCGGCTTGTACCCCGGCCCGATTGGGCTTCATTCCCCGGCCAATGCCGGATCAACACTTGGCACACGATCGACGCATCGACCAGCCGTTGCATTCCTAATTTGTCAGATGGTACAAGCCGGCGTTGTCACCGATCGGGAGGAACTCGATCGACCAAGCCGCAAAGGTGTTAAAGCCCAAGCGACAACCAGACAGATACAAGCAGTTTTGCGGGTGTCCAGCGTGGCGTCAAGTTCCACCGGCCGAAAAGGCGTGACACGTTCTGTCATCATCTCAAGAAGTACACGTATTCAGGCATCGTTCGCGTGGATGACCGAAACGGGCATCTGGTTAAATGAAGCACGTGTGAACTTGCAATTGACACTAAAGTTCGTCAAGTGAATCATTTGTAACTCAGACTCAATTGCTCAAGCGAACTCAGACGAGGCGAACCATGGATAACATCGGCGGACTAAACTACAAAGTTGCCTCCGACGTCACGGGGTTCACTCAAGGCATGGTTTTGTCACGGAGCGAACTCGCCGCGACCAAACGAGAAGTTCGCAAGAGCCGCTCTGACTATGAAGTCTTAGAAGAGAAGTTAAACACCGTCGAAAAGGCGTACAAATCCGGTGCGATTTCAACCCAGGAGCTTGAACGCACGACAAAGCGTTTGCGCAGCGAAACAAAGGAATCCAAAGCCGCGCAAGCTGATCTAGCCAGAGAAATGGAACGCGGCCGTGCCACAACGCGAAGCGTGGAGACGGCGACCGAAAAATACACGCGGGAAGTCAATGACCTAAGCCAACAGCTTCGTCGCGGTGCGATCTCTCAGACCACCTACGGCCGCGCCGTCGCTAGGCAACGAAACGAACTTCTGCAAAGCCGCGCAGCGATGGCTGCCAACATTCCCGTCCTCGGCCGCATGCAGGGCATGGTAGGCGGAATGCCACCCGCTTACGCCGCCGCCGCCGTCGGCATTGCCGCCGCCACGGCTGGTCTTTACTTGTTCGGTCGCGGCGTCAGGCACACGATCGACCGAGTCGCCGAACAAATGGCCGCGATCGATCAGCAGGCAAAGATGGCATCGCGACTGGGGGCAACGCTGGACGGCTTGTCAGCTATTCGCCTAGGCGCTTCTCACGTTTCCGGCTTGGAGAATTCAGCGGTGGACATGGGGATCCAACGCATGATGCGGCGAACGGCCGAAGCTGCGAAAGGGATGGGCGAAGCAAAATCAGTGTTCAAGCAATTGAACCTGGATGCTGCAAAGCTTGCGAAGCAACGACCAATGGACGTCTTCAAGACGTTGGCTGACGAGATTTCCAAAGTCAAAGACAGATCGGAACAAATGCGGTTGACTTTCAAGCTGTTCGACTCCGAAGGCGTGGGCTTGGTTTCCTTCCTTCGTCAAGGTTCCGAAGGCGTCGAAGAGTTTGAGGAAAAAGTAAAAGCACTTGGCATTAGTCTAAATTCGATCGACGCCGCTCTTATCGAGCAAGCGAACGATGCCGTCGCCGACGCCGAACTCGCATGGGACGGACTCTACAACAAACTGGCTGTTGATGTTGCGCCCGCGATCACACTGGTCGCAAACGAGCTTACCACCTTGATTTCTGGATCCTCTAGCTTGGAATCAAAAGGGCTGTTCCCTGGGTTGTCAGAAGAAATAATTGGCCACACTTCTAATCTTTATGACCTCTTCGACGCATACCGTGCGTTCAAAAACTTTGACATGATGGGGGTTGTAGATGCCCTCAGCTTTAACACGTCTACTGAAAACCTTGAAAAGCTCGGCAAGATCCGCGACGAAGCAGAAGCCAAAGCTGCTAAGCAATTCATGGAAGATGCACTGGCGAGAGACGATGCGGAAACGGTCAGACAAATTGAAGCCGATCAAAAGAAGCAAGCATCTTTCGACAAGGTCGCAGCACGCGAAGCGATCGCCGCCAAGGAAAACAGCGACCGACTCAAACTGACCGCCAAGGAACGCGAGCAGTACGATAAGGATGCACAGTTCCGCTCCGAAATGCGACGCGCAAAACAAATCGAAGAGCAAGCGATAGCCGATAACATCGAAGCAACCGAAGCAAAGAAGCTGCGAACTCTTATCGAACAAAACGCACAGCTCGAACGTCAGAATCGACTCGCCGATGAAGCAGCCAAGCAGGCGGAAAAAGACAATAGGAAAAAAGATGCTGACGACGAAAAGGCCACTAGTGAAATCGACAATGAGAATCTACGGATTCAAGCCGCCGGCGATCGCATCACCCAAAATAATCTAACTGAGCACGAGAAGTTTCTTAAGCGATTGCAAGAAACGCAAAATCTTGTCGACGTCGGAGCGATCAACGATAAAACGGCCGAACGGGAACGCCAGGCCGCAAGAGGCGACTACCAAAAGACTCTCGCCAGTCAGCCACGCGGCGGTTCCACCATTCGCGCTAACAGCACCGAGGCCTACAAAGAAATTGCCCGAGCCTACAATCAATCTCAGGCACGAAACACAGCCGAAAAGGAAGCTCTTAAGTACCAAAAGCGTCAGCTCGAACTTACTGAACGATTGATTGAAGTCACGGAAGACATGGATAGATTCATTTCTGGCGTATAAGCAAATCCGGGCTGCTACGCGAAATCGGCGACGACTAGAAAGACGCTTGGTTTCTAATCCGCGTCACCCTTAACCCCCCCCCCCTACCCGCGCTCAAAATGCGCGACATTGCGGGTGGTCTCCGCTTGGCGACCTCGGCAGAAAATGACGCCCCCCGGGCCTGCAAGCAAGCGCGAGGCCTAGCTCAGGTTGCCTCGCTTGATGATGAATGGGCCGCTAGCTCGCGCAGCAGCGACAGAAGGCGAGTGACGCCCTCAGGGCTGAGCTGAACGGGGGTAAGTTCCCCAAGCCGATACCGAAGCTCAGCCCGCAAGTTGTCGAGCGATTCAGATGGGTTTGCCGGTTGCTGCTGGTCAGTGCCGTGGTCCACAAACTGGTCCACACTTGCGTCTGCATCAATGCACCGCCTCAACTCACCCCGCGAATTACGGGCGTTTTGCTCGTTTCCATCGGGCTGGTTGGGTTCCCTCATCGCCCATTAAGGCCCATGTTCGTGAATCCTCACGATTGGCCCCAAGCGGAATTGAGCCCGGTTTTTCCGGGCTTTTTTTGTGGTCTGACGTTTCCGGCCAATCCGGGGCCGCTGCTGTCTGCTTCGGGTTTTGCTTCGCCTTTGGGATGCGAAAATTCGGGCATCGAGCTGCTTGGCGGTTAAGCCGTTGTTCAGCGTCAAAGTTTCACGTGTCGTCGGTTTGGTCGCGTAGCGAACCAGGGCTGGCAGCTCCCTGCCGGGTGCGCGAGCACCCGGATGGCTGCCCCACATCAATTCTCTGGCTCGGTTTCGCGGCGTAGCCGCGAAACCGAGCCAGAGAATTAGTGAGAGATAACGCTGCCATCCGGGGATTTACATCCCCGGCAGAGAGCTTCCGTCCCTCCGAGGACTATTCACGAACGTTATGATCATGAATTGAACGGGGACAGGGCACGAGCGAGGGACGAAGAAAAAGTCACGGGGGTAATTAACAACCATCGCAGCAAAACTACCCTCGCCGCCTTTTCCGGGTCCCACGTCGCTATGCAACTCTGTTTCAGCATGAACACGCCCTGTCCCCGTTCGACTCCGTTCGTCCCCGTTCGACTCAAAGATGGAGCTGCGTCGCTAGGAAGGAAGCGAAGAGCTCGGTCGTACAATTGAGCTGCAGTAGCCAGGGTTTATTCTTCAACGTCTCCTAGACAATTCGCGTCGGATTTCCGCTATCTCGCGTTTTACGGAGGCCAGTTCTCTCTCCGCAGCTTGCTGCTCGCTCTGCAGTGTTGCGACCGTACGGTGCAACTCTTTTACTTGTGATGCGGCCGATTTCTTGCTGGCATCGAGTTCTCGGCGTAAGTTATCCAAGGCCTTCGATGAGTTGCCGATGTTCGCGACGACACTCTTGGTGATTTGATCGGCGAATGTACGCATCTCCGCAGTATTGCTGCGAAATTTCAGCTTGCTCGATATTTCGGAAACGACTTCGGCGAGTATCTCTTTGTGAAGTTTCTCCAGCGTCTTTTCCGTCGCCACAGTTTCATTGGCAACACGAACTTCGCGAGCGCTAAGTGTGCCCGCAACTCTTACGTCACCAGAAAACCTATCTTCTGCGGTTGCGGACAATGCGACTGCTGACGCGAAGAGCATTCCAGCAACATGAAAAATGGTGCGATTGATCCAACTCATTGTTTGCTCCAACTATGAACGATTTTGACATTTATGGACGAACGAATAACCGAACGGGGACAGGGCACGAGCAAGAACCGAACGGAGAACCGAACGGAGAACCGAACGGAGAACCGAACGGAGAACCGAACGGAGAACCGAACGGAGAACCGAACGGAGACAGGGCACGCGCAAGAGCCAACGACTGAAATGATAGCAAGTGCGATTGCGGATTGTCCCTGTTTTGCAGGAGTATCCCAGTTTGGATACTGCTACAGCATGAACATGCCCTGTCCCCGTTCGGTTTGTGCCCTGTCCCTATTCGTTTTTACGTTCGGTTTTTGGTGCTGTATGCGAGACAGAAAGCGGCATGATTACCGCGCATCATCGTTTTGCCCCCTCATCGTTTTGCCAAAACAGTCAGTGTAGGCCGGTTCCTACCGGTCAATTCCAACGCGAATGCTCTGAAACGGACGAAGAAAGGGTCACCGGGGTAGTTAACAACCATCGCAGCAAAACTAACCCCGTCACCTTTTCCGAGTCCAGCGGCCAAAATCACGTCGTCATGCGACTCTGCTTCAGCACGAACATGCCCTGTCCCCGTTCGGTTGATGCGTCTGGCGAAGTTATTTTGGCGTCGGAACGGCAAAAAGACTGTGGACAACGCCATTCGTGTCGCACACCTTTTTCGCTCCCGGACTTCCGGGCTTGGCGATCGATTCTTGCTGCGCGCGAAACGCGTATTGATTTGTGCCTTGGCGAAGTTCAGTTTGAATTCCAAGGTCAGGTGACAACGTATCGGTCTGCCCATGTTGCCAACATGGCGGCGACGAATCGAGCGTCGGCTGGGTCGTCGAGCATGTGGTTGGCACCGTCGATTGAAACGAAGCTTTTGGGGTGCCGGGCGGTGTTGTAAATCTGTCTGGCGTTTTCGATGGAAACGATCGTGTCGATGGGCGAGTGAAAAATCATCAGCGGCTTTTTTAAGTCGGCCAACGATTCGCCGACACGATTGCTTTGAATGTCTTCCAGAAAATGCTTTTGGATTCGCAGCTTTCGTCCGCCGATCGAAACGCAGGCGCATCCGTCTTCTTCGATCGCCGCGACTTGGTCGCCAAACAAGTGAGACACATGAGCCGGTTCGCTTGGTGCACCGATGGTTGCAACGGCGCGGATGCTGTCGATTTTCTCCGCTGCCATCAGCGACGCCGCACCGCCTAGGCTGTGTCCGATCAACAACGAGGGTGCCATCTGCTGGGCGGCCATTGCATCGGCCGCGGACATTAAGTCATCAACGTTTGATGAGAAGTTGGTGTTCGCAAAATCGCCTTCGCTGTTGCCCAGCCCCGTGAAGTCGAAACGCAACGCTGCGATTCCATGCTCGGCAAGTTCCTTGGAGATCCGGCTGGCCGCTTTTGCGTTTTTAGAACACGTGAAGCAGTGAGCAAAAATTGCGTGCCCGGTCGGTTTGCCATCGGGCAACTCCATCCGGCCGGCGAGCGTTTGACCATGTCGATTGGTGAAGTTGAATTGGGTCATTCGTTCATTCAAGAGAATCGGTCAGCGAGAGATTCGCGATCCAGTACGCCTAAGAAACTGTTTAAATCGTAGCTGATCCCGCTGAGGGTTCAGTCCACGATCGGATCGAGCTCGACTGAACCCTGAGCGGGATCAGCTACGGGCAGGTCGCTGGCAACGTCCGAGGTCTGTTTAAAAAACAGCGTCTACGGATTCGGGCGATCTTGGCGTAGGAAATCGGTCACGGTTCCCGACTCTTTTTCGGCTGGCTGCGGTGTGAAGAGCGAACTAAAGAAACCTGGTTTCTTTTCAGCCGTCTTACTCGCAGGCGTTCGCGACGACGCTGTGAAGAAGTTGGTCGGATTCAATTTCTGTGGATTGAAAACATCTTTTGTCTTCTTCCAACTGTTGGAAGCTGTTTGTCCGACCTCTTGGAACAGTCCATCTTTCTTTTTGGTAATGCGAGCTTTCTCGTCGGTGCCCGGCATCAAGTTTTGGAAGCTTGGCATCTTGAACGATGGCATCTTCCAATTGGCTGGATTGAGTGGTCCCAACGGAGCAGCACCGCTGTCCTGCGCGAAGGCGGCAGAACTAGCTGTGAGTTGTAATGCGACCGTCAGTGCAAAAGTCGCTGCAAAAGCGAACACGCGGTGCCGAGGCGGTAACGACTTCCCAAACATTGCTACAAATCTCCGTTGTTGACTGAAAACGAAGGACTGATGACAAGCCGGTCATCCACCCTTCGACTCCGCTATGCCATGTTTGATTGTGTCCCGGCAAGATCAATTTTGGAAAAACGTTTCTCGATTCGCAGGTCGATTGTCCTGACGTTCACCAATCCAAAAACCGGCTAATCAATTCAATTCCCGGCTCCGTCAAAAAACTCTCGGGGTGAAACTGCCAGCCTTCCATTTTGTGCTGGCGATGTCTGACGCCCATGATTTGGCGCACGTTGCCGGTATCCGTCCAAGCCGAAACTTCCAGCGAATCAGGAATCGACGAGGGTTCAATCACGAGGCTGTGATAGCGTGTTGCAATGAACGGGTTGGGGAGACCAGCGAATAAACCTTTATCGTCGTGCATGATCGCATCGGTTTTTCCGTGCATCAATTCGGGTGCACGAACGATGTCGCCGCCCAAACATTGACCAATCGATTGATGGCCTAGGCAGACGCCAAGAATTGGAATCTTGCCAAGAAATTTTTCGACGCACGAAACACTGATCCCCGCTTCGCTTGGCGTACACGGTCCGGGCGAAATCAACAGCCGAGAAGGACCAAGCGATTCAATTTCTTCCGTGGTAATCTCGTCGTTGCGAAAAACCTTGATCTCAATCGAAGGATCGATCTCGCCCATTCGCTGGACCAGGTTGAAAGTAAAGGAATCGTAGTTGTCAATCACAATGACCATCGGTCAGCCCTGCTCACAATATCTGTTCAAAAATGTCAATGCAAATTTGCGATGAAAACCTAAAAAATAGATTCTTCGCACGAACAGCTTAAACGCTCTTTAGCCCGTTGCGATACGGTGCGTATAATGGACAGACGGACAAGACAGGGTGACCGCTTGGTGCCCCTTTCAACGCTTGTCTTTTATCGACTCTTTTCCAACGCCGGTTCGATTGAATTTCGTTCGACTAAATTTCGTTCGATTGAATTTCAACTGATCCGTCGCAAACGAATTCGTTCCTTTTTCTTCCACGGTAAACGGCCAGTGCTTTCGGTTCGCCCTAAAGTTGCGGAACTCGCATTCCACGTATTCAGCCGTTCGCTGCATCCGGAACTCTATACCATTCACCAATCACGTTTGGTCGAACGGACAGAGTATCAAGCCAGGATCGACATCACCAATTGCGGACATGTGGTGACTTGGAACGTTCCCAGTTCCAACAGTGATAACGAAGACAAGTTGGCCGCCACGATTTGCGAAGTGGCAACCAGCGCCCATCAACCGCTGCCGAAACGGCGATTGCTGATGTCAAAACCGCTGAAGGGCAGTCGCACCGAGCGTGCGAATTGCAGAAAAGGCGTCGGCTACCGAACTCATTTTCAATTGGAATCGGTTGGACCAGATTTGTTTTGGATGGTCGGTCAACAACTCAGCAAGGGTGCGACCGAAGGCTTGCTTCATCAATTTGATGCCAGCGGACGAATGGCACTGGGCGCACTCAGTTACATCAATATCGAAACACGCCAAAAGTCGATGCTGATTCAAGCCATTCACACCTTTCCCGACGACTACGCCATCGTCAAAGTGGAATCGCTGTTCTCGATTGGCGACGATGCTTCCGACGACGATTGTATTGTCTGATTTGAAATCGCTTTTTCACACTGAAGAAGTCGCGTCGTTTGTTGGCGTCATCGATCTTAAAGATGGCAGTGCCGTTCATGCCGTGCAAGGGAAACGGGATCAGTATCAACCCGCTGAGTTTTGCTGCGGTGATGCTGAGTTGCTGTTACAGCATTACGTACAGCTTGGCATCCGGCGGTTCTACATCGCAGATTTAGATGCAATCACAATGGACGATCCCAACACGAATCTAATCGTGAAACTGGCATCGGTTTGCGATTCGATTGATGATTGCGATGAGATAATTTTTGATCTCGGTTGGCGTGGTGGCGATTGTTCACGGTCCACCGGCACAAAGTTAATCGAACAATTGAGCAAGCAATTCAAAAAGTCTTGTTGGATTGCTGCGACCGAGACGATGACGAATCCAGCATCCATTTCCGAGCTGGTGGATGTTGTCGGATCGGAAAAGGCGGTCCTGGGCTTGGATTATCGAGACGGCCGTTTACAGGGCCAGCGTTTCCAGGGTCAGCGTTTCCAGGGTCAGCGTTTCCAGGGTCAGCGTTTGCAGAGCCAGGAATTCGACGAAAGTGATTGGATAATCGCCGCAAATCAGGCGGGTATCCGGCGTTTTCTGCTGCTTGATCTATCGTCGGTTGGCTCGAAAAATGGTCCCGCGACCGTCGATTCTTGCAAGAGAATTTTCACGTCGCTTCGTGGTTTGCGGGATAGTTGCGATCCGCTGATTTATTCGGGTGGCGGAATTCGCTCGGACGAGGATGTCAGGGCGTTGAGCCGGTCTGGCTGCAACCGATTTCTGTTGGCGACAGCGTTGTATCCGCGAGCCGTCTACTAGCAACAAGAAATCCGAGAACGAATCTTTCGTTGCCGGTGGTTTTTTGAGTAGCCTCCCAACACTGAAGACGACCGAACGCTTCGGGAGTCGTCAGCAAGGCGGATTGCAGGGTCACAGATTTCTGGTCAGGAAGACGGTCTGAAACAATGAATAGTCGAAACGAATCAGGACTTGGTCTCGCCGAAACCACTGCGTCGCAGGAGCTAACGGCATCGGGCAATGGGTTTCCGAGCACTGCGTACAACACTGTTAGTTTCCGGCTAGCTAGCTTGTTGTGGATGGCGGGGATCACGCTATTGATGGTCCCGATGGCGACGCTTTTCGATGTTTCGATCGCTCGCTGGATCGCAACGGATCCGTTACCTGATTTCGCCGTACGGATTCTGAATCTTTCGGTGTACTACGCGCAAGGCATCGGGGTTTTCTTGATGCTGACGTCGGTGATTCTATTGATGCCTCGTCGCCGATGGTGCGTCCCACGCTTGGCAACGCTGGCGATGGGAGCCGGAGCGGTTGCAACGCTCGCGAAAATGTTTGTGCTTCGACCACGCCCCAGCACTCTTTATCTGGAGGCCGCAGGCTATGACTACGCTTGGATTTGGGCCATCGATTGGAACCTCTCACAAGTCGCCACCTTCGATGCCGGTACGCGTGCGTTCCCCAGCGCATCATTGGCGACAGCGACCGCATTGACGGTTGGGCTTTGGGCTGTTCAACCCAAGGGCCGTTGGCTGTTTGTCTCGCTATGCGTCGGGACGATGCTGCAACGAACCTATTGTGGAGCCCACTTTGTCAGCGATCTGTTTGGATCAGCCTCGGTGGGTCTGGGCTGGGCTTACGTCTGTTACCACCCCAGCTTGATGGGTTCGGTTTTCGACAAAATGGAACCGGGCCGTGAAGCGAGAGTTCGCCGTCGTTATTACAAGCGAACCGAATCGACCAACCAATCCCGAAAAGCTGGCCTGAACGAGGCGACCGAAGAAATCCAGCAATCGCCGCCAAATGATGACCGAATCGCCGCGTAAAAATGGCGTTTCCCTGACGCTTTTCGGTCAACGCCACTTTGCAAGTCGTGTCGAGCCCCGCGATACAGGGCAACCTGATGGCATGCCGTGTGTCGCAGAGCCCCACACGGCCTACGTTTGTAAATTGTCGAGGAATCGGCAATCGATTGAAATCGATGTCGCCAGCTTTACGACGTGAAAGTTTCCAGAGACAATCGTGGACCGATTTGATTACTTTCACTCCGAAAGCCGGGTTACTTCAACAGCGGAATTTGACGCTTGTCCTCACCAATGGACTTCGATCTAAAAGAACGTGTTCGTTCGGCCGTCGATATCGTTGATATCATCGGCGCTACGCTAGAAATCCACCCTCAGGGACGCAACTTCGTCACCCGCTGTCCTTGGCACAACGACCACCGTCCGTCGATGACGATCAACCAAGAACGCCAATCTTGGAAATGCTGGCCGTGTGATATTGGTGGCGACGTCTTCAGCTTTGTGATGCGACGTGACGGAGTCGACTTTCCAACCGCGATGCGAACGTTGGCGGAAGTCGCAGGAATCCAGATCGAGCAATACACCGGTGGAAAACGCACGGACCCCGGCAGCCCGGACGATCGTGAAACACTTCTTTCAGCAATGAAATTGGTTGCCGACGACTACTTCCACCAGCTTGATGATCCCAAAACTGACGACGCAAAATTGGCTCGCGACTACTTGGCGTCACGTGACATCGATGACGAGAACCGGAAGCGTTTTCGGATTGGTTTTTCACCTGATTCGTGGGACCACGCCGTCAATCTTTTGCATCGGAACAAGTTCAGCGGCGAGGTCGCGCATGCTTGCGGTGCGGCTTCCGCCAAGCTTTCGGGCAACGGTTACGTTGACATGTTTCGCGGTCGCCTGATGTTCCCGATCCATGACTTGCAAGACCGCCCAATCGCCCTGGGTGGAAGGTTGATTCCAGAGATTGCAAAACGTCTTGGCGACAAAGCAGGCGGCAAGTACATCAACGGACGCGAAACGAAACTGTTTCGCAAATCACACCAACTCTACGGATTGCAACTGGCGCGCGACGCCATCCGCCGTGACGGTCAAGTCATGGTGATGGAAGGTTACACCGACGTGGTTGCGGCACGAAAATCGGGCGTCGAACCAGTCGTTGCGGTGCTGGGGACAGCACTGACGACCGAACACGTCAAGATTCTGAAACGCTTCGCCGACCGCGTCGTTTTGGTGCTTGATGGCGACGCCGCGGGCAAGAAAAGAGCCGATGAAGTGCTGGAATTATTTGTCGGCGCAGAAGTTGACTTGCGAGTACTGACGTTGCCAGAAAACAGCGATCCAGCCGACTATATCGGCGCAAACGGACGCCAGCAATTCGAGTCACTGGTGTCGTCGGCACCTGATGCGTTGGATCACAAGCTAACGCGTTTGACTGAGGGAATTGATTTTAAAAACGACACTCACGCGGTCACCAAATCCGTCGATACAATGTTGGGAATTTTGGCGAAAGCTCCCGCAGGACTTCGCGTCGATCAGATGATGTTGCGACTGGCTGACCGTTTTAATTTCCGAGTCGAACGGTTGGAACAACGTCGAACGGCGCTGCGTGATCAGGCCCGCGATCGCGCACGTCGGGTTCGTAAAATTGCGCCAGCCGAAAAAGACGTCGATCGTCAGACCGTTCAAGAATCACCAGCGGCACGGCGACCGGTACCGCAAAAGCTTCCTCCGATTACAGGCCTAGATTTGCATCTTTTCGAGGCCTTGTTCGAGAATCCTGAATTGGCGGCGGGAGCGGTCGAGGCGATCGATCCGGCTTGGCTCAGCAGCGTCACTGCGAAAATGCTTTTGTCGGCCTATCAGGATTTAGAACTCCGCGGCGAAACGCTCGATGGCGACACATTATTGTCAATCATCGAAAACGAACCGCTGAAAAATGCAATCGTGACCATCCAATCTCGCGTCGATGCCAGGGGCGATAAAGTTTCCGAAACCGCAGCAACACGCTACGCCGATGTCCTGATGCGTTATCGCGAAGGCGATCAAAATCGGGCAATCGCGGAAGTTGGATCTTCAATGCTAGCGGAGAATGAAGAGCAGGAATTGCTGGAAAAACTGTTCGAGGAAGCGAAATTGCGGCAGCAATCTAAAACAAAATTTTGAAAAACTTGCCGTAACAGCCAAAATTGCCGTAGGCAAAAATCAAAAAGCGTCACACACTTTGTTTTCCGTGAAGGAACACACGGAAGTTGATTTTTAAGTGTGAGTACCGCAGTCTTGCTTGCGAGCTGCAAACGTGATTGTTTCCCGGCAATCACGCAGACCCCTCAGCGACGATGATCGTCGCTGTAAAACAACTACCCAAAACATGAGGTTTTGAGATGAAATTGATGGATCAAGAATTGTCGGCGTTGATCGCTCGTGGCCAAAAGAATGGCTCGCTCACGTACGAAGAAGTAAACGCTTATCTTCCCGATGAAGATGTCAATCCTGAAAAGTTGGACATGCTGTTGTTGGCGGTCGAACGCAACGGCATCGAATTGATTGAAGCTCCCAAGAAGATGTCAGTGCGAGCCAATGCACCGGAGCCGAATGTTCCGGGCATGCGAAAGCCATCCGGCGCTTTAACGTCAGGTGCCTCGATCGCTGGCGAATCAGCCGAAGACGATGACGTTCGGTTGGTGACCCAAGTTGATTTGCCAAAAGCAAGCGACGATCCGATCCGAATGTACCTGAGCCAGATGGCCGAGATTCCTTTGCTGACCCGCGAAGAAGAAATCTCCCTGGCCAAGAAAATCGAAATCACTCGCCGACGTTTCCGACGCACACTGCTGGAATCGGACTACGCACTGCGAGCCACCGCGGCAACGCTAAAGAAGGTCCACGAAGGCGAGCTTCCCTTTGACCGCACGATCAAGGTTTCACTGACCGAGCGTTTGACCAAGGAACAAATCAGTGCTCGGATGCCTCACAACCTGAAGACGCTAGAGCGTTTGATCGGCCAAAACAAATCAGATTTTGAGCTGCTGGTTCGCAAAAGCACTTCGCCACGGCTGAAATCAGAAATTCGCCGCCGTTTCATCCGCAGTCGCCGTAAAGCGTTGCTGTTGGTCGAAGAACTTTCACTGCGAAGCCGCCGAGTCACACCGCTGCTGGGTCAGTTGGAAGAAATCTCGCGTCGCATGAACTTCATCCGCGAACGTCTGCAAACCCTTGGCACCGATGCGATGAGCCGCGATGAAGCAGCGGATCTTCGCCAAGAACAACGCGAACTGATGCTGGTGACACAAGAAAGCCCCGTCAGTCTTCACAACCGCATGACGGCTGCCCGTCGTTACTTCGATGAATACGAAGACACCAAACGCGAACTCAGCAGCGGTAATCTGCGACTAGTCGTTTCGATCGCAAAGAAGTATCGCAACCGCGGCCTGTCGTTCCTGGACCTGATCCAAGAGGGCAACACCGGTCTGATGCGTGCGGTGGACAAGTACGAGTATCGTCGCGGATTCAAATTCAGCACCTATGCAACTTGGTGGATTCGCCAAGCGATTACGCGAGCGATCGCTGATCAGGCTCGCACGATCCGTATTCCTGTTCACATGATCGACGTGCTCAGCAAGCTTCGCCAATCTCAAAAGCGTCTGACCCAAGACCTGAAGCGTGAACCCACTTACGAGGAAATCTCGTTGGACACCGAAGTGCCAGTGGAAGAAGTTCGCCGCGTGATGGATATCGGTCGCCATCCCGTCAGCCTGGATCGCCCGGTTGGCGAAGGCGAAGACAGCAGTTTCGGTGAGTTCATTCAAGACAACGACAGCCACAATCCAGTCAAGATGGCCGCTAGCGGAATCCTGCGTGGCAAGATCGACGAGCTTTTGCAAACGTTGACCTTCCGCGAACGTGAAATCATTCGATTGCGTTACGGCTTGGTTGATGGCTACAGCTATACGCTGGAAGAGTGCGGCCGAATCTTCAAGGTGACTCGCGAGCGAGTTCGCCAGATCGAAGCCAAGGCAGTGGCCAAGCTGCAAAGCCCATCACGAGCCGATCGCTTGTCGTCATTCCTAAAGACTGCTGCTTAGGCAAGATTGGATAGAAGCATCGTGGATCCCAACCTGCTTTACAAAATCATTCCAGCCACCGAGTGGAAGGCGGCCGAGGCCGCCGGATCATTTGGTGGAAGTGGAATCGATTTGGAAGATGGTTTCATTCATCTTTCATCGGCTGAACAGGTGAGTGAGACCTTGCAGAAATACTTCGCCAATCAAACGGGATTGGTGCTGTTGGGGATCGATGCCGAAGCCTTGGGCACGACGCTTCAATGGGAACCGTCCCGTGGCGGAGCGTTGTTCCCACACGTTTACGGTGAGATTCCCGTTTCGGCAGTCAAGAGTGTCGAGCCAATCGAGAATTGACGTAGGCCGGAACAAGCTTAGCGCAGTTCCGGCAATCCAATGTGGTGGAATGCACTTGCCGGAACGCTCCCGAAATAGCTTCCCGGTTTTCCCATAGCTGGGCCCACTCAGGGTTCAGTCCATCATGAGCTGTGCCCAACGCCGTGAAGGGTTTCTAAATCGTTTAACCGCGTGGGCATCGCCCCGCGCGTCCACGCTGAACCAAACGCGCGGGGCGAAAAGTAGCATGGCGGCCCCCCGCCGTGGACTCTCCCCGCGCACTGTGGGGCCGCACGACGCGCGGG
>NZ_LWSK01000053.1 GCF_001642955.1 Rubripirellula obstinata | reverse complement strand
TACATGCTGGCGATCAGGGAAATGTGCCGTTGCCACTATGCTTCCCAGCGCTGCAGTTTGTGTTGTCTGCCATGGTGCAGCTTGCCCAATTTTGCTGCGTTGCAATGTTTTTCATCAGGCCAGGCTACGTCTGGGAACCAGAAAGTAGGCCGTAGCGAGCCATAGCGAGTTACGGCGTTGCGCACATTGCCGTAAATCGCTATGGCTCGCTACGGCCTACATGCTGGCGGTCAGGGAAATGTGCCGTTGCCACAATGCTTCACAGCGCAGCAGTTTGTGTTGTCTGCCATGGTGCAGCTTGCACAGTTTGCTGCGTTGCAATGATTTTCATCAGGCCAATCGGCAGCTCCCTGCCGGGTACGCGAGCACCCGGATGGCTGCCCCACATCAATTCTCTGTCTCGGTTTCGCGGCTACGCCGCGAAACCGAGACAGAGAATTGGTGAGATAGAACGCTGCCATCCGGGGATTTACATCCCCGGCAGAGAGCTTCCGTCCCTCCAGGACTAAACTGCGTCTTAAACGTTCGCTTGTCCCTTAATCGTTTTCTGGGCGACATCCCATGCGGCGACAAGATGTTCAGCATACTGGTCAGGTGACAAAAGCGAATCAGCCTGTCCTTGGTCCGCTTGGATTTCGATCAACCAGCCGTCGTCATAGGTGTCTGCATTGATGATCGAGGGATCGTCGAGTGCCACTTCATTGATCGCACTCATAACGCCTGCGATGGGGGCGTAGAGATCGCTTTCAGCTTTCTTGCTTTCGATTGAACCGATGTGTCCGCGTGATTTGACGTGGGTTCCAGGTTCAACAAGCCAGTCCAAAAAATAGACATCCTGCAGCAACCTTACCGCGTAAGCCGTCAATCCAAACCGATAGCTTTCGCCGCCAGTATTCATTGCCCACATGTGATTGGTCACATAAACGCGGTCGCCAGGAAACTTGGCGTTGTGTTCGCCCATTGCGAATTCAAACGCTTGGTCGTTGTTTGCGCCGTTTGCATTGCCGCTCACGTGTAGCGAACTCCTTGATGCTCGGGTTCAAAGAACGCTGGCAACAGTGAATCGACCCGCAACAATCCTTCGGTGGTCAATTCGATTCGATCGCCATTAACGTTGGCGAGATCCTGCTCGGCGTAGTCGTCCCAAACCGATTTCCAATGCTGCAAAACATCGACATCAAATTTGTTTTTGAAATACGCGGTGTCCAAGTAACCGCGTTTGAGCAACAGAATCATTTCACGAACGAGTTTCTGGTGATCGGTTGGACGGAATCCGCGGCCGAGTGGCAAGACGCCTGATTCAACAGTGGAAAGATACTTTTCCAAGTCAGCAACGTTTTGATAATGCACGCCGCTGGCGTGTCCAAAACTGGCGATGCCGGTGGCCAACAAATCAGCGCCTTGCCAAAGGTTATCGCGATAGCTGAAATTCACCTTGGCTGGATCTTTGACGACGGTGTAAGCACTGCTGACGCTGTATCCAACCTTCTGGAACTCGTCGAACGCGTACTCGACCCAATCACGTTTGGTTCGCCAATCCGCAACCGGGCTCTCGGTTTTGTTGCCAAGGATGTCTTTGCTGTAAACCGTATTGAACGGTAGTTCCATCTGGTAGATCGTCACGCTTTCGGGCGACAACTCAATGGTTTTTTCAACATTGATTTTCCAGTTTTCCCAGGTCTCGCCCACCATTCCTGAAATCAAGTCGATGTTGACGTTGGGGAAATCGGCATCCGTGATCCAGTCCCAAGCATTGAAGACTTGCTTGGAAAGGTGGGCGCGTCCGTTGTCTTCGAGAATTTTGTCGGAGAAATTTTCGATGCCCAAGCTGACTCGCGTGACTCCTAAGACGTCGCGAAGCGTTTTGACTTTCGTTTCGCTAAGCGTTCCGGGCTCACATTCAAAGGTGACCTCTTCGGCACCATCCCATGTGATGTGCTGACGCAGTCGGTCAGCCAACTTTGTCAGTTGTTTGGGAGAAAGAAAACTGGGGGTTCCGCCACCAAAGTAGACGAATCGAAACGGACGGTCGCTCATGATTTCCAATTCGCTGACCATCGAAATTTCGTTGCACAATGCATCGACGTACCGAGTGACTTCAGCCGCATTCACATCGGTGAAGACTTTGAAGTAACAGAACTTGCAACGTTTGCGGCAAAACGGAATATGCAGATAAAGGCCAAGCGGCGTCTTTTCGATCGCGGGCGAATGCAACGCCGTTTCCACCGCTGGCAATTGGTCCTTGTTCCACTGACTGTAAGGCGGATAGTTGGAAATGAAATAGCTGCCGACTTCTGTTTTTTCGGTACTGCTGGGTGGCGTTGAAGAGGACATGTTCTGAATTGGGTGGGAGTGTTTTGGTGGGAATGGCGTTGTTGTTCACAAGTCACTGTTTAGCTGAGACATCTTTTGATCCAAAGCAACGAACCACTCCTTTATCATCGGCGATGAACAAGTGTTGGTTCGCGATCGTTGGACCGGCAACAAAGGAACCGCGAATCTCGAAGCTCCATTTTGCGATCGATCCATCTTTGGTTTTCAATCGAACCAATCGGCCATCAGTTCCCGCGATGAAAACATCTTGACCGGCGATGACGGGTGACGCATCGGCGCGACGTCTCAGTGTGTAACGCCACAATGGCTTTCCTGTTTTGATTGATAACGCGTCTACCTGTTTTCTTGCACTGCTTAGGATAACGACTTGATCGGTCACTGCGGGACTGTTGCGGTACTCTTGTTGGGTTTCTTCGTCTTCGTGCATCCAGGTTTGCTTCTGTGTTTTCCAATCAAACGCGTACACGGCACCGTCCATGATCGGAACAAAAACTTGATCGCCTTGTACAGCCGGCGTGCTGCCGGTCGGACCACCAAGCGGCAAGGGTTCGGACGCGGCTTTGCCGGTGTCCAAATCGACAATATGCAGCTTTGCATCGCAACCGCCCAGGAAGGTTCGATTGCCAGCGACGGTCGGACTGCAACGAATCTGGTCGCCGGTTTCGTAAGTCCATTTCAGCGCGCCATCATTCAACTTGTAACAGTACAAGTTGCCATCCTGGCTGGCCGCTAAGACGGTGTCTTTGTAGAAGGTCACCGAGCCATTGATTTCGCCATCGGTTTTTGTTTGCCATTTCAAAGTCCCGTCGTCGGTGCTCATCGCGTAGACATTGCCGTCGAAGTCACCGATGACCAGGACTTCCCCTTGGACTGCTGGGGAAGCGATGAATCCCGTTCCAAAATCTTTGCTCCAGATCTTTGCACCGCTCTGCTGATCGATTGCAGTGACTTTCCCCATCACGTCGGCAACAAAGACGCGACCGCTTGAAACCGCCGGTGCTGCTTCGATCGCTTCGCCTGAATCGTATTCCCAAAGCACGGCAAGTTGATCGGGCAAAACCTGCTGTGGCAAGGCGTCAGCGGTGCAGTGATCGGTTGACCAAGTGAGCATTAAAGCCAGGAAACTTGCGATCACGATCGTTGGTCGAAGCTGAATCCAAAGTGATTTTGAAGGCATCATTCGAGCTGGATTCGGGTATCCGGGTGATTGATTGTTGAGAAGTCGATCGGCCGAGCACAGGTCGGGTTGCCCAATTCTACTCTCATTGGCAGCGAAAACTGATCGCTTTGGCTTTGTAGGTCGTATTTCGCAGCCCGAGGGTGTGCAGGCACGCTCTGATCTGCCGGAATCCCTGAAGTAGGCCGTAGCGAGTGGAGCGAGTTACGGCAGGACTGCAAAAAATGCCGTAACTCGTTTCGCTCGCTACGGCCTACAAAACGTTTGCTGAACAACATGCCTGCCACCCCTCATTCGAGATCGACCTAAAACCCCCCTCCACCTTGGGTGCTTGGTGTCTAACATGGTGAATTATTAAGCTGTGACATTGTTTGTTTGTTCACCATTTCCTTATTCATCGCCATCCGTGATCTGCCTTACATGATTTGCGTTACTCTGGGCCGCGCCCGCCACACCAAAATGATCAACGAGCACAAGGAGTTGGCCGACCAGGGGGCCGAGCTTGTGGAGTTGAGGACTGATTACATCGGCCGTGCGGTCAGCCTGAAACGATTATTGGACAATCGACCAACGCCCGTCGTGGTGACCGCTCGCCGCCGCGAAGATGGCGGCCGTTGGCTAAAAACGGAGGTCGAACGCATGACGCTGCTGCGCAGTGCGATCGCGGCCGGTGTCGAATACGTTGACATCGAAGCCGACGTGGCCGCCCAGATTCCTCGTTATGGAACCACCAAGCGAATCATCAGCTATCACAACTTCGAGGAAACGCCCGAGAATCTTGAAGAGCTGCATGCGGCGATGGCCGAAGAAGATGCTGACATCATCAAAATCGCGACCATGGCAAACGCCTTCGATGACAATCTGCGAATGATGGACTTGGTCAAAAATGCGAAGATTCCAACCATTGGAATTTGCATGGGCGAAATGGGGATGATCACGCGCATCCTTTCCGCCAAACTAGGTTCGCCCTTCACCTACGCGACGTTCAGTAAAGACAAAAAAATCGCGCCGGGATTATTGGAATGGAAGGAAATGAAATCGTTGTATCGTTACAACGAAATCAATGACGAAACTGCCTTGTTCGGAGTCGTCGCTGACCCGGTCGCGCATAGTTACAGTCCGATGATTCACAATCGAGCTTTCCAGGATCAGGGCATCAATGCACGGTACTTGCCGTTTCGGATTCCCAAGAGCGACTTGCGAACTTTTCTGATTCACTGCAAGGAGCTGGGGATTGAAGGCTTAAGCGTTACGATTCCGCATAAAGAGGGCGCGTTGCAGCATTGCAATCGAGCTGAATCGAGTGCGACCGGGATCGGTGCCGTCAACACGATGGTGTTTCAGGATAAAGATGTGTACGGGTACAACACCGACTATCGCGCGGCGATGGACTGCATTGAAGAACTGTTCAAGATCAAAAAAGGTACCGAGCGGCCGATGCAAGGAATGACGGCGTTGGTGATGGGGGCCGGTGGCGTTTCCCGAGCCATCGCTTGGGGGCTGAAACAACGTCAATGCGAAGTTCTGATTGCGTCGCGAACATTGGAACGGTCTCAAATCCTGGCCGCAGAAATCGGTTGCCGTGCGATCGAGTGGGACCAGCGGCACGACCAGCGGATCAACTTGTTGGTTAACGGAACACCGGTGGGCATGCATCCCGATGTGGATCGCAGCCCGTTTGACGCGGACGCGTTGAACCAATTCGTTGCCGTGTTTGACACCGTTTACAATCCAGAGAATACGCTTCTAATTAAGTACGCGAAGAAAGCAGAGTGCCGAATTATTACTGGGATCGACATGTTCGTTCGCCAAGCTGCTTATCAGTACAAATTGTTTACTGGCAAAGATGGCCCCAGCGATCTGATGCGTAAAACCATCAAGGAAGCGACCAACCCCGTTCAATTGAATTAGGTGATTCGACTTGTCCAAGACGTTACCGAAATTGCCACCTGCGGGTCTGGAAATTCGTCAGGCTGTCGCGGCCGATGCCGGCGTGATCCACGCTTTGCTACGTCCCTATGTGATGCAAAGTTTGCTGCTGGCAAGAACCGAAGCCGAGATCATTGAATTGACTCGCCATGGTTTCGTCGCCGAGATTCCCGCTGCGAATGACAAGCAACAGATCATTGGTTTTTCTGCGGTAGAGATTTACAGTCCCAAAATTTCTGAATTGCAATGCTTGGCGGTTCATCACCAACACCAGGGCACCGGTGTCGGCAAAGCGTTGGTGACCGCCTGCGTTGATCGGGCTCGTGAACTAGGGATCATGGAAGTGATGGCGATCAGTTCGTCCGAAGATTTCTTGAAGACCTGCGGCTTTGATTTCTCGCTGCCCAACCAAAAAAAAGCTCTCTTCTGCCAGTTAAAGCCCAGGCCCAAAGATTTGTAAGACTGAATCTGACTCGGTTCTAAACTACGAGTGCTACTCATTCAGTTCGGCATCTGCCACTGCTTTATCGCATCGATTGGGTAGACCAGCATGATGATGTTCAGCGACAGACTGTCGCGAACCGTCAGCAACATGCCCAATTCAAACACGACCAGAATTAAGACTGTAGCGTCCAACATCCCGCGATGTGACTGTTTCACAGCCTCTGTGAATCGTCGGTGAAAAGGAGACTGAGAAATTGGGCAAAACGATGGAGGGGCAAAACGATGCACTTGGTCGAATTTCTGTCCAACAATTCTGCACTTGTATCGTTCTGCCCCTCCATCGTTTTGCCCAAAAACTCCTTGGACACAAGAACGAGGGCTCGATCAGCCTGCTGGACACGAAAAGAGTTTAGAGAAATGGTTTCTGTATTGATCTTGGTTTGAGGTTTCTTGGTTTGTTACACCCGCATTGATGCGAATCGGCGCTGCGCAGGTACAGCGTGGCCACTCGTCATCACGAACGAGTTTCCCATTCATGTTGGTGCCTACTTTGACTGCTCACAATTCTGCCATTTATCAACTTGCCGTCCTGCTTGGCGTTGCCGCGATCATCGGCCCGCTTTCGGGTTGTCATGATGGGCCGATGTATGCCTTGAAGGCCGCGAATCCGTACTACGCGATGGGCGATTGGAAACGAGACAAAGAGCGGGGCGTCACTGATTATCAGCGGCGAGAAGAACTGATGACACTCGCCGAAACCATTGGGACAATGCCCGCCGAGCGGCAACAGACCTGGACCGAACACCTGACCGCGATGCTGGAGAACGATCAGAATCCGGAAATGCGTCGTTTAGCAATTCAGACCGCTGGCAACATGAACGCCGTACCCTCGATTGCTTTGATCGAAAAAGGGCTCGACGACGACAGCTTTAAAGTACGCATGGAAGCCTGTCGAGCGTTGGCGTCCGATGCAACTTTGGCATCAAATGAAGCCACCGAGGCGGCTCGTATGTTGGCTGCGACGGTCGGAACGGAAACCAATGATGACGTTCGCCGTGCTGCCATTTCGGCACTGGCGAATCACAAAAGTCCCATCGCGATTGATTCGCTGAAAACGGCGCTTCGTGATCGCAATCCCGCGACTCAAACGTTGGTGATCGATTCGCTTCGCGGGGTCACCGGCGAAAATCACGGCGATGACCCGCAAACGTGGATCGCTGCCCTGGACATCAAGCCCACTGGACCGGCGAACCCGGCAAATCCTATCGGTGAAGCAACGACGAAAATCGCTGATCGAGCCAACGATCTGTTTCGCTAATCTCAAAATAAATTCGCTGATGATTTTCAAACCAACTAGCGTTTCCCGATTTGCTACTTCAGCATTCGCGGTCGGCGCATTCTTTCTGATCGCGATACCGACCACCGCGACCGCTCAACAAGTCAACCGCGTCTGGGTGGATTCATCCGGTTTGCATTCGGTTGATGCGTCGCTGGTGCGAGTGACCGAGGATCAACAGTTCGTGATCCTAAGACGATCGGACGGCGGAACCGTGACGCTGATGATTGATCAGTTGAGTTTAGAAGATCGCGAATTCATTGATGATCACCTTCGACGCGACATCGAAGGCAATCGGCTAAGGCAACGACCACCCGAAGCGCCCGAGCATGACCCTTTGCCAGTTCTGGCACTAAGCACGACCGTCGATCAGGATCGCGTTTCGCCAAGTCTTGGTGGTCAACTGAACCTTGAATCAAACAACGTTGTTCGACCGCGACGCCAGTTGCCCGAGGAAGCCGAAGCTGATTGTTCGCCATGGTCAATCGGATGCACCGACGCTGTGATTTCAATTGATGAAATTGATTTTGCCGATGAAGTTTCTGCACCGATTCCGATCGTTGTTACGGATGATTGGCAAACACGTAAAACGTCGGTCGCCGTGTCGCTTAGCGAGCATACGCTGATTCCTGGCCAGGCCACCCGCCGTCAATTGCTCCGTTTCGATTTCGGCGATCAATCGTCGATCGTCGCGATGCAAAGCAAAGGCCGCGTGCGATTACTGGATCATCACATTGGCAGTGGCCGATCGTTGTTGTTGACCGGGCATGGAACCATGGGCGAAGGCGGTTCGATCGCGTTGGCCGAAGGCTGGAACGAAGACAACGTTCGTCAGATTTCCCAACAGCTATTGCCAGGTGCTGATTCCTCGGTGGGCCAGTCGCCACCGAAATTGTTGTGGGCAAACCTTGTCGATTCGCAGCATGTGATCGCCCAACTAAAGTCCAGCATCGTGCTTTGGAACTTGGTTTCTGGCGAGACCGTTTTTCGCATCGATCATGTGGACCCACGATCCGAACCAGCACTTTCAGAAGGCGGACGCTATCTGGCGGTCCCTGCCAGCGGAGCCGTTGATTTGTATGCGGTTGAAACTGGAAAGCCGCTTGGGCGGATCAAGGTGGAACCACAAATGCCGGGCGTTTCGTTTTCCCCCTACGGGAATGCGTTGGCGATCGTGACTTCACGTCGTTTGCGAATCTGGAATTTGGTAGACGCGGCGTTGGATGCCGACATTTCTAGTCGCGAAAGCTTTGGTCAAGGTGCCCCAACGTGGATCGATCATGACATGCTGCTTAGCAGCAACGGAATTCTGGCAAGCCAGTTTCGCGGGCTTCCAATCTGGAAATACGACCTTGCGGCTGCGAAGGTAACACGCGTCGGCAAACACGTCGCGATTGTCCGAAAAGAACCTTGGTCACAATTGGTAACGATGCAGTTGCCCCACCAAAGCGCTAAGCGAATCTTGAAGCAACTTGACGCGACTTCTATCAAGGTTGATGAATCGGATTGGCGCATTCCTGGACGAAGCACATGGGATGGTGGTGCCTGGGTCGATCGATCCAGAGCCGATCGATCGCTGCGAGTGAGTCGGAATCCTAGCAGTCGTCGGTGATGATCAGGCGACCTCGCTATCAGCCTTCGTACTTGGCGAAGCTGACATTCGTTCTTTCTTCAAAGCCTGAGCCGGGTGAATGTACAGACGACTATCAGAAATCGTTTCGGTGGAATGATCATCCCATAAACTTTTCTTGACGGGATGAATCGTCTTTTGAATTTTGGCTAGTCTGGACTTGACCAACTGCAGCGTGATGTGCGGAACCGTTTTGGCAAGCAATCCAAAATCGCGAACGAAACTGGTGCCGCTAATGTATTCCAGATCGCATTGGACTTTTTTGGGCACGCCCGCAATCGATTCGTCGTAACCCAATCGCAATTGTGCCAAACCAGTGATGCCTGGACGGACCTGGCTGCGAAGATCGTAGCTGGGGATCTCTGCCGACAGCCGCTTGACGAACTCGGGTCTTTCGGGACGTGGTCCAATCAGATTCATGTCGCCCGTCAACACATTTAGGAACTGCGGCAGTTCATCCAGGTGCGTTTGTCGAAGCCAATGTCCTAGGGCGGTCACTCGCGTGTCACCCGCACTGCTCCACACAGCACCCGTGCTGGCTTCCGCATCGCGTTGCATCGTACGGAATTTCCAGATCTGGAATAGGTCGCCGCCTTTACCGACACGAACTTGGCGAAAGAAGATCGGACGACCGTCCAAAACCAAGACAGCGATCGCGACGATGATCATCAATGGAGTTGCCACCAGTAACAATCCCGCGGTGATTAATCGGTCGACCCATGTTTTGACGCGAAAGTAACTCGCGGGCTCCGCATTTTCCAGATGAAAAGAATGTTCGCTTGAGTAAGTCTTGGAACTGTTTTTTGAGCTTCCCAAGATAGATGGAATCGGGTTTTCGCATGCTTCCGGCAGGTTGTCGCGAGTCAACGACGCTGCCCCCGGCGGCAGTTCTTCTGCTGCGGGATGTACGTAAAACTGAGAGGCGGAAACAACTGAAGTCGAGACCGAGCCAGAATTCGCTAGTGGGGATGGCATCATGTTTCCGCAGAGTCCGGTTGCGAGTTCGAGTTGCTAGACGATTCAACTAAGTTGCGATTCTTGTGGTCCGATTGGACTCTTCTAATTTCATCTTGCAAATCACTAATCTGACGCCTAAGTTCATGCTCTTCGAAACTATCTGAAGGCTGAACTTCGCCAATTTGCTTCGTGGAGGCCGTTGTTGCCGGTGCTGTTGCGTCTGCTCGACGAGCCGGTTTTGGTTTTCGGGTGGCGGTAGGTTTATCGGAGATTTTCAGGCGAGCTAATCGTTTTCCGCTGTGATAGATGCAACCGCTTAGCGGGACTCCGATGCTTTGAGCTGTTTCTTCGCATCGAAGTAGTTGGTCCCATCGGCTCTTGTTGACGAAAGATGCAAACACACTGTGATCGGCTTCGGCGGCCAGCAGCACGCTTTCGGCAGATCTCATCAATGATGGGCCATTGATCACAATGACGTCATACCGATCACGCATCACATCTAAGACACCACGCAGCGATCGCGGGTCAATCCACCACTGTTGATTATCCGAAGGGCCAATCGGCAGAAAATCGATGTCGGGATTGTCCGTTGAAATCAGGATTTGGGAAACGGCTTCGTAGGCTGGTGTCTCATCGATTCGGGGCATCTGCCGAATTCCGATTGATTGATCAGCGCCGAGGGTCTGGCTTAAAAGTCCACGATCGGTGTCACAATCGATCAGCAAAACAGTTCGTTGGAATCCTGCGAGCAGCACCGCCATTTCTTGGGACACCAAATGCCTTGGCTCCGCCGTGATGCAGCTTGTCACCATTAAGGACTTGGTTTGGGATGAATGCAGGTCGCGTAAAATTAGTCGCGTTGCCGCCTCACGGACTCCGCTGCTTGGTTGGCGATCCTTAAAGCCAAAGATGCGACCGGCTTTTTGTTTCCAGCCGCTTTCTCGATGAGTTTGGCTTGATGGCGAAGTGGCTGCACCAAAAAGGGGATAGGCGGATACCGTTTGAATGTCTTCCGGGCATCGAACGCGGCAGTCGCGCCATTCCAAATGGCCGACACACAGGATCACCAACAACCAACCACCCAGCCCGGCGATTGCGACACCACGAAACTGGGTCGCCCGATTCGCTTTCCCAGGCAGCGAGGCCAGCGAGATCAGAGTCACGCGAGGCTGCGAGTTCACTTCGATCCGGTGCTCTTGCAGAGCCTTCCACAAACTGTCGGCCAATCCGCTAAGCCGACGGATTTCGTGACGGGACATGTCCAGTGGAACGGCAGTTCTAGCGGCAACCTCGGTCGTTCCAGGATCATATTCGGCTAATTGCTTTCGCAAAAATTCGATTTCAATTCGATTGAGCTCAACTTCTTGCTTCAAACTTGCGATCGAAGACTTTTTCTCAGAATGATTCTCTTGGCGAAGTTTTCGAGTCAGTTCTGTTCGGCGAAGATCGACCAACGCTTCCAGTTCAGCCACGTAGTAGTCGCGTTGTCGGATCAATCGGGATAGCTGAGGCGAACTTGGGTTCGCGGCGATTTGATCCATTTGCTGAATCTGTAGTTCGATTTCAGCGACTCGTTTGCGAGCCAAAGCGACCTGCGGTTCTTGTTGCAGTCGAAAATCCAACGAGGTTTCATTGTCGGCCTCGGCATCCTGATGCAAATGCATTTCGGTGAGCCGTGCTCGCAATTGATTGCCTTTGAGTTCCGCAGCGTGCAACCGACGAGAATGTTCGCGGAAGGCTTGGAATTGCATTTCATCGCGAAGCGTCATGGTTGCTGCGCTGTCGGACCCAACGTCAATCGCAACTTTCCGAAGCTTGTTCCAAGCCAAATCCAGTTCTCGGTCGGCTTGTTCCGCCGCAATCCGCAATTGCTGCTCTCGAACTTGGCGATCGTGTGCTAAGCGCTTTGTGATTTCCGCTAGGTAGGAACGAGTGGTCGCATTGCACAGCGCCTGAGCGACTTCGGGGACTCCATGCTTGACGGTGATGCTCATCACCTCGGAACCCGGCTGAGTGACCGCACTCAATTGCCCGCTCAACCACTTCACGCGCTCAGCTTCTGGAATCAGCTCGAGATACGCAGCGGCTTCAGCGTCCTGAATTGCTGCTCGCAAAACTTGCGGCGACTGTACCAGCTTGGTTTGTGTACGAAAGAATGCTGTGTCCTCGGACCGTGACGTTTGCGGTGCAAAGATCACCGATTGCTTTTCTCGCACTCGGACCAATCCATCGGCTTGATACACCGGTGGGATCAACACCCAGGCAACCATCGCGAACGCCGTTGCAGCGGTTACGCTAAAGACAGTGGTCAGCAACAAATGTCTACTACATGCGACAAATAGATCGTTCAACTCTGGAAGCCCGCGTTTGCGGGCCAAAAGCCGTTGACGATCGTGTGTGGCGGTAGATGGCATTGAAAATCATGATGACATGGACGACCGACGTAAGCCGCCGACCAAGGTCTCGCAACCTTTGGTTTTCGCAAGATCGCTCAGTGTTTAGACACCAGCGTCCTACATCCTCACTTCGACACCCATTGCCGTCTTGTCGATTCAAACCACTCCACGTCCTAAAATGTGAAAGAGCCCTACAAGCTGAATTCGCAAAGATTCAGATCAAATTGTTTGATTCTGATCGTCGGGTTAGAAAGAAGGTCAAAGCTGGGCTTCCAGCGGAAAAATGTCGCGGTAGATAAGGAAAAGTGACGCGAACAATACTGGAAGAAAGAAGAACAGCGGGATGTAGCACATGATCATCAATACGATTGATACAACCGTCGTGATAATCAAATAACCAAGTAATCCGAACAAGTTAACACGGACGGCTTTCAGGCTAAGCTTCACCGCATCGATCCCTGAAACGTTGCGATCCGCGATCAACTGGAACGTGAACATAAAAGGTAGGACGATCAGCATGTTGACCAACAACAGGACGACGTAAAAGGCAAACATTAACGCAAACAGAGCGATCGGAGGCCCGTCGTTGGGGCCGTTTTGTTGTGGATCGATCAGGAACATCATCGCGACGACGAACACCAACATCAGCGGTATAATCACAACGAATGTTGCCGCAATGATCACCAGTGTTGCGATGAATGATTCTTTGAACGAGTCGAAGCCTTGGAACAGTTTGGCAAACTCAACCGTTTCGCCCCGTTCGCGAGCCAGGAAGCAAAGGTAGATGCCGACCAGCATGGGCCCCATGATGATTCCGAAGGGAACCGCCGAAGCGATTAGCATCCCGACCAAACTGAGCCCAAAGAACAACCAGTATTGACCGCTAATGAAATCGTAGCCTCGCTGCAACAACTCGAACGGTCGAACTTTCACCCTGCGAATTTCAGGATCGTAAACGGGTGTCGTTGCGGCTGGCTGATAGGGATTTGCTTGACTCATTGGATTGCCGATTTGATGAAAGATGGAAACGACGGGTATGCTGCATATCACGCAGCCAGCTTGCTTAATCCGCAAAGCAGATCTTACCACTTCTATCGGCTTTGGCGTATTGAGATCCTCGCTCCCATTCGATTGTATGAAATTCGCTAAAAAACAATCAATCGAGATCGTTGGAATCGGTGTTTCGGTATTGGATTTGGTCATGGTCGTCGATGACCTGCCGGGGGAAGAAGAAGTCCTGGAAGCGATCGATCGGTTTTCGGGGTTGGGCGGCGGAGTTTCGGTCGCGATGGCGACGGCGGCATCGATGGGAATCTCAACTGCGATGTTGGATTGCCTGGGGACTGACAACGTCTCGGATTCCATTGTTTGCCAGCTCGCAGACGCGGGCGTCGATACTCAATTGATTGATCGCGATGAAAACGTGTCCGCATCGCTTGCGACGGTTTGGGTCAAGCAGAGCAACGGTTCCAGGACCATTGTCTTCTCGCCAGGGAAATTCAAGGAAACTGAACCGCTTGATTTTCAGTGGACCGACCGTTGTGCGGAAATCGTTTCTGCAGCAAAGTTCTTGCATCTCAATGGTCGCCATTTCGACGCGTCGATGAAGGCCGTGGAAGTGGCGAAGCATTCGGGCGTGAAGGTTTCCTACGACGGTGGTGCCTATCGCTACCGGGCTGAGATTCTTCCCCTGGTCGAACAAGCAGACGTTTTCATTGTCTCGGAACATTTCGCACGGACTCATTGCGAATCGAAGTCAAAACGGAACGGGGTGTCGGATAGCCCAGCCTCGCTTTGCCAAGCTCTGATTCGTGATTTTGACTCTGAACTGGTCGGCGTGACTTGCGGTGATCGTGGCAGTTGGTTTGCGACGTCGGGTGGTGATGCGTTTCATCAACCAGCCGATCGGGTCGCCCAAGTTGTGGATACGACCGGATGTGGTGACACCTTTCACGGGGCCATGTTGGCAGCAATGGTACGCGGTCTACCTTTGCGAGCTTGTTCGGAGATCGCAGCCAAGGTTGCGGCGCACCAGGCGAAGCACTTGGGCGCGTTTTCGCCAACGATCAGCGGGCTGGGAATCTTGCCTGTATAATCAGACGAAACTTCGTGACTGATGCTTGGATGTGTGATGGTTCGCCAATCAAACGAGACAGCAGCGCCTTCGTTTATCGACACTGCTGGTCGATTGCCGCCGATGTGGGATCGGCGTGTGATATTTTTTGCCAATCTGTTGTCAATCTTTTTTGAAAACAAAGAACAGACCAAAGTACTGAGCGACCAAGTCGGCGAATTGGATTCCTACAGTGCTCGGTTGATTCCACTGGTCAATCTTCTGTTTCGCGGTTGCAGCGGTGGGCGGAACAATCACTTGGTGGTCGAGCGTCCGCCTGATCCCGCGTTGTGCAAATACTTGGAAAACGATCTCGGTCTTTCGTTGCCAGAATTGGTGGTGCTTGATCACAACAAATACTTGCAATGGGGCCAACGGTTGCGTCAGGAATCGGCCGCGGATCTTAGCCGGATTTTTGGTGAAGAAATTGATTCAAGCAAAAGCCTTTGTCTGGATGGCTATGTTACGGACGAAACACTAACGGCGCTAGCGTCCAAAATTGGATGCACGACAGTTTCGACAATGTCGGGAAGCCATGATGGAAACAATAAACTGTTGTTGCATCGGTTTCTTGCGGACCAGGGATTGCCGACACTGGACACTGTGATCGCTGAATCGGCAGACGACATATCCGGCTGTGCCGATCAGTTGTCGCAGCGAGGGTATTCGTCGGCCATTGTTCGGTCACAGATTGGTGCGTCGGGGATCGGAATGGTGAAGCTTTCCGGGCTTGGCGAAACTGAATGTCTGCCGCAGGTTCCGGATTACTTTTTCTACGAGGGCCCGTGCTTGGTGCAAGGTTGGTTGGCTGCGGGCGAACAAGGAATCCAGAGTCTGCGGAGTCCAAGCACCCAGTTGTTTCTTGACGAGACGACTGTGTATGCGTTTGACATGACCGAGCAAATCCTTAGCGATGATAGCGTCCATGAAGGAAACGAGTCGCCGCCTGCTTACCTTGATCAACTTCCCGATCTGCGGTCCGAAACCATTGCCCAGGCCGAGATTGTTGGCCGTTGGTTGCATCGAACGGGGTATCGTGGACCGGCCAGTATCGATTGGTTGGTGGTTGAAAGAAGCAGCGTGAAGGGTGATGTCGCAAAGATGGAAGTCTTTGTTTGCGAAATCAACGCACGGGTCACCGGCGCGACCTATCCATCGATTTTGGCAAAGCATTTTCATCCGTCCGGTGCATGGTTGTTAAGGAATTTACGATTGGGTGTTCCCGAAACGTCGGCTGCTTTGTTACAGATCTTTGAGAGTGCCGGGCATTTGTTTCATGCCGATAGTCATTCAGGGATTTTGCCGTTGAACTTTAACTTTGGCCCTGATGGTTTGGTTCACAAAGGACAATTCATTTGCATTGGCGACAGCACTGAACAATGTCATCATCTTCTGCATTTGGCCCAGCAAGATTTACCTGGGAGTTGGAATGCTGATCGCGATTGAATGGTGCCAAAATCTGTACTCCTTGGTGAACACCACCATCGTCTTCCAACGCGCACCGTGGGAGGTCGGACGTTCGGGCGGCCGGGCTGGGGCTGCGCAATCAATCGCAAACCCTCTCCCACGCTTTGGCTGGACCTTTCCCGCAAGCGGTAGAGGTGAATTCCGCAGCAAATGTGTGCTTCGTAAAACTCGGGTGCAACCTGATGGGTGGCGTTGGCCAAGAAGTGTCCCAAGATCCGCAATTTGAAATTAGGCAAGCCGTGACTGACAACGACGAAAACCTACGATCACGTTTAACGTCACTGACACGTGATCTTGTTTTGATCCCAAGTACCGAGAGTCGTCCAGCCGAACGTAAACGCTGTTTCGAGTTTTTAGAACACCATCTTGATGCAACCGAGGGCGTTCAGTTGGACTCTTATTACCAGGGCGGTCACCAATCCTTGGTCGTTCGACCTTACGATCAACCTTCGCCCGAGATTTTGCTGTGCGGGCACATTGATGTGATCGAGCACTCCGAACCGGATTGTTATCACTCACGTGTCGAATCGGGGCGGATCTACGGACCGGGCAGCGGAGACATGAAGGGTCAGATTGCGATCATGGTCGAACTGATGCGAACGCTTCACAAACGGCATCCGGGAATTGGCCTTGGACTTGCCATTACTTCGGACGAAGAGATTGGCGGAGCGGATGGTGTTGAGTTTCTGGTCAACGAAATTGGACTTCGTTGTGGTCAAGTCATTATTCCTGATGGTGGGTCACTGACGGATATTACGGTGGCCGAAAAAGGTGTCATTCACGCTCGGGTCACTCAACTTGGACGCGCCGCTCATGGTGCTAGGCCTTGGTTGGGTGAAAACGCGGTGCAGAAATTGATCCATCAGTTATCGCGTTTGAACCAGCACTTCGAAGGCTATTGGCCTGACGAGCCAATCGAAGAACAAGCCAATCATTGGTTCCCGACGTGCAGCATCACCATTTTCGAGACAGAGAACACGACGGCGAACCGAATTCCGTCGCAGGCATCCGCGATGATTGATGTTCGCTTCCCGCCGCCGCATACCGTGGCATCAATGTTGGCGGAAATTATCGGCGTCTTGGATTCAGGCGATCCAGTTATGGGATCCACGGGCGTCTTGGATCCGTTGATGACCGCGGAACCAACCGATTTGAATCCTGATTCGTTGTTCTGCGACATCACCGAGGCGATTACCGGTCAAACAATCCGAAAAGTTCGTGCATCGGGTGGCAGTGACAGTCGATTTTTTTGCGATCATGCGATCCCGGTCAATTTGTCTCGGCCTTGGGTTGGCAATCTGCACGCGATTGATGAATGGATCGACATTGATTCGATGCTGACTTATTTTAAAATCTGCGAGCAATACATCGAGCGACGGCTGGGGTGTTGAACTTGTCCAAACTATGTTGTCTAGCTGATCAAGATGATCTAACTGATCAAGATAACCGGCGGCGATGTCCGACCGGATCGCGACGAAACCCCAACAAGCAATGCATCACCGGAGCCCATCGTGGCGAAGAAAAAACGTATTCCTCATAAATTCCAACCTTGGATCGACGCCAGAAAAAATTTCAAGCTGTCGGATGCACATATTCAAATGGCTCGGGAATTGGGGCTAAGCCCAAAACGGTTCGGCAAGTACGCCAATCGCAAAGAAGAGCCGTGGAAATTGCCGCTGAAAGAGTTCATCGAAACGCTCTACGAAAAACAGTTCAATCGGTCCGGTCCTGAAAAAGTCATGACGATTGAAGAAATGGCCGCCCAGCACATGGCGAAGCGAGAGGCGAAGAAGGCGGCGAAGGCAGCGGAAGCAAAAGAGTCTGTTAGCGAAGACACAGCAAACGAAGACGCTTCATGACAACGGATCACGCGGGCACGAGTCTCAACACGTCGTTGGCATCGCTGCCGGCGATCGGTCAAGTGCGCGCTGGCAAGTTGCAAAAAATTGGACTGGGCACGGTCCGCGACTTGTTGTTTCTTTTTCCACGCGACTACGAATTCCCCGCTCCGCCGACTGCCGTGACGGATTTGCGTGAAGGTGTTCCAGCATCGTTGGTGGGCACGATCGCTGATGCAGAGATCGTTTCGCGATCAGTTGGCAAATCCGTGTTCGGCGCGATCGTTGAAAATGAAACCGGTTCGGTAAGGATCCTGTTTTTCAACCAACCTTTTCGCGCCGAATCGATCAAGTTTGATCGCCGAGTCATGATTTCGGGGACTCCAAAGCTGAGTGGTTTGCGGATGGAGTTCGTTCATCCGCAGGTCACGATCCTGGGTGATGAAGATGAGATCACCAAGCCGCGGATCCTGCCGGTCTACCCGCTGACCGAAGGGATCAAGCAGATTGAAATGCGACGGCTCGTTTGGGACGTCGCTCATGGCATGTTTGATTCCCTGACGGAAGTCATGCCGCCTGCGCTGCGAAAAGCTGCGGCGGTTCGTCTGTCTGAAATTGGAATCATTGTTGGCGAGAGTCTGCCTGAGATCGGGACGGCGCTTTCGGATCTGCATCGGCCACCTGATGAAGCCGCCTTGGTCGCCGCGCGGACGCGATTGGTCTTCCAGGAATTGTTTGCGATGCAACTGGCGCTCGCCATCAAGCGTCGAAGGTTGACGACCGAATTGAGAGCCCCGCCGCTAACATCGACGGCGATGATTGACGCCCGAATCGTGAATCGGTTTCCGTTTGAATTGACGGGGGATCAGCGACGGACGATTGACGAGATTCGCGGTGACATGGCCTGTCAATTTCCAATGAATCGATTGCTGCAGGGCGATGTGGGAAGCGGTAAAACAATCGTTGCCATCTACGCGATGATGTTGGCGGTCGCGAATGATCATCAAGCTGTTTTGATGGCACCAACGGAAGTCTTGGCGAGACAACACTTTGAAACTTTGAACAAGACTCTGGAAGGATCAAAGGTCCGAATAGGTCTGCTATGTGGTTCGTTGTCCGCCGGTGAAAAACGGACCGTGATTGAAGAGATTGCCAGCGGAGAAATTGATTTGTTGGTAGGAACGCAGGCGTTGCTATACGGCGAGATTGATTTCAAACGGTTGGGCGTTTGCGTGATCGACGAACAGCATAAATTCGGCGTGGCACAGCGAGTGAAATTACGTTCGGGCGGCATCGATCCGCACTATTTGGTCATGTCAGCGACGCCAATCCCGCGCAGCGTGGCGATGACCATGTTTGGTGATGTGGAATTGAGCACACTGCGTGACAAACCACCTGGGCGCGGGAAGGTGAACACGTACTTGGGTCGCGGGCAGTGGAAACAACGGTGGTGGGCATTTGTGCGAGAGCGTCTGGACGAAGGACGTCAGGCGTTTGTCGTGGCACCGCGAGTTTCGGCGGTCGAAGCGTCCGAGGATGACGACGCCAACGAAGACATTGCATCAGTGGAATCGGTGTTCGAAGAGTTATCGACGGGGCCGTTGAAAGATTATCGTGTCGGTCTGTTGCACGGTCGGATGCCGGCCGAAGAGAAACAGTCGGTGATGCAGCAGTTTGCAACGGAGCAGTTGCAGGTGTTGGTCAGTACGACCGTGATTGAGGTAGGAATCAATGTTCCCAACGCGACCGTGATGACGATTTTGGGGGCACAGCGATTCGGATTGGCTCAGTTGCATCAATTGCGTGGACGCATTTCGCGGGGATCGCATGCGGGGCACGTTTGCGTTTTCACGGACGGTGAAATCGAGCCTGAGGAGAATGAACGGCTGAAGGTTTTAGAGGAAACTCACGATGGCTTTGAATTGGCCGAAGCCGATTTTCGCTTGCGTGGTCCAGGTGATTTGTTGGGCCGACGGCAAAGCGGAATGCCGCCCATGTGGATCGCTGATCTGGTCCGCGATGTCGAGATCCTAGCGCTCGCCCGATCGATGGCGCAAGAAATGATCGAAGAGGATCCTGAATTGTCAGCCAGTGACCTGGCCGCACTCCGCGACCAAGTCTTCCGTCGCTATGCAAAGCGTTTAGACCTTGGCGACGTGGCTTAGAAATTGTCCAGCTTAGATGGTGCCTTGAATGCAGCGCAAACCCGACAATCTAGCCGCGGAGCGGTGACAGCCCTTTGCCGGGTGCGTAGCACCCGGATCATGCGCCCCCTATTTGTCTGAGCCTCGATCGATCGGCGGCAAAGCCGCCGATCGATCGAAGCTCAGAGTAGTTTTTGTTGCATTGTTTCCGGGTGCTTCGCACAACGCCGTAAAGGGTTTCTAAACCGTTTAACCGCGTGGGCATCGCCCCGCGCGTCCATGCGGGGCGAAACGCGCGGGGCGATGCCCACGCGGTTAAACGAACTAACCCGTATTTTTAGGGGCCAAAACTCTTCACGGCGTTGGGCTTCGCACCCGGCACCGAGCTTTCGTCCCTCCAGGACTAGCAGAGCCTGCACGGCGGCACGCTCAGGATCCAGCCCGGACGTTCACGGATTGTGTTGAATTGGGATTAAAACTCTTCACTGATGACTTCGCGGGCGGCTCGGGTACCGAGTGAACCCCAAAGGCCGTAGGGGCTTGCGCTGCCGGGTGCGGCAAGACCAACCGCTCCGTTTCGGACGTTGGGTGCGTTGGAATTTCCCGCTTCGATCGAATCGGTAATGAACTTAACGGCTCCGTCGCACATCAGGATGTGAGCACCGCCTTGGTGCCGGCTGCTGACGGTTGCGGTACACACCGCTGTGTCGCCGGTGCCGACGCTGACGAGTGCCGAGTTCGGTGGCAAGATGGTTGCCACGCCGCTGTACAGAGCGGTTGAGTCGGCCCAGCGGAATCCTCGTTTGCGATCTGGATCTGGAATCAAGGATGGTACGGTGCAAGGAGGGCCTGTACACCAAAACCTTGGCCTCAATGGATCGATCAGGTTGCTGGAAGTTGCGATGGCTGGGTTCTCGTAAATACCACCCGAGCTTGGTTCGGACCAATTGTTGCCGCCACCATCGGCCATTTCCGTCGTGATATCTCGGTCGCCCAAATCTGAGCTGATTTCTCCCATTGCGATCGTGTTGGACAATCCATCAAGCACATCACGGAAGCGGGTATTCAGCCGAGCGGAGAAGGCACCGCGACTGCCCGCGCGATCTCGCGGAGCTTGTCCAATGTCCATTCCCCAAATCTGCGTGCTGCCGATCGGACGAAAGACTGAATCGTTTTGGAAGTCAGCAGAATCACCGAGGCTGGCGGCATAATTGGTTCGCCCGAACGCTGGCAAGCCAACACCTGGATCACTGGGACAGCGAAAGCTGACCACGTTGGTGACCCATGGAACGTATTCGCGTTGTTGCGGGTGCGGCCCCATGGCATTCCATGTTGCGCCAGCCGCCAAGTTGCCACTGACCTTTTGGTTGTTTGGATTACTGATTTGTTCCCACAAAGCCTGTTGTTCCAGGAAGGGCAAAACCGGAACCAGCATGCTGAGCCGACAACCGTTGTTGCCACCACCGGTGCCCGCATTGTTTGCGGTTCCGCCAGAATCTCCGTCATCACCCAGGTAACCAGCAATCAAGTCAGCCGTTGTGCCGGTTCCGTGACGCGGCATTTGGTTGTACGCCGCATGGTAGTTGTGAATCGACAAGCCGATCTGCTTGAAGTTGTTGCTGCAACTCATTCGTCGCGCTGCTTCGCGAGCGGCCTGAACAGCGGGCAGCAGCAAGCCGACCAAAACACCAATGATGGCGATGACCACCAACAGTTCGACAAGTGTGAATGCTTGCCGTGAACGAATACGGAATCTCAAGAGATTTATCTCCAACCAAATTGATAACTTCGCGGACAACGTCCTTTTCATTCTAATGGAAAAAGTGGCGTTTCACGTCGTCCTATTACGAATTAAGCGATAACTTAATAGGCGAAAAACCCTCGTGAAAACCGTAACGAGCCAAATATCGGCGTTCACTGAGAAGTGTCGCAAATCAACGCGTTTCAAATGGAGGTAGGCCGGAACAAGCCGCTTCGGCGCAGTTCCGGCAATTGCATCTCACCTGTTTGGATCGCCGGAACTGCGCCGAAGCGGCTTGTTCCGGCCTACGAAGTCCAAAATAGGAGCAGTCTTTACGCCATTTGAGAGAGCACTTTGCGGGCAGCTTCGATTGTTTCGTCGATGATGTCTTCGGTGTGAGTTCGGCTAAAGAACAGGGCCTCGAATTGGCTGCACGGCATGTAGACGCCCTCGCCAATCAGGCCCCAGAAATATCGTCCAAACGCTTCGCGGTCACAACGATCTGCGTCACCCCAATGATCAACCGGGTCAGGGTTAAAGAACAGCGTCATCATGCTGCCGACAGCTTGGACTTGGTGATCGATGCCCGCATCGGTTGCCGCCATGTCGATTCCTTTGGCCAGTCGCATGCCCATCCGATCGAGCTGTTCGTAGGGTGGATCATCACGAAGGATTTGCAGCGTCTTGCTGCCGGCTGCCACGGCGACCGGATTTCCGCTTAGCGTTCCCGCCTGAAAAACTTTGCCCGCCGGCAACACCTGATTCATGATCTCGGCTTTGCCGCCGTACGCTCCCATCGGCAACCCACCACCGACAATTTTTCCCAGCGTGGTCATGTCGGGTGTCACACCAAAACGTTCCTGTGCGCCGCCCAATGCCAATCGGAAACCGGTCATGACTTCGTCAAAAATCAAGATCGCTCCATCCTTGGTTGTCTCTTCGCGAAGCGTCTGCAAGAAATCAGGTGATCCGGCGACGCAGCCCATGTTGCCCACGACAGGTTCCAAAATGACGGCAGCAATTTCGCCGGGATGGTTAGCGAAAATTTCAGCGATCCCGTCGGCATCGTTATAACGGGCAACGATCGTATCTTTGCTGGCTCCCTCGGTGACGCCGGGCGAATCGGGCGCGCCGAGTGTTGCTGCGGCGCTGCCGGCCGACACCAACAAACTGTCCACATGGCCGTGATAGTTCCCAGCAAACTTGACGATCTTATCGCGACCGGTTGCACCGCGAGCGACCCGGATCGCGCTCATCGTCGCCTCGGTGCCGCTGTTGACCAAACGCACTTTTTCAATACTTGGAACCGCCGCGATGATCTGGTCCGCTAAATGCGATTCGGCTTCGGTCGGCGCACCGTAGCTGGTCCCACGCTCGGCAGCTTTGATGATCGCTTCGATGACTTCGGGATGGGCGTGCCCCAGAATCATCGGCCCCCACGAACCGATGTAATCGATGTATCGGCGACCGTCGATGTCATGCAAATACGGACCTTCCGCCCGGTCAATAAACAAAGGCGTGCCACCGACAGCACCAAACGCTCGGGCGGGACTGTTCACGCCACCCGGCATTAATTGAACGGCACGTTCAAAGGCGGCAGCACTGCGGGGACCAATCGAATGTGTAGTTGCTGTGGACAAAGGAAGGCTCAAAAATTCAGAGGCGCTTGGTTAGGGAGGTTTACTTCGCCGAGATTTTAACGATCTTTGGTTCAACCGCGAACCGTGGGCGTTGGGTATGATCAGGTCATGGAAAGTCCTTAACAGTCGTTCACTGTCATTCACCTGGGGGGATTTGAAATGTTGCGTCCTGCGTTTTTAAGGACAGTTGGAACAATAAGTGGCGTAGCGAAACTCGCCAAGAGTTTCGGCAACTCGACAAACCAAAAGTCTTGGCGACTTTCGCTACCAATTGTCCAGCCACCTATTGTTCAGACGGTCCTAAGCCATCTGTTTTGCTCGCTTTGTTTCTTCATCGGATTCGCGGCAATCGATGCTGAGGTAACGAATGCTCAGTCATTTGAGCTAATTGAACCATCCGGTTTCGTCACGGCCCACATCGAAGCGCGGCACGGTCAACTGGTGGTCTACCAAAGCAACGGCGAACGAATCACCTACATTCGCGATCCGCGTTACGACAGCCGCAATCGACGATTTCTGGGGTACTACAACACAACGCTGGCGCGGATCCTTCGTTTTCCCGCTAGCGGTTCTGGGCGAATGCAAACCGCCGACCTGGATGATCCGATTGTCGCCTACACCACAACGCGGCGAATTGTGCGACCGGTGAGGGCAGGCGGCGATTGGTTGCCGCCAGTAATTCCGGGGCCAGTATTCGTGCCGCCGCCAATTTTGCCGGGCTACGGCATCGATCCCGGCCCGATGATCTACGCTCCCAACACTCAGGTTTTCCCGAGCGTCGCACCGCAATCAGTGGTCTTGGAATCCAAGGTCGTTCCAAAGCCTGATCTTCCACCCGCCATGGTGACGCTTCGTAACGGCGGCCCAAGAGAATTGCAGGTGACGATTGTTGACAACAGCGAACCAGGACGCACTCAATCGATTCGTTTGGCACCCAATGCATCAGACACATTGCGATTGATCCGTGACGCCGGCGCGACACGGATTGAAAAAGTGCGAGTCGATTCGCTAGCCACGGGCGATTCAGCCACCGAGGAAATCGAAAGTGACCTGCCACCTCAATCCCGGTACAGGATCTTTGTTCACGAAATCCGTTTGCAGTCGATCGCGATCGATCGCACGCCCGGCGGAAACAACGCAATCGAGGACATCAACCAAACCGGTATCGGCATCGGGCAATTTGATTTGCCGCCCGGCCCCGAATTGCAATCAGGAACGATCGACGTTTATGCGGCGGCGAAATCGCAGGGCAATGCACGTTCGATTGCCCCGATTCTGGCAACCGAGGATGACGAGTTCGCACCGGATCCACTGGAACAAGCGATCATCGACGCCCGCCAACGGTAGCACCCAACGCAGTGACGTTTTTTAACTGTTTAACCGCGTGGGCATCGCCCCGCGCGTCCATGCGGGGCGAGCCGCGCGGGGCGATGCCCACGCGGTTAAACAGTCCAGAAACGCTTCACGGCGTTGGGTAGCACCCAGCACTCGCTCCCAGGTCGCAATGCTTGCTCTCAGGCTTTGCCTAGGAACCAGGTTTTTGGCCGTCGCAAACCCGACCAAACCGGCACAACCGCGACACATCCTGAGACCGTCTCGCTCAAAATCACCGCCGACCGATTGTCTCTGGACCGGGACAACCGGTACGATTTCAGCATGACTCCAATGATGAAACAATATCACGAAGCGAAAGCGGCTTGCGGCGACGCATTGCTGTTTTTTCGCATGGGCGATTTCTATGAACTGTTTTTGGAGGACGCCAAAACAGCCGCCGGCATCCTAGGGCTAACGCTTACCAGCCGAGACAAAGACAGTGCCAACCCGACCGCAATGGCCGGCTTTCCTCACCATCAACTTGACGGCTACCTGCAAAAGTTGATTCGGGCCGGCTATCGCGCCGCGGTTTGTGAACAGGTCGAAGATCCCAAAACCGCCAAGGGACTGGTTAAACGCGAAGTCACTCGGATCGTCAGTGCGGGAACCTTGACCGACGAAGGGTTGTTGGATCCGCGCGAAGCAAACTACGTCGCCTCCGTTTGCTTGATGCACGCCAAAGGTGCAAAGAAGAACTCGCCAAAAACGGTTGCCGGAATCGCTTGGGCGGAATTGTCCAGCGGGCGATTCGAAGCAGGCACGTTTGACGCAGCGCGGGTCGATGATGAACTGGCCCGGATCGGTCCCGCCGAAGTGATCTACCGCGAAGACGACGCCCACTTCCACCCGGACACAACGGCTCCGTGGTCCTGGACATCGCGACCAGCTTGGTCGTTCGCAGAAGATTCCGCCACCGAAACGCTCTGCAAACAGTTCGAAGTTTCCAGTTTGGATGGCTACGGTTTTGAAGACAACGACTCGGCCGCCATCCGCGCCGCCGGTGGAGTCCTGACCTACCTGCAAGAAACCCAACGCAACGACCTGTCCCACTTTCGCGGGATCGTTTCGCATCGCAAAAGCAACTTCCTGCAAATCGATGCTGCCACGCGGCGCAGTTTAGAAATCACTCGCACCATCCGCAGCGGTTCTCGTGACGGTTCTTTGCTGGGAGTGATTGATCGCACCTGCACGTCGATGGGATCGCGACTGCTAAGCGACTGGATCGCCGCACCGCTGATCGACGGACCTGCAATCGAAGCTCGATTGGATGCCGTTGCGGAATTTGTGTCGGATGCCAAATTGCGGTCCGATGTTCGCGAGACACTCAAACAAACGTTTGACCTGACGCGTTTGATGGCCAGGATTGCGACTCAGCGAACCGGCCCGCGTGATTTGCTGCAAGTCGCTGGAACGTTATCGAATCTGCCGAAGTTGAAAGCTCGCCTAACCGACCGCGATAGCGAACGATTGACGTTCATCGAAGCGCATTTGCACTTGTGCCCTGAACTTCGATCGAAGCTGGAATCCGCACTCGCCGACGATTGTCCGATTTCTGCCGCCGAAGGAAACTTCATTCGCCCCGGCTATGATGCCGAACTCGATTCGCTGCGAGAATTAGCCAAGGGTGGAAAACAGTGGATTGCGGAGTACCAGAAACGTCAGATGGACGAAACTGGCATCACCAATATCAAGGTGGGTTATAACCGTGTGTTTGGCTATTTCCTGGAAGTTTCCAACAGTCAAAAAGATCGAGTTCCAGATTTCTTCATCCGCAAACAAACACTCAAAAACTGCGAACGATACATTACACCGGAGCTAAAGGAGTACGAAGAAAAAGTACTGGCTGCGGATGACAAAGCGTCTGCTCGCGAGCAGCATTTGTTTTTGGAGATCCGATCCCTAACCCACAGCCACCTTTCCACGCTTCAAGAAGTCGCCGCTGCAATGGCGGAATTGGATGTTTTGGCATCCCAAGCCGAGATTGCGTCGACGCGGAATTGGACGCGTCCGACGCTGACCGATGATTCAATTTTGCGAATTGAATCAGGACGTCACCCCGTGCTGGACGTCACGATGCCGCAAGGTGAGTTTGTCCCCAACGACTGTATGCAATCACCGGAGGCCGGCATGATCCAATTGATCACCGGGCCTAACATGGCGGGCAAGAGTACTTACATACGACAAGTCGCGTTGATCACCTTGATGGCTCAGGCTGGATCGTTCGTTCCGGCTGCCAGTGCTGAAATCGGCTTGGCGGATCGGATCTTTGCTCGCGTTGGCGCGAGTGATGAATTGAGCCGTGGCCAGAGTACGTTCATGGTGGAAATGGTCGAGACCGCGCGGATTCTGAATACCGCGACGTCGCGGTCGCTTGTCATTCTGGATGAAATTGGTCGCGGCACCAGCACGTACGATGGATTGTCTTTGGCTTGGGCGATCACCGAACATCTGCACGAACAAATCGGGTGCCGCACGCTGTTTGCGACTCACTATCACGAACTGACTCAGTTGGAAGAGTCGTTGCCGCGGGTTGCCAATTTGAACGTGGCCGTCAAAGAGTGGAACGATGAAGTCATCTTCTTGCACCGGATCGTTCGCGGTGGTGCCGACAAGAGTTACGGCATCCACGTCGCACGTCTGGCGGGAATTCCCAAGGCCGTCAACGAGCGGGCGAAAGATGTCTTAGCTCAGTTGGAAGCTGACCATCGTGACGCGTTGGACCGGCCAACCATTCGGTCCCCCGGTGGGTCAGACGCGAATGGGGCTTCGGTGAATGGACAATACCAAATGACTCTGTTCGGGTTTGCTGACCATCCATTGATCGGGCAAGTCGATCAACTGGATCTCGATTCGATGACGCCGATCGAGGCGCTTCAATTCTTGCAGGAAGCGAAGCAAGGTTTGAGCTCACCATCGGTGTAATCGTTATTGCCCCGACGACAGGAATTCCGGCAGCCATCTTGACCGGAGCAATCGTTTCGACGGACTGCATTTTGAGCGTGCTCAAAAATCGCAGGGCAAAACTCTTTGCCAGCGGACCCGAATCGAACCATGATCAATGTCATGGGCATAACAAATCGACGGGGCAGCTTTTTCCATTGCTTCTCGCTGGTGATCAGCGGGATCGTGATGTCGTGCGGATCCACGCTTTCTGCGGAACAGCCGTCACAGAGCTTTTCGGTTTCGGTACCGGTTGAATCAAGCGTTCAACCGCCGCCGGACGTCGCGATCATTCACGACCTGACGGATGGCGAGCAACAATTCTCGCCTCAATCTTGGACGGTTGGCAGCAACTCGATGACCGGCATGGTCGTGGATTTTACGGTTGCATCGGGGTTCGTTCACAACACTGATCCAACTTCCAAAAGCAACGCGATTTTGTCAGTCGGCGTCGCTTCGTCCAACGGGCCAGCCAACTGGGTTGCATCAAAACCAGCCGATCGAACCGATGTTACGGTCGGTGATGAAACAGCTTCGGTGCGAGTCGAGTCCGACAACGTTGGATCTGCAAAGGTCAACCTGAATGTTGGCTTCGATGACTCGGACCAATTTGAAGCTCTGCCAGGTGTGTACGAAACCACGGTCGTCGCAACGCTAACGCTGCCGTAATCGGTTAACCGCTGACGACGGTGCAAGTTGATGTCGCGGTGGCAACTCTTTTGCCTCGCTCATTCTTGATCTCGCACTCAACGAATCCGATTCGCAGCCCTCGCTCGACAACGCTTGCGATCGCCGTCAAGCGACCTTCTTTGACCGGGCGAATGAAGTTGATTTTCATTTCAATGGTCGAAAAATCTTGGTCATCGATCAAGGTTCGCCCAAACGCGATGCCCATCGCCGCATCAGCCAGCGCCGCGATCAATCCGCCGTGAACCCGTTGCATCGGATTATGGTGACGTCGGTCGCAATCAATTTCAACGGTCGCCTCCCCAACGCCTTCGGTATCGCTTGGCAGAACATCGAATCCGACCAAACGAGAAATGGGTGCGTCGGAGAATCGTTTGGTTGGTCGTGGCAACGGTCGGCTCAGCAGAAAGATGAATGGGTTCGCGAATTCTAGTGTACGTACTGTATCCCAAAGTGAATCCCCTGCACGTAAAACGTGTTGTATCGGAAGTCTGCTGCGGGACTCTGGATTCCCAGTGCTGGATCCGACAGGTTCGAGGCCAAGTTCGGGTCCAGGGCACCGGACACTTGCAATGCGTCAGTCATCGCGATGATGTGATAGCCGATCGTCAATTCATAGTTTGGGAATTTGTGATACCCGAGCGAAAAGTCCAGTTCCGGGATCCAGCCAAAGGTGCTGTCGTTCGATGTGCCTGAATTGGTATCGCGAACGAGCAAGCCTTGCGGATCAATCGCATTGTTGCCATCGATGCTGGTGAAGGTTTGACCGGACAATTCAGCACGTCTGCGAAGCGATCCAAACCCGACCTTTGCCAAGCCGCTAAACGACCAGCATGATTCGCGATAGCTACCGGCGATTCCAAACTGGCCGCCATGGAATTCATTGTCGATATCAAACGCATCGGTGGTCGAAAGAATCGTTCCTTCCGGCGCGAAGTCGTCATCCAATGACACCGACGAACTGGCGATCGTCATGTCTTCGTTTAGTCGCATGTATTGATAGCCATACAAGACATCGACATTCCCGCCCAACTTACCAAACACATGTTGGCGAACCGACAAGTCACCGCCGAACACGTTGCTGGTTCCGTTGACTTGGACATTGCCGGTCGCTCGCCCCGGCGATGAAATGATGCGAACGTCATTAAACGGCGTCACGTCGTCGCTAACATTGCGAAAAGGAAGTCCTAGAATCGCGTTGCTGTCTTGATCGCTGGAAAAATCGTAGCTCTCTTCGGTGGCCGTCCAACCACGCAGCACTAGGCTGCGGCAATGCTGTGGATCGATCCAGGTTCCGATGGTGACTCGGCCGCCCGCGGTGACGTCTTTCAAAAGCGTATCACCGCCAAAGAGTGTTTGGCTATCAGCCCCGGCTTCGTTTGGCCCGGTCGTCACCAACCTCGGCAAGCGATCTCCGCTGCGATGCATCATCAGCAGTTCCAAACTTCCGAACCACTGATCGCGGCAACGACTGATCGACGAATTGAAGATCGATCCACATCCGTTGCCGTCGCATCCCATTGCATCGCAACCGTAGCTATCGCAACTGTTTCCATCAACGATGAATTCGCCTTGGTCGTAGACTTCGTGGCCGTACTCTTCGTACTGAACCGCTTCATATTCCTGTTGAGTTATGGGTGCCACCAAGTCCACGTCTTGGTAGGTAACCTTGCGCAGCGTTCCACTTTCTTCTTCCCGTGGCTCGATCCTGCTTTGAATCGGATCAAGCGTTTCCAATTGCACGGATTCAAGTTGCGGCGGTTGGTAGGTTCCGCGATCGGGACGTTTGCCGCGGACCTGAGCGATCGCCGGTGTTGTGGAAATCACCGCAAAGACCATTGCCAGTACAAAAGCACAAAGCAACTTCGCCCTGTGCGGCACGGCATTGTTTGGAAAATCAGTTGCTCGTGGATTGCAATCCATCGCAGACGCTCGCTGTCATTCATTCTCAAATATGGCGATGCAGCAACGTGCGCATCCGCCCCCAGCGAAGGTATCGACAATGCCGATGGTGCAGGTTGAGAAAAACTGGCAAGCTTTACCGGTTGAGCAGAATTTCAGGGCTCGACAGAAGTTTCACGACGGAAGCAAACTATCCCGACCCGAACGCGTAAGCGAGGGATTTGCGGGGAGTCCACCCAGCGCCGTGAAGAGTTTTGGTCCCGGAAAACACGTGTTAGTTCGTTTAGCCGCGTGGGCATCGCCCCGCGCGTTTCGCCCCGCATGGACGCGCGGGGCGATGCCCACGCGGTTAAACGATTTAGAAACCCTTCACGGCGTTGGAGTCCACCGCTTTCGCGCTCGGCTTGAGAACAATCCGGGCTAGAACTGAATCTGAAACTTTTCAGTCATCGTCCTTCGTGTTGCGGCGGTCAACTGATCGATTTGATACAGAGCATCTTTGTAGTCGGCGTACGCGTTGCCCCGCGTTTTCGCGGCGGTCACTCGGTTGTAATCGGCCGTTGAATTGAAGTCATAGCCGTAACCATCGCTGTTGTTGTAGTAGCCACCATTGTAAAGGCCTTGATTGGCTTTGATCTTCCCAGCATCAATGTTGCCTTGGCGGACCGTTAACGCGTTGCCTCGCAGCAGTTCACCCACGTTGGTACCGAACTGAATCATTGCGTCGTCGACACCGAGCGTTCCCAGTTCATCGATTTTCCTAGCACGGGCATCATTCCACTTCGCAAGAGCACCGGTGGTTTGCGATGAGTGCTTTCGTGTTTGCTCAACAATTTTGTTGACATCATCAAAATACTTCTTTGATCGATAAGCGGCCTGCTCAGACTTCGACGGGTTCGCCGAACCGCCGGTGCCAAGGTTGTTCGCCTGTTGAGCTCGATCTTGCAAACTGAAGATCCCCATCAACCCGCTAAGCGTCGATTCTGTAATCGGCCCTTGCAACGACAAGACGTTTTCCTTCGTCGATACTTTCCAGGTCGCTACTTCCGGCGCGGCACTACCACCACGCTCCATTAACTCAGCAAGCAATTCAGCGGCAATCGGTTCAAGGCTTGCGGGGGCCTTTGAAAAACTCGCCCGCACGATGCACTCGTTCAAGCCACGCCGTCCAATCAAAACGGAAACCCCGTCGATCGAAGCCAAAATACTCGCGACCGCTTCGGGCCGTTTTGACTTCAGCGACGTCAACCCTTCCAGTTTCTTGGTCATCGGAACAGGCGAAAATGCACCATGCAAGTCGATGGCCAGCATCAGCGAAAGGTAATCCTCCGGTGGCTTGGATTGAGATTGCAGATAGCTCGAAAAATTGTAGCCGCGATCGTCATTGATCCACTGGGTTAGCAGCGATCGGTCGGCAGGTCGCAGCATCCCAAGCCGATTCTCTTTGCCCGGGACAAAGTAGGTTTGATCGGGTGACCAAACCACTTTCTGATTTGCGATTTCATCCACGTAGCCGCCGAGTCGTTTTGCCAACTTAGAAGCTTCGACGGGTTGCTTGACCGTCGCATAACCGGCTTCCCACTTTGGCTGTAGTTTGCTGATATCAAGATCCGAGATAAACCAAAAGTCATCCACGTTCTCAGAGACGCTTGGGGACATCCCCGCATCGTCCATCAGTTGATTCAATGAACCAATGTTGACGTACCCCATCGCATTGGGCGGCGATGGCGAACGGTTCAAGAGCAGTTCAAGTTTCTCGTCTTGAGCAGTTGCCGGAAACGAGATCGCAAGTGACAACGCAATTGCGAAAAAGGAGCGGATTTTCAAAGACATGGTGTCGTCGCTTTGCAGAGGTGAAAAAGTCGTATCGTCGTTCAAGGATCGTGGAGCCATCTTAGGAACTGTCTTGAAACAAGTTCCGTATTTGGAAATCTTTCGTAGCTGGGCCCGCCAGGGTTCAGACGGGGACAGCTAGTAGTCCATGTCAGCTCAATTTTCGGTTAGGAGGTAGCGGAAGTCGCGTAGACTTTCGGCGTCCCCCTCGTAGCCGAAACTCTTGGCGAGTTCCGCTACCCGAAAATTGAGGTGACATGGAATACTAGTCGTGGACTGAACCCTGGCGGGACCAGCTACGGGAAAACCGGGAAGTTATTTTGGAACAGTTCCTTAGTTGAAATTCTTATTCGCAATGTCGGAAGCATAGGATCCTACTTTTTTGAAAGCTTCATTACTCGATTAGCCTCTTTGTCGAGAAAGTGAACAATCCCGGGCTCGCCGAATTCATAAGTCGCGACCGTTTCAATGGCCTTCAAAAATCGTTGTTCTTGGTCCATCAATGCAGCGGGCCCAGCCATCCGTGTCGTCGCTAATTGCCCGAAAGTAAGCTTATTGCCATCGACATTGAAGTTACCCGAATAGCGATTGACGCAGGTATTACCGCTCGCCGTACCGTCGGCCGAAAACTGTACCGTCGTCTGGGCACGATCGACAACGCCCTGGTTTCCGCTATCGCTGACGGCGATGTCTTCGACCAACCATTGGCCGATCAGGCTGGACAGTCCTTCGTCGGCTTGATCGGGAAAGACTGTTTTCCAATCTTGTTTCATGTCCACGACGGTCCATCCTCGCTGCGGTGCAGCTTCCAACGCGGTCGTTAATTTGCCGCTGCTAGATGGGTTAGAGTCGTAGGCATATTCGCGGTCTGCGTCGGTGTGATGAACGATCAAACCAAAACTAGGTCGCGGATTGTCGATGGTCGTATATTCCATCATGGCTTGATCACCATCGCTGTTGCCAAAACACGCGATCGGGCGACGACCAATAAACTGTGCGATCGCAACGGGCTTGCCTTCTTTGTCGTCAACAAATAGCGAATCGAGCGTCTTGGTCAGCATCGGTTTACCATCGATCAACTCATACTTCAGTTTGCCATACGACCCGATGATTTGCTGAGGCGGGATGCCATAGGTTTCTTCAGCAAACACTCGCATGAAATCTTGCCCCCCTCCCGAAACAATCCAGGTCTCAAATTGGTTGGTTCGCAAATACTCCAGCAACTCCAACATGGGCTGATAGATCACTTTCCGGTACGAACAATCGAACCTCGGGTGTTTCGCCGTCTGCAACCAGTTTTCCACTCGCGAATCAAAGGTGTCAGGGGTTATCCCAGCGTGGGTTAACGCCAGCAATTTTATCAACCCAGCGTTGTGGTCTGCCTTCAATGAAGCCACATCGCCACTGATCAGTCCCGCGACCGCAGGTTCATCTTTCCACTCGGGATTCTCTGGCAGCATTCGCTTAATTTCGTCTAGCGCAAACGCTGCTTGATTCGGCAACGGAAACTCGCACCACAAGGTTCCATCGTTGTCAAACACCGCGATCCGTTCGTCCACTGGCACGAACGATTCAGAATCTTCGGCTGTCACACGATCAACGAAGGTGATAATCGACTGCTTGGCCTGACCGTCATTCCAAGACGGCAAAGGGTTCTTTGCCGACGCGTTTTGAATGCAAGCTAGCATCACTAAGACGATATGAAATTTTCTCATTGTTACGTCCATCGTTAACAAGGCCAGTTAGTTTTCTTTGGTTGTGTCAGGTTGTGACGTGGGGCTTGCAAGTAAGTGATAGAAAACGGGCGTCAGAAAAATCCCAAAGAACGTTACCCCTAACATTCCCGAGAAAACCGCGACGCCAAGCGTTGAACGCATCTCGGATCCTGCACCCGACCCGAGCATCAGTGGTACAACACCAAAAATGAAAGCCAGCGAAGTCATGATGATGGGTCGCAATCGTAATCGACAAGCCTGGATCGTTGCGTCGTACTTGCTGAGCCCTGCCTCCTGCTGCTCTTTCGCAAATTCAACAATCAGGATCGCGTTCTTGCTCGCCAAGCCAACCAGAACAATGAACCCAATTTGAACAAAGATGTTGATGTCCATCCCTGCGATGGCAACACCGATCACGGCACATAGCAAGCACATCGGAACAACCAAGATCACGGCCAAGGGAAGCTTCAAACTTTCGTATTGAGCGGCCAAAACCAAGAACACCAACACCACGGCTAGCCCAAACACCACCAGCGCTGTGTTGCCAGCTCGGATTTGCAGAAACGTCAATTCGGTCCATTCTGTGTCAAAACCAAACGGCAGATTTTTTGCCACCACGTTTTCGACTGTCTTGATGCTGTCACCGGAACTGACACCCGGCATCGCCATCCCGTTGATTGCTGCAGCGGAGAACCCATTGTAGCGCAACACCATCGCGGGACCGGTGGTATCGGACACTTTCGCCAACGTGCCCAACGGCACCATTTCTGACGATTGGCTGCGAACGTACAACTGCGTTACCTGGTCAGGCGTCAGGCGATACATCGGGTCGGCTTGCAGGTTCACCTGCCATGTCCGTCCAAACGCGTTGAAGTCGTTGACATAGTAACCACCGAGAAAGGTTTGCAGCGTGGTGAAAACTTCGTTCAACGAAACGTTCATGGCTTTGCATTTTTCGCGGTCAATGTCCACGAACATCTGCGGCGTGTTCGCACGAAACCCACTTTGCATCCCAAGGATTTTTGGTTCAGTGGTCCCCGCCTTGGCGACTGCATTGGTTGTCTTTTCTAATTCGGTCAGTCCCAATTGACCGACGTCGCGCACCATGATTTTGAAACCACCGCCACTGCCCAGACCGTCTACTGGCGGCGGGCCGAAAACCGAAATGCGAGCGTCAAGAATCTTTGCTGCGATCGATTGGCGGATCTTGGTTGCGATTCGCTCTGAGTAAAGCGATGCGTCTTCACGTTCGTGAAACGGTTTCAGAATGACGAAAACGGAGGCTAAATTCGACCCCACCGCACTCTGGACAACCGATTGACCGACAATTTCCAACGTATGCTCGACTCCTGCCAATCCATCCACCGAAGTTTCATCTGCTTTGTCTTCATCAGACGCTACTGACTCGCTGCTGTTGTTTTGAGACTCAACGATGGCGGCGAGTTTTTGACTATCACCACTGCGCTGCCCCAGCAAGACCTCGCTGAGTTCTTTGACGACGTTTTCGCTGCGTTCTAGCGAAGCTGAATCGGGCAGTTGAATATCGACCAGCAAGTATCCTTTATCCTGCGATGGCACAAAGCCTTGCGGAACCGTTGTCATGCCCTTGTAGGTTGCCCACAACAATCCGACGTACACGACCACAACCACGAATGACAGTCGAACCAACCATCCCGCAGACTTCGCATAGACTTCCGATGCAGCCCCAAAGAATCGATTGAACAGATTGAAGAACCAGCCAAACAGAAAATTGATCACCCGTGTCAGCGGGTCACGTTGCTCGGATTTTGGACGCAGCAGCAACGCACTTAGAGCCGGACTAAGCGTCAATGAGTTGACCGCGCTAAAGAACGTCGAAACCGCGATCGTGGCGGCAAATTGCTGGAAGAATTGACCAGTGATTCCTGAGATAAATAGACACGGGATAAACACGCACATCAGCACCAACGAAATCGCGATGATCGGCGTCGTCACTTCACGCATCGCCTGTTCCGCCGCCTCGACGGGGCCAACGCCATGTTCCAGTTTGTGTTCGATCGCTTCGACAACCACGATGGCATCGTCGACCACAATTCCAATCGCCAACACGAGTCCGAACAGCGACAAGTTATTGAGGCTGAATCCGATGCCAGCCATCACGGCAAAGGTTCCAATGATCGCAACCGGAACAGCGATCAACGGAATCAGGGCAGCACGCCAAGACTGCAAAAAGACCAACACAACGATGGCCACCAAGATGATCGCGTCGCGTAGTGATTTGAAAACTTCGTGGATCGATTCACTGATGAACGGTGTCGTGTCGTAGCTGATGGAATACGCAACACCGCGTGGGAAGCTGGTTTTTAGTTCCTCCATTTTGGCTCGCAAAGCATCCGCAGTATCGAGTGCATTGGATCCGGGCAGTTGGTAGATCATCAGACCAGATGAGGGCACACCATCGAGCATGCACTTGGTGTCCGCAAAGCCGGCACCGTACTCGATACCGCCAAATTTTTTACCGTCGGCGACACGCTGCTCCGTCACGATGTCCTTCAGTTTGACGACTTGGCCATTTTTACCTGTCTTGACCACAATCTCTGAAAACTCTTCGGTCGAAGTCAGCCGACCAAGCGTTTTGAGTGTGTACTGGAAATCTTGGCCACTGGGCACGGGCGGGCGGCCAATTGCTCCCGCAGCGACCTGGATGTTTTGTTCTCGCAATGCAGCAATCGCATCGGATGCAGTCAGCGATAACGCCGCCATACGATTCGGGTCCAACCACACTCGCATGCTGTAATCGCGTTGGCCGATAATGTTGATACTGCCAACGCCTTGAATCCGTGCCAATTCATCCTTAATTCGAATCGTTGCGTAGTTACTTAGGTAAAGCTGGTCTCGTGATTGGTCAGGCGAAAACAGGTTGATCGCCAACAATGAATTGGGCGAACTTTTGACCACCGAAACACCGATGCTCTTCACCTCAGCAGGCAAAACGGGGGCCGCCAAGTTGACGCGGTTTTGGACCATTACTTGGGCCATGTCCAGGTCCGTTCCAACATCAAACGTGACGGTCAGCGAATAGCCGCCGTCGTTGGTGGACTGGCTGGACATGTACAACATGTTCTCGACGCCGGTCACTTGTTGTTCAATCGGCGCAGCGACCGTTTCAGCAACGACTTCGCTGCTGGCCCCTGGATACTTAGTCGTCACCTTCACCGACGGCGGCGTGATGTCGGGGTATTGTGCGACCGGCAACGTCCAAACAAAAATGCTGCCCGCCAAAACGATCAATACCGAAATGACGCAGGCAAAGATCGGACGGTGAATAAAGAATTGAGACATGATGACAGTCAGCAGATTTGGTCGAGAGTTTGGTTTTCCAGAAGTTCACTTGCATAAGCGAAGGTCATCATTCTTTTGCCATGACTGGATCCACCATCATGCCTGGCTGGACTAATTGCAAACCCGCTACGACGACGGAGTCATCAATTAGCACGCCCGACTTGATCACTCGCAGGTTTCCCTGCCGATCACCAACTTCGACGGTTCGCTGTTCAATTCTATTTTCGCCATTGACAACGAAAACGAACTTGGTTGCTTGGTCGGTTCCAATGGCCTTATCAGGCACCAGCACCGCCAGGTAAGGATCGGACATTGGAACTCTTAAACGAACAAACATGCCGGCTTTCAGCAGCCCGTTTTCGTTCGGGAAAATGCCTCGGATTTGCGACGTTCCTGTCTGTTGGTTGATTTGATTTTCGGCGTAGTCCAGCATTCCCGCGTGCGGAAAACCTTTCTCGTCAGGCAATTGCAAATCGCAGGGGATTTTTAGATCATCAACTTTATCAGCCTCGGCAAAATCCTTGCCGGCAACCTCACGTTGGCGACGCATAAATTTCAGCCGAACATTTTCATCCACGTTTGCAATCGCTTTGATGGGCCGATCACTCACGACAGTCGTCAGAGTCGTCCCGCCAGCAAGCCCGCCCGTCACAAAGTTCCCTTCATCTAGCAACGCACGATCGACGCGTCCCGAGATTGGGGAGGTGATCTTGGTGTAGTCAACGTCTAGCTTAACGCGTGCTGCGTTGGCTTGAGCAGCGGCCACCGTTGCACGCGCTTCGGCGACGGCGGCTTGGTTCTGATCAAACTCTTCCCGCGAAATCGCTTTAGACTTAATGAGTTTCTTTGATCTCGCAAACGTTTTTTCCGCCATGTCCAGACGCGTGTTGGCAACATCAACCTGCGCGAGTGATTGGTTCAGAATCGCCTGGTATTCATCCGGTTCAATCGTGAACAGCAGATCACCTTCTTTGACCAATTGTCCATCGACGAAATGCTTCTTCAGCAGGAAGCCTGAGACCCGAGATTGAATGCTGACTCTTTCATCGGCTTCGGTTCGCCCAACCAGTTCAACCGAGTCAGTGATCTCGCCCTGGATCGCAGCGGCAACCGTCACTCGCTGTGCCGGTTTGCTGGCAGCTTGATCCGAAGACGGTTTGGCTTTTTCGCAGCCCAACCAGCCAAGCCCCGATACCATGCAGCAACCCACCATCAGCAAACGAGTGTTCCACCGAGGTATCAAAATGTCTTCGAGAATCATGCAGTTAAACTTTGGTTTTCAGGAAAAAGTCTCGGAGGCGATGATAACAAAACACAGGATACTCGGGCAGCATCCGCTTGCTCTTATCGAAGGAACGCATGTTCGATTCAGCTAACAACAGAATCGAAAATTGACTACTGCTTCGGCGTGATGCCTTGCGGTTCTTGGCGAACGGGAAATTCTTCGAACGTTGCCATGAAGTCGGCGACCAACTTTTTGACCGGTACCATCACGTCCATGTGTCGCAACAACCAATCGTCGTCGTATGAAGAATCTTTGGGAGCGGCCTCGAACGGGTCGGCTCGCAAGTTGATCACCAGCGGTGCTCTTGCCCCTTCGCGTCCGGTGTCGGTAGTCCGCAGAATGCCTATCGCTTTCAAATATAGTTTTGATGGGTCTGCAGAGCTATCCGACGCAATTTATATGCGACTGATCAACAGCGAACCAGTCTTGCAAGGGAGCTGTCCCGAAACAACTTCGGGGTTTTCCCGTAGCTGGGCCCGCCAGGGTTCAGTCCATCAGGAGCTGCAACCAACACCGTGAAGGGTTTACAAATCGTTTAACCGCGTGGGCATCGCCCCGCGCGCTGCCGGGGCGCACGACGCGCGGGGCGATGCCCACGCGGTTAAACGATTTGGGCTTTGAGCTGTACCCAACTGAACCCTGGCGGGCCCAGCTACGATAGAAATCGCCAAACACGGAAGTTGTTTTGGGGCCGTTCCTTGGCCCTGGGCATCGGAATGAGGATTGAGGAAAGCCTGCCCCTTTGACTTTCCTCATGCCCCATCCGAATGCATCAGCTAGGTTGCGGGGGATGCAACCAAGATTGCCCCGAACCAAGTCACCAGCCGAGGTACAGGTTCGATTTGCTACAGTGAATTGGAACCGTCCGTGGTAAGAACAAAATCCGTTAAAGCGGAAGGCTCTCCCGCAGAAGTAGTATCGGAACATCAACTCGGCTAACCTATAGGCGGATCGCCCCATTCGTCTACAGATCAGTTCATCTGCAAATCAGCTATTCAAAGGACTGAACCTTTGTCACCACCAACACGTGTGTCGTCCGGCGCTCAAAAAAATCGCGTTGACCCGCCTCAGATTGACCCGGCGTCTCTTTGGGCGGCCCTGTCACAGACCAAAGGTGTCGGCGTTAGCATCACCGACTCGGAAGGCCGACTGCTGTTTGTCAACGATACGGCCAAGGTTCTCTTTTCCGAGAGCGTGGACGTCGATTACCAGGGGAAATTCATCCGTGATTTTCATTCTGCAGAATACGTGACTGAACGTCTTGCAATGATCGCTCGCGTCTTGGCGGAAGAAAGACCGCTTGCGATGCGCCACATCTACCGCGGCAAGAAAATCCATTCGACCGTTTGGCCCATTCGCGACGCCAAACCTCCGTTTAGCCGAGTGGTTGTCATCAGCCGCGGTGAATCGGGCCATGATCACGGTGGAGTTCCCGAAACGGCCGAGTTGATTGACACAGAGTTCATCGACCTTGGGCCGCTTAACGCTTTGACCCGACGAGAAGTTGAGGTGGCGGTATTGCTTGGCCACGGAATGAGCGTGCCGAGAGTCGCGACACTCTTGCATCGCAGCCCGAAAACGATCCAGCGACACAAAGATTCAATCAGCAAAAAACTGGACGTTCATGGTCAAGCCGAATTGGTGGCAATCATCACCGAGATGGGACTCGAGCTTGACGACGCAAAGCTAAAGCGATTGCCCCCAAGCTGATTTGCCAATACGCAAGAAACGGCCTCGGATAATAAAAAACATCCACACAATCGTTCACGCCGATCGCCCGCTCGTCAGACTCGTGGTCACTGTACTGGAACACTGACCAATACCTAAGTGTTGACCGAAGCGATCCAAGTCGCGGATGGGGTTACTTTGCTCGGGCGGGGATCGCTGATGACAACACCAATCCATTGAGTTATTTCTTGAGCGCGGGGCTCGGGGTGGGCCGCTAAATCTTTGGTATTGACGCGGACATTGGAGGTCCAAGTTTTGTTCCGTCCCTACTGAAGTACGCCAACGGCGTTGAACACCATAGCCCAGGGTTAAGGTTTTGCGAGCGTAGCGAAGCAAACCGCAACCCTGGGTTGATGACG
>NZ_LWSK01000052.1 GCF_001642955.1 Rubripirellula obstinata | reverse complement strand
TTACACAATCCAGACAAGAAGCCGCTGGGCGATCCAAAGGTGAGGGCACCTGATCTCGAAGAACAACAAAAACTCAACGAAAACCGGCTCGCAAACGCAGCGTAGAATGCTTCATAGCGTTGCCCGGATGGGGCGTCAGCACGGTGCCGTGGGTCTTGACCCACGGAATCAAACGCAGCAAAAGCCGAAGCCCCGGATGGGGCGAAAGCAATGTAGGCCGGAACAAGCTTAGCGCAGTTCCGGCAATTGCATGGTACTACGTTGGATTGCCGGAACTGCGCTAAGCTTGTTCCGGCCTACTCTTCTGGCCCCGAACTCGCGAGGCGATGCCCATGCGGTTAAACGGTTTGGTTACGGCTCATCCGGCCGCGCGGCTTAACGATCTACGAACTCTTGGGCGTGTGCGCCTCAAAGCGTGTACGGCGATTCTGTTTGACTGCCTCCCTTTCGCTTTTTGCTTTCTCGAACAACACTTTCTGCGCCCGAAACGGGTTCTTCTTCTCAACCACGCGATCATAAGAACCATCGGACTTCATCACCCAAGTGTTGGTGTTGTCCTTGAAGTAGGTCCGCAGCGTCTCGCGTAGTTTTCGATGGCACTTGTCATCCTCGACCGGCACCAGCAACTCGACTCGGCGATCCAAGTTGCGAGGCATCCAATCGGCGCTGCTGATGTAGATCTTGTTGTCGCCGCCATGACGAAACTCGAACACTCTTGCGTGTTCGAGATAGCGATCAATGATCGATACCACCTCGATCGTTTCACTCAGTCCTTTGACGCCCGGCTTCAAGCAACAAATACCGCGAATGTTTAGCCGAATTTTGACTCCCGCCATGCTGGCTCGATACAACGCGTCGATGATTTTGATGTCGACCAAGGCGTTCAGCTTTGCGGTGATTTCAGCCTTTTGCCCCTGCAAAGAACGTTGAGTTTCTCCGTCGATCAAGTCGGTGATTCGCCGTCGCAGTGTCAGTGGCGCGGCGGAGAGATGCTGCATCATCTGGGGTTGGCTGGCCCCGGTGACGCAGGTGAAAAACGAGGTAGCGTCGTTGCCAAATTCTTCGTTGCAGGTGAACAACGAAATGTCGCTGTAAAGATTAGCGGTCGCTTCGTTGTAGTTGCCGGTTCCAAAGTGCATGTACCGAACAATGCCCGTCGATTCTCGCCTGACGATGATGCAAACTTTGGCGTGTGTCTTCAATCCGCGGATGCCGTAGATCACTTGGACACCCGACTGCTCCATCTCGCGTGCCCATTCAATGTTTCGGGCTTCGTCAAAACGTGCCTTTAATTCGACGATCACGGAAACGTACTTACCATGCTCTGCGGCTCGTTTAAGTGCGTTGACGATCGGGCTGTCGCGACTGGTGCGGTACAGCACCTGTTTGATTGCCATCACGTCGGGATCGGTCGACGCTTCTTCGATCATGCGAACGACGGGATCGAATTGTTCATAAGGATGTACCAACAGCAGGTCACCTTGCTGGATCGTGTTGAACATCGGTTCGGCGGGATCGATGTGCGGGTTGTGTTGGGGTCGCCAGGCCTCGTCACGCAGCGCATCGAAACCCTCGATTCCGTACAGCCCAAACAGGTAAGTCAGATCAATCGGACCGTTGATCGGATACAAGTCTTGGCTTCGCAGATCCATTCGCTCGGATAAAAAACTAAGGATTGCGTCGCTCGCGCCATCGGAATACTCCAACCGAACTGCTGGCGATTGACGACGGCTTTCCAGCACGTCTTCCATGCCCACCATCAAATCAAAAGCGTCATCTTCTCTTAGTTCCACATCAGCGCTGCGAGTGATCCGAAACACGATGCTCTCAGCGACTTCTCGCCCAGGGAAAAAATCTTCGATGTAATGCGTTACCAAGTCTTCCAACAACACATAGGCGTGCCCTCGATCAGACGGCATTGGAATGAAACGCGGCAGTGTTCGTCCCAGCGGGATGACAACAAAATCCCAAGGATTCTCTGACGCTTCATCGCCGGTTTTTGATGAATTCGTTTTCGCAACAGGCTCTGATTTCAACCGCACGCAGACATGAATCCCCAATCCCTGCAGCAGCGGAAAGGGTCGCTCAGAGAAAATTGCCTGCGGCGACAGGACCGAAATTACATCGCTGTGAAAGTGACGGTCGGCTGCATCGATGCAGGCTTGGCTGCAATTGGCAAGATCAACGCGAGCAATCCCAGCTTCGGCCATCAACGGTTCCAGCGACTCGCGGAACAAGTCGTACTGCCACTGCGTCACCAGTTGGCAACGGCTGGAGACGGCTTCCAGTTGCTCGGACACCGTCATGCCCGATGGATCACGCTGCATCGAATTCTGCTGGTACTGCATCTTCAAACTGCCGATCCGAACCATGACGAACTCGTCAAGATTCGAGCTGGTGATCGCCAGAAACTTGGCGCGTTCCAACAACGGCAGTGACGAGTCACAAGCCTGGTCCAGGACTCGGCGATTGAATTCTAGCCAGCTCAATTCGCGGTTGATAAACCGATCCTCTGGCAATGGAGCCGGTTCTTGCTTGGCCTTCTTTTTTTCAGAAACCCTTTTGTTGGGCACCGTTTTATCGTTGGTGGATTTAGATGGCACGAAAGATCAATCCAATGTTTCTGGTCGCAATGGTAGGAGTCGGAAGTCGATTTTTCCGCATAACCCAAAATACCACGACGCGATGCAACTGTCGTCGGGTCAGAAAAACGAGCGAAGGCGACATTTCTCGGTGAACGGCCTACTTTCCTCTTTTGGACAGCACAATATGAAGGAGAATCGGCTGATCGCAGGGACCGCCTGGCCTAATTTCGCGTGCTATAATAGGACGTTCCAACAGCCGATTTACCGATTCAAATGAAATCTGATCAATGCAGCGTTTGATGTTTATCCTGACGACCATCCTGATGGCAACCATGTTCGCCGCGACGGGCGTGAATGCGGTCAGTGCGTCAGGCTGGGATGATCGTGAGGTGTACATCGTCACCAGCAAGATCAACGGCACGAAACCTAAAGTAGGGCCGATGCGGCATGCGTCAATTGCGATCTGCCCGAACGGGGTTTCGCCGATCGTCTACGAAAACGGAGTACCGGTGAGCAATTGTCGCGAGTGCCAACTCTACGGCACTCAGGTGATGGAGCGAGGTTTCAAACTGGACCAGAAACGCATCGGTGCCTCGGCTAAAAAGGTTACCGGCATCTCAGCCACCGTGGTCGAGCAACGCATGCGATCGCATTCTCAGTTGAACGTGCCGCTGATTCACGATTGCCGTCACCATGTGATTCAGGTTTTGAATCTTCGCAACCAACGCGGACGTCTAAAGCGAGCCTTCACGATTCGCTAAAACGGCATTCGCTCGTTAAGCCGCGTTGGGCATCGCCCAAGGCGTTTTGTTCTGCGAGTTTCGTTCCGCGCGTCCACGCGGAACCGAACGTGCGGGGCGAAAAGTAGCATGGCGGCCCCCCGCCGTGGACTCACCCCGTGCACTGTGGGGCCGCACGACGCGCGGGGCGATGCCCACGCGGTTAAACAATTTAGAAACCCTTCACGGCCTTGGGCGATGCCCCAATGGCACTTACTTTAGCCCCGGATGGGGCGTCAGCATGGTGCCGTGGGTCTTGACCCACGGAATCAAACGCAGCAAAAACCGAAGCCCTGGATGGGGCGAAAGCGAGCCACAGAAAAAGGGAGATTAAACGCTGCCATCCGGGGATTTACATCCCCGGCAGAGGGCTTCCGACCCTCCGGGACTATTCGCGAACGTTCCGATCGCGGAGCGATCAACGACTGTTTACATTTATCTGATTGACTTCCATCGGTAGGAGTAACGACACTAATCCGGCAGCAATCAAATCGATGTCCGCCCAGGTCAGTTCAAATTGGGCAGCTCAAATTCTAAGGTAGGTGCCGTTGGGCGATGCTCACGCGGTTTGACGAGTGTTGTCAGGTCATGAAATTGGCGTCCCGGCGTAGGCCAATTTCCCCCAAGACGAATTCGCTTTTTGAGCTTTGAAGTGCGAGTCGAATACGGCCATGATTTCCTTGGGATGCGTGAGCCAGTTTTCATAGGTAACGCGTTCGCACTCAGTCATCGCAGCCAATGCGTCGCCTTTCGCGTAGAGCTTTCGCATGATCGGTTGGTCAGTGACGAAATGGACAAAGTTCAAAAACGGTGTTCGCCAAGGTTCGATGACGTAGAAGGTTCCATCGGGCTTTAAGATGCGTTTGACTTCGGCCAAACATCGATCCAGATCATCAGGGATCTTCGGCAAATGATGCAGACCACCCTGGACGATCACAATGTCGTAGCTGTCATCATCGAACGGCATGCAAAGGCAATCAGCCAAGTGTAGCGTCGCTGCGCCTCGATATTCCGCAAGCAAGGTATCCGATAAATCGGTGCCCTCGACATCGGTGAATCCAAGTCGTTCCAACGCGACCAATCCGCCGCCGCGTCCGCAGAAAATTTCATTGATGCGAGCGTCTTTGGGAAGCGATTCGAACCCGAACCGTTTCAATCGGCCAATAAATTTGGCAATCTCTTCTTCGGGGGTCTCGAACCGTTTGTAAGCTGCTTCCCAATCCGGATCACAGCACATCTGACCGCTTGCGACATGCTGAATAATCTTCGGCGTTTGATTTGATTCATTCATCAAGCGGCATCCTCGTCGCGTGATCGCTGCATCTTCAAGACTCCCGCCATCAAGCTTGCCATCGCGGTTTGAAAACCAATCGCAACCAGCGTGACGCCGGGAACGACCCATCGCATCGTCACGGGATACTGCAATTCGCCAAACTCACCTTGCCACCAACGAAAGACGATCACGCTGATCATCACAACGCCTATCCCGGCGGCAAGCAAACCAAAGATCAGTCCTTTTTCAACGGTCAAGTTCTCCAGTTTTTCGTGTTTGGGCATCATGCCTTCGCGTCCAGCAAAAATCCGTGACAAGGTCGCCAACAAAACACATTGCCAACCAAGCAGACCAGCCAAGCTTGCGACCAACAACGTATGCACATCCAATGCAGCACCGAAAACGCGGATTTGCGGAATTGCGAGTGCATAGCCAATGATTGCCATGATGATCAGCAGCAGACCGGGGCGAAAGAAAGTCCACTTGGGACTGAACACCAAGAACAACCTTAGCGTCCGCCAGCCATCACGAAACGTGCGGAGGTGTGGCCCATGCTGTTGCCGACCATCCGGGTGCAACGTGATCGGCACCTGACTCATTGATGCCCCATGCAAGCCGCTTTTGATGATCATCTCCGTGGCGAATTCCATCCCTGGTGACCGCAAATCCAATCGATCATAAAGCGTTCGCTTGAAGCCTCGCATTCCACAATAGACATCGTTGATTGGGATTCGAAACATCAACCGAACCAACCAAGACAAAACCGGATTGCCAAACCAGCGATGCAGGAACGGCATCGCGCCGGGCAGTACAGTCCCACCACCGCGTGGCAAACGGCAACCTTGGACAAGGTCGTAGTCTTTGCGAAGTTCATCGACGAATGCGGGGATCTCTAAAAAGTTGTAACTATCGTCGGCATCGCCCATCAAAACAAACCTGCCTCGGCTCGCTTCGATACCGTGCATCAATGCAGCACCGTAGCCGCGTTGTCGGACGTCAATCGTGCGAGCACCATTTTCGATGGCGATCGCTTTGGATTGGTCGGTGCTGCCGTTGTCCGCCAGAATGACTTCGCCACGGATGCCCGCGTCACTCATCGCACGAACCGCTTTGTTGACGCAAACGCCAACCGTATCGGCTTCGTTCAGGCAGGGCATGACGACGGATAGTTCGATTGAATTCGGATCAGGCGATTGCTGCTCAGGATGCATGGTCTCACTCACGCTGCGGTCTCCGATGCAGGATCTAGGTTCCGATTCTGGCTCAGCGGCCAAAGCAGTGATAATGCACTTCCCACCACCGACGCACAAACCGGCTCAACCACCATTCGGTATCGATAATCAGGGATTTCCACGACGCCAGTAATCACGCTGAAGTACACCAGGATACTCGCGATCCAAAGTCCGTAGACGCGAGTTGATTGATCGTAAACCAAGTACAACGTCGCCACGCCGATCAACACCATCAAGACGGTGTTGGCCGCCACTGATTGACTGACACGAAAACGGAACGCAAAGCTCGCCAGGCTATTTGCCGTTTGATTTTTGTTGAACCAGGTTTTTGGATAGGGCTGGAATCCGTTGTAGTCCGGGTCGGCGGTGGGTAGCTGGTTCCCTGGACAACGCCAGAAATTGACGCAGCGACGGACCGTCTTGTAAGCCACGGTTTTGGGATCCGTCATCATCGCTTCGACCGCAACTGTTTTCATCAATCGATCCGCCGCCGGATCGTTCAGCCCTGATTCCGTAAGCAGGTTCGACACCGTCCAAGTGTGACGCCAATTTGATTCGCGCCAGTCGTTGCCAGTGACTTGATTAACGCGACTTTGTAGTTCGGCCGCTGATTCCGATTCGGGCATTGCCAAGCCTGCCCCCGAACCATCTTGGAAAGTAACAATCCAAATGTTGCGTCCCAAGAACTCGGTTAAAAAGACTTCACCAAAAAGACGTTGATTTCTTGCCAGCCAAGGAATGCACAACGCGACCACAACAACGGACGCCAAGATCACGTGTCCGAAGCGATGCTTGATCGCGACCGGATCGGTTCCTTTTTCAAGTCGCGAGAAATGTTTGATCAATACAAAAATCAAATGTGGAATCCAAAGCAACAACACGATGGGCCGCGTTAGCAGCGTCAGTCCCAGCGTCAGCCCCACCCACGCCGCACTCGCAGCGGTGCTGTCGTGGGTGTATCGGACCACGGACAACAAGTGCAGCATCAACAACGCCACGAATAGGATTTCACTGACCAAGAAACCGACGTAGGTGATCGCTGAAATCGCAGGCAGCAGTGCCAGCATCGCGAACAGTCTGGCGGATGACCGACCCGAAATCTGGACAGCGAGTTCGCCCGCCAAGTAAACGCTTGCCAAATACAAACTCGCTTGAGCGACGATGATCACCAACAACGGAGAGGTCAGTGTGGATGCAGCGATGCGGAACGCAGCCAAGCACCAAGGGTAAATGGGTGTTCGGTAGGCGATGGGTTCGGCCATCATCATGACGTCGCCATCGATCACCAACGAGCTGAGCTTCCAGTATCCATTGGCATCACCAACGATTGCCGCTGGTCCCAAACTGGCCCACAACGCAACCTTTAAAGCGATCAGCAGAAAAACAGCATGGGCCAACCCTATCGAATTGCAGTGCGGATGTTTAAAGAATCCCAACATCCGGCTATTCAAGATTACGCTCGGACTTTTGCACCACGCTGGCAGCGGATACGGTCACCGCATCTGCATTTGTTTCTGGTGTTCCCAAAAGTGTTCGGAACATCTTCGGATAGAAGTCTTCGCCGTAACTCATTTCGCCGCCTTGGTGTCCCACCAACCCAACGATCGCTGCACAAACGAGTAACCCGGCCTTCCAAACGGTCGTCATTCGAGCGTTCTTGGTTCGTAACGATACCAACGCGATGATCGCGAAAACGGCGGCCAAGACTGAAACCACGACACCTGACCATCGGTGCCAGAAAACTTCTTTTTCCATGATCGCGGCGTCGAATCGATCCCACGATCCGTAACCTCGTTCGACCGCGAACGAAAACCCCATCGCCGTCGATGCGATTGCGGTAACCGCGCCGATCAACAAACATGCCAACGGAATCTGAGTTCCCACGGCGGGCCATTTCCAGCCTAGCACCACAAAGGCGGCTCCCAGCAACAACAGTGCAACGGGAAAGTGTACCGTCGCCGGGTGCAAGAAACCCTGGGCCGCCCAAACTCTGCCCAGCAACGTCGTTGGCGGCGCGACTGCAACCGCAAGTTTGTCTTCGGCACCCGCCGAGACAAGTTGAACGTCTTCGGGCCAACCCGCACCTTCGTTAATCCAAACGCGAATGATCGACAATTCCGATGCTGAAAGCGGACCGCCATGGGTTCGTGGCGGCATCAACATGTCCTCGTCATCGATGGTTAGATAATCGGCGAACAAGGTGCTGGATTCCGCGTCATCGGGTTCAACGTATCCCAGCAAAGTATCGCGATCATCGACGCGGAAATCTCCTCGTGCGTCTTCTTCGTTGTGGCATTCCAAACAACGGGTTCGCAGGATCGGCGCGACGTCGCGATCGAATCGAACCAAGCGTCCATCATCATCAAGAGCGAACGGCATCTCGGGTTCAGTTTCTTCCGCCGACGCGATGGTGGATCCAAGTAATAAAGCTGAACAGAGGATCAATCCAAACCAGGTCAGGCTTAGAGCGATCGGTGATTTCTTAACCAAGTTTTCGTGAACTCGTTTCATTGAATGGGTTGGGATTTGGTGCAATCGAATTTCATGAAGCTATTTCGGTATCATTCTTAAACCGTGATTCCAGAAAACGCTTTGCTTAATCCCAATAGAGCGATTTCTCGTTTGACGTCTTCGCTGGTTGGGCTTTTGATCGTTTCAGCGACTTCATCAGCAATCATCTGAGCAAACATCGTGCGTGACTCGGTCAGGAATTGTTGAACGGTTGCTTCATCAAGTTTCTGACCAATTTCGCCGTGGATCTTTTCGACCAGCGCAGGTGTTGTCTTGGCCTCACCGCTGGTGGCTGAAAACAGGACCGTGTAGTACGGCTTATCAGTGCTGGAATGTTCCAACCGTTCCAGTGCTCGCCAGGCTCGTTCGAGCAGTCCTTCCCGCCAGTACGTTAGCCAGGTCTTGGACTCCAGCGTTGCAACGTCCAAGTTTAGGTCGGGTCGTTTGTCATCTGGTAAATCAGCAACCGCAGTTTTTGCGGCCGACCTCACACCTCTGACCAAAAAATCTCTTAGCTTGCCACTTTTTTGGTCGCCAAAGCCTGCTGAGACCAGATGCCCGAGCAACAGCTTTAGCGCACCGTCTGCGACTTCTTGGCTTCCGACAACGTCGGTCAAGATGCGTCGCATGGGCACGATATATTTCAATACGTATCCCGCCGCGCTATCGGCTTCGGTCCAAGGATGGCTCGAACGCACCAAATTGATGGTGCTCTTGCGTCCTTGCTGTGATGAAGAGGTCAGGTCGGTCATTCATTAAGTTTAACCACTGATCCAACCCGTGGGACCGCCGGTGAGGTGCTGCTTGGAAGAAATATCCCAACTCAAATGGGTGCCAATGCTTTCAGGGCTTGCCAATTTTGGCCAGACCGCGACATTCTAGCGTAACCTCATCAACTTCTTCTGCGAGCAAACACCGTGAATCGAACTCCTGTAGCCGAATTGGCCGATGGACAACCGCTCGAACAAGCGTTCCGGGCCGCCGACAAACAGCTTCGCGTCAATCGACAGGGTGGCAAGTACATCCTGCTGCGACTGGCCGATCGGACCGGCGTGATTGCGGCAATGTTCTGGAACGCGGACGAGAAGCTCTTCGATTCTTTTGATCGAGGCGACTACGTTTTTTGCCACGGTCGAACTCAAATCCACAATGGCACTCTGCAGATCATTGTCACCGGCTTGGAACGCATGGATCCCAGCGAGGTCGAACTGAGCGAATTTGAGCGGTTTGACGCAGCCGCATCCGAGCAATTGATCGGCCGCCTGGGCGAACTGTTTTCGCAGCTCAGCAACCCGCACTTGGTTCGGCTGGGTGAAGCCTACTTGAAGGACGAGAAATTTGTTTCTCGGTTTTCAAAAGCCGCCGCCGCCGTCAACAATCATCACGCCTATCCAGGTGGCCTGCTGCGTCACACCGTGGACATGATGGAACTGGCCGGCTTGGTTGCGACTCGTTATCCGCAACTGGATTCCGATCTGCTGGTCTTTGGTGCTTTCCTGCATGACTTGGGCAAGATTGATGAACTGGCCGCCGATGGTGAAATCTCTTACACCGATCGCGGACAGATGGTCGGGCATATCGTGATCGGAGTGCAAACGTTGGGCGAAAAAATTGCGTCCATCAGCGAAGGCTCCGAGTCATCGAAACCCTTCCCGGCCGAACTGCGTTTGCACCTAGAACACATGGTCGTCAGCCATCACGGAGTCCTCGAATACGGCAGCCCAAAAATTCCCGTCACCCTGGAAGCTGTCGCTCTTCACCACATCGACAATCTGGATGCAAAGATGGCGTCCTACACTTCGGTGATCGAAGCCGACGTTTCCGCCGATGGAAACTGGACCAACTACAACCCATCGATTGGCCGCAAGCTTTGGAAGAAACGTGACTGATACAAGACCCGCGATCGTGTTGCTTTCGGGCGGCCTGGACAGTGCCACCTGCTTTGCGATCGCCAAGGACCAAGGCTTTGATGTTCACGCGATTAGCTTTCGATACGGCCAACGTCATCAGCATGAAATTCAGTGCGCCGCCGGCCTAGCCGAAAAACTTGGTGCCGCGTCTCACCGAATTGTCGGCATCGACTTGGCCGCGTTTGGTGGATCCGCATTGACCGATGGTGACATCGCGGTGCCGAAGTGCGATCGTGTGGAAGATATCGGCGGCGAAATCCCAGTGACCTACGTGCCAGCCAGGAATACGATTTTCTTGTCGCTTTCCCTCGCGATGGCGGAAGTCTTAGGGGCACGCGACATCTTCATCGGCGTCAATGCACTCGATTACAGCGGCTATCCCGATTGCCGCGCGGAATTCATCGCCGCATTCCAAACCATGGCAAACTTGGCAACCAAGCAAGGCGTCGAAGATACCGACCAACTGAAAATCCACACCCCACTGATCGACCTAACCAAAGCCCAGATCATCGCCAAAGGTTTATCGCTAGGAATCGACTACAGCCAAACAATCTCGTGCTACGACCCGATCGAAGGAAAAGCAGCCTGCGGTCACTGCGACGCCTGTTTGTTGAGAGCCAAAGGTTTCGCCGAGCTTGGACTCGACCCAACGTAAGCCGTGTGGAGTTCCGCGACTCACGGCGGAGTAGCCACCAACGCCGTGAAGGTTTTCTAAACTGTTTAACCGCGTGGGCATCGCCCCGCGCGTCGTGCTGCCCCGATCGCCCCGAACGCGCGGGGCGATGCCCACGCGGCTTAACGAACAAAGTGGTGAAAAACGCTTCGCGTGGAGTCAGACTCGGGTTTCGCGATTGACAACAAACTCTTTTGCGAAGGACGGAGGTTGACATGCTCATTCAATCTCCTTGTGGTAATATCAAAAAAGACTGTGACTCAATCCCGAATCCCAAGACTGTCCCCGGCGAAGCCCTCCACCGCGAGAAGCTCGACGGCGTCGAGCTTCGCACCCTGAGAGAAGTTCGATTATCTCAGTGAGCAGAACGATCTTCGCTGTTGGATTCAGTCTTCTGGCGGGAACAAGTCGAACAGACGTTCAGCTTGGCGTATCTTCTGACGCCTCTGGTCGTTCAAATGCAATGCGTCGATCGTTGCGATACCGATCGGCGTCTTACCCGCGATTGCGTACTCGTCCCACTCGAAGTGGTCTGACCAGAGATCGGATCGCGGATTGAACAACGTGATCGGTTCCGACGATCCCAATGGAGAGACCGCCACGCGATCGGACTTGTGCAGATTGCAGCTCGGGCAGGCCAACGCCAAATTTTCGGCGTCATCGGAACCGCCTGCCGAACGCGGGAAAACATGCTCGACGTGAAAAGTCGCACCCTGCAACGAGTGGTCCATTCGGCAGTATTCACATCGACCGCCTGATCGGGCGATCACGGTTTGTCGTGTCTCGGTGGAAACCACGACGCTAGGAAGGCTTGCGACCGAGAAGATGCAGCGCTTCGGCGCGTACAAGTGAAAGACGCTCGCTCAGCTCGGCCAATGCGGCCAGGTCGGCACGTTCTGATTCGGTGAGTTGGCCTTCATTGTTGCGATCCATTAAATCTTGCAATCGCTGGTCGGCTTGCTCGGGCAAGCGGAGCGTCGTGATGCTCTCGACCCATTGCAATGGTGCGTCAACTGTCGTGTCCATCGGCCAATCTCCGTGTTGGGTGTATCAGTCCATTGTAACCGCCGCCGCTGGCCCCTGCGAAGCCCGACTTTGAGTAATCGTCAAGATTGGCGGATGGCTCCGGCCAAGCCATCCCGGAAGTCTTAGATGCACGCGACATCTTCATCGACGTCAATGCACTGGACTACAGCGGCTATCCCGATTGCCGCGCGGAATTCATCGCCGCATTCCAAACCATGGCAAACTTGGCAACCAAGCAAGGCATCGACTACAGCCAAACAATCTCGTGCTACGACCCGATCGAAGGAAAAGCAGCCTGCGGTCACTGCGACGCCTGTTTGTTGAGAGCCAAAGGTTTCGCTGCACATGGTATGACTGAGGTTTAGCTGGCTGATTAAAACATCTGGAAATCACCAGTGCACTCAAAGGCTGCTTCGTAGTGCTCGATCTTGTTTGGTTCTGGGGCGTCGGTGTGCCACCAGACGGCGATAACATCGAAACGCACCGGAGTTCCTAGTAGCTTTTTGCGTTTTAGGTACCGCATCGCGGCGCGGGATACTCTGCCCTGCTTCGCTTCGTCTACTCGCTCGGCGGGGTGTCCGGGTTTGGTGGTCGAGTGCGTTTTGACTTCGACAAAGATGATGATCTTTTTTCGCTCGTCGATGGCGATCAGATCGATTTCGCCACCTCGGTCGGATTCGCTCTCGGCGATGACGGTCAGACCCTTTCGCCGCAGCAAGCGTGCTGCGGCTTGTTCGCCTTTCTTGCCGACTTTCGCATCCAGATCAATCCGGCCGTAACGCCAATCGACGTAGGCGGCGCGGATGCGGTGGATGAAGCGTGGCATGGCGATTTGACCGATATCCCGCCGGCAATTGTGAGCCGCTGGCCGTCAGGCCTCGGGCTGGCGATGTAGGCCCGGCCGATTACGCGTCGCGGCTCACTTTTATCTACAGCCGGTCGGCGTCCGGTCACTGGCTGGTGACCAGAACCGTTAGCTGGCGCTACGTGCTACTGGGCTCACACTCGGCGACGTTCTTTCAGGCGGACTGCCTTGCCGACTCGGCCGCGTAGGAAGTACAGCTTGGCACGACGCACGATGGCGCTTCGTGTCACTTCGACCTTTTCGATCTTGGGGCTGTGAACGGGGAACTTGCGTTCCACACCTTCACCAGCAACGATTCGGCGAACGCTGAACATTTCTTTGCTGCCTGTACCGCTGCGTGCGATCACAACGCCGCTGAAGACTTGGATGCGTTCTTTGTTGCCTTCCAAAATCTTCAAGTGAACATCGACCGTATCGCCAATGTCAAATTGGGGTGGGTTCTCTTTCAGGGCGGTCTTTTCGACCAGTTCCATGATGGATTGAGTGGACATGATTTCTCGCTTCGATATCTAAAGTGTTTTTAAGGTGAGTTGAATTTTACTGGTTCACAGCAAATCGCTACGCCTGTGCTCGGTTCGCAACCGGCTCTGCTCGTCTCGCCATTTGGCGATCGCTTGGTGATCGCCGCTTAGCAAGATGTCGGGAACCTTGTGTCCGCGAAATTCGCGAGGTCGTGTGTATTGAGGAAATTCCAGAATCCGATTTCCACGGCTAAAGGAATCATCGATGTTACTTAGTTCGTCGCCCAGGACGCCGGGAATCAGCCGCACGACCGCGTCAACGATCAGCATGGCTGCTACCTCGCCACCATTGAGCACAAAATCACCCACGCTGATTTCCTCTGGTTGCAGGATCTCAGTCACCCGTTGGTCGAATCCCTCGTAACGTCCACACAGCAAAATCAATCGCTCGCTGACGGCAAAGTCTTCGGCCATCCGCTGATCGAACCGTTTGCCTTGCGGCGTCAACAGAATCGTTCGAGCGGGGGTGGTGTCTTTTTCACGAACTGCTTCAACGCATTTGACCGTCGGCTCGACCTGAATCAGCATCCCGGGGCCGCCACCGAATGGTTTGTCATCAACCGGTCGGTGAGGTGTGTTGGGAGCAAATTCGCGTAGGTCATGCCGATGGATTTGAGTCAAGTTTCGCTCGATCGCTTTGCCGAGCAGTCCTTGCGTCAAGTATCCGTCAAACAGGTCCGGGAAAAGGGTGATAATGTCAAATCGCATGGTCGCCGCAGGCGGAATTACTCGCTAGCAGTTTCTTCCGCTTTGGGCTCTTCGGTGCCGGCTTCTTCGGGCTTGGCGTCTTCAGGTTTTGCTTCGGCCGCAGGTGCTTCTTCAGCCGGTGTTTCCGCGGGTGCTTCAGCCTTGGGTTCTTCTTTCGGCTTAGGCGGCACGAAGGGTGCTGGAGTGTAATCCTTACGCTTTGACAAACGATCTTTCGCGGCCGCTTGGGCTTCCAGGTGAGTGCCTTCGGCACCGTACTTTTTGATCAGGACAGCAACCTTGTCGCTGGGCTGAGCACCGACGCCAACCCAGTAGGCGATGCGGTCAGTTTTCAGGGTGACGCGAGCGTCAGTTTCGGGGCACATCGGGTCGTAGGTGCCCAAGTTTTCAATCACGCGGCCATCCCGTGGACTTCGTTTGTCCATGGCACAGATGCGGAAGAAAGGACGGTGAGCTCGTCCCATTTTTTTCATTCGGATTCGGACTGCCATTTCGTTTCGTTGCTCCCTTTCGGATGCGAGTAAAAATTTGTCAAGCGTTAGACTTCCTGGGACTGAAACTGCGACAAGCAGAACCAATGCCGGGTCGGTGCCTGAGTAGCGGTTAGCTATTAGCACTTAGCGATTAGCTTTTTAGGATCAGCCGCTTCATTCAAAAAGCTAACGGCTAAAAGCTAATCGCTAAAAGCTATCTTCTCTTCTTCATCTTTCGTTTCAACTTATCTCGTTCTTTCTTCATCTTGGCTCGTTCGGCGTTGGACAAACGCTTGCCGGTACTCTTCTTTGTTTTGATGCCCGACATGCTTGGGTCGTTCATGGCGCCGCTGGATTGCAATTGCTGCATCATCTTCATGCGGTCGCCCACTCCGCCGCTGGCCATGCCCTGCATCATCGGCTTCATGACTTCAAACTGTTTGATCAACTGAGTGACCACTGGCATTTGAACTCCGGCACCCTTGGCGATCCGATGACGCCGCTGAGCGTCGATGGCCTTTGGGTTTTTCCGCTCGGCCATCGTCATGCTGTTGATCGCGCCGATCGTTTGACTGATCCCTTTGGCCGCTTCATCGCTTTCCATCACGTCTTTGAATTGACCCATTCCAGGCATCAAACCCATCATGCGGCCCATCAGCCCCGGTTTGGCCACCTTCAGCATCATGTTCTTGAAATCGTCGAGCGTGAAATCGCCGGAAGCCATCTTGGCTTCCATTTCTTCGCGTTCGCTTTCATCGACAATGCGGTGAGCTTCGCGTGCGGCGGCAACAATGTCGCCCATCTGCAGAATTCGTCCGGCCATGCCTTCGGGACGAAACGGCTCCAGTGCATCGAATTGTTCGCCGGTACCAATGAACTTGATCGGCACGCCAGTGACATGCTTGACCGACAGCAACGCTCCGCCGCGAGCGTCACCGTCCAGCTTGGTCATGATCACGCCGTCCAGTTCCAGTGCTTCGTTGAAAGCACCCGCACTGTTGACCGCGTCTTGCCCCGTCATTCCGTCAACGACCAAGTAAACCTGGTCGGGCGAAACCTTCTTGTCGATGCGTTTCAACTCGCCCATCAACTCTTCGTCGATGGCCAAACGTCCGGCGGTGTCCAGGATCACGACCCGAGCACCATCGGCGATCGCTTTTTTGACGCCGTTCTTGCAAACTTTGACCGGATCTTTGTTGTCGGGTTCGCTGTAGACCGGCACGTCCAATTGGCGGCCGATCACGTGCAGTTGCTCGATCGCGGCAGGACGCTGCAAGTCGGCGGCGACCAGGACCGGCTTGATGCCTTCCTCTTTGAGCATCTGCGAGAGCTTGCCGCAGGTGGTCGTTTTACCGCTACCCTGCAATCCGCAGAGCATGATGATCGTGGGGCCGTCTTTCTTCAGGTGCAGCGACGGATCGACCGGTCCCAGAATCGAGATCAATTCGCTGTGGACGATATTGACCAGTTCTTCGTGTGGCCGCAGCGACAACAGGACTCGTTTGCCCAGTGCTTTCTCAGACACTTTGCCCATGAAATCCTGGACAACGCTGTAGCTAACGTCAGCCTCCAGCATCGATTTCTGGACGATCTCGAGCCCGTCGCGCATATTCGCATCAGTCAGCTTGCCCTTGCCGGACAGGCTTTTGAAGGCGGATTGCAGACCGTCAGACAGGGATTCAAACACGGGCGATCGCTAGAACTGAGCGAAATAAGGACAAATTGCGGATTTCTGGCCCCGGAGTGTAGAGGGACACGACCGGTTTTGTAAATGGAGTCCGCGGATGAGTTTGGCGGGAATTGCGGGATTTTTTAACCACGGATGGCTTTCGCGGGACCACGGATTTCTATGCGCATTTTTCTACCCACAAAATCCGTGGTCCCGCGAAAGCCATCCGTGGTTCATTCCATCTCCACTACCCGTCCCGATCAGCAGGCAGATTCTCCAAGTCGATCCGATCGATCGGTCGGTTCGCGGCCGATTTCATCCGCCGAATCCAGCCCAGGCTCGCGAACGGTCGTCCATTTCGTTCAATCGCGGTTGCAAAAAAGTTATCAGTCGGCTCATCGGGCAATGACGGGATAAAGTCGAACAGATCGAGGAATCCCAGGTCTGTCCCCAGCATCATCAAGCGACTTTTCCGAATGTAGTCTGCCGTGACTGAGTGGATTTTTTCAATCCCCGTTGCTGGGTCTATTTCGTTGCCGATCCAATAGGAATTGACTTCGCTTAGCGCATCAGCCAATCGGCTCTCGGATTCCGAAGTGCGAAGGAAGACGATATCAACATCCTCAGTTGCCCTGGCAAATCCATGCACATTCACGGCGTGGCCGCCAATCACCACCAATGGAATCTGGTGAGCAAGCAAGTGGTCGACGATCGCCAACGCTGACAAATCACTCATCCGTTTGGCACCGCTGTCTCATCAGGGCTTCCAGTTTTTGAACTTCGCTGATTCGCCGTTTTCGGTGATTCCGAGCCATGAATGCTTGATAGGCTGCTGGATCGCTGCGGATCGCTTCCATCGCGGTTTGCTGCAAACGGTCAGAAATCTCGGCTTGCTGCTGCGGCGTACGGTCGTGAGCAATCTGGCGGCGGTGCCGGATCATCGGATCATCGTTCGCTTGGGGGTCAGGCTGGTTCATGTCACCATTATGCCTCAGATTCGTTGACGAGGGCGACGGTGAATTCGAGAAATGTTAACCACGGATGGCTTTCGCAGACCCACGGATTTTGTGGGTAGAAAATCTCGCATAAAAATCCGTGGGTCTGCGAAAGCCATCCGTGGGCCTTTTTCTTCCTCCTATCCGTCGTCTAAAGTCACGCCCATGACACTGATCCACGCTTTTGAGTTTCTGCCTAAACCGCCCGATTCGTTCCCAGACGTCGTAGGCGTTTACGGCAACGATGCGGCCCTGCGGTCGTGGGTGATGCAGGTGATATCATCGGCCGGTGACGTGACTGAATTCGACGGCGACACCGCCAAGTGGTCAGACCTTCGCGACGATTTGGCGACCGCTTCGTTGTTCGACATGGGCGACAAGCGGACGATCGTGATTCGTTCAGCCGACAAATTCCTGAGCAGCCATCGACCCGAGGTTGAAAAGTATGTTGCCAAACCGGGCGGAGCCAGCCGGTTTGTCATCGAACTCGATTCGCTGGCGTCGAACACTCGCGTCTACAAAGCGATCAACAAAGATCACCTGCTGGTCGCCTGCGGCAATGCGACCGATTCAAAGGTCGGCGTGACCGCTGCGACGCGGCGGAAATTTTTGTCCGGTTATGTCGCAGGCCGTCACAACGCCAAGCTTGAAAAGAACGCCGCCGATGCTCTGTTTGAAATGATGGGCGACGAGATCGGTATGCTCGATACCGAGATCGCAAAGCTGGCGTTGTATCGTGATCCCGGTGACAAGATCGACGAAGCATTAGTGCGAGAGGTGGTTGCGGGCTGGCAAGGCAAAACGGTTTGGCAGATCACCGACGCGATCGCTGCGGGTGACGCCGCTGAAGCACTTCGGCAATTAGACAAATTGATGAGCGGCGGTCAGAAACCGATCGCACTGCTGCCGCAGATCGCGTGGTCACTGCGCCGCCTGGGTATGGCAACCGCTTGCTTCCAACAACGCGAAGCCGAAGGTCGCAAGATGCAACTCGAAGACGCGTTGTCATCCGCCGGCATCAACCGACCGTCGGACATCCAACGTGCCAAGACGCAACTGAAAGGGTTAACTCGCGCCCGAGCATTGAACCTATTGCCCTGGCTATTGGATGCAGACCTAAGACTCAAAGGGACTCATAGCGCCGATGGCCGCGACCGGTTTCTGCTAGAACAGTTGGTCTTGAAGCTGGCCAAGGGTGCTTGAAAAGATCAAACCACAGAGATACGAAGGAACACAGGGCTTTGGATATTAAATCTAATGCAACGACTCAGTGACTCTCTGTTACCCTATGTCTCGGTGGTCAATGAATTCGTCTGGTGGAAAATAGCTTGAACGATCCCATTCCTACTGACGTTCCTTCCGGCAGCGATACATCCAATGCCCTCCGCTCGGTCCACACCAGTAACCTGCCAGAGATCCTGAGCCAGCTTGGGATAACGCTACTGGTAACGACCTACCAAGCCGGAAAACTGGTGATGTTGCGGCCAGAAAACGGCGTGCTCAATACTCACTTTCGTTTGTTCGACAAGCCGATGGGGATGGCGGTCCAGCCCAACCGGATCGCGATTGGAACCGCGATGCAGGTTTGGCAGTTCCACAACATTCCGGCGGTTTGCACTCGATTAGACACCGCTCGCGAAGCCACCGACGAACTGCCCGCCCGCGAAGCTAGCCCCCATCCACACGACGCCTGCTTTTTACCTCGAGTCGCACACTGGACCGGCGATATCGACATTCACGAGATGGTCTGGATCGATGATGATGTCGTCTTCATCAACACTCGGTTTTCTTGCTTAGCTCGCCGCAGCGGTAAGTTCAACTTTGAACCCGTTTGGCGACCGTCCTTCATCACCAACTACATCCCCGGCGATTGTTGTCACCTCAACGGCATGGCCGTTCGCGATGGAAAGGTGGACTGCGTCACCGCGCTTGGCCAAACGGACCAGCCCGGTGGTTGGCGAGCGAACAAGAAAGATGGCGGTGTGCTGATTGATGTCGCCTCGCAAGAAATCATCGCCAGCGGATTATCGATGCCTCATTCACCGCGTTGGTACAACGGCAAGCTTTACTTGCTGCATTCGGGCACCGGCGGCTTTGGCGTCATCGATCCGGCAACCGGCAAGTATGAATCAATCATCGAACTGCCCGGGTTCACGCGAGGGTTATCGTTCTGCGGACCGCTCGCGTTCATCGGCTTGTCACAGGTTCGCGAGACCGCCGTGTTCGGCGGCGTACCGATCGCCGAACGTGAACTGAAAGAACGCACCTGCGGCGTCTGGGTGATCAACATCGAAACCGGCCAGATCGTCGCCTTCGTCAAGTTCGAGGACGTCGTTCAAGAAATCTTCGCTGTCGAAGTCCTACAAGGCTCCACCTACCCCGAACTGGTCAACGAAGACCGCGAACTGCTAGGCGCAAGCTACGAGCTACCCGATTCCGCCCTAGCCGACGTGCCACCGGAACTGCGTCGGTAGAACGCATCAAGGTGTGAAGACCGTTTCCAGACGGAATCGACGCCAAACCAAAGAGTCATCACCATGGATGGCTTTCGCAGAACCACGGATGTTGTGACTGCGCGATATCCGTGGTTCTGCGAAAGCCATCCGTGGTTATTTTCTCCATCACATCCAGATGTTGATGTCACGAAGGCCGATTCGAGGTCCAGTTCTTCTTCGTGTCTTTGCCTTGACTCTCCATTTTTTGCCATCCTGCAAATGGCACGGGACCAAGCGAATGTTGGTTAACATCGTACGTTTCGATCCGACCACTTGTTGGCGTTCGCTGACAAGCGTCCTTTTCCCCAACACTGAAAGCCTGAAGACCCCAGGGAGATACTGACGTTCGTGCGGCACATGCTTTTGTCGAATGATCCGATTTTTTGTTGCCGCAAGGTCATGGATTCGTTAAAACCGAGCGTTGAGGTGGCCGAGTCTGGAGCATGGGGAACAATCAGATGATCACGCAGCGATTAGTAGTTGTAGAGCGATTGGCAATTGTAGTTTGGATGCTTTCGATTTGGATCGCTGCGGCGACCGTTCGTGCTGAAAGCAACGGGACGATCGGATGGGGTGATGTAGCGAATTTGGAAACCGCTGATTGGGGATGGGACGAAGCACGAATCAAGAGCTCTGCTACGAGTGACACAGCAGCAGCCGAGGTGACTGTGGCGTCTATGAAACAGGCAGCCAGAGGTCAGCTCGATAAGCGAACTCAATTGCTCGACGCAATCGATGCCGACACGGATTTGTTTCATTCGCTAAGCGGGCGCATCGAAGACAAACCTGGCACTTGGATTGATATTGAACAATCGATCCAAACCGCGTCGGAAGATCGCAGGCTCAGGCTTTACTACGAGCAAAGAAATGAACGGCCGGATACGCTTGCGGCCCATTGGTCGATGGCCATGTGGTGCATGAACAACAAGTTGCCCGCTCGCGCCCGCGCACACTTGGAACGAGTTTTGTTTTTCAACGCCGATCATACTCCGGCGCGACGGGCGCTCGGGTATGTCGCGATGGGCGGCGACTGGGTAGCACCCGATGAAGTCCGGCGGTTCCAAAGCGATGCCGATTTTTCCCGCAGGTCCATGCGACGTTACGGCAGAGAAGTTCATCAGATTGCGACTCGATTGGAATCAAGTTCTACGCGAGTCGTTGAAAATGCAATCAACAAACTTACATCAATCAAGGATCCGTTGGCTGGTCCGGCGATTGAATCGGTTCTTGCAAATCGTTCACCCGAAACTGCCCAGCTATCGCTGCGATGGTTTACCGAAGTGGATACGATCGGAACTTCACGGACACTGTGCAGGTTTGCTCTTTTTCATCCCAGCCCCGAGATTCGCAAGCAGGCAACCAATGCACTCGCCGAGCGTCCGCTACACGAATTTGTTCCCGAATTGCTGGGGATGATCGCGTCCAAAGTTGACGCCAGTATCCTTCCCATATTCGATCGCAATGGATTGTTCATTGGTGTCCGCAAGATTTTCTCGCAGGAAAACATCAACACGCAACGAGTCATTGTGGTGAATGAGCAGATGGTCGGCCCCAGTGAAATCCGAAATACTGAAATCCGAAATACTGAAATCCGAAATACTGAAAATCGAAATCAGGTGGGGGTTGAGACTGAGATAGCACCCGCAGGTCTTCCGGTTGAATTAGAGAATGCATTCTTCAATGCATTCAATCGAGACCTCGGGCAAGCGGCGTATGTTCAGGCGAGGATTGATGCGGAAGCGACAGCTCAAAGCGTGGCTCAACAGAACCGCGTTCAGCAGCGTCGTAATGAGAAAATTTCAAACCTGCTTAGCCACATTGCCGGCATCAATTTTGCCGGGGATTCGGGTTCCATGTGGCGGTGGTGGGATGATGTTAATGAAGTCGAATTACAAGAGAGTAAGTACTTACGAACATCACTGGTCGAGCGAAATAGTCCCGCAGTTTCTTTTCAAGCCCCACCTCCGCGATCGTGCGAGTGCTTTGTTTCTGGAACACCCGTCGTCACCCAGCGTGGTCCCCGGCCCATCGAATCCATCGTGCCTGGTGATTTTGTTCTGACCCAAAGTCTTCAAACTGGGACCCTGGATTGGAAGCCGGTCTTCCAGGCCACCCATCGTCCGCCCGCCGACACGCTTATCGTTTCGGCTGGTAAAGAAAGTCTGCAATGCACTCGCGGACATCTTTTCTGGGTCTCAGGAAGTGGTTGGAAAAAAGCCAGTGAGCTTAAGAAGGGGGATCTCCTGCACGGTGCAGCAGAACCACAAGCTGTCGTCGAAATTCAAGATGGTGGCAGGCGGCAAACCCATAACTTAAAGGTCGCCGACAACGCCAACTATTTTGTCGGCCAACAAAGAATCCTGACCCATGATGTCACGATGCGCAAACCCAATCGACAACCGATCCCTGGCTACGATCTCGCGGTCAGCCTAAAGGAATAGCCTCCTCAGAAGAAACCCTCTGCGGCCGCAACCGCGTCCGACTCTCCCGGAGGGAAAGTTACCCACTTGGTGACTAATCATCCGCCTCAATCAAAGCGACCAGCCGGTCCGTTGCCATGCTGACAAGCCATTGACTGCCTGGATCGGCTTCCGCCATCTGCCTCAATGACTCCAGAACATCGGCATCCGTTTTCGCACGGAACTGCTTGATATGGTAACCGGAACATGTCAGCCAATCGCTCCATGGGGACACTTGAATGTCGTCCAATACGTTCGTGGGAGCCTCCAAAAGCGTGCGCCGCGTTTGGGTGTCGATAACTTCGATGATGTTTGGGCGGCACTGGACGATCATTCTCTTGCCATCGTTGAACACCCGCATCACGCTAGGAACACCGGGCAGGACCATCCAGGGTTGAGGATCAGGGTTAGGCTTCCGCAATGGGTCAACACTCTGCTTGAAAACCTCGTCACCACCAATTGAATAGACCACATGAAGCGGATCGATCACTTCCATTTGCGTGATGTTCCCCTCGGAAAGTTGCAACTGCCATTTCAATTTCATTGATTCGTCGAGCACCGCAAGTTGCGATCCACCCGCCAGATAGGTGATGCCGTTGAAACGACGCAACACCGTCGGGGCAAAGGGCAGGTCGAACCAAAGCAACCCAGATGACTGCCCCGGTGTGAACTTAGCCAGCCCCTGATCCGCAACAATCCACAGTTCTTGAGGGCTTTGGTTGTCACGATAGAGCAACAACACTCGCTGGACTTCATCGATCCAGTGCAGGCTCTGGTCAGTCCAATCCACGTAACCAAGTCCACCATGGGTTGGCACAACGGCAGAGTAGCGTCCACTGCCAAAGGTCTGCAATTGCTCGACAACGATATCCTTAAAATCGAACGTTCGCGGGTCGTTCGATTCACCGAGATTGGTATCGAAGAGTAGCAATGATTTTGAGTCCCCCGCGACGCTGGCGATCTTATTGCCAAGGTGTTCAGTCGAATGGGCCGGCGTCCAGTCGTCCGGGGATCCCATCGCAAGGTTCGTTCCCCAGTCTTCCCAACGAAGCCCTTGCTCGAAGTCTCTGTCCAAATGAAAGACGCGAATTCCGTTTCCACCGCCACTGGAATAGCCTTCTTGCGAATTCCGTTTTCCAGTAGCCCCACCAAGAACCAGATGATTGCCTGATGGTGAAATGTCGCCCCACCATACGGTCAATCCTGCGGAGTGCTTACCAAGCAATCTCCAGTCGCTCACGCGATACTCCCAAATCCGACCGTCGAAACCAGCCAAGATGAGCTTGTCGCCACTGGGTGTGAACCTTGCCATCCTCCATGCTTTATCGTTTCCCTTCAGTTCAGACTCGATTTCCCAGCTATCGGTCCGCCAAATCTTGGCAACGTAGCCCAGCGGACAGGCAATAAGGTATTTTCCGTTGGGCGAAAAATCGAGGCCGATTGGAATGTAGCCGTTCTTTAGCTCCTTGACTTCTTCAGTTTTCAAATCAATGACTCGAACGAAGCGATCATTGCATGCGATCGCTAGCAGATTTCCATCGGGTGAGAACTTGGCTTTTCGATGTCTCGCCTCTGACTTGGCTCCCGAATAGAGAAGTGATCCATCTTCGGATGAGCGAACTTCAAAGTGATGGAAGTTCTCATCGTCCTCAAAGAGCACAACAAAGTGTTTCCCGTCGTGATCCGAGATGATCTCGTTGACATTTCCGCCAATCTTCACTTTGAGCCTTGGTTCCAGTGTTTCAGCATCGCCCAGCCAAAGCTCCCCGGATCGAGCAAAGGCAATCGTTTTCCCGTCTGCAAGGTAGCGAGGGGTCCTGATGTCGCGAACGGTCCGCTTCAATTCCCCAATGGAATAGTCCCAGAAAAATGCGACGTCCGTGTCTGCGAACACCAGCGTTTGATTGTCATGAGAAAGTGAAAAGTGTTGAAAAGGATCTCCAAACCAAGAACCACAGGCGTAGTGCATCCGATAGGGGCCGACGATGCGGTTCCACAGCATTCTCCATTCAATCCCGCGACGGTCTTTTTCACCCGGCTCGGGAATCAGTTCCATCGTCTTTTCAAAGGCGACCTTGAAACGACCATCTTCTAGATAACTTGCTGCGTCGCGGACGTCGGCTCCGTAGAGCTGCTGCTGCATCAACTCGTTGGCTTCTACCAGTGCAGCAGCCTTGTTGTTGATCTCTTGCTTTTGCTCCTGAAGCGTCGCTGCACGAGCACCGGCAATCTCAGCATTTTGGTTCGACTGATTCCAGAAATACGCGGCCGCAAACAGCAGTATCGATAGCGCACCGAGCACGGCCACGGCGATCGGATTCCGTTTGGCCCATCGGTAACTGCGAGTTGCTGGACCAATCGGATGGGCAGTCACGGGGATCCCGCTGGCGAACCGATCAAGATCGGCGACCAAGGCTTCGGCACTCTGATATCGCTGGCTGGGGTTCTTTTCCAAGCACTTTAGGCAAATGCTGTTAAGGTCTTTGGGGACGGATCGACGAATCGCGTTGACAGGTTCCGGGGGCTTTTTGACTACCGCATCAAGCAGCTTTAGATCCTCGTCAAATTCAAACGGTGGACCGCCTGTCAGCATCGCGTAAAGCACGCCACCAATTGCGTAAACGTCCGTCGCCGCAGACACCTCGCCGAATTCCTTCGAAATTTGCTCGGGCGACATGTAGGCGGGCGTGCCGACGGCGCTGCCCTCAAGCGTGTATTGGTGGTTGGCCTGAATATCCTTTGCTAAACCAAAGTCAACCACTTTCGCGAGACCTTCACGATCGACGATGATGTTGCTGGGCTTGATGTCACGATGCAGGATGTTTTTCTCGTGCGCAAATGCTAGCCCTGCCGAGATCCCGCGCGCTATCGATACTGCTTGTTTGATCGGAAGCACGCCACCGGCAATGATTTCGTTGAGCGGCGTGCCGATGATGCGTTCCATCGAGAACCACAGTGTCCCATCAGCCGTTTCACCTTCACGCACCACTCCGACAATGTTGGTGTGCCTTAGTTTCGCGACCGCGCGAGCTTCATTCAAGAAACGCAGGCGAGCCGAATCGGTTTCCATCAGCTTGTCACGAATCAGCTTGATCGCGACATCGATTTGCAAACCTTCATCAAATGCCTCGACCACGATCCCCATCCCGCCGCGACCAATGACCTTGCCGAGTCTGTGACCGGGGATCGTTGGCAGTGATCCAGTGCGAATTCGTGTTGTGTCTTTGTCGGTGGAAAAGCTTGCAACCGTCGTTTTGTCGACGACCTTGCTGGAACCGGACTTCGATCGAACGACGTCCCAGACTTCGATCAGGGATTGGTTTCCCGAATGCGTGTTCAGAACATCCAACACCAACGACCGGGCATCCGAATCCTGGGGGAACACTTCGTTAGCGAGTCTAATTTGCTCGACTTTCGGAACTCCTTCGGCACGCTCTAAGAATTCAGCGATCTGCAAGTCACGCTTTTCGTTGCTAGTGGTTTGCTTCACGAATCGCCCTTTCCGCAATCTTCTTTCCGATTCGCACCAAGTATTCGACTTGATGCTCGGTCTTGTCCATCATCCCCGCGATTTCCTCGAAGGTCCAATTGCCGAACGCCCAGTGGTCCAGCGCCTCGATTGCAAGCGGGTGTTTTTCGTGTAGCGAATCAAGCAGGTCGCTTACTTCAACCATTTGCTCGGGGATGTCGGAACGAGCGTCGACAAGAATGTTCCCGGTCAACGGTTGCTGTTGGAAGTCGCCACCTCGTTTGATTCGGTTGGCATCGCGGAAGTGGTTAGCAATCCGTCGCCGCATCGCAGTAGCGGCATAGGCAAAAAACGCCCGACGGTTTTCCCAATGAAACTCACCAAGATCGATCATGTCTAAGAAAATGTCGTCCGCGATCGCGGTACTTGGCGGAGCCTCATGCGGAGGCCGACCCCGCATCAAGTTCTCGGCGATTCGATGAAACTGAAAGCGAACCCGCTCATACAGTTTCTCCACATCACCCTGCCCCGTTGCCATTTCGTGGAGCAATAAAGTTATCGATCGTGGCGATTGATTCACAGGCGTATTTGTATCCATAGCGACATAGAAGCTAGCACAAGAGGAAATCGAGACACGATTGTCATTCTAGTGGAAACGCCATGGCATTGGGTCAGCGACCACAGCAAAGCAAACTCATCCAGGCTCCGGTGCGTCACCCTGGCACAAACGCGTGTACTGTCACGCCGAAACGAAATGAGCGACTCGCGGTCTACGAGTAAAACACCAAACGCCGAACGAATCAGGAAAGATTCTTTCGAAAATCACAAAGAAAATGTTTCGTTAAAAAACGCTATTTAGAATGTCTCCAAAGTGTTGCATGTGATTGCTCAGAGGGTCAAGATGCGGCTCGCCTCTGCGAAGCCGATTCAGTAGATAACCTCAAAGAAAAGCCTATCCATGCCAACGCGACGAATCGACATTTTCAAACGGTTGACCGATCGACGAAACCGTAAAACGGTAGTTTCTCGCAAACGCAATCACCAGCGCAGCCAACGGCGAAAACTGACGTTTGAGCGACAAGAGGCCAGGAATTTATTGGCCGCCGCGATTTTGACTTCTCCACCGCCGGAGACATACGTCACTGACACCACGACAACGTTCCAATGGACCCAAGAGGGGGCAGGTGAATACTGGCTGCGAATCGGCTCCACCCCTGGCGTTTACGACATCTACAACAACAGTGGTTTGACCAGTACTTCGGTTACCGTTTCCGGCATTCCAACAAACGAGAGGTTTTACGTTCAGTTAGGGACCGAAACGGATTCTGGTCTATATTTTTTTAGTGGACAGTATGTCTACAACACCGACTTTGATAGCGACGGCATCGACGACCTGATTGATCCAAACCCATCCGTTCAGGACGCGCAATCCGTCTTCCCTGGGGCTGACTCCACCCTCACTGTTCTTGGTTCGCAGCGGGTTGCTTCACTTCAAGTAAGCCAAGAACTCTACGACCAAGTTTCGGACGGAATGACATGGAATCAAATGCAGGAATTGACGGGGCAGTTTTATGAACAGGTGCAAGACGACTTTGACTTCCTGATCTTTACAAACGACCAATCTTCGTCCGCCAGCTATAGCGGGATCAATTTTGGCGTGCAAAACGATGTGACGGGAACTGGAACCAGTCTGTACGACTACACGAACAGCTTTGGGTCGAACGGCAACTTACAAAGCGCCATTCACTTATCGTCCCCAACCACGCTACGTGGTGGTCCAAGCTTACACGAGATTGCGCACCGATGGGGAATGTTCCTTGATTCAGTACCCACTGCCGTAAGCAGACATTGGGGATACTCAAGCGCCAATGGACAACTCGGCGGCTGGGACAGTTCGACGCTCGTGGATTTGGGCGACGGAACTTATCAGGCGGACGGCTTCGGCACGATTGCCAACGGTGGGAATTCCCTTCCTTACAGTCCCATCGAACTCTATCTGATGGGGCTGATACCGGCCGCCGAAGTTCCCGATCTTCAAATTGCCACTGGCGTTTCCAACAGCACCTACTCAAACGGCACGACAACGTTCACTGCCGATGCGATCACAAACATGTCGATCGAAGACATCATTGCGATCGATGGCGAACGAGTGCCAAACCATTTGAATTCGCAGAAGAACTTTAAAGCTGCGTACATTGTTATCACACCCGATCCGCTGTCACCAAATGAATGGGTCGACTTTGACCGCCAAGCGTACGAGTTTGAAGTCAACGGCGACAATGGGATTTCTTCGTTCAACTTCTACGAGGCCACTGGCGGACGGGCGACTTTGGAACTTAGCGGACTGCTTGATTCGATCAAGACAGAAGTGTCCCGACCGTTCGCCGACTCTGTCATCCGGTACGACCCGCTGTTTGGCGGCGGCCCCGCGCCAACGGAACCCAATGCGATCATCGATACGGCGGCACTCGGTGCCCCTGATTTCCCGGTAGGTGGCGGCGTTTCGGATCCGGGAACACTGGCACTGGGCAGTGGTGGATTGGTCGAACTGCAATTCGATGACAACCTGCTGACCAACTCGGGTCAAAGCGACCCTGATTTGAGGATTCACGAAATCGGTCAATTTGTCGAACGGACATTCGTCGCGGTTCGTCCCACTGGTGACACGTTGACGCTGTTGGATCCAGCACTGGACACCAATGGCGATGGCTTTTTTGAACTGGGCATCGCCGCGGGCGGGATCGCCGAGCTTGACATTGATCAAGTCTTTCCCGGTTTCGCCGAAGGAATACTGCAATTCGATGCCATTCAGTTAGTGGACGATCCGAACAATGGAGGCACTGGCGGAACCACGGTGGGCGCGGACATCGATGCGGTCGAAGCGCTGTCGACGGTCTCGCAGTTCGTTGTCACCAACTCGTTGGACGATGGCGCTGGATCTCTTCGCCAAGCAATGCTTGACGCAAATGAGACGGTCGGACGCGATCGAATTCGCTTCGACATTCCAGGCAGTGGACCTCATTCGATACCGCTGCAATGGCAACTACCGATGATTACCGATTCAGTTTCTTTAGATGCCACCACGCAAACTGGATGGAATGGCACACCGATGATCGAAATCAGTGGCGCAAGCCTTGACCAAGGTGATGGTTTCTTTGTGTACGCAACTGATTCGGTCATCCGTGGTTTTGCAATCAATCGAATGCCTGGATTGGGCATTGGGTTGGCTCAAGGCAACAATGTTATCGAATCGAACTACATCGGGACGAATCTTGCTGGCGACGCTGCGGCTACGCCAGCATCGACGGGAATTTTTATTCAACCCGGTTCCAACGGCAATCGCATTGGGACTAACGGCGACGGCATTGCCGATGAAGTGGAAGGAAACCTCATCAGTGGACATGGGGGATTTGGGATTTTTGTCCAAACAGACTTCAACGTCATCGCTGGAAATAAAGTTGGAACGGATGCAGTGGGAACCAGCGCCATTCCCAACGGAATCACAGGGGTTCTTCTTACTGCAGGAGCGTCCGATAACTTTGTTGGCTCCATTGAACCTGGCACAGGTAACATCATCGCCTTCAACGGGGCTGCGGGTGTCGGCGTTGTCTCTGGAATGGGTAACTCGATTCTTGGTAACGCCATTTTTCAAAACGGTTCGCTTGGAATTGACCTCAGTCCGGCTGGCGCGAATGTCAATGATCTTGGCGATAGTGATACGGGACCAAACGGATTACAGAATCATCCAACGATTCAGCGGGCAGTCGTCACTAGTTCAACGACGGATGTCGTTTTTGAACTGGACACCGCTGCTGGCAACGGTTTTCGTGTTGAATTCTTCTGGAGCGAACAGCAAGATCCTTCGGGCCGTGGTGAAGGTCAGGGCTTCCTAGGTGCAGTTACGATCGGTCAAGCGAATGCGGGCAAGTCCGTCCATGTGCGAAGTTTTGCCGCCCTGCCTGATCAAGCCGCGTATCTTTCAGCCACTATCACAGATTCGGCTGGCAACACTTCTGAGTTCTCCAACGCAATCGAGATTGAATCGTCGGACGACTTGGTTCTTGATTTCGGAGACGCTCCGGTTTCGACACCTATGTTTTGGTCCAATGCTAAGGCTCTGAGTCCAACTTCACCTTATGATTCGAACGATGAAGGATATCCTTCAGTGGCGACCGACGATCAGGGTAATTGGGTGGCAACTTGGTCGTCATCCAACGACACCCCCGTCGGCCCAGATTATTTCGACTGGGACATCTACTTTGCTCGGTCAAGTGATGATGGACAGACATGGTCTACGCCGCAACTGCTTGATGCCAGTGCTACTTCGCGCGTAAGCGCTGACGGCGATGTCCGAGTCAATTACCTCGGCCGGGATCAGTGGATGGCGACTTGGACTTCCGTCAAGGTCGAGAGTGGCGGCGGTGCTTACGATGTCGATGTAATGTCTGCTCGCTCGGTCGACGGAGGACAAACTTGGTCTTCACCTACGCCAATCAACTCGCAGGAAGATGGTTACACTCGCGATGACTCTCTTTATCAGATATTGCCCAATGGCGAAAACAACTGGGTTGCTCTTTGGGATTCGCGGTCTTCCACTATTGTTCCACCTTACACGCAAGCTGTGATTTCGCGTTCTTCAGACAATGGTCAGACTTGGGGTGCGCCTGAAATTCTCAACGTGGACCAGGCATATACTTATGGGCTAGTTGCGGGCGATTACATGCTCGAGATTCACCCTGGTGGCGATTGGATCTTGGTCGGTTCCACCAACAATGATCTCGGCGGCACGATTGGCACCGACCAAGATGTCATCATTTCTCGTTCGGTGGATAATGGCCAAACTTGGTCGGCACCACAACCGCTCAGCGACCTAGCTTTAAGCGATACCAACGTAGACGATCAGGGCGTCCGGCTCACGTTGGACGAACAAGGAAACGCAATCGTCGCATGGTCGGCGTATGATTTTTCTTCGTCTGATGCATCGATCATGGCTTCGTCATCGGCCGATGGTGGCCTCACTTGGTCCGATCCGCATTCTTTTGACTCCTACAATTTCACGTTCCTAAATGACGGTTCCGGCACGCCGCAATATCGAACAGTCAATGACCAATCCGACGAAAGGACCGGATTAGTGACTGCCGATGGCTTAGGCAATTGGATCGCGACATGGACATCCAATGACGTGCTTGGCTTCGCTGCTGGCGACCGCGTTTGGTTTGCTATTTCCAGCGACAATGGGCAGTCTTGGTCGATTCCCGCACCGCTGAGCCTAAGCACACAAGTCCACGATGGCTTTAGCATTGCTGCGAGTAGCTCTGGACGCTGGGTTTCAGCGTTCGGAGCAAGCGATCGATTCGTGGCCGGTGAACGTCTGGGGACCGACAGCGATATCGTATTCCAAACAGCGACGTTGGAAGGGTTCCCGACATTGGTTGCTCAGGACGGCGCGCGGCACATTGCCGTTGGCCCACGTCTTGGCAACACCCGTGATGCCGAAATTGACGGGCAACCCAGCCCGAACGCCGATGGCGACGGCAGTGATGAAGACGGGGTGTTTTTTGGCGGTATTGTGCCGGGCGAACAAGCCGGAATCAATATTGAACTGCAAAATGCAGATGACGCCTTGGTCGATGCTTGGATTGATTTCGATCAAGACGGGATGTGGGACGAGGACGAACAGATTCTTGATAGCGTTTCGGTTAGCAGCGGACTACAGACACTCAACTACAACGCTCCCCCGGACGCGACGACCGGTGCCACGTTCGCTCGGGTACGCGTCAGCAGTGCTGGTGGGCTAAGCCCAACTGGCTTAGCCGCTGATGGTGAGGTGGAAGACTATGCGGTCACGATTGGCGCATCGATTGGCAATGACTCCGTTACGATCAACGATACTCGATCTAGCCGGTCAGAACTGACATCGATCGAAGTTCTGTTTGAAGGGATCGCTGAGGTTCTGCCCACTGACTTTGAATTGCGTAACACGACCACCAATCAACTGGTCACTGGCATCGCGGTGTCGCAAGTCGTTAGCGACGGTTCAACGCTTGCAACGTTGACGTTTACCGGTGGGCCTTCCGTGATCTCGGGAACCAATCCCAGTGTCTTGCCGACGTTGGCTAATGGCAACTATGAATTGCGTTACCGCGCCAAAAGCGAGACGCTTATCGACAGTTTCTTCCGCAAGTACGGCGACGACGACGCCAGCGACCAAGTCGGCCTAGCAGACTTCGCAGCGTTCCGCGCAACGTTTGGGCTCGATTTTGACGCTCAGGATCTGAACAATGGTTTCAACAGCGGCTTGGACGCCGACCGCGACGGCAACATCGGCCTGACCGACTTCGCCGCCTTCCGTAGCGGGTTTGGGAATTGACAAGGATCTTGCATAGTCTCCTATTGGTGAGCTGAAACCACTGAGACACAGAGGGGCACAGAGTTGTTGAAAGGAATCAAATCCAAAAGCTCTGTGTCTCTGTGGTTCACCTATTCATTTCCCGCACGATTTCGTTTCTACAGCGATAAGACATCTTCTCGAAAGACTCGCTGAGTTCGACCACCTGTTCGCCATCGGTCAGGGCGGTGGGACAGGATTCGGTTTCGGTGCAACATGGACAAAGAAGCTCGGACGGAGTTTTGGCTAACCCAATGATGCATTGATCACCAAAAAGCCGTGTGCCACCAAGGTTGTCGGTAGCCTGCCTTTGAAGGATTGCCCACTTCACAACCCTTTGCGTCCAGGAGCGTGCGTGAACACCTTTGAACAATCAGCAAGATTTTTGTTGCCGCCAAGCCTAAAGTGCGTTAGACCCAAGGGTTGAGGTGGCCTAGTCTGGAGCATGGGGAACAGTCAGATGATCACGCAGCGATTAGTAGTTGTAAAGCGATTGGCAATTGTAGTTTGGATGCTTTCGATTTTGATCGCCGCGGCGACCGTTCGTGCCGAGAGTAACGGGACGATCGGAAGGGGTGATGTAGCGAATTTGGAAACCGCTGATTGGGGATGGGACGAAGCTTGATAGCGTCGGTAAGAACGCGTCTCTTGGTGTGGCGATCGTGTCCAGTCGAATCGGGGGCGAACATTCGATTCTGTAACGAAGGAAAGTTAACCACGGATGGCTTTCGCAGAACCACGGATGTTGTGACTGCGAAGTATCCGTGGTTGCGATTTTAGAAAAAGAAGTTGATCGACAGAATGTGGTTCATTCCGTCGTTTCCGCCCTGGTTGTTGATGAATTGATTGAGGTAACCGATCTCGGTGCGGACTGGGGCGTGCGGGCAAGACTTGTACCCGAACCCGAGGAAAGCGCGGTTTTGATCGAGACCCGCATCGGCTCCCCAGTCAGTGTCGTTTAAGTTGAAGAAAACTTCATCCCACGCAATCAGCGACCATTGCGGGCAGTTCGTGATGATCTTCTGCGCACGATGCAATTGACGCCAACGCAGACCGACGTCATCACCGGTCTCGACCCAGCGTTGTTCAAACCGACTTCGGTGCAGAAATCGATAATCGCCCGCGGACGGAGTCGCCGTCCATTGCTGCCAGAATCGATTCTCATCAAAGTCTGCTGAACCGCTAGTTGGCGATGTGCGAATCCACGCATATCCCGCCCACAAGGCTTGATCCTGGACCAAAGATATGCCCAGTCCTGGCCTAAGGATACTTTGGTTGAATCCGTCGCTGTCATCACGTAGTCGGTAGTGAGCGTCAAACCACCACAGAAGCGGTGTTGAACGATCAGACGTCGACTCGATCGTCCCGTTCCCAAACGCAGCGAACCAAAGCCCGTTGTCGTCGAGCGTCTGGGCAGAGGCTTGCGTCGCAGACAACGTGATGCTCAGTAGCATGCAGACGACAAACGTTACGTAGCTTGATCGGTGCATGAATTGAGTATCGTCTCGGAAACGCAGCGTAAAGGATGACATTCAGCGTATTGCCGGTGCTTCTACCTTTCGGCACGTCAGTGGTTCGAGTGTTCGCGAAACTTTCGGCACTTTCGGTTTACTAATCGCACCCTGCGGGTTTTAGCGGCTGCGGAATTAGATCGGGCAACATCGGAGAAAAATTAACCACGGATGGCTTTCGCGGAACCACGGATGTTGTGACTGCCCAATAATTCGTGGTCCCGCGAAAGCCATCCGTGGTTATCCTCGCCTATCCTCGACATCTACATTCGTGTGCTGGTGCCCTTGGTCAGCGCCATGAAGGCTGATTCGAGATCCAGCTCTTCTTCGCGGAAACTCTTTAAGTCGATTCCGTTGTGGATCAGTAATCGTGGCAGCTCGCTGTAGTCCTGCGCGTCGCTCTTTAGCACCACTCGCACCGCTCCGTCACCGGTCTCGCATCCTTGGACCAGTGCGTGATCGGAAAGTAGTCCTGAAATTTCATCCATCTTTTCAGGTAACGCTGGTTCGATCACCAACACGGTGTGCTGCCGAACCATTCGGATGACTTCCTGCTTGGTGGCGTTCTGTTTCAGTTCGCCCTTATCGATGATGCCGATCTTGTTACACACATCGGCAAGCTCGGGCAGAATGTGACTGCTAACGATCACCGTCTTCCCCATCTCACCAAGTTTGCGAAGCAGGTTTCGCATCTCAATCCGAGCCCGCGGATCCAAGCCTGACAAAGGTTCGTCAAGCAGCAGCACTTGCGGGTCATGCAGCAACGTGCGTGCGAGTCCAAGTCGCTGTGTTTGTCCGCGAGACAACGTATTGGCGTACGCGTCTCGCTTGAAATCCAAGTCAACAATGTCCAGCATTTCGTTGACACGCTTGCGGCGCGTCTCACCGCCGATGCGATACGAAGCCGCAAAGAATTCCAGATACTCGACCACCGTCATGTCGTCGTAAACGCCAAAGAAGTCGGGCATATAACCGACCAAGCGGCGAATTTCCTTGGGCGATGTGTGAACGCTGTAATCACACACGTAGGCTTCACCCCAACTGGGTTCCAACAACGTTGCGATGATCCGCATCGTCGTCGTCTTCCCTGCCCCGTTTGGCCCAATGAACCCAAACAAATCACCCGGATCCAAGTTCAAATCAATGCTCTTGATCGCGAACGCGTCGCCGTATTTCTTGGTCAGGTCAACGGTTTTGATCATGGTGGAGTTTCAGATGCGTTTGGAAAAGTGATCTCGGCGGAATTTCTACGTCGGAATCATGTTAATGGATCACCAAGTTTCCTCGAAGCGGGTTCATTGTGTCTTCTGTGCCTTTTGTGGCCAGCAAAAAACCGGCTACAACGAAGAGTTAACCACGGATGGCTTTCGCGGGACCACGGATAACAGGCGGTCACAACATTCGTGGTTATCCTCGCCATCGCATCAATTCTCAAAATGCGTTCGACCTATCGCTTGGCTGTGACCACCGGCAACACGACTCGTAACAGTGATAGTGTTTCTCCGCCCGGTTGAATCGGTTCATCAATCATCGTTGACTTGACGTTCACATTGGTCAGCGAAGTTTCCAGCCGCCCCATCAGGATGCATCGATCGCTGGTTAGGGCGTCACTTAGATCGAGATGCGATAGCGGTTCATGTTTCAGTTGTGTGTAGGTGGTTCCGCCGACGGCTTGGTGGAACATCAACACTTCGGCTAGCCGTCGCAGGTCATTGGTTTGCCCCGGGTCCCAAGCTTCGGTTTGCGATGAACTTTCAATCGCTTGCTGCCGCGACAACAACCACCTGAAATTCTTTTGACGCAGTTCCTTCAGTGAACCGACGCGTCCGCCGGCCTTGAAACGTGTGGGCAATAGGTAAACCCAATTGCGAAAGATCAACATTCCATCGAGCAAATCGACCGGCAGCGGATTGACCAGTTCGCCCTGCAGTAATTCGCTGCCACGGCGGCGACGCAATTCAACTTGTGACGACAACTCGCCGCGAAAACTAAAACGGTGAAAGAAACCCTTGCTGCTGCGCGGTGCCAACGGCAGCCCAGTTAACAACGGCAGACTAGGATCGTGATCCAGATCACTGGTTGCGTCATACGCGGGCAAGCGAGTGTCTTCGAGTCCAATTTGAATCCCACCAAAGGACTGGCCGGGATAACCAAAGGCTGCCGCGGAGGACGAGATGTTGGTCGCCATCGCTTGCATGTCGTCATCCATCGCGATGTTGACGTCATAGCTGCCCGCGTCATGCGTGTAAAAGAAGTTAATGGATTCCCCGCGTCCGATGACGGGATCGCTGACGGCGTCGATGTCGATAAACTCGACTCGATTGCACTGGATTCCTTTGGGCTGATCTTCATTCGACGAGACTCGCTTGGCGTCGGGAAGCGATTGCCACACCAGCAAGCCCGAGATCGCGATGGCGGTCACCGGGAAACTGATCCAACCGAGCAGTGGTCGGCCCAAAACTCGGTTGATCAGCAAATAATCAAGCGGCCCGATGAGCGCGATCAGTCCCAGCAAGATCAGTGCGATGACTGAAAAACCCGCGCCGCGGCGAATCGGAAATTGGTCCAGCGTCATGCGAAGTTGACCGGCCAAATCGTCGTAGGCGGTTCGCCGTGATTGAACTTTGTCGGCTGCATCGGGCGGCAAAACACTGTCGCCCGTCATCGCGGTGACGAAATCAAACCGCTGGGGCCAGTCAAGAAAAGGTTCCGCGTCCAAATCGGCTGCGACGACCACGACGGTTCCGAAACCAACATTGAACTGAGATGCAATCGGTGTGATTGTTCGCCGATTGGTTCGGCCCATCACCAACACTTTGCCGCTCTCACGCGGAAGCTTGATTCCATCGAACGAATCAAGCTGGGTTTGGGTCGCGGTGTAGGTCTCGATTGCCGAGGGATTGATCGAAACGATTTGTGAAGGATCAAAGGGCAGCAGTTCACTTAGCCAGGGTGCTGCGGCGAGTAAGTCGGGTGCTGATTGTCCAAGCGTCATTACCATGCGTCCGCCGGACTTCACCCAACCCACGACCGCGTCGGCTTGCGTCTGATCCAGTTGTGACAAGACGTCTGCGCCGCTGCCGGTGACCAGCATCACGTCGATCGCGTCATATCCGATCGCTGCATCGGGTAAGTCGCTGGCCGATTCGGGGACAGTGACCGCCACGGTTGCGGCGCGGCGAAGGAGTTCATTTTTGCCGATTTTGTCCAGCCCCAATGGGTCGCCAAAGACCACGGTCCAGGGCATGTCGACGGGAAGCATTGCGGGTCCGCGGCTGGGCGAACCCACTGTCGGCAATCGATCTTTCAAGATCGTTTCACCATCGCGAACGACCGACAACGGCGCGGCTTCGCTGCCAGGAAGAACGTAAACCCAATCCGACGGACCATCCGCAGTCATCCGGCTTTTGAAGTCGACTCGAACGCCGTCGCCATCACGAGTCTGGATCACGGTATCGGCCGAATTGATTTCTGCCAAACGAATGCCTGTCCAGCGTCCGACGCGGTAGTGCCCATCGAGGCCAGCCGATGCGATCACGTTGGCGGATTTAGCAGCCGCCTGATCTTCCGCAGCGGCCACAATTGCGGTCAGCGCAGCTCCATTCCATCCGGCCAACAGAACCGCAAAGATCCAAATTTGGCTACGATTCACGGCTAAGGTTTCTCGCTGTTGGGGCATTGGCAAACCAACCGAGAACAGCCAGGGCAACCGCTTCCGTACTTGGCGACCAATGCCGCATTGAGGTCAACGCCGGCGACGTTGGCGATTGTGGCCAACCAAGCGATCACGTCAGCGAACTCTTCGGCCAAGTTTTCTTGATCGTCGCCCCGCAGCGCCGACGCTAGCTCGCCCACTTCTTCCATTAACCACATAAAAGTACCGTCCACGCCACGTGCGGCGTCTTTTTCAAAGTACATTTCCCGGATATGTCGCTGCAAATCCACCATCGATAATTCGCGGGCTTCCGGGGAATCGGAATCGTCAGTTGAATTGTGAATGGGGATCGGGGGCATTTTGATTCGGAAAACATGGGTTCGAACGGGCAATCGGTGTGTCGAGTAATCTATCCCGCTGCACGGTCATCCGGTAGTCAACTACAGTGGGTGAGCCGATTTGGTTCCTTCGTTTTTTGATTTCTAACTCTGCTACCCTGATCAGTTTTTTGGCTGAGACATCCCAGTTCCATCGATATCCATTCTATTCGCCCCGGTTTTGGCACGGGATGCGACCGGTTGCGTGGTTTTCGTTGCTGAAATCTGGTCGTTTCAGAATTCATCCAAGCCGTTTCGGGTTGCTGATCAGCATTTCGATTGCGACTCCCTTCAATACCGTCATGGCTGGGATTCAGCGACTGTTTTTTGGCCGACGGCTCGCCCAAGCCGTTCTGCACGGGCCGCCCGTCTTCATCGTTGGGCATTGGCGAAGCGGCACCACGATGCTGCATGAATTGATGGTCCGCGACGAACGTTACAGCAGTCCGTCCACCTACCAATGTTTTGCACCGCACCATTTCCTCATTTCACAGTGGTTCTTTCGGCGGTTTGCGACATGGTTGTTGCCGGGCAAGCGACCGATGGACAACATGGCCGCCGGTTGGGACCGGCCGCAAGAAGACGAGTTTGCGCTGATGAATTTGGGGCTGCCGTCACCCTATCGTCGGATTGCTTTTCCGAATGAAGGAGCGGTCGATCTTGACTACTTGGACCTCAGCAGCATTGATCAGAAAAGTCGCCTTCGTTGGCTAACAAAACTGCGACATTTTTTTGCTGCCGTCAGCGTCTCGACGGGCCGACCGTTGATCATCAAGAGCCCAACTCACACGGGCCGAATCGCTCAACTGGCCGAGGCGTTCCCCGATGCAAAGTTCATTCACATCACTCGCGATCCAAGAGCGCTGTATCCATCGACTTGTCGATTGTGGAATAGCCTGGACGAAGTTCAAGCAATGCAGAAACCTTGCGAGGATGATTTGCCCGAGTACGTGATCGAATGCTTCTCGCGAATGTATAACGCTTTTCATCGTGATCGTGACAAGATGTCTAGCAGGCGTATGATCGATATCAGTTACGAAGAACTAACCAAGGATCCCGTCGGCACTCTGCAGCGGATCTACGACAAGCTTCATCTCGCAGACTTCGAGTCTGTTCGCCCGACGTTTCAGTCCTGGGTTGATACTGAACATCGCGGCTACGAAGTCAACAAGCACAGCCTTAGCGAAGCAGACGAGACAAAGATTAAACAAGCATGGCAAGAATACTTTCAAAGGTATGGATACGATGAAACGCAATAAGCGATCGCCGCTGGTCAGCCGCACCTCAGCCACGAAGTGGCGGCAGCACTTAGCCTGGGGCGTCAGCCCCAGGATACAAGTTCATTCCGACGCGAAGCCCCGAAGGGCCGACAGCGAATCGGCTGCGACCGCGTTGCTGTCGCCGCTTCGGCACAGGGAACCGCTCGCTGCGTGTCTGGTCCTGTTTGTCATCATTCTAGCCACCGGCTGTAAACAACAAACCATCACCGAAAACCCGACTGCCAAACCGCCAGTGATCGTGGCACCGCAGTCCTACGAAGCCAGTGCCGAGCAATTGTTGGCCGCCCGATTACCAGCCGAAGTTGCGGCCGAGGGTTGGATCCGACTTTTTGACGGCCACACGCTTTACGGTTGGGAGATCGCTGGCCCGGCGAATTGGTCCGTCAAAGATCAAACGATTGCCGTCACCGGGGGAGAAGAGTCGTTGTTGTGTACGTCGATGCCTTGGTTGAATTTTGAACTGCGACTTCAATATCGTTGCGGCAAAGACACCGATAGCGGTGTGTTTCTGCGAACGCCTCTGGAACCCGACGGTTCCGGCGTTGACTGTTTTGAAATCAATCTTGCCGACAATGCCCCTGCCTTTCCAACCGGCAGCGTCGTCGGCAAACAGAAATCGCAATCGAAAACAGTGCCAACCGACGATTGGCGATCACTGGAAATTGTTGTCAATGAAAATGACATCACGGTTTCGATCGAAGGCGAAGGAGTCTGTGAGTACACCGACGAAATCGGTTTCCCGGCAGGGCGAATTGGCTTGCAACACAAAAAGGGCAGCATTGAATTTCGTGAGATTCGGTTGCGACCGCTTGGGCTGGAAAACACGCTCGACAAAAAGCTTTCGCAGTGGACGAAGTATCCCAAAATGCCCGGCGAGTTTTCGGTCAACGACCAAGGTTGGTTACACGCCAAGGGCGGGCGGAACCAATTAGAATCCAAGCAATCGTATGGCAACTTTGTGCTGTTGGCCGAGTTCAAAATGCCCAAACCTGAAATGAATTCAGGCATCTTTTTCCGATGCATCGAGGGCTCGGAAATGATGGGCTACGAATGCCAACTCAGTAACCAAGCCGAAGGCGGAAACCCTCTTGTCCCAGCCGACTACGGAACCGGCGGTTTCTTCAAACGGCAAAACGCCCGCTTGGTTGCAGGGCTGATCGATGATTGGTCGACGCTGCTGTTGGTTGCCGACGGGCCCACCATGGCAGCCTGGGTCCAGGGGATTCAGGTCAGTAACTTTTACGATGATCGACCGCCAAACGAGAACCCTAGAAAGGGATCGAAAGTCGAATCAGGCACGCTGATGATTCAAGGCCATGACCCGGAAACAGACGCGTATTTCAAACAGTTGTCAGTCGCCAAAACGGACGATTAAAAGGGGCGTTATGATTGCCATGACGTAGGCCGTGAAGAGATTTGGTCCCGGAAAAAACGTGTTAGTTCGTTTAGCCGCGTGGGCATCGCCCCGCGCGTTCGGGCTAGCACTACGCGCGGGGCGATGCCCAACGCCGTGAAGAGATTTGGTCCCGGAAAAAACGTGTTAGTTCGTTT